>NZ_LAVL01000201.1 GCF_001083785.1 Nonomuraea sp. SBT364
ACCTCCCCGAGCAGCTCCGAGAACAGATCCGCGTAGAGCCTCCGCGCACCCCCGCCGTTCGTCAGCAACGCCACGGCCACCCCGGCCCCCGGAACCACCCGAAGATACGCGTACTGCCCGATAGAAGCCCCATCGTGGCCGAACCCCGGCACCCCGGACCAGTCGTACAGCGTCCACCCCAGCCCCCAGGCGTCGGCGCTGACCGTCCACTTGTCCGGTACCTCCACCTCGCGGCGTTGCATGGCCGCGACCGTCCCCGGGGTCAGCAGGCCGGCGCCGTCGGCGAGGTGCATCGCGGCCAGCCTGACCACGTCGCCGGCGCTGGCGATGACCCTGCCGTACGGACCCGCCGACCTGGGCATGAGGTCCCAGGCGGGGGCCGGCTCCGGGTCGGCGCCCAGGTGCCCCATGGCCGCGCGGAACCGCAGTGCCTCTTCGGGCAGCGTCATCGTCCGCGTGAGCCCGAGCGGGGTGAGAAGCCGGTCCTTCAGCGCGTCGTCCCAGGTCTGCCCGGTCAGCACCTCGACGACGCGGCCCAGCACGTTGTAGCCGACGCTGCTGTACGAGACCGCGATCCCGGGCGGGCAGTCCAGCGCCACTCCCCGGGCCGCCTCGACGTAGCGGGCCAGGCAGTCGTCACCCCGGCCGCCGTCGTAGTTGAAGTCGCAGGTCAGGCCGGAGGTGTGGCTCAGCAGTCGCCGGGGAGTGATCACCGGGGTGGCCGACGGGTCGGCGGTGGCGAAGTCGGGGAGCACGTCCACGACGGGCGCGTCGAGGTCCAGCGCGCCCGATTCGGCCAGTTGCATCACCAGCGTGGCGGTGTAGACCTTGGCGATCGAGCCGAGCTGGAACACCGAGTCGGTCGTCGCCTCCACGCCGGTCCCCAGGTGAAGCAGGCCGCCGGCCAGCTCGTGCACGTCGCCGTCGACGAGTACGGCCAGCGTCGCGCCGGGCACGTTGTGCGCGGCGCGCAGCTCGTCGAGCCGGGCCTGCCAGCGGGCGGAGTCGAAAGGTCGCGAAGTCATCAAATATCCCCTCAAAGGTCTCAGTGCGCTGCTGTCAGTTCCGCGTCCGAGCCGGCCGCCGCCACACCCACCCGGCCCTGGTCTCGGTCACGGTCTCGGTCACGGCTGCGGTCACGGTCGCGGTCGCGGTCGCGCAGCAGGGCGAAGGCCAGGACGGCCGCCGCCAGCGCGCCGCACGCCCCCGCGGCGAAGCTGAACGACATCGCCGTCGTGAACGCCTCGCGGGCGGCCTCCACCAGCCCGCCGTCCCCGGTGCGCGCGGCCACGGAGAGCGCGTCGCCGATCGACCGGCGGGCCTCCGCGGATGCCGATTCCGGCATGTTCCCGGTGAACGTACTCGCCAGGACGCTTCCCAGCGCCGCGACGCCGAGCGCCGCGCCGGCCTGCTGAACGGTGTCGTTGAGCGCCGAGCCCACCCCGGCGTGCTCCTGCGGGACGGCCCCCATCAGCGCCGCGATGGCCGCCGGCTGCGCCAGGCCGCCGCCGATCCCGAACAGCACCAGCGCCGCCGCCACCATGGGGAACCCGTCGCCGGCCGACAGGTTGGCCAGCAACGCGAACCCGCCCACCAGCACGAGCAGCCCGGCCACGGTCATCGGCCGGTTGCCCAGCCGCTGGCCGAGGGTGGCCGAGACGGCGTTGACCAGGATCACGGCCACTGCCATCGGCGCCATGGCGAGCCCGGCCTGCGTGGGCGTGAAGCCGAGCACGAACTGCAGGTACTGGGCCATCGCCAGCAGCAGTCCGCCGTTGCCGATCTGCACGAGCACGAGCGAGAGGCTGCCGCCGCTGAAATTGCGGTCCCGGAAGAGCTGCAGCGGCACCATCGGGTGCGGCGTCCGCAGCTCCCAGATCACGAACGCGGCCAGCCCCAGCACGGCCACGCCGAGCCCGATCAGGGTGCCGAGGTCGCCGATGCCGCGATGAGGAAGCTCGATGATCACCCAGACGAGGGCGGCCAGCCCGGCCATCGACAGGATCGCGCCGAGCGGGTCGGGCTTGCGCCACGGCCCCTTGGACTCCGGCATCCACGCCAGCGCCGCCGCGATGGCCACCACCACGACCGGGACGTTGATCAGGAACACCGATCCCCACCAGAACTCCGCGATCAGCGCGCCGCCCACGACCGGGCCGCCGACCAGGCCGACCATCAGCACGGAGCTCCAGATCGACATGGCCCTGCGCCGTTCGGTGCCGTCGAAGACGGTGATGAGGATCGACAGGGTGCTCGGCATGACGAGGGCGCCGCCGATGCCCATCAGCACGCGTCCGGCGACGAGTTGCGCGGGGCTTCCGGCGTAGGTGGCCAGCAGTGACGCCGCTCCGAAGATCACCAGTCCGATGATCATGACGCGACGCCTGCCGTACCGGTCAGAGAGGCTGCCGGCCGTGAGCAGGAGGCCGGCGAAGACCAGGATGTAGCCGTCGATGATCCACTGGATGTCCTGGGCGCCGGCGCCCAGGTCCTCGGTGAGCGGCGGGATCGCCACGGTGAGGACGCCGTTGTCGACGACCAGCACGAGCGTGCTGAGGCAGAGCACCAGCAGGATCAGCCAGCGCCGCGGGTGACGCTCCATCGGAAGTACCTCCCTGGAATTGAACGGTGTGCAGTGAGCATTGCACACTGTTCAGTGATTGCACAACGTACAATGACTCGCACGGCGTACAAGAGCCCGCTAAGCTGGGGCGGAACAGAGGAGGACGCCTTGTCCGAACAGCAGTCGTACCCCTCGGTGTGGACCCGGCCGCGCCGCACGCGGCGCGAGCAGCCGTCGCTGAGCAGGGAGCAGATCGTCGCCGAGGCGCTCCGGCTGCTCGACGCCGAGGGCATCGGCGCGCTCAGCATGCGGCGGCTCGGCAGTCAGCTCGGCTCGGTGGCCACCGCGATCTACTGGCACGTGGCCAACAAGGACGAGCTGATCGAGCTGGTCGTCGACGAGGTGTTCGGCGAGGTGAAGGTGCCCGTCGCCGGGAGCCGGGCCGAGTGGCGGGAGGCCGCCGCCACGCTGGCGCGCGACTGGCGGGCGATGATCCTGCGGCATCCGTGGACGGTGCACGCGCTGGACGAGATGGTGTCGGCCTTCCACGGACCCAACAGCCTGCGGCTCTCCGACGAGATGCTCGCGCTGTTCGAGGCGGCGGGGTTCGATCTGCTCGAAGCGGATCACGCCGGGAAAACCCTCATCTCGTACGTGCTGGGCATCGCGACGAGTGAGGCGGCGGCGCTGTCCAAGCTGGCGCGCGGCGACCAGAGCGAGCGGGAGTGGATCCAGTCCCTGTGGCCGTCCGCCGACGAGGCCGCGCGCGATCATCCTCGGCTGCGCGCGCTGTATGCCGCCTACCGCGACGCCGACCCGGGGAAGAATCGGGAGGACAGCTTCGCGTACGGGCTCGAACGGGTCCTCGACGGCATCGAGGCGCGGCTGCCGCGGTCGTAAGCTTGACCGGCGTGACGATGATCCCCCTGCGCCGTTTCACGGCACGCGCCCTGCCCGTCGACGATCAGGGCAGGGTGCTCCTGCTCCACGGGTTCGATCCGGCGAAGCCGGGCAAGCTGTTCTGGTTCACCGTCGGCGGCGCCGTCGAGGAGGGCGAGACGCTGCCGGAGGCCGCCTCGCGGGAGCTGTTCGAGGAGGTGGGCCTGCGGGCGCCGGCCGAGCGGTTCACCGGCCCCTACCGGACGGAGACCGTCGAGTTCACGTTCGGCCCGTACGCGATCACCCAGGACGACACGTTCTACGCGGTCCGCGTGGAGCCGGTCGAGGTGTCGTTCGAGCACATGGAGCAGATCGAGAAGGACACCACGGTCGGGCACCGGTGGTGGAGCGCCGAGGAGCTCGACGCGACGGACGAGGTCTTCTTCCCGCCGGACCTGGCGGCGGTGCTCCGCAAGATCACGACGGGCGCAGCACCCGCGTAGCGCCCGCGATCAGCGCCGTGGCCAGGATCCAGCCCGAGACGATCAGCGCGTACGCCAGCCCCTGCGTCCACCCCGCCGGGTCGAACTGGTCACGCTGCCCGAACGTGGACAGCGGGAGCAGCAGGTCGAAGGTGTAGGCGAAGGAGTCGAACACCGGGTTCTCGCCGGGCTTCACCGCACGCGGCGGGTTCAGCCCGAACACCACCGTGCCGAGCAGCAACAGCGCCCCGAACCACACCGCCGCCAGCCAGGGCCGATACCCGTAGCCGACGGTGGCGTCGAGCAGCCTCCCCCAGAACCGGGTGCGCGGCCCGCTGATCCCCCGCAATCCTCGCATCTTGGCGAGCTGGGTACGGCGGGCCAGCGCGTCGTTGCCGCCGCGCAGGTACCAGTCCGCGAGCTGCTCGTACGGCTGCGTCCTGAACCCCTCCGGGTCGCGGCTCACCCACTCGATCCTGCGCGCGAAGCCGTGACCGCGCAGACGTTCGTACGTGAGCCCGTTCAGCCGGAGCTTGTCCGGCCAGGTCGCCACGTCGTCGTGCAGGGTGCCGACGGTGGAGTGGGCCAGCGTCACCACGCCGTCGATCGGCTCGGACGGCTTGAGATAGAACTCGCGGGCCTCGATGTGGCTGGCGTGCAGCGCGTACGAGGTGTCGGGGCTGCGGATGACGCCCCGGAACGAGAACCTCCCGTTGATCCGCGAGCCCCGCAGCCGCAGGCAGCCCAGGGACAGGAAGTCGCCGGTGCAGCTCATCGCGTCCTCGACGACCAGGCCGTCGGCGACGAGCGCCTCCTCGCCCGGATTGCGGAGCTTCGCGCCGTCCAGTTTGAAGCCGCCGTTCAGCCGCGCGCCGACCAGGCGTACGGCACCGGAGAAGTCGGCGTTGCCCATGTGCGTCACCGAATCCACCACCATGGCGTCGGCGTAGAACGCCGGGTCCCCGTCCTCGGCGACGATCTTCGTCCCGGCCAGCCACAGCCCGCTCTCGAACTGCGCGCGTGCCACCCGGACCGTGCCCGGGACGTACGAGCCCGACAGGCTCAGATGGCCGGCCACCCGCATGCCGCCGCCGCTGAAACCCGGTAAGCGGCAGTCGGTCAGGCGTATGGTCCGGGTCGTCGCGCCGGTCAGGCGCACGGGCTCGTCCAGATGGCAGCGGCTGAGTATCAGCTCGTAGTCGACCGTCCCGCCGAGGATCGCCAGCGGGCCGGTGATCCGCGCACCGGTCAGCCGTACCGCCGGCACCGTGCCGGTGCCCGCGTCACGGGCACCGAGCAGCAGCTTCGCGATCACCTCGGCCCGCACGGTGCGCTCGGGCCCCCACGACTCGCCGTCGACGGGCGCGTTCGCTCCGGCGGTACGGTCGGCGTTCGCCTGGAAGGGGGCCAGGGTGACCATCCGGCCGGTCGGGAAGGCGTCCCACAGCTTCCGTTCGGCCTCGCTCAGCCGTGGAGATCGTCGCATACCGTCGATTCTCGCGTCAGCGGCGGTAGCCCGCCATGCGCTCCAGCCGGGCCACGCGCTCCGAGGTGGGCGGATGCGTGGAGAACAGGCGGCCCAGGCCCGCGCCGCTGAACGGGTTGGCGATCATCAGGTGGGAGGCCGAGGTCAGCCGGCTGTTCTCCGGCAGCGGCAGCCTGCGGGCGCCCATCTCGATCTTGCGCAGGGCGGAGGCGAGCGCGAGCGGGTCACCCGTGAGCCGGGCCCCGGACTCGTCGGCCTGGAACTCCCGGCTGCGGGAGATCGCCATCTGGATCATGCCGGCGGCCACCGGGCCGAGCAGCATCATGAGCAGCGCCCCGACGAACCCCGGGCCCTCGTCGTCATCGGAGCCGCCGAAGAAGACGGCCACGTAGCTCACCCAGGTGATCATCGTGGCCAGCGCGCCGGCCACGGACGAGATCAGGATGTCGCGGTTGTACACATGGGACAGCTCATGCCCGATCACGCCGCGCAGCTCCGCCTCGTCGAGCAGCTGGGTCAGGCCGTAGGTGACGCAGATGGCGGCCCGGCGCGGGCTGCGGCCCGTGGCGAACGCGTTCGGCTGCACGGTGGGCGACACGTACAGGCGGGGCATCGGCTGGCGGGCCTCGGTGGAGAGCTCCCGGACGATCCGGTAGAGGGTGGGCTGCTCGACCTCGCTGACCGGCCGGGCGCGCATCGCCGACAGGGCGATCCGGTCCGAGAAGAAGTAGGCGACGCCGTTGGTCACCAGGGCGAGCACGAAGGCGATCTGCAGACCGGTCCCGCCGCCGAGCCACGCGCCCGCGGCGAGGATAAGCGCAGACAGGCCGCCGAGCAGGATCGCGGTGCGCAGACCGTTGTGGTGCAAGGTTCCCCCCCTCGTGGTCCGGGTTCACCTGGTACAACGACGAGGCCCTGCCCCAGCGTTCCCCGCCGTGCCCACTCACGCGCGGAGCGCGACCCCACCCCGCAGCCCGAAAGATGCGTCGAGCACGCCCCGCCCCGCAGACCGCGAGTTCGCGGAGTGCCGCCGGCGTTCAGGTCACCGCCGTCATGTCACCGCCGTCATGTCACCGCCGTCAGGTCACCACCGTCATGTCGAGCACCAGCTGCGGCGCGGCCGAGAACAGGACCGCCACCGCAACCGCCACGCCGATCGCCGCCCACGCCGCCGGGGCCGGCCGCCGGGTGACCGCCGTCGCCTCCCCTGGGCTGAACAGCCGCGCAGTCCAGGCGACGTAGTAGTACAGCCCGATCACCGTGTTGACGGCCATCACCACGGCCAGCCACCCGGCCCCGCCGTCGACGATCTCCCGGAACACCACGATCTTGGCGAACAGCCCCGCCAGCCCGGGCGGCAGCCCCGCCAGGCAGATCAGGCAGAACGCCAGCGCCAGCGCCGCCACGGGACTCCGGAACGCCAGCCCCCGGTAGTCGTCGAGCTGGTTGCGCGGAGCCGTCCGCGAGATGAGCATGACCACGGCGAACGCCCCCAGGTTCATGGCGGCGTACATGACGAGGTAGGCCACCGACGCCCCGGTCCCGGCGGACGCCACCGCGAGCGGGGCGAGGATGTAGCCCGACTGGGCGACCGACGACCAGGCCAGCAGGCGTACGGCGGAGCGCTGGCGCATGGCCAGCAGGTTGCCTGCCGTCATGGTGAGCGCCGACAGGATCGCCACGATGGGCACCCCGGTGCCCGCCTGGCCGGACAGAGCGGTGACCAGGACCAGGATGAGCCCGGCGAACCCGGCGGCCTTCGAGATCACCGACAGCAGCGCGGCCACCGGAAGGGGAGCGCCCTGGTAGACGTCCGCCGCCCAGGCGTGGAACGGCACCGCCGCGATCTTGAACGCGAAGCCCGCCACGACCAGGACGACTCCGACGGTGACCACCCCGGGCAGGCCGTGGTCCGCCCCGAGAACGGACGCGCCCGGCCCGGGCCAGCCGGGCGCCGCCGCCTCACCCCCGAGCACCGCCCCGAGCCGGTCCAGGAACACGCTGCCCCCGATCCCGTACAGCAAGGACACGCCGAACAGCATGACGGCGGTCGACACGACGGACACCAGGAAGAGCTTGACCGCGGCCTCCGAGGAGCGGCCGTCGTAGCGTTTCAGCGCGGTGAGCGCGAAGACCGGGAGCGAGACGAGTTCGAGCGCCACGACGAGCATGATCAGGTCGCGCGAGGCGGGCAGCGTCACCGCGCCCACGAGTGTGCAGAGCAGGAGGAAGTACCACTCCCCCACCGGGATGTCGCCGCCGGCCAGCTCGGTCATCGACATCAGCACGATCACGACGGCCGCGACCAGCACCAGCCCGGCGAAGATCAGCGTGAACCGGTCGACCACGAACGAGCAGCCGTCGCCCGGGGCGTTCAGGCCGGGTGGAACGCAGAAGGTCGACAGCGCCGCGCCGCCCCTGACCGCCTGCGCCACCACGAACCCCAGCGCGACCAGCACCCCGGCCAGCGTGATCAGCCCCAGGGCCGGCCTGACCCTCGGCCGTGCGGGCAGGAAGGCGTCGAGCACCAGCACCAGCCCGGCGACCAGGGCGAGCGTGAGGGGCGCCGCGATGGCGAAGTAGTCGATCTCCTGGATCATGACAGCGCCCCCAGCAGGGTCTGCACGGCGGGCGTGGTGAGCGACAGCAGAAGCTTGGGCCAGAGCCCGAACAGCAAGGTCAACACGATGAGCGGCACCCAGGCGACCAGCTCATACCGCTGCACGTCCAGCATCCCGCCGCCGCGCTCCCCCACCGCGCGGCCATCCTCCCCCACCAGGCGGCCCTCCTCGCTCAGCGGGCGGTCTTCCTCGGGCACGGGGGGCTCCCCTGCCGGGTGGCCGCGCTCCTCGGCGGCCTCCTCCTGGGGGTGGCCGTCCTCGCCGGTGGCGGGCGGCGGCGTTTCCAGGGGCCGGACGGGGCGTTCGTCCGGTGTTTCCCATCCGGCCGCGCCGCTCGTCACCTCGGCCGTGGCTGAGATGGCGGCGGTACGGTCGTCGAGGCCCACGTCTCCCCGCCCGCCCGCCGTCACCAGGGCGGGCCGGGGCACGGCGGGGACGCCGTGGGTGACGCGGGACAGCATGACGAGGAAGTACGCGGCCGTCAGCACCGCCCCCAGCCCACCGACGACCATGAACGTGAGGAACAGCCCCCGTGGCAGACCTCCGGCCGGCTGGAAGGCCCCGAGGAGCGCGAGCATCTCGCCCCAGAACCCGGCCAGCCCCGGCAGCCCGAGCGAGGCGATGGCGGCGAACGTGAGCACCGCCCCGAGATGCGGCAGCGTCGCCAGCATGCCACCACCGAGCGACGGCATGTCGGCCGTGTGGTAGCGGTCCTTGATCCCTCCGGCCACGAAGAACAGCAGCCCCGTGATCAGCCCGTGCGCGACGTTGGCGAACAGCGCGCCGTTGACCCCCACCGTGGTCAGCGTCGCGAACCCCAGCAGCACGAACCCCATGTGCCCGACCGACGAGTAGGCGATCATCCGTTTGAGGTCGCGCTGGGCCAGACAGGCCAGCGCCCCGTAGATGATGCCGACCACCGCCAGCGCCCCGAGCCAGGGCGCCACCGCCACCGCCCCCTCGGGCAGGATCGGGATCGCGATGCGGGCGAAGCCGTAGGTGCCCATCTTCAGCAGCACCCCGGCCAGCAGCACCGACCCGACCGTGGGCGCCTCGGTGTGCGCGTCGGGCAGCCAGGTGTGCAGCGGCCACATGGGCGTCTTGACCGCCAGCCCGATCCCGACCGCGGCGAACGCCAGCACCTGCACCGACCTCGACATGCCCGCGCCATGCGCCTCGCCGAGCGCCACGATGTCGAGCGTGCCGGTCTGCGCCCAGATGAGCAGCAGCCCGAGAAGCATGACGACCGAGCCGAGCAGCGTGTAGAGGATGAACTTGACCGCCGCGCGCCGCCGCCCCTCACCGCCCCACACGGCGATCAGGAAGTACATGGGCACGAGCACGATCTCGAAGAACACGAAGAACAGGAGCAGGTCGAGCGCCAGGAACGTACCGATCATGCCCACTTCGAGCACGAGCAGCGTGAACACCAGCGCCCTCGGCCTCGCCCCTCCCGGCCGGGCCCTCAGCAACTGCCCAGGCCGCCGGCCACCGCCCCAGCTCAGATAGGCGAAGCAGAGGAACGTCAGCAGCGCCGTCAGCACCACCAGCGGCAGCGAGATCCCGTCGACGCCCAGATGGAACCGCAGGCCGAGGCCCGGGATCCACGGCTGGTCCACCGCGAACTGAGGCCGCGCCGCCCGCCCGTGGTCGAACGCGGCCATCATGACCACGGCCAGCACCAGCGTCGCCCCGGACACGACAGGCCCGTAGAGCCGCAGCACCGGCCGGAGCGCGCCCGGCGCAACCACGAGCGCCACGGCCCCCAGCAACGGCACGCCGACCAGCGCGACGGACACCCAGCCCATCATGCGACCACCACCCCGCCCACGCCGCCGGGCGGGACCGCCGGGTCAGGAGTCATATGAACACCACCGCCCCCACCGCGATCAGCAGGACACCGGCCAGGAGACCGCTCACGTAGAGCTGCACATTGCCGTTCTGGGCGAGCCGCAGCATCCCCGACAAAGCGTAGGCCGACCGGCCCGAGCCGCGCACCGCGCCGTCCACCACCGTGTCGTCCGTCCTGACGACCAGCCTGGCCAGCGCCACGACAGGGCGTACGAAGATCGCGGCGTACAGGTTGTCGACGTAGAACGCCCGCTCGCACGGCACGCGGAGCGGCCCGAGCAGGCGCGCCGGATCGGCCACGGGGTCGGCACGCCACGCGGCGTAGGCCACTCCGGCGCCGAGCAGCGCGAGGGCGACGCTGGTGGCGGCCACCGGCACGTCGAGGTGCGCCCCGCCGGCGAACCCGAGCAGCAGCGCGGGCACCGCGAGGAGCGCGACGGGCACGAGCATGGTGCGAGGCGCCTCGCGGGTGTCGATGACGTGGGCGGTGCCGGGTTCGGGCTCGGCGAGCGCGATGGTGCGCACCGGGCCGAAGAAGGTCCGCAGCCAGGCCCGGGTGGCGTACGCGCCGGTGACGGCGACGGTCGCGAGCGCGCAGCCGTACAGGAGCAGCGCGGCGGCGTCGGTCAGGCCACCCGCGAGCGCGCCCTCCATGGTGGCGAGCAGGGCGTCCTTGCTGAAGAAACCGCTGGTCGGGGGCAGGCCCATGAGAGCGGCGAAGCCGACCGTCGTCGCCGCGAACGTGACCGGCAGCTCCCGCCGCAACCCGCCCATCCGGGTCATCAGGTTGGAGCCGACGTGGTGGATGACGAGACCCGCGCACAGGAACAGCAGCGCCTTGAACGCGCCGTGCGTGATCAGGTGGAAGATCGCCGCGGTGTCGGAGCCGGCCGCGAGCCCGCCGGCCATGTAGGCGAGCTGGCTGACGGTCGAGTAGGCCAGGACGCGTTTGAGGTCGTCCTGGGCGAACGCGGCCAGGGCCGCGCCCAGCATGCCGAGCGCGGCCAGCACCGCGAGCACGTCGAGCGTCGGCGGGGCCGCGGCGAACGCCGGGAACAGCCTGGCCACGATGAAGATCCCCGCGGCCACCATGGTCGCGGCGTGGATCAGCGCGCTGATCGGTGTCGGACCCGCCATCGCGTCGGGCAGCCAGGTGTGCAGCGGCACCTGCGCGCTCTTGCCGGCGACCCCCGCGAGCAGCAGCATCGTCGCCGTGACCAGCGTCGCAGCGGACATCTCGGGCACCCGCGCCAGCACGTCGCCGATGCGGAAGCTGCCCGCGCCCATCCCGAGCACGAAGATGCCGAACAGGAACCCGACGTCACCCAGCCGCGTCACCAGGAACGCCTTGACCGCGGCGCGCGAATTGCCGCGATCCTCCCACCAGTGCCCGATGAGCAGGTAGGAGCACAGGCCCATGACCTCCCACCCGACATAGAGGACCAGGAGGTCACCCGCGTAGACCACCAGCAGCATGGCGGCGGTGAACAGGCTGATGAACGCGCTGTAGGACGGGTAGCGGGGGTCGTCCCGCAGATAGCCGATCGAGTAGACCTGCACGGCCAGCGCCACCACGGTGACGAGCACGCCGAGGATGCCGGACAGCGCGTCGGCCTGCAGTGTGAGCGAGATGGGCACGCCGCCGGTCTCGATGCTCCCGTAGGTGTCGCCCACTGCCGCCGACGGGCCCTCGCCCGTCAGGAACCCGAACCCGTGCCCCCACGCCACCGCTGCGGCGAGCACCGTCGCGGCGGCCGTCGGGACGACCGCGATCCACGCGGCCCGCCGGTTGGCCCGGACCGACCCGCCGTCCCCATGCCGCCCGCCGTCCGATGCGGGAGCGCCGGTTGCCGTGGGCCCCGTGTCCTTGGCGGGATCGTCCTCCGTCGAAGAGGCACGTCGGTGGGGCCATCGGGACAGCAGCAGACCTGCGGCGGCGGCCAGGAAGGGCAGGAGTACGGCCAGCAACGGGAAGGTCGTCACGACGTGCCCCCTCGCTTGACGCGGCGGCCGTCGCCCCGCTCCGCCGGATTGTCCACCGCCGGGCCGTCCACCGCCGGGCCGTCCTCCGGGGCAGGCGACGGCTGGTTGTCGGCACTGCGCGGGCGGGGCTCGGCGGGCGTGGCGGAGGCGGCTCCCGGAGGGCCGGGATCCGCCGGGCCACGGGCACGAAAGGCGGCCACGGCCTCCAGATCGCCGCCGCGGGCATTCGCGTCGACGGGTGCGACCGCCTGGGCCGGCATCTGGGACAGGTCGTCCTCCGGCTCCGCGAGATCACGCAGGTGGTCGATGTCTACCGTCTGACGGTTGCGGAAGAGGGCGAGCACGATGGCCAGCCCGACCCCCACCTCGGCGGCGGCGATCACGATGACGAACAACGTCAGCACCTGCCCGCTGTGCAGCACGTCACCGAGCCACACGTCGAACGCGACCAGGTTGAGGTTGACGGCGTTGAGCATCAGCTCGACCGACATCAGCACCAGGATCGTGTTGCGCCGGGCGAGCACACCGTAGACGCCGATGGAGAACAGAAGCGCCGAAACCACAGCGGGGTAGACGATGTGCACTAATGCCCCCTGTCCATGCGGGACGTGCCATCCGCGGCTTCTCCGCCGGGCGGGCCGCTGGAGTTGCCCGATCCCCGGCTCCCAGGATCGGAGGACGATCCCGTACGGGATCCGCCGGTGATGTCGGTGCGGGACAGGACGATGGCGCCGATGAGGGCGGCCAGCAGCAGGACGGAAAGCGCCTCGAACGGCAGCACCCATGTGCTGAAGACGCTGGCGCCCAGCTCGCGCGCCGCGCCCGCGCCGGGCTTGAGCGGCGAGTAGGCCATCCGGAAGCCGTCGATCACCACCGTGACCAGGATCGCCGCCGTCGCCAGCGCCACCACGGCCGCCGTGACCTTGTTACGGCTGTCGAGATCGGTGGAGCGGCCGATGGGCGCGCGGGTGAGCATGATGCCGAACAGCAGCAGCACCACCACGGCGCCCACATAGATGAGCACCTGAACCCAGGCCACGAACTCGGCCGTGAGAACGAGATAGCAACCCGCCAGGGCGCCGAAGGTCAGCACCAGCCAGAGTGCGGCATGGACGAGTTGCCGCGTCGTGACGACGAGCAGCGCCGATCCGACCGCCACAGCGCCCAGGAGCAAGAAGATGATCTCCTGCCCGGTGGGCGACAGGTAGGAGGGCACCGCTTCGGTCACTACTCCTCCTCGGTCTCCCTCGACTGGTCAGGGTCGAGCCGCCCGGGTGGACGGACGGAACGTGGGTCGGCCATCCTCCGCCTGCGCGGGCTCGAGCCAGAAGTCTGCCCTTGTGGACCGGACGCCGGGCCCGGTTCCTGCGCGCCTGTGGAAAACTCTGACCCAGCGGGCTCGCCTGTGGACGAAGCCTCGCCGGTCGACTCGTCACCTGTGGATGACCGCTCGCCGGCGTCCGCGTCTGTGGACGAAGCCTCGTCGGCGTTCGCGGCCGGCGACGCCGGTGAGCCGGTTTCCCGGTCCGCGGCGGGGGCCTCTGCGTCGGCCCCGGCCGGCGTCGGCGCCTCACCGGCCCCGTCACTGGCAGGAGGGACGCCGTCGCGGTCCTTGCTTTCGGGGCCGGTGTCTTCCTCCGCCGTTCGCTTCGGCGAGCCGGGTGTCGAGTCCTGCGGGCGGGACGGGAGGCCACCAGGAGGGCGGATGCCGCGTACGTTCGCCATCGAGCGGCGTGGGCGGGCACCGCCGGACTTGTCGGCATCTGGGGACGGTTGTCCCTGCGCCTCCTCCGGTCCGGTGCCGACGGCGCCCTGGTCGGGCGCATCTGCCCCGGGAGGTACGGCGTCACCCGTACCGAGCTCAGGCCCGGAAGGAGCTGTGGCCTCGGACGGTTCCGCACGACCGCCCGGCCCAGCGGATTCCCCGGCCGCGCCGCGACGCCCGCCAGGAACCCCGGCCCCGGCATCCGGACCGCCGGCCGTACCCGACTGATCGCCCTGAGCCGGACCGCCGGCCGTATCGGGCTGTTCGTCCGCAGCGCCAGCCGTACCGGGCCTGTCGCCGGTACCAGAACCGGCCGCTCGGGACGCAGCGGAGGGGCGGGCAGCGCGGTGGCGTCGG
>NZ_LAVL01000202.1 GCF_001083785.1 Nonomuraea sp. SBT364
CCCTCACCGAGATCTTCAAGGAGGCCGTGGCGTGAACGGCATGATGCTGGTGGCCAGGCGCGAGATCGGCACCCAGATCAGGACGCGGGCGTTCAAGATCGGCCTGCTGATCACGGCGGTGCTGGGCGGGGCGCTGGTGGTGGAGCCGCGGGCCGCCGTCGTGGCGCTGGCGGTGCCGTACCCGCTGGTGCGCGCCTGCCGGAAGGCGCGCGGCGGCGCGGACCCCTGGCTGGCGGCGGCGGTCGCGCTGGTGGTGGCCGGTGCGGCGGCGGGCGCGGCGGGTGGCGCGCTGGGGATGGTGTGGGGGTGGCGCGGGAGCGCCGCCGCGTTGGGGGCGTGCGTGGCGGTGGCCGCGCTGCGGGCGCTGCGCGCCTGGTGGCGCGGGACGGCCGGGCCGTGGCGCGCGTCGCTGACCATGTGTGACCTGCCGATGGGCGGCGGCCCGCCGGTGGCGCTGGACCCCGAGGTGCGCCAGGCGTTCGCGTACGCCAGGAGCGTGGTGCTGTCCTACGGTGATCCGCTGGGGCCGAGGGTCGTGGGCGCGGCGGCGTCCATGACCGCCTCCGGCGAGCTGAAGCTGATCGCCGGAACCGGGGCATGGGAGGCGATCGAGGACGACCCGAGGGTGGCGGTGTTCGCCGCCGACCCGTTGCAGCGCCGGTCCTGGGTGGAGGTGCGCGGGATCGCCCTGGCCGACGCGGACGTGTTGCGCGTGACGCCCAAGGAGGTGCTCGTGGGCCAGTTCCCTGGGCGGCACCAGCGCCGGTAGCTAGAATCTTGTTCTATGCGAATCCTCCGCACCCCCCACGACCGGTTCGCCGATCTGCCCGGATTCCCGTACGAGGCCCGCTACGCCGATGTGGGCGACGGGCTGCGCATGGCCTGCGTCGAGGCCGGTCCCGCCGACGGGGAGCCGGTGGTGCTGCTGCACGGCGAGCCGTCCTGGTCGTTCCTCTACCGCGACGTGATGCGCGAGCTGGCCGCGGCCGGCCTGCGCGCGATCGCCCCGGACCTGATCGGTTTCGGCCGCTCGGACAAACCGGCCGAGCCCGGCGACCACACCTATGCCAGGCACGTCGAGTGGACCCGCGCCCTGCTGTACGACGCGCTCGGGCTGACCGGCGTCACCCTCGTGGGCCAGGACTGGGGCGGGCTGATCGGCCTGCGCCTGGCCGCCGAGCACCCCGGGCGCGTCGCCCGGATCGTCGCCGCCAACACGGGGTTGCCGACCGGTGACAATCCCATGCCGGAGGTGTGGCACCGGTTCAAGGACGCGGTGGCGGGCGCGCCCGAGCTGGACATCGCCAGGTTCGTCCAGTCGGGCTGCGCCACAGAACTGCCGCCGGAGGTCCGCGCCGCCTACGACGCCCCCTTCCCGGACGAGTCGTACAAAGCGGGCCCCCGGGCCATGCCGGGGCTCGTGCCGTACGCGCCGGACAACCCCGCCTCGGACGCCAACCGCGCGGCCTGGCGGATCCTCACCACGCTCGACCGGCCGTTTCTCGTGGCCTTCTCCGACGGAGACCCGATCACCGGCGGCATGGCGCCCGTGCTGTGCCGGTCGATGCCCGGTGCGGCCGGCCGCGCCCACCCGGTCATCAAAGGGGCGGGCCACTTCCTGCAGGAGGACGCGGGGGCCGAACTCGGGCGGCACATCGCCGCGTTCGTCAGCTCCACCTAGCGTGTCAGGTCCGCCCAATCGTCGGCCCGGTGCGGTATAACCAGGGGCGGACCGGGGAGGCGTGATGCAGGAGTCCAGCAGGACCCGGGCGGCGGGGCGGGCCGCGGTGCGGGATCTGTTCGAACAGGTGCGTGTGCGCTATTTCCGGCTTCCGCCGGCCGCCCGCAGGGTGATGTACGTGGCCGTCCTGGTCGGCGCGGTCGGCCTGTCGGCCGCGCTGGGCGGGCAGCTCTTCCAGACCTTCCTTATCACGCTGGCCGCGCTCTGCTTCGTCGCGCTGACGCTGCGCTTCCCGCGCGCCGCCGCGACGGCGCTGGTGGTGGCAGGCTGGTGCGCGCTGCTGCCCGTCTTCATGGCGCTCTTCCCGCCGACCTCGCTGGCGCCGACGTTGCTGCTGGTGCTGGCCCTGCCCGTGGCCGCCGGCGCGCATCTGATCCGCTGGGTGGCCCCGTGGGTGACGGCGCTGCTGGCGCTGGTGCCCGCCGGGGCGCTGGCCGCCGCCGTCTCGCTGGTCTCGGAGAGCCTGGCCGTCTGGGTCGCCTACGGCGCGTCCGCCGCCGTGCTCGGTTACCGCTTCCTGCTGGCCCGCCGCGCCAGGTCCGAGCTGACCGCCGAGGAGCAGGTCCGCGTACGGGCCCGCGAGGGCAGGCCGGAGCCGGTCTCCGACAAGGCGCCGGCGCTGCCGCAGATCTCCGTCGAGGAGGCGCTGGCCGAGCTCGACGGCATGATCGGGCTGGCCCCGGTCAAGGAGCAGGTCCGCTCGATCGCCGCCTCCATCGAGGCCTCCCGGCTGCGCGCCGAGGCGGGCTACACGGCCGGCCGGCCGACCAGGCACTTCGTCTTCCTCGGTCCGCCCGGCACCGGCAAGACCAGCGTCGCCCGCACGCTCGCGAAGATCTTCTACGCGTTCGGCCTGCTGGAGACCCCGTACGTGGTCGAGGGGCAGCGGGCCGACCTGGTCGGCGAGTTCCTCGGCGCGACGGCGATCAAGACGAACGAGCTGGTCGACAAGGCGCTCGGCGGTGTGCTGTTCATCGACGAGGCCTACGGCCTGATCAACTCCTCCGACGGGCAGCCCGACAGGTTCGGCGCGGAGGCCGTGCAGACGCTGCTCAAGCGGGCCGAGGACGACCGCGACCGGGTGATCATCATCCTGGCGGGCTACGAGCAGGAGATGACCGCGTTCCTGTCCAGCAACCCCGGCCTGGCCAGCCGGTTCGCCACCCGCGTGCGCTTCCCCACCTACTCCGCCGGGGAGCTGGCCGAGATCACCGAGCTGCTCCAGCGGCAGCGCGGCGACACCATGCGCCCCGAGGCCAGGGCGGCGCTGCTCGCCCTGTTCGAGGACGTGCAGCGGCGCGGCCTGGTCGACGAGCTGGGCAACGCCCGGTTCGCGCGCAGTCTGGTCGAGGCCGCCGCCCAGGCCCGTGACGTGCGCGTGGTCGGCGCGGGCGGCACGCCGACCACCGAGGACCTGGTGACGACCACGACGGCCGACGTGACCAAGGCCTTCGACGAGCTCACCGCCCGCTTCCGCGGCTACGTGGCCACGCCCACGCTGGAGGAGGCGCTCGGCGACCTCGACAGGATGGCCGGGCTGGCCCCGGTCAAGCGGCAGGTGCACGCGATAGCCGCCCAGCTCCAGGTGGCCCGGATGCGTCAGGAGCGCGGCCTGCCGACGCCGCCGCAGACGCGCCACTTCGTGTTCGTCGGCCCGCCCGGCACCGGCAAGACCACGGTCGCCCGCGTCGTGGGCCGCATCTTCGCCGCGCTCGGCCTGCTGGCCAGGCCCGACGTGGTCGAGGCGCACCGCGCCGACCTGGTCGGCCAGCACCTGGGCGCGACGGCGATCAAGACGAACGAGCTGGTCGACCGGGCGCTCGGCGGCGTGCTGTTCATCGACGAGGCCTACAGCCTGGTCAACCCCGGCTACTCCGGCGGTGACGCGTTCGGCGCGGAGGCCGTGCAGACGCTGCTCAAGCGGGCCGAGGACGACCGTGACCGGCTCGTCATCGTGCTGGCCGGCGACCAGCGGGAGATGGACGCCTTCCTGGCCACCAACCCGGGCCTGGCCAGCCGGTTCAGCCAGCGGGTGGCGTTCCCCAGCTATGCGCCGCGCGAGCTGTCGCAGATCGCCGTGCTGCTGGCCGAGCAGGCGGGCGACCGGTTCGACGAGGAGGCGCTGGGCGACCTCGACGAGGTGTTCGCCTGGGTGTGCGGCGAGCGGCTGATCGACGGGCTGGGCAACGGCAGGTTCGCCCGGTCGCTGTTCGAGCGCGCCGCCATGCGCCGCGACGTCCGGCTGGCCGCGCTGGCCTCGCGCGGCGAGTCCGCCAGCTCCGCCGAGCTGACCACGATCACCAGCGACGACGTCCGCACCGCGGTCGACGAACTTTCCGGACGCTAACCAGACGCCCCCTTGGCATGTGCCTGCGTCCAGATGGTCGCGGAATGTAGCACGATGGCCACACGCCGTTCGTAAGGGGGGACGATGGCGGGGTTCCTGGCCCGCAGGCTGCTCGGCTCGGTCGTGCTGGCCGCCGTCGCCGCCAGCCTCGCCTATCTGCTCGCCGCCGGCTCCCTCGACCCGCGCGCCAACTACGCGGGCCGCACCCCGCCGCCGCCGCCCGCCGTCGTCGACGCGCAACTGGCCGCGCTCAACCTGAACGACCGCACTCCGCTGTTCGAGCGCTACCTGACCTGGGCGGGCGGCGTGCTGCGCGGCGACTTCGGCAGGAGCGTGACGGGCTCGCCGGTCGGCGCCGACCTGCAGCGGCGGGCCGGCGTCACGCTGCGGCTGGTCCTGCTCGGGCTGGTGTGCGGCAGCGTGCTCGGCGTCGCCGCCGGGGCCGCCGCCGCGGTCAGGCAGTACGGCTGGTTCGACCGGCTGTCGGCGGGCCTGGCCTACCTGCTGCTGGCGGTGCCCGTGGTCGTGCTGGCCAACGTGGCGATCCTGGGCGGCACCTGGGCCAACGACCAGCTGTTCGGCCGCCGGGTGTTCCTGGTCGGCGGCGAGCGGACCGCCGGGCTCGACGCCGGGTTCTGGGGCGGGCTGCTCGACCGGCTGCAGCACCTGATCCTGCCGACCGTCACGCTGTCGCTCGGGCTGATCGCGGTCTTCAGCCGCTACCAGCGCAACATGATGCTCGACGTGCTCGGCGCCGACTACCTGCGTACCGCCAGGGCCAAGGGGCTGAGCAGGCGGCGGGCGCTGATCCGCCACGGGCTGCGCACCGCGCTCATCCCGGTGGCGACCTACTTCGCCTTCGTGTTCGGCGCGCTGCTGACCGGCGCCGCCTTCACCGAGAAGATCTTCGGCTGGCACGGGCTGGGGGAGCGCCTGATCAGCGCCGTCTTCACCAACGACGTCAACACCGTGGCCGCGATCTCGTGCCTGGCCGCGCTCGCCGTGCTGTGCGCGTCGCTGGCGGCCGACCTGCTGCACGCCGTGCTCGATCCCCGGGTGAGGGCGGGATGACGCTGTCGGAGGAGGAGGTCGCCGGCGACCTCGAACCGGCCGAGCCCGCGCCGCCGTCCCGGGGGCGCGTGCTGGCGGGACGCTTCCTCGCCTCCCGGCAGGGGCGGGCCGGGGTCGGGGTGCTGGCGCTGATGTTCGTGCTCGCGTTCGCCGGGCCGCTGTTCGCGCCGTGGTCCCACACGGACAAGGACTTCGCCGCGTTCCTGGAGCCGCCGTCGGGCCGGCACTGGTTCGGCACCCTGCAGACCGGCGCCGACGTGTACGCGCTCACGCTGCGCGGGCTGCAACGGTCGCTGATCGTCGGCCTGCTCGCGGCGCTCGTGTCGACCGCGCTGGCCGCGCTCGCCGGGGCGTTCGCGGGCTACTTCGGCGGCTGGACCGACCGGGTGCTCACCTGGATCACCGACCTGCTGCTCGCGCTGCCCGCCTTCCTCATCCTGGCGATCATGTCGCCGCTGTTCGGCTCGGGGCAGTGGCCGCTGTTCGTGCTCATGCTGGCGCTGTTCCTGTGGATGGTCACCGCCAAGATCACCCGAGGGATGACGATCTCGCTCCGGCAGCGGGAGTTCGTCAGGGCCGCCCGCTACCTCGGCGTGCCGCCCGTGAAGATCATCTTCTCGCACGTGCTGCCCAACCTGTCGTCCCTGCTCATCGTGGACGCCACCGTGAACGTCAGTGCCGCCATCCTCGCCGAGACGTCCCTGTCGTACTTCGGCTTCGGCATCCAGCCGCCCGACGTTTCGCTCGGCACGCTCATCGCCGACGGCTCCCGGACCGCGATCTACGCGCCGTGGACGTTCTGGTTCGCCGCCGGGCTGCTGGTCGTCACCGTGCTCGCGGTCAACGTGGCCGGCGACGCGCTGCGCGACGCGTTCGACCCGGGCGCGAAGGGGGGCCGATGAGTCCCGTCCTGGAGGTCGACGGCCTGGAGGTCGCCTTCGGCGACGTGCCCGTCGTGCGCGGGCTCAGCTACGAGCTGCGGGCCGGCGAGGTGCTCGGCATCGTCGGCGAGTCCGGCGCCGGCAAGTCCGTCGCCGCCGCCGCCGTGCTGGGCCTGCTGCCGCCGGAGGCCAAGGTGAGCGGCTCCGTGCGGCTGCACGGCCGCGAGCTGATCGGCGCGCCGGAGCGCGAGCTGGCACGGATTCGGGGCCGGACCGTGTCGATGGTGTTCCAGGACCCGCAGTCGGCGCTCACGCCCGTCTACCGGGTCGGCGACCAGATCGCCGAAGCGGTGCGCGCCCATCAGCGGGTCACCAAGGAGCAGGCCGCCGTCAAGGCCGTGGACCTGCTCGACCTCGTCGGCATCCCCGACCCGGCCCGGCGGGCGCTGGCCTTCCCGCACGAGTTCTCCGGCGGGATGCGGCAGCGCGCGCTGATCGCCATGGCCATCGCCAACGACCCCGACGTGATCATCTGCGACGAGCCGACGACCGCGCTCGACGTCACCGTCCAGGCCCAGGTGCTGGAGGTGCTCAGGAAGGCGCAGTGCCGGACCGGCGCCGCCATCGTGCTGATCACCCACGACCTCGGCGTGGTGGCCGGCTTCGCCGACCGCGTCCTGGTCATGTACGCGGGCCGCCCGGTCGAGACGGGCGACGTGGACGACGTCTACTACCGGACGCGGATGCCGTACACCTCGGGCCTGCTCGGTTCGGTCCCGCGCGTCGACGGCGGCGGGAGGCGGCCGCTGGTGCCGATCGAGGGCGGCCCGCCCGAGCCGGGCCGGCCGGCGCCGGGCTGCCCGTTCGCGCCGCGCTGCCCGATGCGGGAGGAGGCGTGCGACGACCGGGAGCCGCCGCTGTTCGAGGTGGGCGCCGGGCACCGGGCGGCCTGCATCCGGTGGGCCGACGTGCGCCGGGCGGACGGCGGCGAGCAGGCGAGGGCGCCGCGCGAGCCGGTGACCCGCGGGCCCCGCACGGTGCTGGAGGTCCAGGGGCTGGTCAAGCGTTACCCGCTGATGCGCGGCGCGATGTTCAGGCGGCGGGCCGGCACCGTGCACGCGGTGGCCGGGATCAGCTTCGACATCCGCGAGGGCGAGACGCTCGGCCTGGTCGGCGAGTCGGGGTCGGGCAAGACCACGGCGCTGACACAGATCCTGGAGCTGGCAGAGCCGGAGGAGGGCCGGATCGTCGTGCTCGGCTGCGACACCGCCAGGCTCACCGCCGGGCAGCGGGCCGCCGTCCGGCGCGACATGCAGGTGGTCTTCCAGGACCCGGCGGCCTCGCTCGACCCGCGCATGACCGTCTACGACATCCTCGCCGAGCCGCTGCGCGCCCACCGCGCGGGCGCGCCCGGGCGGCGGGTGGCCGAGCTGCTCGCCCTGGTCGGGCTCGACACCGCGCACGCCGCCCGCTACCCGCGCGAGCTGTCCGGCGGGCAGTGCCAGCGCGTCGCCATCGCCCGCGCGCTCGCCCTCGAACCCCGGCTGCTGGTCCTGGACGAGCCCGTCTCGGCGCTCGACATGTCGATCCGGGCGGGCGTGCTCAACCTGCTCGGCGCGCTGAAGGACCGGCTGGGCCTGTCGTACCTGTTCGTCGCGCACGACCTGGCCGTGGTCCGTTACCTGGCCGACCGGGTGGCCGTCATGCAGCTGGGCCGGATCGCCGAGATCGGGCGCGCCGAGGCCGTCTACGCCACCCCGGCGCACCCGTACACGCAGGCGCTGCTGTCGGCCATCCCGCTGCCCGACCCGGTGCGGGAGCGCTCGCGGGAGCGCATCCTGCTCGACGGCGAGCCGCCCAGCCCGGCCGACCCGCCGTCGGGGTGC
Source organism: Nonomuraea sp. SBT364 (assembly GCF_001083785.1). GTDB lineage: Bacteria > Actinomycetota > Actinomycetes > Streptosporangiales > Streptosporangiaceae > Nonomuraea. Next base: position 7,927 of record NZ_LAVL01000202.1, read on the forward strand.
CGGTTCCGTACCAGATGCCCGACCTTCCGGGGCGTGCTGACGGCCGAGGAACGCAGCCTGTGCGTGGACGCCGAGCCCGAGGTGCGGCCGCTCGGCGAGGACCAGGCCGCCGCGTGCCACTACGCCGAGAAGCTCGCCGTCGTCTAACCCATGGAGTCCCGTTGAAAGCAACTCACCCAGTGGTGGCCGCCGTGGCCGCCGTGGCCGCCGTGACCGCCGCGCTGTCCCTGGCGGCGTGCGGCGGGGGCGGCGCCGGACGAGCCAGGCCGTCCGGCGACGCGGTGATCATGGCGTCCGACCTCAACCCCATGCCGCGCGACCGGGTCGGCGACGGCGGCACGCTGCGCTGGGGAGTCAACGAGTTCCCGGCCCAGTGGAACAGGCACCACGTCGACGGCCACCTGGCCGTGGCGGCGACGATCAGCGACGCGCTGCTGCCGAGGCCGTTCGTGTCGGACGACAGGGCGCGGATGTCCGTCAACCGCGCCTACCTGATCGACGCCCGCGTCACCGCCACCACGCCCAAGCAGGTCGTCACCTACAAGCTGAACCCCCTCGCCCGATGGTCCGACGGCAAGCCCGTCACCTGGGCCGACTACCGCGCCCAGTGGCAGGCGCTGGACGGCGGCGACCCGGCCTTCCACATCGCCTCGTCCACCGGCTACCAGGACATCGAGCAGGTCGCGCGGGGCCGCGACGATTACGAGGTCGTGGTGACGTTCGCGCGGCCGTTCGGCGACTGGCAGGCGCTGTTCGGGCCGCTGCTGCCCGCCTCCGCCAACGCGACGCCCGAGGCGTTCGACACCGCCTGGCTGAACAGGATCCCGGTGACCGCCGGGCCGTTCAAGGTCGAGAGCCTCGACCAGACCGCCAAGACCGTCACGCTCGTGCGCGACGACTCCTGGTGGGGCGATCGGGCCAAGCTCGACAGGATCGTCTTCCGGGCCGCCGAACAGGACTCGCTCATCGGCATGTTCGGCAACGGCGAGCTCGACCTGGCCGACATCGGCCCGTCCGCGCCCGACCACGCGCGCGCCGCGGCCACGCCCGGCGCCGAGGTCCGCCAGGCCGCCGCGCCCGACTTCCGCCACTTCACGCTCAACGGCTCGCGCGGCCCGCTCCGCGACATCCGGGTACGGCAGGCCGTCCAGCTCGGCCTCGACCGGGAGGCCATCGCCCGATCCGACCTGCGCGGCCTCGACTGGCCGAGCACCCCGCTGAACAGCCACTTCTTCATGAACACCCAGCAGGGCTACCGCGACAACGCCGGCGAGCTCGGCGTCCACGACCCCGCGCGGGCGGGACGGCTCCTCGACGAGGCGGGCTGGCGGCTCGACGGCTCCGTGCGGCGCAAGGACGGCCACCCGCTGGAGCTGCGTTTCGTGGTGCCGTCCGGGGTGCAGCTCAGCAAGTCCGAAGGCGAACTGGCGCAGAGCATGCTCGCCCGGATCGGGATGAAGCTCACCATCCAGGCGGTGCCCAGCGACGACTTCTTCGCCAAGTACGTGATCCCCGGCAACTTCGACATCGCGCCGTTCGCCTACATCGGCACCCCCTTCCCGGTGTCCAGCAACTACGGCGTCTACGCCCACGCCTCCGACGGCAAGACGTGGAACGCCAACTTCGGCCGTACCGGCTCGGCCGCCATCGACGCGGCCATGGCCCGCGCCGCCCGGAGCCTGGACCCGCTCCGGGCGCGCGCCGAGGCGAACACCGCCGACCGGCTCATCTGGAAGCAGGTCAACGTCCTGCCCCTCTACCAGCGGCCGCAGCTCGTGGCCGCGCGGCAGAACCTGGCCAACGCGGGCGCCCGCGGCTTCCAGATGCTGCGCTACCAGGACATGGGCTTCAGCCGCTGACCCGGCCGCCGACCGGGCTGTCGGCGGGGACGTGTAGAAGTGGTCGGGTGACAATTCAGCTGACCTGGCCCCAGATCCTCGCCTGGCGGTTGCGCCGGCAGTTCGTGAGCGGCCCCGGCGGTCCCGGCGCCGTCGAGATCGCCCGCCGGCTGTGCGGGGTGCAGGCCCAGGTGGCCTCCTCCGCCCACCTCGCCGTCGCCGTCCGCGCCGCCGCGCCCGACCCGGGCGAGATCGACCGGGCGCTCCGGGACGAGCGCACCCTGGTCAAGACCTGGGTCATGCGCGGCACCCTGCACCTGCTGCCCGCCGACGAGCTGGCCGGCTACTGCGCGGCGCTGAGCACGCTGCGGTTCTGGGAGAAGGGCTCCTGGCAGCGCGGCCACGGCGTCACCGCCGCCGAGATCGCGGCGATCGTCGACGCCGTCCCGCAGGCGCTCGGCGACCGGCCGAAGACCCGCGAGGAGCTGGTCGACGCCGTCGTGGAGGTGACCGGCGACGAGCACCTCCGGCAGGCGCTCACCTCCGGCTGGGGCGCGCTGCTCAAGCCGCTCAGCCGCCTCGGCGAGCTCTGCTACGGCCCGCCGCGCGACGGCCGGGTCACCTTCACCGCACCCCGGCACTGGTTGCCCGGCTGGCCCGCCGAGCTCCCGCCGCAGGAGGAGGCCGGCGTGCGGATCGCCCGCGCCTTCCTGGCCGCCCACGGGCCCGCGACGCCGGAGATGCTCGACGCCTGGCTGTTCGGCGGCGTGGCCAGGAAGGCCGTGCTCAAGGGCTGGTTCCGCGACCTGGCCGGCGAGCTGACCGAGGTCGAGGCCGGCGGCCACACCCTGCTGGCGCTGACCGAGCACCTCGACGACCTGGCCGGCACCCGGCCGTCCGGGAAGGTCCACCTGCTGCCCGGCTTCGACCCGTACATCCTGGGCGCCCCCCGCTCCCTGGAGCCCCTCGTCCCGGCCGCGGTCAAGGCCAAGGTGAGCCGCCAGGCGGGCTGGATCTCCCCGGTCGTCGTCCACGAGGGGCACGTCGCCGGCGTCTGGGAGGCCAAGGGCGGCCGGGTCGCCCTCGACCTGTTCGAGCCCGTCCCGGGCGACCCGCTCGCCGCCGCCGTCTCCCGCGCCGAGAAGCTGATTGCCCCCGCCGTCCCCGGGTAGCGGGGCGAGGTGCGGCTGGACGAGTGGTTCCTCACCGGGGAAGAGCGGGGCAACCCGGCGACCAGGCTGAGCGCCTGGACGACCGGCAATCTGGTGCGCCCGCTCGTCCACGGCGCCGCCTACTTCGCCGACCTCCGGGCCGCCCTGGACCGGCTCGGCAAGGACGACCTGCTGCTGTTCGCCGACTGGCGCGGCGACCCCGACGAGCGGCTCACCGGCGACGGCCCCGGCGTGGCCCGCGCCATGGCCGGCGCCGCGCACCGGGGAGCGCTCGTCAGGGGCCTCATCTGGCGCTCGCACCTCGACCGGCTCCGCTTCAGCGCCGAGGAGAACCGCCACCTGGGCGAGGACATCGAGGCCGCCGGCGGCCAGTGCCTGCTCGACACGCGCGTGCGCCCCGGCGGCTCGCACCACCAGAAGTTCGTCGTCCTGCGCCACGACGACGGCACCGCCGACGACGTCGCCTACGTCGGCGGCATCGACCTGTGCCACAGCCGCCGCGACGACGCCGCCCACCACGGCGACCCGCAGGCCGCGCCCATGCCCGGCGTCTACGGCGACCGGCCGCCCTGGCACGACGCCCAGGTGGCCATCCACGGTCCCGCCGTCGCCGACGTCGAGACCGTCTTCTGCGAACGCTGGGACGATCCCGCCCCGGAGACCCGCCAGCCGCTGCGCCGCCTGCGCGACCACGTCGAGCGGATGGACGACGTGCCCGAGCTGCCCGACCCGGGGCCGCCGCCCGGCCGGGCCGGCACGCACGCCGTGCAGCTCCTGCGCACCTACCCCTACCGGCGCTCCGGCTACCCGTTCGCGCCCCTGGGCGAGCGCAGCGTGGCCAGGGCCTACCACAAGGTGCTGGCCAGGGCCCGGTCCCTGGTCTACCTGGAGGACCAGTACCTGTGGTCCACCGAGGTGATCGAGCCGTTCGCCGCCGCGCTCGAACGCGAGCCGGAGCTCCGCATGATCATCGTGGTGCCGCGCCACCCCGACCAGGACGGCTGGCTCGCCGCCCCCGCCAGTCTCATCGGCCGCGCCGACGCGCTCGCCAGGCTGCGGCGCGCCGGCGGTGATCGCCTCGGCGTGTACGACCTGGAGAACCACGCCGGCACCCCCGTCTACGTACACGCCAAGGTGTGCGTGGTCGACGACGTGTGGGCCTCGATCGGCTCCGACAACGTCAACCTGCGCTCGTGGACGTACGACTCGGAGCTGAGCTGCGCCGTCGTCGACGAGGAGCCCGACCCGCGCCCGCCCGCGGGGGCCCGCAGGTTCGCCCGCGACCTTCGGCTGCTGCTGGCGGGCGAGCACCTCGACCGCGACCCGGCCGGCCTGTGCGACCCCGGTGACGCCTTCGAGGCGTTCGCCGCGTCGGCCCGCGCGCTCGACGCCTGGCATCGCGGCGGCCGTCGCGGGCCCCGGCCGCCCGGCCGGCTGCGCCCGCACCCCGAGCCCCGGCTCGGCCGGCTGCGCAGGGCGCTGGCCCAGCCGCTCTACCGGCTAGCGGTCGACCCCGACGGGCGGCCCCCGGCGCTGCGCCGCTCCAAGCGCTTCTGACAGACTCGGGGGCATGCAGCGCCCCTTCCGCCAGGTCGACGTGTTCACCTCGACGCCCTACCGGGGCAACCCGCTCGCCGTCGTGCTCGACGCCGAAGGGCTGACCACCGAGGAGATGCGGCGCTTCGCCAACTGGACGAACCTGTCCGAGACCACATTCGTGCTGCCGCCCGCCGACCCCGCGGCCGACTACCGGGTGCGCATCTTCACCCCCTCGGCCGAGCTGCCCTTCGCCGGGCATCCCACGCTCGGCACCTGCCACGCCTGGCTGGAGGCGGGCGGCGTCCCGCGCGACCCGCGCGTCGTCGTCCAGGAGTGCGGCGCCGGGCTGATCCGCGTGCGCGGCGACGACGGCATGCTCGCCTTCGCCGCCCCGCCGCTGCTGCGCTCCGGCCCGGTCGACGAGTCGCTGCTGTCCGGCATCGCCGAGGCGCTCGGCATCACCAGGGACGAGATCGCCGACGCCGAATGGGCCGACAACGGCCCCGGCTGGGTCGCGCTCCTGCTCCGCGACGCCGACGCCGTCCTCGCCCTGCGCCCCGGCCGGGTGCCGGTGGACGTCGGCGTGGCCGGGCTCTACCCCGCCGGGTCGCCGTTCGCGTACGAGCTGCGGGCGTTCTTCCCGTTCTACGACAGCATGGCCGAGGACCCGGTGACCGGCAGCCTCAACGCGTCGGTCGCCCAGTGGCTCCTGCGCACCGGCCGCGTCACCGCCCCCTACACCGCCAGCCAGGGCACCGCCATGGGCCGCGCCGGCCGCATCCGCATCACGGCCGAGGGCGACGACGTCTGGGTTGGCGGCTCCGTCGTCACGTCCGTCACCGGCCAGGTCAGCCTGTGACGTCCCCCCGGGCGAACCGCACCACGTCACCCGGCCGCACCTGCGCCGCCACCCCGAGGTCGGCCTCGCGCACCACCGCGATCACCGGATAGCCGCCCGTCGGCGGATGGTCGGCCAGGAAGACGATCGGCTGCCCGCTCGGCGGCACCTGCACGGCGCCCGTCACCATGCCCTCGCTCGGCAGCTCACCCTTGCGGCTCCGCGCCAGCTCGGCGCCGCGCAGCCGCACCCCCACCCGGTTGCTGTCCTGGCTCACCACGTACGGTCCGCCGCACAGCGACGCCAGCGCCCCCTCGGCGAACCAGTCGTCGCGCGGCCCCGGCCACACCCGCAGCACCGCCGGCCCCGGCCCCGGCAGCGGCGCCAGATCCACGCCGACCTCCGCCAGCCCGTCCGCGCCGCCCACCGGCAGCACCGTCCCGGCCGCGAGCGGAGGCGGCCCCAGGCCCGACAGCGAGTCCGTCGACCGGCTGCCCAGCACCGGCTCGACCGCGACCCCGCCGCGCACCGCCAGATACGTCCGCAACCCCCACACCGGCGCCCCCAGCGCCACCTCACCCCCGGCGGGCACCC
>NZ_LAVL01000203.1 GCF_001083785.1 Nonomuraea sp. SBT364
GTGGACGGGGAGGCCGGTGGCGGCGGCGCGGGTGGCGGCCACGCCGACCAGGACGCTGCGGATGCCGTCGCGGTAACCGGCCGGGCGGCCGAGGGGGTCGTCGCCGGGGCCGCGGAAGACGTCGTCCAGCAGCAGGCGGTCGCCGCCGCCGTGGCCGCCGGCACCCTGCTGGATGGGCACCTCCTCGGGCTGCTGCCAGTGCCGGTGCAGGGTGAGGCGGTCCCAGGTGCCGGCCGCGTGCTCCTTGCTCGCCGCGCTGGGGTCGATGGCGGCGTGCGGCGGCGTCCAGGCGCGCTCGCACACCTCCAGCTCGATCCGCCCCTGGGTGCCGTTGAAGGCCACGCGGTAGCCCTCGAACGGCGAGTGCGCGGTCAGGGAGTAGGTCAGCATCGCCCGGTTGGCGTAGCGGACCAGGACCGACATGGTGTCGTCGATCGTCACGCCGGGCGCGAACACGTCCTGGTCGCGGATGTAGCCGTCCTCGTGCTCGGCGTCCAGGTAGAGCCGCTTCAGGCGCTCGTCGGCGGAGATGTCCAGGATGTACGGGTCGCTGCCCAGGCCCGCGGCGCCCTGGCCGCGGGCACCGCGGTCGCCCCGGGGCAGCGCGTCGCCGTAGAAGCGCAGGTCGGTCTGGGCGAAGACGAGCTCGGGGGCCGCGCCGAGCCACCAGTTGACCAGGTCGAAGTGGTGGGTCGACTTGTGCACCAGCAGCCCGCCGGAGCTGGCGCGGTCGCGGTGCCAGCGGCGGAAGTAGTCGGCTCCATGGATGGTGTCGAGCGTCCACTCGAAGTGCACCGACGTGACGTCGCCGATGGCGCCTTCGGCGAGCAGCCGCTTGACGGCGGAGTTGCGCGGCGAGTAGCGGTAGTTGAAGGTCACCACGAGCTTGCCGGAGCTGCGCTCGGCCGCCTCCGCGATGGCCGCGCAGCTCTCGGCGTCGATGGTGAGCGGCTTCTCCACGATCACGTCGCGTCCCGCGTCCAGGGCGGCGATCACGTACTGCGCGTGGGTGGCGTCGACCGTGCACACGATCACGGCGTCGGCCAGTTCCAGCAGCTTGCCGTACTCCTGCGGGGCGAAGCACGGCACCGGGCGGCCGATCCGCTCGGCGTAGTAGTCCATGCGGGTCTGGTTGGTGTCACACAGGCCGACGATCGTCCCGGTGTCCTGCCAGTCGCCCAGCAGCGCATCGACGTACATCTGCGCCCGGTGGCCGAGGCCGACGAAGGCGTACTTGGTGCTCAACTGCTCTCTCCCCGAGTCGAGGTATGGCGGCCGGGGGCCAGGACGGCCCCCGGCGATGATCGCGTCAGCCGGCGATCGCGGCGTTCGCCTCCGTCAGGAACTTCTGGGCGGCGGCGTCCGGGGTGGCCTTGCCGAACATGACCTCCTCGGAGTTGCGCTTGAGGATGTCCTCCATCTCCAGGGCGCCCTTCGGCGGGACCTGGATGGGGCTCAGCTCGCTCTTGACCTCGTCGATGAAGGCGAGGGTCTTCTGGTCGGTCTCCGGCAGCTTCGTCTTGACCACGTCGAGCACCTTGGAGTTGGTGGGCAGGCCGCGGTCGCTCAGCAGGATGGCGGCGGCGTCCGGGTCGTTGACCAGGAAGTCGATGAGCTTGGCGCCCTCGGCGGAGTGCTCGGACTTGGCCGAGGCGGAGTAGAACATGGCGGGCTGCAGGAACATCCCGCCGGTGGTGGCGCCCTCCGGCTTGGGCATCCGCAGCAGCGTCATCTCCGAGCCGGAGGACTTCGTCAGGGCGTTGAGCTGGTTGCTCCACCACATGCCCATGGCGCCGGCGTTGGTGCCGAGCAGCGACTGCTCGGGGCCGGTCGCGCCGATCTCCGCGCTCTTGGCGGCGTCGGGCGAGCCCTTGGTCTCGATGAGCTTCTGGTGGATGGCCCACCAGGCCTTCAGCGTGTCGACGGAGACGCCGATCTTGTTGCCGTCGTAGAACTTCTCACCACGCTGGGCGGCGAAGATCTGCAGGAAGGCCGGGTTGAAGTTGTACTCGGCGCCGGTCACGCCGCCGGCGGCGGAGATCTCCTGCGCCAGCGTCATCCACTGGTCCCAGGTCCAGTTGGTGTCCTCGGGCAGCTCCTTCTTGGCCTTCTCCAGCGCCGCGGTGTTGGCGACCATGGAGAAGGCGTTGACGCCGGTCGGGATCGCGTACTGCTTGCCCTCGATCTGGCCGCTGGCCAGAACCTGCTGGTCGAGGTCGGCGGAGGGCACCTTGCCCGCCAGGTCGGCCAGCGCGCCGCGGCCCGCGTACTCGCTCAGGCCGCGGATCTCGATGCTGAGCACGTCCGGGGCGTCGTTGGCGGCGACCTTGGTGGCGAGCTTCTCGTAGTAGCTGTCCCAGTTGGAGAAGTCGCCCTCGACGTCGATCGTCGGGTTCTTCTCCTCGAACTTGGCGATGACCTGCTCGGTCAGCTTCTGCCGCGCGTCGCTGCCCCAGTAGGCGAAGGTGATGGTGGTCTTGCCGCCTTCGCCGCCACCGCCTTCGCCACCGTCGCCGCTGCCGCAGGCGGTGACCGCCGTCAGCACGGCCACCGAGAGCGCGGCGACCTTCCACATGGTCTTGCGAGAGCTGAGATTCACAGCTCTACCTCCTCTTGAAGAGTTGCAGGGGGTGAAGAGGGACTACTTCAAACCGGTCGTCGCCACGCCCCGGATCAGGTACTTCTGCCCCGCCAGGAAGAACCCGAAGATCGGTCCCAGCGACACGATCGACATCGCGAACATCGGCCCCCACGAGGACTCGCCGCTGGAGTCCAGGAACTGACGCAGCGCCACGGCCACCGTGAGATTGTCGGAATTGGTGAGATAGAGGTTCTGGCTGAAGAAGTCGTTCCACGTCCAGATGAAGGTGAAGATGCCGGTCGTGGCCAGCGCGGGCATGCACAGCGGCAGGATGACCTGGAGGAAGACCCGCCAGTAGCCGGCCCCGTCGATGGCCGCCGCCTCGTCCAGCTCCCTCGGCAGCGTCCTGATGAACTGCACCATCAGGAAGATGAAGAACGCGTCGGTGGCCAGGAACTTGGGCACGACCAGCGGCCAGATCGTGTTGATCCAGTCGAGCTCGGCGAACACGATGTACTGCGGCACGACCGTCACGTGGTGCGGCAGCATGATCGAGCCCAGCATGATCGTGAACCACAGCTTCTTCAGCGGGAAGTTCAGCCGCGCGAACGCGTAGGCGGCCAGCGAGCACGCCACCAGGTTGGCCAGCACCGACAGGCCGGTGATCACGGCGGAGTTCCACAGGTAGTAGCCGAAGCTGTGCTTCAGCGCCGTCCAGCCGTCGCCGTAGTTGTCCAGCGTCACCTCGCTGGGCCACAGCCCCGGCTCCCGGAAGATGAGCTCCTCCGGCTTGAGCGAGCTGGAGATCATCCAGAGCAGCGGATAGAGCATGACCAGCCCGAAGGCGATCAGCAGCAGGTGCTTGAGCAGGCGGCTCCCCCGCGGCATCGGGCGGAACAGGAGCGGGACCTGCTTACTTCGTGTCGCCATAGAAGACCCAATACTTCGACGCGAGGAAGTTCACGCCGGTCAGGCCGGCGATCAGGAGCAGAAGGACCCACGCCATGGCGGCCGCGTAGCCCATCTCGTAACTCTTGAAGCCCTTCAGGTAGAGGTAGAGCGTGTAGAAGAGCGTGGAGTCGACCGGGCCTCCGCTGCCGCCGCTCACAATGAACGACTGCGTGAAGGACTGGAACGACTTGATCACCTCGAGGACGAGGTTGAAGAAGATGATCGGGGTGAGCAGCGGCAGCGTGATCGAGCGGAACTGGCGCAGCTTGGTGGCCCCGTCGACGGCGGCGGCCTCGTAGTAGCTCTGCGGGATCTGGCGCAGCCCGGCCAGGAAGATCACCATCGGCGCGCCGAACGTCCACACGTGCAGGAGGATCAGAGTGCCCAGGGCCGTGTCCGGATCGGACACCCAGCCCGGCCCCTGGATGCCGAAGACCGACAGCAGGCCGTTGACGAGGCCGTCGGTGCCGAAGATCTTGCGCCACAGGATGGCGATGGCGACGCTGCCGCCGAGCAGCGACGGCAGGTAGTAGACCGACCGGTAGAACGACAGCCCGCGCAGTCCCCGGTCCAGCGCGAGGGCCAGCCCGAGGGCGAAGGCGAGCTGCAGCGGCACCGAGACGACCACGTAGATCGTGGTCACCTTCAGCGAGGTGATGAACCGGTCGTCCTCGAAGAACATCTCGGTGTAGTTGCCGAGCCCGACCCACTTGGCCTCTTCCAGCAGGCTGTAGTCGGTGAACGACAGATACAGCGAGGCCAGGATCGGGCCGACGGTGATGACGAAGAGGCCGATGAACCACGGCGCCAGGAAGACGTAGGCCGCACGGGCCTCACGCCGCCTGTGAATGTTGACGTGGGGGGTCCTCCTGCGGCGTCCTGGCGGTTGATCGGGCGCGCGCTTGGGGGCGAGTGCTCGCTCCGGCGTCACAGAGATTGATTCGGACATACATCCCTCTTCCAGGCCCTGCCCGGCACGGCGGGATCGGATAGCGCCTTCCTATAGGCAGGCGAAAAGTTTCGTCAACCCTTTGCAGGTGTTACAAAGCCGTTACCGATATATCGTTAGCATCGTTTTCCCAGGTCAACGGGCTATGGAGCCAGATGACGGATCTACAACTTTTTGCCGTTGGCCCGGAAGCACTACAACCGGTTGCATCATTGGATGACATGACAAAGCCGCCCCGTCCTGTCCGGCCGGGGCGGCTATCGAGCGGTTACGCTCACCAGGATCCGCCGAGCTCCTTCAGCGTGAAGACCCCGCCGGCCCGGTGGTGCACCGGGTCGCTCAGGTCGGGCTCGCCCAGCTCGGCGAGCAGGGGAGGCGCGAACACCTCGGAGTCGTCGCGGGAGACGTACCCGATGGCCTCGGCCTCGCGCAGCGACCACCAGCGGCGCGCGTTGTCGGAGACGCCCCACACGACGTGGAAGCCGGGCGCGGTGAGCGCGGCCTCGACCAGGCGGGTGAGGTCGTCCGGCGAGATCCAGGTGGCCAGGCCACGGGTGTCGGCCGGGCCCTCGTTGCAGGTGCCGAGCCTGATCACGGTCACGTTCATGCCGAACCTGTCGTGGTAGAGGCTGGCGAGGCCCTCCATCACGACCTTGCTGATCCCGTAGAAGGTGTCGGGGCGGGGGAAGGCGTAGTCGGGCAGTTCCTCGCCCGACGGCTGCCTGGTCTGGAACCCGGCCGCGTGATGGCTGCCCATCAGCACCAGGTGCCGTACGCCCTCCCGCCGCGCGGCCTCCATGAGCACCTGGGTGCCGTCGATGTTGGCCCGCACGATGTCCGCCCACGGGTGCTCGCGGCTCTGCCCGCCGAGGTGGATCACGGCGTCGACGCCGGCCATCGCCTTGGCCATGGCGGACTCGTCGGCGAGGTCGGCGACGAGCATCTCCTCACCGGGGCCCACCGGATCCACCGGATGCAGGTCGGACAGGCGCAGCGTCCGGCCATCGCGGGCGAGACGGGGACGGAGCAGCGTGCCGACCTTGCCGGCGGCGCCGGTCATGAGAATGCGCATGGACTCTGTTGTACACAAACCTGGCCCGAATTCACATTCTTGAATATTGACCGTGATGTGCGTCACTCGTTACGTTCGCAGATATCAAATTCACGTCCGCGATAGATGTCCACATATGTGAACAGGAGGCGGTCTGATGTCACGTCATCTGCTCGGGGTCGCGATCGCGACGGCCCTGACCGTAACGCTGACGGGCTGCGGCTCCGGATCATCGGGTTCGGGTTCCGGTTCGGACGAGGCTCTGGAGATCTGGATCAGGCAGACGCCCGATTCCGACTCCGCCAAGACGGCCCAGCGCCTGGCCGAGGCATTCACCAAGGCCAGCGGCGTGCCGACCAAGGTCATCGCGCTCTTCGACGACTTCGAGACCAAGCTGCAGCAGCAGGCGGCCCAGCGCAAGCTGCCCGACATCGTCATCAACGACACCGCGCAGATCGGCAACATGCAGACCCAGGGCTGGCTCACCGAGGTGGACCGGGCCTCTCTGGCGGGCGGCGACAAGCTGTCGGACCTGGCCTGGAAGGCGGCCACCGCGAGCGACGGCAAGACCTGGGCCGCGCCGTTCTCCGCCCAGGCCTTCGCCATCATCGCGCGCAAGGACTGGCGTGAGAAGGTCGGCATGGAGATCCCGCAGTCCTGGGCGGACCTGGCCGCGCTGGCCAAGGCGTTCACCGAGAAGGACCCCGACGGCAACGGCGAGAAGGACACCTCCGGCTTCGTGATCCCGGCCGGCACCAAGCGCGGCTACGCCTCCTGGTACGCCTCCTCCTTCATCTACGCCAACGGCGGCGACTTCCTGAAGGCCGCCGGCACCGGCACGTTCGCCGCCATGACGAGCGACCCCAAGACGGTCGAGGCCGTGAAGTTCCTGCAGGACCAGTTCTGCACCGCCAAGACCGTCAACCCGGGCGCGGTCAGCAACGACACGACCGTCACCCACGAGGTGTTCGAGAAGGGCCAGGGCGGCCTCTATCTGACCGGCCCGTACGTGCTCGCCCGGTTCGTCGACAGCATCGGCACCGACAAGATCGAGGTGTTCCCGGTGCCCAAGGGCCCGTCAGGCGGCCCCGGCACGCTCGGTGAGGGCGAGAACGTCTACCTGATGGCCGGATCGGGCAACCCCGAGGGCCAGAAGAAGTTCGCCGAGTTCGCCATCTCCGCCGAGGGCCAGCGGATCGGCATGAACAAGGACAACAACGGCGCCATCGTCCGTCTGCCGGTCAACTCCGAGGTGGACATGTCCGCCGAGCGGCAGGACCCGCGCTGGAAGGTGTTCCAGGACGCCTACCCCGACGCCGTCTACGCGCCGCCGGTGCCGAACTGGGCGCCGATCCGCCAGACCTCGGCCGACTCCATCAACTCGGCCTGGGCCGACTGCGGCATGGACGTCAAGGCGGAGATGGACACCCTCAACACCGAGCTCACCCAGGAACTGCAGAGCCAGAAGGCATCATGACGCCGACGCTCACCCGGGCGCGGCCTGACACGGCGGTCCCCCACCCGCGGCCCAGGCGGGCGCGCTGGCGGGGGCCGCTGATCGCCTGGGCCTTCCTGACGCCCGCCCTGCTGCTGTTCCTGTACTTCAAGTTCATCCCCATGTTCACCGGCCTGACGATGAGCTTCCAGGAGATCCGCTACATCGACACCCGGTGGGTCGGGCTGGACAACTACCGCACGATCCTGACCGACGACGCCTTCGCCTCGGCCATCTGGCACAGCCTGGTGCTGGCGCTGGGCACCACGGCCGGGTCGCTGGTGCTGGGCCTGGTGTTCGCGCTGCTCATCGAGGGGCCCGCGCGCTATCTGTGGTTCGTCAGGACCGCGGCCTTCCTGCCGGTCGTGACGACGATGGCGGCCGTGGCCGAGGTGTGGCGGATCATGTACCACCCGGGTGACACCGGCATGCTCAACAGCATCCTGGGCTGGGTGGCGCTGGAGCCGCAGCCGTTCCTGGCCAGCGAGGACTCCTCACTGCTGTCGATCATGGGCATGAGCATCTGGCGCGGCACCCCGTACGACATGATGATCTTCCTGGCCGGGCTGGTCGGGGTGGACCGGACGCTGTACGAGGCGGCCGCGGTCGACGGGGCCTCCACCTGGCGGCGGCTGCGGCACATCACGCTGCCGGCGCTGCGGCCGGTGTTCTGGATCCTGTTCACGCTCGCCGCCATCCGCGGCCTGCGGGTGTTCGTCGAGGTGTACGTGCTCACGAACGGCGGGCCGAACGGGTCGTCCGAGGTGCTGATGACACTGATCTACAAGCTCGGGTTCCAGACCGGCGAGCTGGGGATCGCGTCGGCCGGCGGGATCGTGCTGTTCGCGGCCACCCTGCTGCTGACCGTGATGGTCCAGCTCATGCGGAGAAGGCAGACGACATCATGAGGTTCGACAGCGCGCTGGGGCTGGAGGCCAGGCGCGGGCCGGTGGCGGTCGCACTGAAGGTCCTGCTGTACTCCGGCATGGCACTGATCTTCACCGGGCCGCTGGTCGCGTTGCTGATCAGCGCGTTCAACGAGACGCTCGACCCGACCGCGTTCACCCTGTGGCCCGACTCCTTCACCTTCGAGAACTTCGTCCAGGCGGGCGAGCGCAAGGTCTACCTCTATCTGTTCAACTCCTTCGTGGTGGTCGGGTTCGGGCTGCTGCTGCAGGTGATCGTGAGCGTGTTCGCCGCGTACTCGCTGGCGCGCAAGAAGTTCCGGGGCATGTCCATCGTGATGCTGATCATGCTGACCACGATGATGCTGCCCGAGGAGATCATCGCGATCCCGCTGTCCCTCGTGCTGGCCGACCTGCCGGTGCTGCATCTGGACCTCATCGGCACCTACGCCGGCATGATCCTGCCGGTGGGCGCCTGGGGGTTCTCCATCCTGGTCATGACCGAGTTCATGAAGGAGGTGCCGGTCGAGCTGGAGGAGGCGGCGCGCATCGACGGGGCGGGCGAGCTGCGCACGTTCTTCACGATCATCCTGCCGCTGTGCCGGCCGGCCCTCGGGGTCATCGGCGTCTTCGGCTTCACCATGATCTGGGACCAGTATTTGCTCCCGCTCATCGTGGCGCCGGAGTCGAGCATGTGGACGCTGCCGATCGCGCTGCGCTCGCTCCGCTCGGACGAGGAGGTGGGCATCGGTGTGGTGCTCGCGGCCTCGCTGCTGGCCCTGCTGCCGTCGATCATCGCGTTCCTCGCCTTCCAGCGTCAGTTCATGCGCGGCCTGACAAGCGGCGCCATCAAGGGATAGTATCCATGTATCTGGACGTCATCCCGTATGCTGACTGCTCGAAGCCGCCGTCGAGATGGGATGATCATGGAGCCGCAGCTGGTCAAGTCCGCCGAGCGGACGGTACGCATCCTGGAGGCCCTGGCCGCGTCCCCGCACACGCTGACGCTGTCGGAGCTCCAGCAGACGACCGGGTTCCCGCGCAGCAGCCTGCACGCGCTGATGCGCACGCTCGTCGAGCTCAACTGGGTCGAGACCGACTCCGCCAAGTCCGCGTTCGGCATCGGGCCGCACGCGCTGCTGACCGGCACCGCCTACCTGGACAAGGACCCGGCGCTGCCGTTCGCCCAGGAGACGCTGGAGGACCTGCGGGAGGAGATCGGGCAGACCGCCCACTTCGCCCGGCGCGACGAGGCCCACGTCCTCTACCTGGCCACCCGCGACTCCCGCGAGGCGCACCACGTGATCCCCCGGGTCGGCCGGCGCCTGCCCGCCCACGTCACGGCGCTCGGCCAGGTGCTGCTCGCCCAGCTCACCGACGACGAGGTCGCCGCGCTGCTCCCGATGCCGCTGACCTCCGTCACCGAGCACACGATCGTCGACCTGGAGAAGCTCACCGGAGAGCTCGACCAGGTGCGCACCCGGGGCTGGGCCTACGAACGCGAGCAGGGCACGCGCGGTGTGGCCTGCGTGGCCGTCGCGGTCGACTACCGGATCCCGGCCACGGACGCGATCAGCTGCTCGATGCCGGTGAGCCTGCCGTCCGCCCAGATCGAGCAGGTCACCCAAGCGGTGATCAGGCACACCCGAAAGCTGGCTGCCACTCTCCGCCGAGAGGGCATCCGCTGAGATGGAGGCATAGATGCGGCTAGATGGTGTTCTCTTCTTCCCGGTGACCCCGTTCACGCCCGACGGCGGCGTGTCCGAGGAACTCCTGGGACGGCATGTCGTCCAGGGAGTCGAAGCCGGGGCCGGGGGCGTGTTCGCCGCGTGCGGCACCGGCGAGTTCAACGCCCTCGATCCGGACGAGTACACCCGTGTCGTCAAGACGGCCGTCACGGCGACGGCCGGGCGGGTCCCGGTGTTCGGCGGCGCGGGAGGTGCGCTGCCGGTCGCCAGGTCCATCGCCGAGGCGGCGGCGGCCGCCGGGGCCGACGGGCTGCTCCTCATGCCTCCGTACCTGGTCAGCGGCCCCCCCACCGGCCTGGTCCGCTACGTGCGCGAGGTGGCGCGGGCCGGCGGGCTGCCCGTGATCGTCTACCAGCGCGGCACCGCCCGGTTCACCCCCGAGGCCGTGGCCGAGCTGGCCCAGGAGCCGTCGGTGGTCGGTTTCAAGGACGGGCTGGGCGACTTCGACCTGCTGCAGCGGATCATCCTGCGGGTGCGGGAGTCGGGCGCCGGCGACTTCACGTTCTTCAACGGGCTGCCCACCGCCGAGTTCACCGTGCCCGCCTACCGGGGGCTGGGCGTGGACCTCTACTCCAGCGCGGCGTTCGCGTTCGCGCCGGAGGTGGCGCTGGCCTTCCACCGGGCGGTGACCTCGGGCGACGAGGCGCTGGTGCGGCGGCTGCTGACCGGCTTCTACCTGCCGCTGGTGGAGCTGCGCGACCAGGTGCCCGGCTACGCGGTCTCGCTGGTCAAGGCGGGCGTCCGGCTGCGCGGGCTGGCGGTGGGCGGCGTCCGCGCGCCGCTGGTCGACCCGGCGGCGGAGCACGTGGCCGAGCTGGAGAAGATCATCGCCGCCGGTCTGGAGATCGTCGGCTCCTGACCAGGACGGGCCCCGGGAACCCCCGGGGCCCGCTCGTGCTCAGGCCCGGAGGGTGCCGTCCTCGCGGCGCGGGATGCCCAGCGGGTTGCCGTCCTTCAGCTCGTCGGGCAGCAGCTCGGCCGGCCAGTCCTGGTAGGCCACCGGCGCCAGCCACCGCTCGATGGCCGTGGCGCCGACCGAGGTGGTCGCCGACGTGGACGCCGGCCACGGGCCGCCGTGATGCATCGCCCAGGTCACGGCCACCCCGGTGGGCCAGCCGTTCCAGATGAGCCGCCCCGCCTTGCGCGAGAGCACCTCGGCGACCTGCGCCGCCTCGTCGGGGTCGGTGCCGTGCACGGTGGCGGTCAGCGAGCCCTCCAGCCGCTCCAGCACCGGCCGCAGCTCCGAGACCTCGCGGTAGGTCACCACGACGGAGGCCGGGCCGAAGCACTCCTCCGCGACCCCCGGCAGCTTGTCGGCGAACGACTTCACATCGGTGGTGAACACCTTCGGCGTGACCGCCCAGCCGCCCTCCCCCGGCTTGCCCTCGGCCAGCAGTGTCAGCTCGCCCAGGCGCTCGACGCCGCCCAGGTAGCCGTCCCTGATCCGCTCGCCCAGCATCGCGCCGCCGGTGGTGCCCTCGACGGCCGAGGCGAGCGCCGTACGCAGCTCGTCGTCCTCGGGCACGAACATCAGCCCCGGGTTGGTGCAGAACTGCCCCACCCCGAGCGTCAGCGAGGCCGCGAACCCGCTCGCCACCTCCGCCTTGGGCGCCGACGGCAGCACCACGACGGGGTTGACGCTGCCCAGCTCGCCGAAGAACGGGATCGGCGTCTCGCGCTGGTCGATGAGACCCTGGATCGCCTTGCCGCCCGCGATGGACCCGGTGAACCCGGCCGCCACCACCGCCGGGTGCTGCACCAGGTCCACGCCCGCCTGCATGCCCTGCACCAGCCCGAGCAGATCCGGGTACGGCAGCGCGTCACGGACGATCCTGGCCACCCGCGCCGAGGTGCCGGGGTGGCCGGGATGCGCCTTGACCACGACCGGGCAACCCGCGGCCAGCGCCGAGGCGGTGTCACCGCCGGCCACCGAGAACGCGAACGGGAAGTTGCTGGCCGCGAACACCGCGACCACGCCGGCCAGCGGCTGCTTCATCCGCCGCACGTCGGGCTTGGGCGGCGTGACCGAGCCGTCGGCGTGGTCGACGATCGCCTCGAGGTAGCCGCCGTCCCTGATCACCTGGGCGAACATGCGGAACTGCCCGGCCGCGCGCGCGACCTCGCCGCGCAGCCGGCCCTCGCCGAGCGCGGTCTCGCGGTCGGCGAGCTGCCAGAGCTCGTCGGTGTGGGCGGTGAGCGCGTCGGCGACGGCTTCGAGCGCCTCGGCGCGTTCGGCGGCCGGTGTCGCGCGCCACGCAGCACCGGCTGCGGCCGCGGCGGAGACGATCAAGTCGACCCCGGCACGATCCGTCTCGGGAACCGCGTCACCCACGGTCTCGCCGGTCCTGGGGTCGTATCCATAGATCATCGAATGGTCCTTCAGTCTTGACACCTTCTCCGGCTCATTCTTACAGTTGCCAGAACTGTCCACAATCCTGGCCATCGTTCACATATATGGACGGCGAACACATGATTATCACGCAAGTCCACGTCACTCCCGTCGCGTTCCGGGATCCACCCCTTCTGAACGCCGCGGGAGTCCATGAGCCGTGGGCTCTGCGCACGGTCGTCGAGATCGTCACGGACGAGGGCCTGAGCGGCCTCGGCGAGACGTACGGCGACCTGGGGCATCTGTCCAAGGTACGCGAGTGCGCGCAGGCCCTGGTCGGGCTGGACGTGCACGCGGCCAACGAGATGTACCGGCGGATCGCCGCCACCGTGGGCGACGCGGTGACCGACATGCACGGCCTGACCGGCGTCGCGACGAAGGAGAAGAGCGTCGACCGGGTGTTCGCCGCCTTCGAGGTCGCCTGCCTGGACATCCGCGGCAAGGCGGCCGGCGTGCCGGTCGTCGACCTGCTCGGCGGCCGCGTCCGCGACGCCGTGCCGTACAGCGCCTACCTCTTCTACAAGTGGGCCGGCCACCCCGGGCACGATCCGGACCGCTTCGGCGAGGCGCTCGACCCGGCTGGCGTGGTCGAGCAGGCGGCGCTGCTCATCAAGGAGTACGGGTTCCGCTCGATCAAGCTGAAGGGCGGCGTCCTCCCGCCGGCCGACGAGGTGGCCGCCATCCGGGCGCTGCACGAGGCGTTCCCCGGGATGCCGCTGCGGCTCGACCCGAACGCCGCCTGGACGGTGGAGACCTCGGCCTGGGTCGGCCGGGAGCTGGACGGCATCCTCCAGTACCTGGAAGACCCCACTCCGGACATTTCCGGAATGTCGGAGGTGGCGGCGCAGGTCTCCATGCCGCTCGCCACCA
The DNA here is from genome assembly GCF_001083785.1 of Nonomuraea sp. SBT364. Classification (GTDB taxonomy): domain Bacteria; phylum Actinomycetota; class Actinomycetes; order Streptosporangiales; family Streptosporangiaceae; genus Nonomuraea. The sequence goes on from NZ_LAVL01000203.1 coordinate 12,940, forward strand.
ACATGTGCGTCGTCACCCCCGAGCACCTGCCCCCCGCCATCGCCTCCAGCGCGATCGGCGTCCTGCTGCTCGACCACCACTACTGGGGCGGCCTGGTGCGCTCCTCGCACATCGCCGCCCTGTGCGAGACGTTCGGGCTGGAGCTGTCCATGCACTCCAACTCGCACCTGGGCATCAGCCTCGCCGCCATGACCCACCTCGCCGCCGCCACGCCCAACCTCACCCACGCCTGCGACACGCACACGCCCTGGCAGGACGGCCAGGACGTGGTCGCCCCGGGCAGCCTCCGCTTCGTCGACGGCGCCGTCCCGGTCCCCGACGGCCCCGGCCTCGGCGTCGAGCTCGACCGCGACGCGCTGGCGGTGATGCACGAGCAGTACGTGAAGTGCGGCATCACGGCCCGCGACGACACCACGTACATGCAGCGCTTCGACCCGACCTACACGGCGCGACGACCACGCTGGTAACACCACCCCGCCCACCGGGCCCCACCACCTCCGGCAGGGCCTTCTCCAGCCTGGCACCGGCGCCCCCCGAACCCACAGGAGCGCAGGTGAGGCCACACTCTCGGGACCGCAAGCGCGGCACCTCCCGCGAACCCGGCCAGGAGGCTGCATCCGCAGGCCCCGAACCAGCGAACCTGCCACCCTGAGACCCCGAGCCGACAGACACCACGAGGACCACCGCCGGTGAAGACCCCACACCGTGCAGCCCCTGCACCGGCGAAGCCCCGTCACATCGTGAGGAGACCTGGCCGATGAGGATCGCCTACGCCTACCCCTGGGACATCGCAGGCGACCCCGCCGCCCCCGACCGCCTCGCCGCACTGGGCGTCGAGGCCGTCGCCCTGGCCGCCTCCTACCACTCCACCCGCGCGGCGACCCCGTAC
>NZ_LAVL01000204.1 GCF_001083785.1 Nonomuraea sp. SBT364
GGGCCAGGTCGTAGGCGGCGCGTAAGGACGCGCCGGGGTCGACTCCCAGCTCCTCGCGCAGGATCCGGCCGCCCTCGTTGTAGACCTCCAGCGCCTCCGCCCGGTTGCCGCTGCGCAGCAGCGCCAGGATCAGCAGTTCGCGCAGCCGTTCGCGGATCGGGTGGCGGCGGGTCAGGTCCCGTAAGGGGACGAGGGCGTCGCACGGCCGGTCGAGCCGCAGCAGCGCCTCCGCGTGCCGCTCGGCGACGGTCAGGCGCAGCTCGGCCAGACGGGCGCGCTCGGCGTCGGCGAACGGTCCCGGCACCCCCGACAGGGGGTCGCCGTGCCACAGCGACTGCGCAGCCTCCAGGCTGGCCAGCGCCTCCGCCGCCGCGTCGCGGCGCATCTCCAGCCGGGCCGACTCGACGTGCCCGGCGAGGACGACGGCGTCCACGTGCCGGGGATCCACCTCCAGCCGGTAGCCTCCGCCGCCCCCGGCCAGCAGCTCGGAGTGCCGGTGCCGCTTCCGGGAGGGTTCCAGCGCGCGCCTGAGCCCGGCCACGTACGTGTAGACGCTCTGTTCGGCGCTGCGCGGAGGGTGCTCGCCCCACAGGCCGTCGACGAGGCGGGGGATGGGCACCACCTGCCCGGGGTGCGAGGCGAGGATCGCCAGGACGGCGCGCTGACGTGGTGAGCCGGGGTCGACGGCGGCGGCGCCGCGCATCGCCGCGACCGGACCGAGGAGCCGGATGCGGACGTGCTCGGCCATGAGCGATCTCCCCGCGCAACGCTGCGTAGTCCGGATCGTCCTGAAAATGGGGCGACAAGGAGCTCTGTAGAAGAAATGTAGAACTATCGTCTAACTTGAGGGGGCTGTGCGTGATGCGGGGGCGTCCGAGGTGTCCGGACGGCTTCCCCGAAGCTCCTCGCGGGGCCCGGAAGACGCCTCCTTGTGCGGAAGGCGGCCTCTCCCGGACCGTTGCGTACGCTCGTCAGAGCGGGAGCCCTCGGGGTCAGCAGCAGGGTGTGACCTCGAAATGCGCGATGACAGGAGACGTTCCGGCCATAGCGGTCGTACCATTGCTGCCAACGGCCACCACGGCCGTGACGATGGCGGCAAGTGCGGTCAGGGCAAGACGTGTGCGCATGGGGGTTCTCCCTCGGGCGGTGTGTGTTGCTTGGACATCATCATCTCAGGGAGCAACGGCTGTGACCACATCAGACCTGGTCGGACTCCGCATTAAGACGGTCCGGCGACAGCGCGGCATGTCGCAGGCACAACTCGCGCATCCTGAATTGTCGGACAGCTACGTTTCCTTGATCGAGAGCGGCAAACGTACTCCCACCCCTTCGGTGCTGGAGCTGCTCGCTCAGAAGCTGGACTGCTCGCTCTCCTATCTGCTCAATGGGGTGACTGCCGAGCAGATGGAAGATATCGAACTCGCGCTCGGTTATGCGAGGCTCGCTCTCGAGAACGGCGAGGTTCGCGAGGCTCGCACCCGCTTCGCCGAGCTGCTGGAGAACAATAACCTGACAGGTCTGACGTCGTTGCGTCAAGATACCGAATTCGGCCTCGCGCTCGCCGTGGAGGCCTGCGGTGATCTCGACGAGGCGATCTCCGTCCTCAAGCGGTTGCAGGCCGAGGAGCTCAACCCGGAGCGCCGCATCGAGGTCGCGATCGCCCTGTGCCGCGCCTACCGCGTCAGCGACCGGCTCAGCGAGGCGGTCAAGGTCGGCGAGGACATCCTCGGCGGCCCGTCCCGGCCGGCCTGGTCCGACGCGCTGGTCGAGTTCGGCGCGACGCTGCTGGCCGCCTACATGGACAGCGGCGACCTGCTGCGCGCCCGGCAGTTCGCCGGCGAGCTGCTCAACGCCGCCGACATGCTCAACACCCCCAGGGCGATGGTCGCCGCCTACTGGAACGCCGCCCTCGTCGCCGAGACCACCGGTCACGGGGAGGAGTCGCTGAGCCTGGCCGAGCGCGCGCTGGCCATCCAGACGGAGAACGGCCAGCCGCGCAACAGCGCCCGCATCCGCATGGCCTACGCGGGCATGATGCTGCGGCTGCGGCCGTCCGCCGTGGACGAGGCGCGCCAGGCGCTGCTGCGCGCCCGCCAGGAGCTGGCCCAGACCTCGGCGGGCACCACCGACCGCGCCAACAGCGAGGTCGAGCTGGCCCGTGCCGCGCTCATCGCCGGCGACTACGAGCAGGCGATCGTCTTCGGCGAGGCCGGCCAGGCGCTGATGTCGGGCAACTCCCGGGCCCTGGAGGCCGAGGCGCACTTGCTGCTCAGCCGCGCCAAGGGCGCGCTCGGCAGGCAGGCCGAGGCCGAGAACGAGCTCCGCGGCGTGCGCGACTGGCTCGACCCGCTCCCCGACTCCCGCCGAGCCGCCCGCACCTGGTACGCGGCCGCCGAGACGATGGAGTTCCTCGGCGACGCCGAGGGCAGCGCCGATCTCTACCGCCGCGCGCTGGCCTGCGCCGGATTGTAGCGGCGGAGTCCCGACCGGGCGGCGGCGTCGGTAGCCTTGGGATGCCATGAAGAATTCCCCGTTCGCGGCCCTCACCGCGATTCTCGCCGCCCTGTTCGTGCTCGTCACCGCCGCCCCCGCGCAGGCGCACGACACGCTCAAGAGCAGTGACCCCGCCAAGGACGCCACGGTCAAGTCCGTCGACGAGGTCACGCTCGAATTCTCCAACAAGGTGCGGATGCCGTTCGTGATCGTGCGCGGGCCCGGTGACGTCCAGCACCAGGCCGGCGACCCCGAGGCCGACGGGCCCGTCGTGAGGCAGAAGCTCAAGGGCGAGCTCCCCGACGGGAAATACACGATCGCCTACCGCGTCGTCTCCTCCGACGGGCACCCGATCGACGGGGAGATCCCGTTCACCGTCAAGGGCGCGTCGCCGTCCCCGGCGGCCAGCGCCGAGGCGAGCGCCGCGAGCCCCGAGGCCAGTGCGCCGGCCACGGCTGAGGCCGGCCCGCCGGCGAGCGCCGCGCCGGCCGCCACCGAGCAGGCGGCGGCCGAGGAGAGCTCGGGGTCTTTCCCCGTCTGGCTGCTCATCGTGGTCGGCGCGCTCGTCGGCATCGGCATCGGCTTCCTGCTCAGCGCGCGGAAGAAGAAGCCGTGACCCGGGCCGCGCGTCTCGCGCTGGCGGCGGCCGGGGCGGCGGTCGCCGCCCTCGTGATCGCCATGGTCGCCGGAGGCGCGGCGTTTCCCCGGATCATCCTTGGCGTCCCCTCGTCGGGCGCGTTCACGCGGTGGGGCCTGCCGCTGTCCAAGCTCTTCATGGACGTGGCCGGCGTGACGACGGTCGGGCTGCTGCTGGCGGCGGCGGTCCTGCTGCCCAGCGGCAAGGCGGGCAAGGGGCTGCTCGACGCGAGCGCGCTCGGCTATCTGCGGGCGGCCTCCTGGACGGCCCTGACCTGGGCCGGGGCCGCGTTCCTCACCATGGTCTTCAGCGTCTCCGACGTGTGGGCCAAGCCGGTGCCGGAGATCCTCAACCGCGACTTCCTCGTCGGCTACGCCACCCAGGAGAGCCCCGGCATCTCGCTGACGCTGGTGATCCTCTTCGGGGTGTCGATCGCGCTGTTCTCGCGCGGCGCCATCACCGCCGGGGCGGCGGGCGCGCTGCTGCTGTTCTCGCTCGTCACGATGCTGCCGCCGGCGCTCACCGGCCACTCCTCGTCCTCGCCCAACCACGGGCTGGCCACCACCGGCCTGTCGCTGCACCTGCTCACGCTGGCGCTGTGGGTGGGCGGGCTGGGGGTGCTCGCCCTGCACGCGGTGCGCAAGGAGCCGCAGCTCGGCGTCGCCGCCGCCCGCTTCTCCCGGCTGGCGCTGTGGCTCTACGTCGGGGTCGGGCTGTCCGGCGTCTTCAGCGTGCTGGCCCGGCTCACCGCGGTGTCCGACCTGTGGACGTCCAGCTACGGCATCCTCATCGTGGCCAAGATCGTCACGTTCACGCTGCTCGGCTACGTCGGCTGGTGGCACCGGCAGCGTACGCTCGTCAGCCTGGAGGCCGGCGCGCCGCGCGCCTTCACCCGCCTGGCCGGCGGCGAGCTGGTGCTCATGCTCGCCACCGTCGGCCTGGCCGTCGCGCTCGCGCGCACTCCGCCGCCGCCCGTGAGCCTGCCCGCCGACCGCGCCTTCGACCTGCTCGGCTACCCGGTCCCGCCGCCGATCTCGCTCGCCAACCTCGCCTCCCTGTGGTGGTTCGACCTGTTCTTCGCCCTGGTGGCCGCCGTCCTGGCCGGCCTGTACGGGGTGGGTGTGGCCAGGCTGCGGCGGCGCGGCGACGCGTGGTCATGGGGCCGCACCGCGTCCTGGTACATCGGCGTCCTGGTCCTCGTCATCGCCACGCAGACCGGCCTGGCCCGCTACTCCAAGGTCATGTTCGACGTGCACATGATCGAGCACATGACGCTGGCCATGATCGTGCCGATCTTCCTCGTCCTCGGCGGGCCCGTCACGCTCGCGCTGCGCGCACTCAAGCCCGCCGCCGTCCGGGGCGACCGGGGGCCGCGCGAATGGCTGACCGCGATCCTGCACAGCAGATTCGTCCGCGTCGCCGCGCACCCGGCCATCGCCACCGCGATCTTCATCGCGTCGACCTACGCGCTCTACTTCACGCCGCTGTTCGAGGCGGCCATGCAGGAGCACCTCGGGCACATCGCGATGACGCTGCACTTCCTCATCAGCGGCAGCCTGTTCTTCTGGGTGGTCATCGGCGTCGACCCGGGCCCGCACCAGCTCCCGCACGTCGGGCGGCTGCTGCTGCTGTTCGTCACCATGCCGTTCCACGCGTTCTTCGGCATCGCGCTGATGATGACCGGCACCGTCATCGCCTCCGGCTGGTACGAGCAGCTCGACCGCTCCTGGGGCGGGCCGTTGCTGCGGGAGCAGCAGAACGGCGGCGCCATCGCCTGGGGGTTCGGCGAGATCCCCACGCTGATCGTGCTGCTGGCCATCGCCGTGCAGTGGTACCAGAGCGAGGACCGCAAGGCCCGCCGCGACGACCGCAAGGCCGAGCGCGCGCCCGGCGGCGATCCCGAGCTCAACTCCTACAACGACTACCTCGCCAAGCTCAACCGCCTCGACAAGTCCGAATAGCCGATCCGGCACCTCACGCTCCGGACCGGCGGCACCGCCGGGTAGCCTTTTTCGCAAGGGGGAAGGTGCGCGCGACGCCGCCAGGCCGCAGGCGGGGATCGCGCCCGTCCGGGGTGTTCAGGAAGGCGGAAGTCGGTTGGTGAAAGAGACGCGCATGCGCGGGGGAGAGAGCCTGAAGGAGGCGCTCGAAAGCTGTCTGGCGGACTGGTCGCGGCGCACCGGTGTCACCGTCGAGACGTGGGCGCTGCCCGGCGATGACGTGCCGTCGCCCATCGCGGAGGGCGTGCTCGCCGCGATCCGCGAGGCCCTGGCCAACGCCGAGCACCACAGCGGCGCCTCCGTCGTGTCGGTGGCCGTGACGGTGAGCAGCGCCGGCCTGCGCATGACGGTCAGCGACCACGGCCGGGGGTTCGCCCCGGACAGGGCGGGCCGCGGCATCGCCCGCATGCGGGCGGCGTTCGCGGAGATCGGCGGCACCCTCACCGTGCGCAGCGTGGAGGGCGAGGGCACCACCGTGACGGGCGTGGTGCCTAGGCGAGAGTGAGGATCTCGCTGCCGGAGTCGGTCACCACGATCGTGTGCTCGAACTGGGCGGTGCGCTTGCCGTCCTTGGTCACGGCCGTCCACTTGTCGGGCCAGATGTCGTAGTCGATCGTGCCCAGCGTCAGCATCGGCTCGATGGTGAACGTCATGCCCGGCACGAGTTCGACCCGCAGCGACGGGTCGTCGTAGTGCGGCACCATCAGGCCCGAGTGGAACGTGGTGCCGATGCCGTGGCCGGTGAAGTCGCGCACCACGCCGTAGCCGAACCGCTTGGCGTACGCCTCGATGACCCGGCCCACGACGTTGAGCTGGCGGCCCGGCGCCACCGCCTTGATCGCCCGCATCATCGCCTCGCGGGTGCGCTCGACCAGCAGCCGCGACTCCTCGTCCACCTCGCCGACCAGGAACGTCGCGTCGGTGTCGCCGTGCACGCCGCCGATGTAGGCGGTGATGTCGACGTTGACGATGTCGCCGTCACGCAGCACGGTGTCGTCGGGGATGCCGTGGCAGATCACCTCGTTGATCGAGGTGCACAGCGACTTGGGGTAGCCCTTGTAGCCGAGCGTGCTGGGGTAGGCGTCGTGGGCGACGAGGAAGTCGTGGCCGATCCGGTCGAGCTCGTCGGTCGTCACGCCCGGCCGCACGTGCCGGCCGACCTCTTCGAGGGCCTGGCCGGCGATCCGGCCCGCCACGCGCATCCGCTCGATCATCTCGGGGGTCTTCACGTCGGGCTCGCCGGTCTTGGGGCGCTTCTTGCCGACGTACTCCGGCCGCTCGATGTGGGCGGGGACCTTTCGCATGGGCGAAATTCGGCCGGGCTGGAGCAGAGTCGTCATGAAACACGAGTCTACGGGGCAGAATTGGTCACGTGAGCGATGGCCAATGGTGGTTCTGCCTCAAGCACATGCGCGTCGAGCCCGACCAGGGCTGCCCCAACAAGGACCGGCTCGGCCCCTACGCGACCGAGCAGGAGGCCGCGGGCGCCCTGCAGCGTGCGGCCGACCGCAACAAGAGCTGGGACGAGGCCGACGAGGCTGACGACTAAGGTCAAGGCTGTTTCGCGCCTCAGGCGCGCAGCCGGCCGGACGGTCCGGGAAGCACGCATCACCCGTCGATGATCCGATCGAGCCAGTCGCCCAGCAGCAGGCTCTCGGCCGGGCTGAGGACCGTCAGGTCCGGGAGTGCGGCCTTCAGGGTGATGGCGCCGGCCACGACGTCGTCCCCGGTGCGCGCGGAGCCGGCCGGGGCGGGGTCGGTGACGGCGCCGATGACCGCTTCGCGGACGATCCGCGCGTCGTCCAGGTCGCGTTCGGCCTCCGGGGTGGCGATCAGGGCCAGCGTGGTGCCACGCCCGGCCGCGTGGATCACGCGCGCCGCCCGCCGCTCCGGGACGCGGAGCCGGCCGGCCAGGGCGACGCGGTGCACCAGCCCGGCGAGGATCTCCGAAGCCTGCTTGGCCCCGTCGGGCTCGGCGCCCGGCCGGGGGCTCCCGTAGATCAGCGCATAGAGGGCGGGCTCGGCCAGGCCGAAGCCGAGGTGCAGATCCCAGCCGCGCCGCAGGTCCTCCACGGGGTCGCCGCTGGACGCCATGCCCTGCTTCTGGGCGAGGTAGGACATGAGGCCGCGGCTGGCCACGGCGTCCAGCAGGCCCTGCTTGTCGCCGAACAGCCGGTACAGGATCGGCGCCTGGACACCGGCGGCCTTGCAGACCGCCCTGGTCGAGACGGCGTCGCCGCCCCCCTGGGCCAGCAGTTCCGCCGCGACGTCGAGGATTTCTTCCCGCCTGTTCATGCTGCACATGCATCGATGCTAACGGGAAATGGCGAATACCGATAACAATGCCGCTAACAAGCCATTGTTATCGGTGAGCGACAGTGTTAACTTTTCGGTGTTAGCACTTCGAGCAAGGAGAATCCTCATGGCACGAATCGCCGAACGGACGGTCCTGGCCGCCCTGGGGGCTGTCGCGATGACGGCCGCGCTCACCGTCGCCACCTCGACGCCCGCGTACGCCATCAACGAGGTCCCCTGCGCCGGCCGGGACGACCTCGTGCGCGCCACGATCCACCAGACCGGCCACCGGTCAGCCGACTACTGCTACGCCAACGCCGGTGAGGACTACTACGCCATGCCGCACTGGTGGGTCACCCGGATCTCGACCGGCAACAACCGCGTCCAGTGGTACGGGGACGGAAGGTGGCAGCCTGCTCAGCCGATCCCCAAGTACACCGTTTTCACCTGGCCGAACCACCCGGGTGGGGTCCGCATCAGCGGGATCAGGATCCTCTGAACCGCCGCGGACGCCGCCCCGCCTCCGGTCCTGGGGACCGGAGGCGGGGCTTCTTCGCTTGTGAGGAACGCACACACCCTGGTGATGGCCGGCGCCTAGGCGAGCCGCGCAGGGGGTTCTACGGTCGGGACATGTCCGTTGAACGCTTGGCCGCCGTCTTCGGCGCGGCACTGCTGACAGCCTCCGTCATGGCCGCACCGGCGCATGCCCGGGCTCACGACTACGTGTGCCTGCTGGGAGGTCAGACCTTCCCGCCCGTAGGGCTCAACTACGACTTCTCCGGGCGCGGATGCCGCGGGACGGGGAGCGCCGACGTGACGATCGCGGCCCCGCCGGCGTACCACTTCTGCCGCACGGCGGAGATCACCAACACGGTCACGCACGCCTTGTGGGCCACGGACTGCGTGCAGATCCAGCCCTGAGGTCTAGGAAGGGATCTCCGGGACCACCGCGTAGGCCCGTACCGGGAAGGTGCCCAGCCCCGCGATCATCGGCGGCGCCGCGTGAAACCTGAACCCGTCGCCGGGCAGCGACGCAAGGCCCGTCAGATGCTCCACCACGGGGATGCCCGCCGCCAGCAGCGCCGTGTGCGCGGGCCGCTCGCCGTGCGGCGGGGTGTCGTCGATGTTGAGCGAGTCGATGCCGACCAGCGCCGCGCCCAGCTCGGCCAGCCGGCGCGCCGACTCCGGCGCGAGGTAGGGGTGCCCGTGGGCGTAGGCGGGGGTGCCGAAGTGGCGGTCCCAGCCGGTGTGGATCAGCACCGCGCGGCCCTGTACGTCCAGGTCGTCGCCGATCGTCACCTCACGCCCCGCGCCCGCCCGCACCACCAGGCCCGGCAGGTCGGCCAGCTTGGCCACCGGGACCCGCGACAGGTCGGGGCCGTCGGCGTAGCGGTGGAAGGGCGTGTCGAGGTACGTGCCGGTGTTGCCGACCAGCGTGATCGTGCCCATGTGGAACTCGGTGCCCGGCGCGTAGACCTTCCTGGAGTCCTCCCGCGACAGGTGCTCGCCCAGCTCGGGGCCGGGGATGCCGGGGTAGGTGGCCATGCCCTGGACGATGCGGTGGCTCAGCTCGACGATCATCATTGCTCCTGGGTGCGCGACGGGGTCCTGGCGGCGGCCAGGCGGGCCAGCTTGACGAGGGCGACGACGCCGATGGCCGCCCACACGAGATTCAGCCCCGCCGACGGCCAGGCGGCGTAGTAGGCGCTGTTGACCATCAGGCCCACCGAGCCGGCCAGGTTGACGAGCTGGTACGGGACCGCGTCGCCGTTCATGCGGGACGAGGAGACCAGGTAGTAGCCGGTCAGCAGCAGGGCCGCGCCGATCCAGCCGATCACGTCGAGGAGCAGATCCATGCGGGCCATTGTCCGGATCTTCGGTATTGAAGCGCAAATAAAAAATCCTAAACAATAGCGTAAGCTGAGCTTTATGGAGATCGACCCCCGTCGGCTGCGCATCCTCCACGAGGTCGCCCGCCGGGGCGGCGTCATGCGGGCCGCCGAGGCGCTGTTCCTCACCCCGTCGGCCGTCTCCCAGCAGCTCGCCCAGCTCGAACGCGAAGTCGGGCTCGCGCTGATCGACCGCTCCCAGCGCCGCGTCTCGCTCACCCCCGCCGGCCGCGTCCTGGCCGGTTACGCCGAGCGCGTCGAGGACGAGCTGACCGAGGCCCGCCGCGAGCTCACCCGCTTCACCGAACGGCTGTCGGGGCCGGTGCGCATCGCCGCGTTCCCCACCGTGATCACCCACATCCTCGTTCCCGCGCTGCGCGAGCTCGCCACGCTGCACCCGCGGATCGTGCCCTCCATCCACGAGGTGTACGGCCGGCCCGCCCTCCAGGAGCTCAGGCACGGCGCCGTCGACGTGCTCATCACCGAGCAGGACATGAGCCTGCCCGTGCTCGCCCAGCCCTCCCTGGCCGCGCGGGCCCTCTACATCGACGAGTACCGCATCGTCGTGCCCGCGTCCTGGAGCGACCCGCCCCGCGACGTCGCCGACCTCGCCGCCGTCCCCTGGGTCGCCGGCGAGCCCGGACAGGCCTCCGGGCAGGCCCTCGACCGCCTCGCGGGGCTGCACGGCTTCGAACCGCGCAGGGTCCACGTGATCACCGAGTTCGGCCCCGCGCTGGCGCTGGTGGCGGCGGGGCACGGGGTGGCCATCGTGCCCACCCTGGCGCTCCTGGACGTGCCCGTGGGCGAGGTACGGGTGACCGACATCCGCGACGTGGGCTCCCGGCGCATCGACGCCGTCACCCGGGTCAGCCGCACCCGGTCGGGCGAGCCGGACCCGGTGCAGGCGGTGGTCATCTCCGCCATCGCCGACGCCACCGCCGCCCTCGACCCCACACTCCGCACCCACCTTCCCCAGGTCCAGGAAACCTGACCGCGCCCGGCGCCCGGGCCGGAACTCAGTCGGGGATGTGGGGGCCGCTGACGCGGGTGAGGAGGCGGGCCAGGCGGTCGCGCAGGCCGGGGCGGTGGGGGAGTTCGCCGGCGGCGGTGCTGACCAGGTGCTGGGCGCCGTCGAAGGTGATGGGCCCCCGGGCGGGGACGGCGAGGGAGTCGTGGGCGAGGCCCGACAGCTCGGGGTCGCCGGTCTCCAGGGCGAGGATGGTGGCGCCGGTGCGGCGGGCGTCGTCGACGCGTTCGAGCAGCGGGACCGGCGCCCGCTCCCCGGCGACGACGAAGAGCGTCTCGCCGCGGGCCGCCCGCTGGATGCGGTCCAGGCTGACGCGGAGGTGCGGCGGGGGGCCGGGGGGCGGGGCCCAGCGGACCAGCGTGGGGGCGAGCTGCGGCAGGTCGGACAGGCGGGCCTCGTCGGCGAGGTGGGCGGTCAGGTGCCAGGGTTCGTCGTCCGGGGTGCCGACGAGCAGGAGGCCGCCGGGGGAGCGGGTGGTCCGGAGGGCGCGGCCCAGCTCACGGGTGCGTTCCACCCAGCCGGTCTCGGCGAGGAGCTCGCGCAGCAGGCTGACCGATCCTGAGTCCATCCATTCATGGTGCATGACCGATGCCGATTCGGTGACCGTTCTCCCGGATGTTCCGATCAGCGCGGATGCCGAGGATCTGACATTCGTGCTGTTGCGCCGTCATTTCGGGCCTTGACAGGTGGTTACTGCCGGGTAACGATCGGCTCGCGGCGCCGCCGTCCCGTGAGTGATCCCACCCTGAGGAGGGGCGGCACATGAGATTACGTGTCCGCGTCAGCATGTCCATGATCCTCTTACTGCTCGTGTCCCTCGTCGCGGCCCCGGCCCGCGCCGCCTCGGCCGGGGACGTCGTCTCCGCGGAGCCGACCACCGTCCACCTCCTGCCGGGCGAGCTGCTGAAGGTGCCGGTCAACGCCTGGCACGTCGTCTACCGCTCCACCTCCGCGACCGGCTCGCCCAACGCCGTGTCCGGCACGCTCCTGGTGCCCAAGGCCGGCTACCCGCTGGGCAGGCGGCCCATCGTCGGGTACGCCCCGGGCACGCACGGGCTGGGCGACCAGTGCGCGCCGTCGGCCGCCATGCGCCAGGGCACCGAGGCCGAGCTGGCCCTGATCAGCCTGTTCCTGCTCAAGGGCTTCGCGGTGGCGGTCACCGACTACGAGGGGCTCGGCACGCCGGGGCAGCACACGTACATGGCGGGCGTCTCTCAGGGGCACGCCGTCCTCGACGCGATCAGGGCCGCGATGCGCGTGCCGGGCGCGGGCCTGTCCGACCGGGCGCCGGTGGCGGTGATGGGCTACTCGCAGGGCGGCGCCACGGCGGGCTGGGCCGCTCAGCTGCACGAGTCGTACGCGCCCGAGCTCCGGCTCAAGGGGGTCGCCGCGGGCGGCGTGCCCGCCGACCTGCACGCAGTGGCCGACCACCTGGACGGCAGCGCGGACTTCGGCCTGGCCGCGGTCGCCGGCGTCGGCTTCGACGCCGCCTACCCGGAGCTCGACCTGGAGGCCGACCTCAACGAGCGGGGCCGCGCGCTGCTCGCCGACGCCGCCGACGACTGCGTGGGTGAGCTCAGCAAGCTCGCCGGGCTGCGCTTCGCCGACCTGAGCCCCGTCGACCTGCTCGACCAGCCCAAGTGGCTGGCCCGCCTCGCCGAGAACCGTCTCGGCTCGGCCCCGCCCCGCGTGCCGCTGTTCCTGTATCACGCGCGCGGCGACGAGACGATCCCGCACGCGGTCGGCGCGACCCTCCGCGGCGAGTACTGCGCCACGGGCGCGAACGTCCGCTGGGCGTCCCTGTCGGCGTCCAGTCACGTGCTCGGCGCCGTCCAGGGCGGGCCGCTCGCGATCGAATGGCTCGCCCTGCGCCTGTACGGGCTGCCCGCGTCCGGCAACTGCTGACCACCCCGCCGGGCCCGGCCCCCCCGCCGGGCCCCTGAGGTGTACGGACTCCGCGCCGGGGAGGAACCCCGGGAGGACGCGGCGGCAGGTGTAGCTGGCATGATCGGGCCTATGACTGACGTGAGCGGGCTTTCCATCGGCATTCTCGGCGGCACCGGCGACCAGGGGAAGGGGCTGGCGCGGCGGTTCGCGCTGGCCGGGCTCCGGGTGGCGATCGGGTCGCGCAGCGAGGAACGGGCGCGGGAGGCGGCCGAGTCCATCGGCGCGGGCGCGACCGGCGCCGCCAACGCGGCCGTGGCGGCCGGGGCCGACATCGTGATCGTGGCCGTGCCGTACGACGGGCACAAGGCGCTGCTGGAGTCGCTGGCCGCGGAGCTGGCCGGGAAGATCGTCGTTGACTGCGTGAACCCGCTCGGGTTCGACAAGCAGGGCGCCTACGCGCTGCCGGTGGCCGAGGGGAGCGCCGCCCAGCAGGCCGCGGCGGTGCTGCCCGACAGCCGGGTGGTGGCCGCGTTCCACCATGTGTCGGCCGTGGTGCTCATGGACCCGGCCGTGGACGAGGTCGACCTGGACGTGCTGGTGCTCGGCGACGACCGCGAGGCCACCGACACCGTGCAGGCCCTGGCCGGGCTGATCCCCGGCGTGCGCGGCGTCTACGGCGGCCGGCTGCGCAACGCCTTCCAGGTCGAGGCGCTGACCGCCAACCTCATCTCGGTGAACCGCCGCTACAAGGCGCACGCCGGAGTGCGGGTCACCGACATCTGACGGCGGTCACAGCCAGCCGGCGTCCTGCGCGACGCGGATGGCGTCGATCTTGTTGCGGGCGCCGGTCTTGGTGATCGCGCCCGTCAGGTAGTTGCGCACGGTGCCCGGCGACAGGTGGAGGCGGGCGGCGATCTCCTCCGCCGTCGCGCCTCTGGCCGCCTCCTTGAGCACCGTGGACTCGCGCGGCGTGAGCGGGCTCTCGCCGTACTCCATCGCCGACGACACCAGCTCGGCGTCCAGGACGCGCAGCCCGGCGGCGGTGCGCCGGACGGCGTCGGCCAGGCGGTCGCCGGGCGCGTCCTTGACCAGGAACGCCTCGATGCCCGCCGCGAGCGCGCGCCGCACCTGGCCGGGCTGCCCGAGCGCCGTCAGCACCAGGACCCGGCACGACGGGAGCCGCTCGCGCAGCTGCGCGGCGGCGGTGATGCCGTCGAGGACCGGCAGGTCGATGTCGACGACGGCCACGTCGGGGCGGGTCTTCAGGGCGGCGGGGACGATCTCGTCGCCCCGCGTGACCTCGGCGGCCACCTCGATGTCGGGCTCCAGCCGCAGCAGCGCCGTCAGGGCGGCGCGGATCATGTGCATGTCCTCCGCCAGCAGCACCCTGATCACGCCGGCACCTCCATCGCCAGCAGGAACCCGTCCGGCCCCGACCGGGCCGCGTCCAGCGTGCCCCCAGCCTGCGCCGCCCGCTCCGCCAAC
>NZ_LAVL01000205.1 GCF_001083785.1 Nonomuraea sp. SBT364
CGCCTGCCCCGCTTCGGCGGACTGCGCCGCCGGTGGGCGCCGCTCGCGTGCCAGGGGGCGGGCCAGGGCAGGGGTGGAGGCGCGGGTGTCGCCGGTCCGCGTGGACGGCGCGGACGGCGCGGACGGCGCGGACGGCGCGGACGGCGCGGACGGGGTGCGGGTGTGGCGGGTGGATCTGGACCGGGCCGGCGCCTCACGGGGGTGGCGGCTGCTGTCCGGGGAGGAGCGCGAGCGCGCGCTGGCGTTCGCCGACGCCGCCGAACGCCGCCGTTACGTGGTGGCGCACGCCGCCCTTCGCACGGTGCTGGGCGGGGTGTGCGGCATCCCCCCGGCCGGCCTCGCCTTCGCCCGCGACGACTCCGGCCGCCCCTGCCTCCTGCCCGCCGACGGCGGACCGGCCGATGGGGGAGCGGCCGATGGGGGAGCGGCCGATGGGGGAGCGGCTGATGGGGGAGCGGCTGATGGGGGAGCGGGGCTGGACTTCAATCTGTCCCACTCCGGCGGGTGGGCGCTCGTGGCCGTCGCGCCGCCGGGCGCCCGCGTCGGCGTCGACGTGGAGCGCGTCCGCGCCGACGCCGACCACCTGGCGCTGGCCAGGCGCTTCTACCAGCCCGAGGAGACCGCCCGCGTCAAGGCGGCGGGCCCGGGCGAGTTCTTCCGCCTGTGGACCGCCAAGGAGGCCTACGTCAAGGTGTCCGGCGCCGGCCTGGCCGCCCTGAGCGACGTCCTCGTACGCGAAAGGAGCGCGACGCACGCCACCGTGCTGTCGCGCTCCGCGCGCTTCCCCGAATGCCGCGTCCGCTGGCTGGACGTGGCACCCGGCTACGCCGCCGCCGTGGTGACGGCGGCGGCGTGAGCCGGTTCACGACCGTTTCGACACCGGCACCACGTACCGGCTGAACACCAGCTCGCGCAGCACGTCGTCACCGCCCTCGACGATGGACACGTACCGCATGTCCCGCAGCAGCTTGCCGATGACGGACTCGTGCGTGTAGCCGAGCCCGCCGAACATCTCCGACGCCGCCGAGGCGATCTGCCACCCCGTCTGGCCGCAGAACATCTTCGCCGTCAGCGCCTGCTTCAGCGTGCCGAGCCGCAGGAACTCCTCGCCCGCGTCCGGCCGGGCGGCGATCGCGTCGTAGGCGCGCGCCGCCGCCAGGCACTGGTTGGCCATGACCTCGATCTGCATCTCGAACTGGCCCAGCCGGCTCGCGAACACCGCGTTGCCGGTCAGCGGCGCGCCCTTGACCGTCTTGGCGGCGCCGTACTCCATGCACACGTCACGCACCCGCCGGGCGACGCCGAGCGCCGTGGCCGCGATGAGGATGCGGCTGGCGTTCAGCCCCACCTCCAGCAGCCGCAGCCCGTTGCCGCGCAGCACGTTCCCGGCCGGGACGCGGACGCCCGACAGCGAGACCTGGTAGGTCGCCGACGAGCGCAGCCCGATCACGTCCCAGCGCTTG
This sequence comes from Nonomuraea sp. SBT364, assembly GCF_001083785.1. Taxonomy (GTDB): domain Bacteria; phylum Actinomycetota; class Actinomycetes; order Streptosporangiales; family Streptosporangiaceae; genus Nonomuraea. The sequence continues at coordinate 1,464 of NZ_LAVL01000205.1, forward strand.
TCCACGGTGATGCCGGGCGTGTCGCGCGGCACCAGCACGGCCAGGTAGCCGGCCGGGTCGTCCGGCGCCCGCGCCACCACGACGAGGAAGCGGGCGAAGCCGGTGTTGGTGGAGAACGCCTTGGTCCCGTCGAGGACGATCTCGCCGCCCTCGGCCCGCGCCGTCGTGGTGATCCTGGCCAGCTCGCTGCCCGCGGCGTGCTCGCTGCCGAGCGTCGCGCAGAAGCCGTTGCCGGCCACGAGGTCGCCCAGGTGGCGTTCCTTGAGCTCGTCGCTGCCGTACCACGTCACCATGCTCGTGGTCAGCACCGGGATGAACAGGGTGAAGGCCACCCCGGCGTCGGCGTAGGCGAGCTCGGCGGCGATGCGCACGCTCTCCTCCAGTCCGAGGCCGAGCCCGCCCACCTCCTTCGGCAGCCACCAGTTGGCCAGGCCGGTGGCGCCGAAGCGCTCGTACAGCGGCAGCGGCGCCTCGGCCAGCGAGTCCAGGTACGCGTCCTTGCCCGCCAGCTCACGGCGGGCGAACCCCTGCACGGTCCGCAGGTACGCGGGCTGCTTCATCGGTCCTTCACTCCTGTTCGTCGCGGGCGTCGAGCAGCTCGGCGAGCTGGCGTACGGTCGGGCACTCCAGCAGGCCGGTCACCGGCACCGACGCGTTCAGCGCCTTGCGGACGCGGGTGGTGAGCTCGATGGCCAGCAGCGAATGCCCGCCGAGCTCGAAGAAGTTGTCCAGGGCGCCGATCGGCTCGATGCCGAGCACGCGGGACCAGATCGCCGCCAGCGTCGCCTCGGTGCCCTCGCGCGGTTCCACGTAGGCGTTGTTCAGCTCGGGGCGCGGGTGCCGCTCCTGGTCGTCCTCGTCGTCGCCCGCCTCGTGGATGTCGCCGGTGACCCACTGGGCGATGCGCGCGTCCAGCGAGCCCGTCGAGATGACGAAGTGGCCGGCGTGGCCCGCCGCCGACAGCGCCCGCTCGAACACGTCCACGCCCTCGGCCGGCGTCATCGCGTAGTCGATGACCGCGCCGCTGTGGCCTTCGATCCGGTCCGGGTCGATGTTCCAGGTGTCCCAGTCGACCGTGACCCACCGTCCGCCGCCGCTCGTGCGGGCGACCCGCACGTACGCGTCCAGGGCGGCGTTGGCGGCCGCGTATGGGCCCAGCGTCATGCCGCCGAGCACGGCCGCGATGGACGACAGCGTGATGCGGCGGTCCGGGCAGCGGTCGCCGAGCACCTTCTGCAGCACGTGGAAGCCGGTCACCTTGGCCGCCAGGTGCGCGTCGCACTGCTGCCGGTCCATCAGGTGCGCGAAGTTGAAGTAGGCGCCGTCCTGCACGCCCGCGCCGTGCACGACCACGTCGATGTCGCCGAACCGCTCGACCGCCTCCGCCACCACGGCGCGCATCCGCTCCTCGTCGGCCACGTCGGCCGACAGCGCCAGCACGGTCGCGCCCCGGCTCTCCAGGTCGCGGATGTTGCGGATGTGACGGGCCGTCCGTTCGCCGCCGGGCGGCACGTCCGCCAGGTAGGCGTCCCACTCCTGCCGGTCCGGCAGCGGGGAGCGGCCGGTCAGCACCAGCCGGCAGCCGTACGTGTCGGCCAGGTGACGCGACAGGACCAGCCCGACGTCGCCGAGCCCGCCGGTGATGAGCACCGTGTCGCCGTCGCGGAACGGCCGCCGCTCCGGGTCGAGCTCGGCCACCGGGTACGGCTCGTAGTGCCGCAGCCAGGTCTCGCCCGCGCGCACGGCCACCGGGCCCTCGTGCTCGCACACCGACGCGGCCAGCACCGCCTCGATCCCGGCGGTCCCGTCGTCGAGGTCGATGTGGCGGCAGCGCAGCCTCGGGTTCTCCTGCTGCAGGCTGGGGGCGAGCGCCGCCAGCGTGGCGTGCTCGGGGTGGCGCAGCTCGGCACCCGCGACGTTCACCGCGTGCGAGGTGAGCAGGACCAGCTCCGCCCTCGGCGCCGATCCGGTGTTGTCGACCAGCTCACGGGCCAGTTCGAGCGCCGAGTAGAAGCCCCGGTCCTGCTCGGCGGCGAAGTGCGCCACCGGGTCGGCGCCCGGCTCGCGCTCGGCCGAGGCCAGGCTGAAGCCGTGCACGATCGCGCGCGGGCTGACGACCAGCGAGTAGAGCAGCTCGGCGATGTCCCCGGCCTTGCCGGACCGGATCGTGAAATCGCCGTCGTCGTGCTGCTCGAACCGGTCCCCGTCGCGCACCGTCGTCACCTCGGCGCCGGCCAGCGTCAGCCGCTCGGCCAGCGCCTCACCGCGCTCGTCGGCGGCGAACACCAGCCACGGGCCGGCCTCGCGCAGCCGCTCGTCCAGCCCGGCGGCGGGCAGCGGCCGCTGCTTCCACGACGGCAGGTGGGTCCACTGCGACCGGTCGAAGGTCTTGCCCTCACCGGCCTGCTGGCGGGCCTGCCCGGCGGGCGGCTTGACCCAGAACCTGCGCCGCTGGAACGGGTAGGTCGGCAGTTCGACCCGCCGCCCCTCGCCGCCGTGCAGCTTCGCCCAGTCGATGACGCTGCCGGCCAGCCAGAGCCTGGCCAGCGCCGACAGCAGCCAGGTGGCGGCGTCCACGCCCTCCTCCGGCGCGACCGTCACCTCCTCGGCCTGCGCGTCGCCCTCGCCGATCACCTGGACGCCCACGCCCGCCAGCCCGTCGGCCAGCGCCCGCAGCGCCTCCTCCCGCCCCACGCTCCCGGCCACGGCGGACGCGGCGGACGCTGCCCCGGTGCGCAGCACGGCGCCTGCCGCCGCGTGCAACTCCGCCCACCAGGACTCCGGCACCCCCTCCTCCGGCACGGCCAGCCGTACCTTGGGGTTGCGCCGCTGGGTCTTGCCGTCGATCCAGCGGGACGGGTCGCCCAGCGCGGCGAGCGCGTCGTCGCGGTCGCGGCAGACGACCGCGCGGCGCAGCGCGAAGGCGCCCCGCGACACCTGCAGGGTGAACGCCACGTCCGCCAGGTCGCCCGGGTCCCCGGTCAGGTGCCGGCGCAGCCGCTCGGTCAGGTCCGTCAGCGCCTGGTCGTCGGCCGCCGAGAACACCAGCAGGTGCGGCCCGGGCCGGGCGGCCCGCTCCGGCCGCGGCGGCGCCTGCTCCATCACCACGTGCGCGTTGGTGCCGCCGAGCCCGAACGAGCTCACGCCCGCCCGCCGCGGGTGCGGCCCCGCCGCCCACGGCCGGTCCTCGGTCAGCACGGTGAAGCGGTCGCGCGCCGATGCCAGCGCCGGGTTCGGCGTCTCGTAGCCGGGCGTGCCCGGCAGCAGCTCGTTCTTCAGGACGAGCGCGGCCCGCATCAGCCCGGTGACGCCGGAGGCGCGGTCCAGGTGACCCAGGCTCGGCTTGACCGACCCCAGCACCGTCGGCGTCTGCCCGGCCTGCGTGAACACCCGGCTCATCGCCGCCAGCTCGATCGAGTCGCCCAGCATGGTGCCGGTCGCGTGGCACTCCACGTAGCCGACGGTCTCGGGCTTGACCCCGGCCACGCCCAGCGCCGACTCGATCACCTCGGCCTGGCCGTCCACGCCGGGCGCGGTGTAGCCGGCGCGCAGGCGGCCGTCGTTGTTGGACGCCGACCCCAGGATCACCGCGTGGATCACGTCGCCGTCGGCCAGCGCGTCGGACATGCGCTTGAGCGCCACCGCGCCGGCCCCGCTGCCCATGACCGTGCCGCCCGCCTCGGCGTCGAAGCTGCGCACCCGGCCGTCCGGCGACATGATGCCGCCCTGCTCGTACAGGTAGCCGGACGGCTGGGGGAGCGGCGTGAAGGCGCCGCCGGCCACGGCCACGTCGCACTCGTAGGTGAGCAGGCTCTGGCAGGCCAGGTGGACGGCGACCAGCGAGGTCGAGCAGAACGTCTGCACCGACACGGCCGGCCCGCGCAGCCCGAGCTTGTAGGAGACGAGGGAGGCCAGCGAGTCGCGCTCGTTGCCGATGGCCATCAGCAGCGCGCCGCCCGGCTGGGTGGTCAGGTGCTGGATGTTCTGCACCACGTAGTCGGGGAAGCCGCAGCCGCCGAACACGGCCACCTGGCCGGGCACGTCCGTCGGGCAGTAGCCGGCGCCCTCCAGCGCCTCCCACGAGCACTCCAGGAACAGCCGGTGCTGCGGGTCCATCGTCTCGGCCTCGCGCGGGTTGATGCCGAACACCCCGGCGTCGAACCGGTCGAGCCCGTCCAGCGGCCCGCCGACGCGGACGTAGCGCGGGTCGGCCAGCGTGCCGGGGTCCACCCCGGCCTCGCGCAGCTCGTCGTCGGTGATCGTGCGCAGGCCCTTGACCCCCGCCAGCAGGTTGTCCCACAGCTCGGTGACGCCGGAGGCGCCCGGGAAGCGCCCGGACATGCCGATCAGCGCGACCGCGGAGTCGTAGTCGGTCTCGGTCATCTTGTACCTCCGAGGAAGCCCCGCTTCAGGCGAGGGGGAGAATCGGACCCCTGCGGGCGGGACAGGGGGAGGCGATCTGCCATCAGCCGAACCGCCGTCGTATCGAACAAAAGCACGAATCGTGACTGACAGTGCGCGCCAGGACGCACGACGTGGCGCTGATCGTGAGGCGGGACAAGATGCCGCCGCACGTCCGCGACCGGGTGTGCGCCTGCGGGGCCATCCACGACCGGGACGTCAACGCGGGCAAGAACCTGCTCGCCGCCGGGCCGGCGGAGAGCTGAAACGCCTGTGGAGCTGGTGCGAGACCTCAACGAGAGCCTCCTCTCGAGCGGGCGACCGGCGGTGAAGCAGGACCCCTGACGGGCGGCCGTGGGACTCCCCCTCGTTCACGAGGGGGAGGATGTCAAGACGTCCTTCCGCTTCTGAGCATGTTGCGCCGCTGCGCGATCCTGGACCGCTGCTGTTCGCGGGCCTCGGCCGGCTGCTCGCCCGCCTCCTGGCCCGCCCTGGCCGCCTCGGCCAGCGAACTGATCGTCGGGGCCTGGTAGAGGATGTGCGGCGGCAGGTAGGACAGCTCCAGCGCCTTCCTGACCTCGGCGATGATCTCCATGCCGAGCAGCGAGTTGCCGCCGAGCTCGAAGAAGTTGTCGTGCACGCCGACCTGCTCCAGGCCGAGCGCCTCGACCCACACCTGGGCGATGGCCTCCTCCGTGGGCGACTGCGGCTCGACGTAGGCGGTCGACAGGTCGGGCCTCGGGTGCCGGCCGAAGGCGTCGCGGATCTTCTTCACCGTCGCCTGGTGGCTCTCGATGGACGAGCGGCGGCTCATCGCCACCATCGGCGCGAAGTCCTGGGTGGAGGCCACCACGTGCGGCTCGCCGCTGGCCAGCGCCCGCAGCAGCGTCTGCCAGCCCTGGTCGAAGGTGAGGCCGAAGTTCTCCCGGTACCACTCGAAGTACTGCCGGGAGCCCTCGTCGTAGTTGTCGAGCCCGTCGGTCCAGCCGTTCCACGTCCACTCGCACCAGTCGATCGAGGTGACGGTCACGCCGGGCAGCGGGTCGCTGAGCGCGAAGGAGTCCAGGAAGGCGTTGGCCGCGCAGTAGTCGACCTGGCCGGCGCCGCCGCCGGTCGCGGACGTCGTGGACGAGTACAGCGCCAGGAAGTCGACGGGCACCTCGCGCAGCACCTCGGCCAGCGCCAGCGTGCCCGCCACCTTCGGGGCCAGCACCCGGTCCATGTCGGCGACGGTCTTGAACTGCATGAGCCCGACCGCGGGCACGCCCGCGCAGTGCAGGACGCCGTTGAGCTCGCCGAACCGCTCGCGCGCCGCCTCGACGGCCCGCCGTACGTCCTCGACGCGGGAGACGTCGCCCGCGACGGTGAGCACGGACGAACCGGCCGCCTCCAGGCGGCGCAGCCCTTCCAGCCGTCTGCGGACCTCGCCCGCGGCGTTCCCGGAGGCCAGGATGGACTCCCACTCCTCGCGGGGCGGCACGGGTGTGCGGCCGAGCAGCACCAGCCGCGCCCGGTACTGCTCGGCCAGTCTCTCGGCCATCGCCAGGCCGATGCCGCCGAGCCCGCCGGTGACCAGGTAGACGCCGCCCTCGCGGACCCGGGCCGCCGGGGTCGCCTGGTCGATGACGGCCGCGTCGATGACCTCGTAGTCGGGGATCCAGCGCCGGCCGCCGCGCAGCGCGACCACCTGGTCGGCGGGGTCGGCGCGCAGCTCGGTGAGCAGCGCCCCGGTCACCGAGCCGGGGTCGAGGTCGATCAGCCGGGTGCGCGCCCTCGGGTACTCGACGGGGATCAGCCGGGTGGGACCGAGCAGGGTGCCGCTCGCGGCGTCGACGCGGTCGCCCGGGTGCACCCGGTGCGCGCCGGTGGTGACGATGTCCAGGCTCCAGCCGGGCAGCCCCAGGTCGCCGGAGGCGCGGGCGAAGGCGACCAGCGTGTGCAGGCCGCGCCGCAGGCTGTCGCCGATGGGCCGTTCGCCGCCGGCGTTCCACAGGTGCACGACCCGCTCGGGGGCCCAGTCGCGGCCGGTCAGCTCGCGCAGCGCGGCGACCGCGTCCTCGGGCGAGCCGGGCCGCACCCGCAGGCCGTCGGGGCCGCTGGAGTACTCCTCGCCCGGCCGCACCAGCACCACCTCGCGGCCGGTGGCCGCCAGGTGCGCGAGCAGCGGCGCGGCCAGCGCGTCGGCGGCGCCGTCGTCGGTGTAGACGAGCCAGCGGGACGCCTCCTCGGGCGCCGGCGGCCGCAGCGTGGTCTCGCGCCAGACCGGCGCGTGGATCCAGCGGGTGTCGGGCAGCCGGGGGTAGGCCTTGGCGATGCTCTTGGGGTCGCTCTCGTCGAAGGCGGGCCTGCCGCCGCCACCGCCCAGCGCCGACTCGTCGATCTCCAGCCAGTAGTCCTGGTGCTCGAACGGGTAGGAGGGCAGCGGGACGCGGCCCGGCGTCCAGCCCTCGTGCAGCGCGGCCCAGTCCACCGGCACGCCGGTCAGCCACAGCTTGGCCACGGCCGTGGCCAGCGCCGCGCCCGCGTCCTGCGTGTCGCCGGCGGCGGGCAGCGTGGTGACGATGAGCGGCCACCTGCCGCGCTCGCAGGCCGGGTGCCCGCGCGTCAGCGCGCCCAGCGACTGGCCGGGCCCGATCTCGGCGAGCGCCAGCTCCGGGATGCCGAGCACGTGGTCGAGCCCGGCGCCGAACTCGACGGTCTCGCACATGTGCCGCGCCCAGTAGCCGGGGTCGGTGACGTCCTCCTCCGTGGCGGGGGCGCCGGTCACGTTGCTCAGGTACGGCAGGGACGGCGGCCGCAGCGTGATGTTGTCGGCGATCCACGCGGTCAGCTCCCCGGCGACCGGGGCGAGCATCCGCGAGTGGAAGGCGTGCGTGGTCTCCAGCCGCCGGTGGCCGATCTTGGCCTCCAGCAGCCGCGCCGCCGCCGCCTCGACCGCCTCGACCGGCCCGGCCAGCACCAGCTGGGCGCCGGCGCGTACGGCCACGTCGAGGTCGCGCATGCCGTCCTCGCCGAGCAGCGAGGCCAGGCGGCGCTCGTTCGCCGAGACGGCCAGCATCGCGCCCTCGGGCTGGGAGGTGATGAGCTTGGCGCGGTAGGCGACCAGCCGCAGCGCGTCGGGCAGCGACAGCACGCCCGCCAGGCAGGCCGCGACGTACTCGCCCAGGCTGTAACCGATCATGATCTCGGGCCGCAGCCCCCATCGCATGAGGCGGCGCGCGAGCGCGTACTCGGCGACGAAGACGGCGGGCTGCACCAGGTGCGCGTCCGTGGTGGACCGCGGCGCGCCGCTCTCGGCGCGGCCCAGCAGCCTGGCCAGGTCGTTCGCCTGCTCCCCGGCGCGGTCGGCGGGCGCGAACACGTCCGACAGCTGCTCGGGGCCGGTGAGCCCGAGCACGGCCAGGCACTCGTCCACGTCGGCGCGGAAGCCGGGGTCCTCGGCGTAGAGGCCGGCGACCATGCCCGGATACTGCTCGCCGACGCCGGCGATGAGGAAGCCGACCTTGCGGCCGACCGTCGAGTCCGTACGGCCCAGCGGCCCGGCCGGGTCGGCGAGCAGCGCCGCGGCCGCGCCGGTCGAGTCGGCGACCACGACCTTGCGGTGGTTGAACACCTTGCGCCCGGCCTGCAGCGTGAAGGCGACGTCGGCCAGGTCGCCGGCCAGGTCGCCGGCGGTGCCCTCCAGGTGCTCGGCGAGCCGGGCGCAGGAGCGTTCGGCGGCGGCGGCCGAGCGGGCCGACACCGGCAGGATCTGCCAGCGGTGCGGCCGGGCCGGCCGGTCGGCGGGCAGCGGCGCCTCGGTGATGATCGCGTGCGCGTTGGTGCCGCCCATGCCGAGCGAGCTGATGCCCGCGATGCGCGGCCGGTCCTCCTGCCGCGGCCACGGCGTCGGCTCGGCGGTGACGCGGAACGGGCTGGTGGCGAAGTCGATCTCCGGGTTGGGGGAGCGGTAGTGCAGGGTGCCGGGGATCAGCTCGTTGCGCAGCGACTGGACGACCTTGATGAGCCCGGTCACGCCGGAGGCCCGGTCCAGGTGGCCGACGTTCGGCTTGATCGAGCCGAGCACGCAGTACTGCTTGCGGTCGGTCTGCCCGAAGGCCCGGGTCAGCGCGGCCACCTCCATCGGGTCGCCGACCTCGGTGGCGGTGCCGTGCGCCTCGACGTAGGAGATGTCGGCGGGGTCGACGCCCGCCCGCGTGAGGGCCGACGACACGCAGCGCCGCTGGCCGTCGATGCTGGGCGCCAGGTAGCTGAACTTCATCGCGCCGTCGTTGTTGATCGCCGAGGCGCGGATGACGGCGAACACCGTGTCGCGGTCGGCGACCGCGTCCGACAGGCGCTTGAGCGTGACGACCGCGGCGCCGTCGCCGAACATGCTGCCCCGGCCCTCGGCGTCGAAGGTGCGCACGTGCCCGTCGGGCGACTCCTGGCCGCCCTCCTCCCACAGGTAGCCGATCCGGTCCGGGATGCGCACCGACACGCCGCCGGCCACCGCCATGTCGCACTCGCCCCGGCGCAGGCTCTCGCTCGCCAGGTGCACCGCGACCAGCGACGTGGAGCAGAACGTCTGCACCGCGAGGCTGGGGCCGTTCAGGTCGAGCCGGAAGGAGACGTTCGTGGCCAGCGAGTCCTTGTCGTTGCCGATCATCAGGGCGGAGGTGTCGATGCCCATCTCGAACGCCCTGAGCCGGGTCAGCAGGTAGCCGCTGATGTTCATCCCGGCGAACACGCCGACGCTGCCCCGGCCCTCCGGGGCGGCGTAGCCGGCCGTCTCCAGCGCCTCCCACACGCACTCCAGGAAGATGCGCTGCTGCGGGTCGGCGAGCGTCGCCTCGCGCGGGTTGTAGCCGAAGAAGCCGGCGTCGAAGCCGCGGATGTCGTCGAGGATCGGCCGCGACCTGACGTAGTTCGGCTGCTGGAACGTGGCCGGGTCGACGCCCGCGCTGATCAGGTCCTCGTCGGAGAACCGCGTGAACGACTCGACGCCGGTGCTGATGTTGCGCCAGAACGTCCCGATGTCGGTCGCACCGGGGAAGCGACCGGCCATGCCGATGATCGCGATGTCGGTGTCGCCCGGTGAATGTCCGTGATCCATCAACATGCCTCTATTCACTGGAGTTGCGGTACTCACAACAGCCCGCCACGGCCCCAGCCGCGGGCGAGCCTGCGGGCGGCGAACACGCCGGCCAGCACGCCGATCACCAGCACGACGGCCGCCGGGCGCAGCGTGCCCGCCACGTCCCCGGCCACCGCGGACTGCATCATGATCAGCGCCCAGTAGCCGGGCGACGCGTGCGCGGCCAGCTGCGCCCATTCGGGCATGAGGCTCAGCGGCACCAGCGCCCCGCCCAGCGAGCTGAGCGTGAGCGCGCCCACGTCCGAGATGACGCTGAGCTCGCCGTGGCTGCGCACCAGCGTGGCCAGCACCGCGCCGATCGCCAGCAGCGCGAACGCCCAGACCAGGATGGCCAGGAGCACGAGGTGCGGCATCGACGGCACGGGCAGCCCGATCGCCAGGCAGCCGTAGACGAGCAGGATCGACTGCTGGGCGACCATCACCACGAACAGCGGGAGCGTCTTGCCGATGAGCAGCTCGGCCGCCGGGGCCTGGCTCACCCGCAGCCGGTCCCAGGTGCGCCAGGTGCGCTCCGACAGGATCGCGTTGCCCGCCAGCGAGATCGCGAAGACGGAGAACATGACCATCAGGCCGGTGGCCACCTGGGTGGCGCCGCCGTCCAGCGCCCTGACGTACAGCGGTTTGAGCACCAGCATCAGCACCATCGGCATGGCCACGTAGCTGATCATCTGGCCCGGGTCGCGCAGCCGGAGGATCAGGTTGTGCCTGGCCAGGGCGCCGATGCGGTGCAGCGAGCCGAGGACGCCCGGCCCGGGCCTGGAGACGTCAAGGAGCATCGTGGACCGCCAGGGATCGGTAGAGGTCGTCCAGGGACGCGTTGCGCACGTCGACCGAGCTGATCCGGCGGTCGGTGCGGTGCAGGAGGTCGATGAGCGTCGCCGCCGGGTCGGAGGTGGAGATCCTGATCTCCTCCTCGTCCTCCAGCGTCACCCGCACCTCGCCCGGAAGGTCCTTGGCCAGCTCCTCGTAGGTGCCGCGGGCGATGACCCGGCCGTCCCTGGCCACCGCGATCGTGGCCTGGAGCTCGGTCAGCTCGGGCAGGTAGTGGGTGGTGTAGACGACGGCCGCGCCTTCGCCGGCGCGCTGCTTGACGACGTCCAGCATCGCCTGCCGGGTCTCCAGGTCGGCGCCCGCGGTGGGCTCGTCCAGGAGCAGCAGGCCGGGCCGGTGCACGAGCGCGGTCGCGGCCTGCGTGCGCCGCTGCTGGCCGCCCGAGAGCTTGCCGGCCCTGCGGTCCATCAGGTCGGTGAGCCGCAGCATCACCGCCAGGTCCTCGATGGCCGAGTTCAGCGCGGCCCGGCGCAGGCCGGACAGCCTGCCGTACAGTTCCAGATGCTCGCGGACGGTCGCCGACGGATACAGCGCGATGTGCTGGGGCGCCACGCCGACCTGGCCGCGTACGGCGGAGGGCGGCTTGCCGTCGATGGTCACCGTGCCGCCGTCCTGGCGGATCAGGTGCGACACGATTTCGACGAAGGTCGTCTTACCCGCGCCGTTGTGCCCCAGAAGCCCGACGATCTCTCCGGCGGCCACGCTCAGCGTGAATCCGTCGAGTGCCTGGATTTCGCCATACCGTTTGACGAGGTCGGTTGCCACCAGCAACGTGTCACCTCCCCATATTCAATGGAATAGCAGGTGAGTGGGGGTTGAATCCATGTTCGTCTCACGTTAGCGATAAATAGCGGGCCGTCCGCTGGCAGCAAGTTGCCGGAAAAAGCGGTCACCGCCCTGAGGTACTGATTTAATGGCTTTACCGGCTAATCTGACTTATATGCAGGTTGGTTCGTTGATCGCTGCCGGATACGACTGCGAGATTTTCGACGCCGGCCCCGGCCGGGTCGTCCGCCGCTCGCGCGACGGCCGCAGCCTCGAACGCGAGGCGGCCGTCATGCGGCACGCCCGGCGGCACGGCTTCCCCGCCCCCGAGGTCCACGACGCCGACGGGGCCGACATCCTCATGGAGCACGTGGCCGGGCCGAGCCTGCTCGACGAGACGGCCCGCGCCCCCGGCCGGGCCGCCGAGCACGGCGCGCTCCTGGCCGCTCTGCTGCGGCAGCTGTCGGCCGTGCGGGCGCCGGGCTGGCTGCGGGCCGCCGCGGGCCGCCCCGGCAACCGGCTGCTCCACCTGGACCTGCACCCCGGCAACGTGCTCGTCACCGCCGACGGCCCGCGGGTCGTCGACTGGGCCAACGCCGCCAGGGGCGCCCCCGGCGTGGACGCCGCCTGCACCTGGCTCATCCTGGCCACCGCCCCCGTCGCCGCGCCGTCGCTGGAGGACGCGCGAGCCGACCTGCTCGCCGCCTTCCTCGACGGCGTCGACCCGGCCGCCGCCCGGCCGCACCTGAGGGCCGAGGCGGCGCGGCGGCTCGCCGAACGCGATCTCCCGGACGACGAGCAGGCCGGCATCGCCCGCTTCCTGGCCGGCGAGGCGCCCCCGTGACCCGGCCGCTTCCTCGCCACGTGTCCCAGTAGCCCCCCACGGAGGTTGAGATGGCAGAGCACCGCGACGTGCGGGCGCCGGACGACGACCGCGAGGCCGCCGCCCGCCGCCTGCGCCTGGCGGTCGAGGAGGGCTGCCTCGACCTCCCCGAGTTCGACGACCGCGTCGGCCGGGCGCTCGGCGCCACCACCCGAGGCGAACTCGCCGTGCTCCTCGCCGACCTGCCCGCCGAGCGCCCGGCCGACGCGGTCGTCGAACTCGGGGAGGT
>NZ_LAVL01000206.1 GCF_001083785.1 Nonomuraea sp. SBT364
ACCTGGGGCGGGCCGGTGACGGGCGGGCCGTGGCGATCAAGGTCCTTCAGGAGGGCGTCGCGGGTGACGGGCGGTTCGCCAAGGAGATCGACGCCGCCCGCCGGGTGGAGCCGTTCTGCGTGGCCCAGGTGCTGGACGCCTCGCTGGGGCCGCGCCCGTACATCGTGACGGAGTACGTGGACGGGCCGTCGCTCCAGGAGGCGGGCCGGCACGCGGGCGGTGACCTGCGGCGGCTGGCGGTGGCGACGGCCACGGCGCTGGCGGCGGTGCACGCGGCGGGCATCGTGCACCGCGACTTCAAGCCGGCGAACGTGCTGCTGGGGCGGGACGGGCCCCGGGTGATCGACTTCGGCGTCGCGCGGGTGACCGACGCCGCGCTGACCCGTACCAGCGGTGTCATGGGGACGCCGGCGTACATGGCTCCGGAGCAGCTCGCGGGGGAGGTCGTGGGGGCGGCGGCGGACGTGTTCGCGTGGGGGGCGGTGATCGTGTTCGCCGCCACGGGCGAGCCGCCGTTCGGTCAGGACGCGCTGCCGGCGGTGATCAACCGGATCCTGCACAACGAGCCCCGGCTGGGTGATCTCCAGGAGCCGCTGCGGTCGATCGCCTACGCCTGCCTGGCCAAGGACCCCCGGGCCCGGCCCGCGATGCAGGACGTGCTGCTCCGCCTCCTCGGCGGCCCCGCGAGCCATGCCTGGGGCGGCGTCCCTGCCGAGGGGCCGGCGGTGGCCCTCGCCGGAGGCCAGCCCGTCCCCGGAGGGCAGCCCGTCCAAGAAGGCATCACGCAAGAAGCCCACCACCTCCCCCAAGCCGACCGTCACCCGCAAACCCCAGTCAACCGCCACAAAACCCACCGAAGAGCCCACAAAGCCCACTCAAGAGGCCACGAAACCACCCCAGGAGGCCACGAGCGTCCGCCTCACGATCAGGCCGATCAAGGTGTGGGACAGCCCGCCCAGGTCCCCCGACTGCACCATGCCCCCGGTGAACTTCGAGACCACCGTCGAGTCCAACCGTCACCTGGTGCGGATCTCCGCGCGGTGGATCGTGGACGGCAAGACCCTGGACACCGGCAACGCGATCGTCCCGGAGGAGCAGAACACCGCGTTCATGCCGTCGACGATGCACATGCTGGACGCCGGGCCGCACACGGTGACGTTCAAAATCACGTCCCCGGTGGTCAGGTCGAGCTCGGTGAGGTTCACGGTGTGTCAGATCGAGGGCTAGCCGCCTGGAGGTAGGTGAGGACCGCCAGGACCCGCCGGTTGCCGTCCTCGGCCTGGAGGCCGAGCTTGGCGAAGATGTTGCCGATGTGCTTGACGACGGCGCCCTCGGTGACGTGCAGCCCGGCGGCGATGTGGCTGTTGCTCCCGCCGGCCGCCATGCGGCTCAGCACCTCGCGTTCGCGCTCGCTCAGCGTGTCGATCGCGCGGGGCCGGTTGACGGCCATGAGGTGCCCGACGACCTTGGGGTCGATGACGATCCCGCCGCCCGCGACGACGTCGAGCGAGTGCATGAAGTCGGCCACCCGCCCCACGCGGTCCTTCAGCAGATAGCCGACGCCGCCCCGGGGCTCGGCGATGAGCTTGGCGGCGTAGGTGTCGCCGAGATACTGCGACAGCACCAGGACGCCGATGCCGGGGTGCTCGGCGCGGATCGCCAGGGCGGCGCGCAGCCCGTCGTCGAGGTTGCGCGGCGGCATCCGCACATCGGTGATCACCACGTCGGGGCGGTGCTCGGCGACGGCCGGCAGCAGCGCGTCGGCGTCCTCGACGGCGCGGACGACCTCGTGGCCGAAGCGCTCCAGCAGGGCGATCAGCCCTTCCCGCATCAAGGCCGCGTCCTCGGCGATCACCACACGCATGATCCCATTGTCGCTCACCGTGGACGGGGGATGTCGGCGACGATCCGGGTGGGGCCCCCGGGCGGGCTGTCGACGAGGAGGTCGCCGGAGAGCATCGTGGCCCGCTCGTACATGCCGACGATGCCGGTCCCGCGGGCCGAGCTGGCGCCGCCGAGCCCGTCGTCGGTGATGGTCATGACGATGCGGTCGCCCGGCGCGGCCAGTTCGATGCGGATGCGCTCCGGGTAGGCGTGCTTGACGGCGTTGGTGACCGCCTCGCTGGCGATGTAGTACAGCGACGACTCGACCGGCAGAGGCAGCCGTCCGACGCCGTCGGCCTCGACCGTCGCGGACACCGGCATCCGGTGTCCCAGCTCGCGCAGCGCGGCCCCGAGCCCGTCGTCGATCAGCGTGCGCGGTCGCAGCCCGTGCACGATGTCGCGCAGGGTGTCGAGGGCGAGCTCGGTCTCGCGCCTGACGGCCTCAAGCGACTCCAGCGCGGCGGTCTGCGCGGGCCCGGCCGGGATGGACTCGCGCAGCTCCAGTTCGAGCATGCCGAGCCGCATCGCGGCGGTGGCCAGGTGCTGCTGGGTGCCGTCGTGCAGGTCGCGCTCGATGCGCTGCCGCTCGCCCTCGAACCGGTCCAGCTCGGCGATGTTGGCCCTGGCCAGCGACGTCACCTGCGACTGCAGCTCCTCCACCCGGGGCGAGAGCAGCGTCGTGGCCAGGAAGCTCTGCCCGTAGGTGAGCAGCGTGGAGACGTACGGCAGCGCCACGGTGGCGGCGAGGCTGGCCAGCGTCACGAGCACCAGCTCGTGCGGCTCCGGCCGCTGCTGCCATTCGATCCCGGTCAGCACGGCGAACGCCACGACCATCCAGATCGCCGACATCGCGCCGGCCACGGCGAGGAAGACGATGGACAGCAGCCCGGTCACCACCTGCACCAGCGCGAAGGCCACCTCCCGCCACAGCATGGGCTGCTGGAGACGGGCGAGCCCGCGTCGCCTCGGCTCACCGGGAATCGCCTCGAACCCGGCCAGCCGCACCATGCGCCGCTCGATCCTGGCCAGGAACGCGGCCCAGAACGGGAACAGCAGCGGCAGGCTCACGGCCGCCAGCGCCGGAACCCACAGCACCGCGTGGACCAGGGTGTAGGCCAGGCTCCGCCACGGCCAGCGCGACGTCAGGAAGCGGAAGGGGGAGCCGCGCAGAGCGGACCAGGCATTGGACATGCCGAGAAGCCTACGAAGAGCGGACATTCCAGTCAGTGAGGCCATGAGGAGACCTCCAGGTGGGCTTTCCCCTACTTCGAAACCGCGCGCACCACGCCACGGGCGGGCGCGGCCGGCCGCCATCCTGCGTGTACGCTGCGCGGATGCTGAAGCTGGACCGGTTGGTGAACGTGCTGGGCGGCTACGGCGCGCGGCTCCGGCTGGCGCCCGCGTCCCGCAGTGTGGAGCTGCGCAGCGTCGTCGTGCACGACCCGGCCGACGACCGGCCGGCCGGCGGTGACGTGTTCCTGGCGGTGGGCGTGGAGTCGACCGCCGAGGCGGTGCGGCTGGCGCGGGCCGCCAGGGCCGTCGTGGTGCTGGTCCGCGAGGGCGTGCCGGTGGACGACACGGCGCTGGCCGGCGCCCGCGACGCCGGGATGGCCGTCCTCGTCGTGGACCCCGAGGTGTCCTGGAGCCAGCTCCTCGGCGTGGTGTACGGCCTGGTGCTGGAAGGGCGCGAGACGGAGGCGGGACGCGGCCCGACCGACCTGTTCGCCTTCGCCGACACGCTGGCCGGTGAGCTGGGCTTCCCGGTGACGGTGGAGGACCAGATGTCGCGGGTGCTGGCCTACTCGGGCTCCCAGCAGACCGCCGACCCGGTGCGGCTGGAGACGATCCTGGGCCGGCGGGTGTCCGACCCGATGCGCCGGCTGCTGGCGCGCAAGGGCGTCTTCCGCCATCTGGCGACCTCGGACGAGCCGGTGTTCGTGACGCCGTCGCCGGAGCACGGGCTGCGCGGCCGGATGGTGGTGGCCGTGCGGGCCGGGCGTGAGCTGCTGGGCTCGATCTGGGTGGAGTGCGAGCGGCCGCTGGAGGGCGCGCCGCTGACCGTGCTGGCCGACGGCGCCCGGGCCGTCGCGCTGCATCTGCTGCGCTCGCGCGTGAGCGCGGACCTGGAGCGGCAGGTGGAGTCCGACCTGGTCATCCAGCTGCTGGAGGGCACCGCCGACGCGCCGGCGCTGATCAGCCGGCTGGGGCTGCCGGGCGGGCAGTTCCGGGTGATCGCGTTGCAGGCGCACGTCGGCGAGGAGGCGCACGCCGCGATCCTGATGGCGTTCGAGCGGGCGACGACGGGATTCGGCTGGTCGCGGCCGGGGCGCAGCGCGCTGTTCGGCAACACGCTCTACACGGTGCTGCCGAGCGGCAACGAGCCCGCGCCGGCCCGCGACTGGGTGGCCGCGATCGCGCACGTGCTGCCGCGCCGGGTCACGCTGCTGGCCGGGCTGGCCGGCCCGGCGGCGCCGGCGCAGCTGCCGGCCGGCAGGCAGGAGGCCGACGAGAGCCTGGCCCTGCGCGCCGCGCGGCCGGGCGGCGACCTGGCGGTCGTGTACGACGAGTCGTGGGACGCGATCCTGCTGCAGCGGCTGCGCGCGGCGGCCTCGGCGGGCCGCACCCCGGCGCGCGGCCCGGTCGCCGAGCTGACCAGGCACGACGCCGAGCACGGCACCCGCTACATCGAGACGTTGCGCGCCTGGCTGGAGGCGCAGGGCGACCTGGCCGTGGCCGCCACCCGGCTCGGCGTGCACCCGAACACGGTCCGCTACCGGTTCAGGAAGATGACGGCGATCACCGAGCTCGGCCTCGACCAGCCGGAGAAGCGGCTGGCGATGATCATCGCGCTGGCGGTGGCGTTGTCCTAGCCGGACAAACGGCGGCCCCGCGGTTGTCGGCGGCAGATGAACCGTTCCCGCGTCGTACGGGCGATCCTTCACCTGTATCGGAGAGAGCGGAGAGGGTGGCAATGCGTATCGACGGCGGGCCGCGTACGGCAGTGGTGATCGGCGCCGGTGTGGTGGGCCTGTCCACCGCCTGGTTCCTGCAGGAACGCGGTGTCGACGTGACCGTGGTGGACCGCGACGGGGTCGCGGCGGGCTCCTCCTGGGGCAACGCCGGCTGGCTGTCGCCCGGCCTGGCCATCCCGCTCAACGAGCCCGGCGTGCTCCGGTACGGCCTGCGCTCCCTGCTCGACCGGGACGCCCCGCTGCACGTGCCGACGACGCCCGACGTGGGGCTGTGGGCGTTCCTGACCCGGTTCGCGCTGCACTGCAACTGGAAGGACTGGGGCCGCGCCGTCCGGGCCAACCTCCCGTTCAACGAGGAGTGCCTGGAGGCGTTCGACGTCCTCACCTCCAGCGGTGTGGAGGCGCCCACCGTCGAGGCCCCGATCATGGCCGCGTTCCGCACCCCGAAGCAGGCGGTCTCGCTGCTGCACGAGCTGCGGCGCATCAACGACTCCGGGCTGGAGATCCGCTACGCCGCCTTCGAGGGCGCGGAGCTGCGCAAGCAGGCGCCGCAGCTGTCCGTACAGGCAGAGGCGGGCATCCGGCTGGACGGGCAGCGCTACGTCGACCCGGGCGCGTTCACCCACGCGCTGGCGCGGGCCGTCACCGCGCGCGGTGGCGTCATCCGCTCCGGCTTCGCGGTGACCGGCGTGAGCCAGGAGCCCGGCGTGAGCCAGGAGCCCGGCGGGCTGGTCGTGCGGTCCGGCAGCGGTGAGAGCGTCAAGGCCGAGAGCGTCGTCGTGGCGACGGGCGCCTGGCTGAACCGGCTCGCCAAGGAGTGGGGCGTGCGGACGCAGGTGCGCGCCGGGCGCGGCTACTCCTTCACGGTGCCGACGGACGAGCCGGTGCGCGGCCCGATCTACCTGCCGGCCGTCCGCGTCGCCTGCACCCCGTACCAGGGCAAGCTGCGCGTCGCGGGCACCATGGAGTTCCGTGACCCGGACGCCCCGCTCTTCCAGCGGCGGGTCGACGCGATCATCGCCTCCGCGAAGCCGCTGCTGTCGGGTGTGCACTGGGAGGAGCGCACCGACACGTGGGTGGGCCCGCGTCCCGTCACCCCTGACGGCATGCCGCTCATCGGCGCCACCCGGGTGCCCGGCATCTACGTCGCGGGCGGGCACGGCATGTGGGGCCTGACCCACGGCCCGGCCACCGGCCGGATGCTCGCCGAGCAGATCACCACGGGCAAGCAGCCGGAGGCCCTGCGGGCGTTCGACCCGACCCGCTGACGGACGAGTCACCTTCCGGGCCTCGCGCGACTCCGAAGGGAGACGGGCACCGGGACGAGCTAGGCGGCCGGGCGGTCGGCGAGCGGGCGGCGGCGCATGGCCGGGTCCGTGAGTGACCGGGGGCGCCACGCGCCGTCCGGCTGGTAGAGGTTCACGCCGGGCGGGACGATCTCGTCGATGCGGTCCAGCGTCGCGTCGTCGAGGACGAGCGAGGCGCCCTTCAGGCTGGCTTCGAGCTGCTCCATCGTGCGCGGCCCGATGATCACGGACGTGACGGCGGGATGCGCCAGGGGGAAGGCCACGGCGAGCTCCGGAAGCGTGCACCCGAGGTCCTCGGCCACCTCGACGAGCCGCTCGACGGCGTCCAGCTTGACCTGGTTCTCCGGGATCGCCGGGTCGAACCGGGCAGGGGTGATCCGGGCCCGGCCGCTTGTCAGGTCGATCGGCCCGCCCTTGCGGATGCGGCCCGTCAGGAACCCGGACGCGAGCGGGCTCCAGGTCAGCACGCCCATCCCGTACCGGAGACAGGTCGGCAGCACCGACGTCTCCACGCCGCGCGCCATCAGCGAGTACGGCGGCTGCTCGGTGCGGAAGCGCGACAGCCCGCGCCGCTCGGCCACGTGGTGCGACTCGGCGATCTCCTCGGCCGGGAAGGTCGAGCAGCCGAACGCCCGGATCTTCCCCTCCCGCACCAGGTCGCCGAGCACGCCCAGCGTCTCCTCGATGTCGGTCGTGGGGTCCGGGCGGTGCACCTGGTACAGGTCGATCCAGTCGGTGCGCAGCCGCCGCAGGCTCTCCTCGACCTCCCGCACGATCCACCGCCGCGAGTTGCCGCCCCGGTTCGGCCCCTCGCCCATCGGGAAGTGCACCTTCGTGGCGAGCACCACGTCGTCGCGCCGCCCGGCCAGCGCCTTGCCGACGATCTCCTCCGACTCGCCGGTCGAGTACATGTCGGCCGTGTCGACGAAGTTGACGCCCCGGTCGAGCGCCGTGTGGATGATCCGAACACACTCGTCGTGGTCGGGATTGCCCACGAAGCCGAACATCATCGCCCCCAGGCAGTGGGTGCTCACCTCGATGCCGGTGCCGCCAAGAGCGCGGTAGCGCATGGTTCCTCCAGAAAATCCGGTACGTGTCCGGCACGTTAGGAGTTCGAGTCGGCTCTAGGTCAAACTGGACACCATGCTGACCATCTCCCAGGTCGCCGAACGCACCGGCCTGAGCGTGCACGCGCTGCGCTTCTACGAGCAAGAGGGCATCCTGGCCCACCCCGTCGAGCGTGACGGTGGCGGCCGGCGTGTCTACACCGAGGAACACGTCGACTGGCTGACCATGTGCGTGCTCTTGCGCGCCTCCGGCATGCCGCTGCCCGACATCCGCCGCTACACCGAGCTCGTCCGGCAGGGTCCGGGCACCGAGGACGAGCGCCTGGAGCTGATGCGCGCCCACCAGGAGCGGGTGACCGGCCAGATCGACGAGCTCACCCGCTGCCTGGACCTGATCACCTTCAAGGTCGGCGTGTACGAGGACCGCCTGGCCGACTCGCCCGAGCGGGTGTGCGGCGTCGGGCGGATGTGATCACCAGTTGGCCGGCAGCCCCGGCGTCGTCGCGGGCAGCGCGTGCCCCGGCGGGTGGATGACGTACACCACGCCGCCGCTGCTGGAGCTGCGCAGCCACACGTTCTCGAAGTCGGCCCGCGGGTAGACCCGGCGCACCGCGCTGTTGGTGGGCGATGCCGGGTCGTTGGCGATCACGTCGCCGTCCGAGGTGAACCCGACGACCACCATGATGTGCCCGTCCGTCCCGTAGCCGGCCCCGGGCAGCTCGCCCTTCTTGAACGACTGCGAGGTGATCACCGGGATGCCCGCGCCGACCAGCTTCTCCAGCTCGGTCAGCGTCCGCAGCCGGGTGACGAACCCGTCCACGCCGTAGCGGCCCGCGTAGGCGACGTTGAACGGCCAGTTGCCCGCGCCCTCGTAGGCGTGGTCGTAGGTGAACCGCGCCGCGTGGTCGACCTCCGGGTTCGGGTCGGACGGGTCCACCCACGCGGTGTCCTGGGCGCTCGGCCACCGGTCCCAGAAGCCCAGCACCATCGTGGTCGAGGACGGGCTGCACCACGCCTGGCCGCCGCCGTCCCATTCCGGGTAGTGGCCCGAGTGGATGCTCTGCGACCGGCGCGGCACGTCCAGCTCGGTGCCCCAGGCGCCGCCGCCGGGGCTGACCGGGACCTTCTTGCGCTCCGGGACCCGGGAGGCCATCGCGCCCAGCGTGCGCACGCGCGGCGTCACGGCCGAGCCCGGCTCGCGGTAGAGGGTGACGCGGAGCTGGTAGGCGTCGATGCGCTTGCCGTCGGCGGCCACCAGCGTGTCGACGGCCACGTTCGCGTCGTCGTCGCCCTGGCCCGGCACCGAGGTGCGGCGGATGTCGCCCTCGCCGTAGGCCCAGCGGCCCAGCACGTACCACTTCGTCAGCCCGGCCGCGTGCCGGGCGCGCGCCTCGACCTGCATCCAGCTCCCGGCCGGGATGTCGGCCGTCCAGGAGGCGATCAGCTCGGTCGCGCCGAAGCCCGTGGACCGCTCGGGCCCGGTCCAGCGGGCGTACTCCCAGTTCTTGGTGCCGAGCGCGTCGGTGTAGGAGGCGGTGCCGGCGGCGGCCGCGAACGACAGCCCGTCGCCGGCGCGGGTGCCCTCGGCGGTGCCGCCGGCGAAGTCGGCCCGCTGGTAGACGACGTCCGCCTGTCCCGCCGCCGGCTTCGCCGAGGCGACGGCCTGGCCGGTGGGCGCGGTGAGTGCGGTGGCCAGCACGACGGTGGAGAGGAACGCGGTCAACGTACGCATGTACCCACCTTCACGGACGGCGCTCGATCCGGCAGACAGTAGGCGCGGCGGGTATGGGAACGCATCGGCAAATGTACGTAACTAGCGCTTCGGGCCCTTGCCGCGGTTGGACTTCTTCTTGGCCTGGCCGGGGGGCAGGTCCGGCCGGCCGGATGAGGTGGTGCTCGCCCTGCTGGGACGCGCGTGGGACACCTGCCTGGCCTGCAGCATCCCGTCCGACGTCGCCTGCTCGGCGGTGGCGGTGACCGTAGCGGTGGCGGTTGCAGTGGCAGTGGCAGTGGCGGTGGCAGTGGCGGTGGCGGTCGCGGTGGCGGTGGCGGTGGCGGTCGCGGTGGGGACCGTCGCGGGTACGGGCGGGCCCGCCACGGGGGTGGCGCTCCACGAGGTGGCGGCCACGACGATGCCGGCCAGCACCAGCCCCAGCAGCCCTGCCACCTCCCGGCGCCGCGACCTGTCTTCGCCGGGCCGGCGTAACGCGGCCCGCCCTGCTCCGGCGCTCCCGGACGGCTCCAGGAGGGCGGTCAGCTGCCGGTGCGCCTCGGCGGAGCCGGTGCGGCGCTCGGGGTCCTTCTCCAGCAGCCCGCCGATCAGCGGCGCCAGCTCACCGGCCCGCTCGAACGGCTCGGGGTCGGCGCTCACGACCGCGCTCAGCGTGGCCAGCTCGCTGCTGTGCCGGTACGGCGCCCGCCCCTCCACCGCCGCGTACAGGGTCGCCCCCAGCGACCACAGGTCGCCCAGCGCCGTGGACGGCCCGCCGGCCGCCCGCTCGGGCGCGATGTAGGCCGGCGTGCCCACGACCATGCCGGGGGTGCTGGCCGATCCGTCGCCGTCGAGCGTGGTGGCCAGCCCGAAGTCGGTCAGGATCGCGTGCCCGTCGGAGGTGAGCAGGATGTTGCCCGGCTTCACGTCACGGTGCAGCACCCCCGAGGCGTGCGCGTAGCGGAGCGCCGCCAGCACCTCCAGCCCGATGCGCGTCACGGTAGGCACGGCCAGCGCCCCCCGGTCCGCGATCATGCGGGCCAGGCTGCTCGACGGCACGTACTGCATGACGATCCACGGCCGTTCGCCGGCCAGCACCACGTCATGGACGGCGGCGATGTTCGGATGCGTCAGCTTGGCGGCGATCCGCGCCTCCCGCATCGTGTCGGCCGCGCGCTGCCCGCCGACGGTCACCTCCTTGACGGCGACCTCACGGTCGAGCAGCTCGTCGCGGGCCCGCCACACGGTGCCCATGCCGCCCACGCCCAGCTTCGCCAGCAGCCGGTAGCGCCCGCCCAGTAGCCATCCTTCCAATGACATACCCATGGCTTACCCGATCAAGGGACATCACGCAATGCACTCGTACGAGTACTGGAAGGTCGCCACAAGCTATGGAAAGGTAGGTGAAATGGCTCCGAAGATCGCGACCGCCAGCCGGGTGGAGCTGCCCGAGCTGCTCGATTTCCTCCGTCCCCGGCATCATGGCCTGCTGTCGACCACCCGCGCCGACGGCCGTCCGCAGCTCTCGCCGGTCACCTGCGGCGTCGACGGCGACGGCCGAATCGTGATCTCGACGTATCCCGACCGCGCCAAGGCCCGCAACGCCCGCCGCGACGACCGGGCGTCGATCTGCGTCCTGTCCGACGACTGGGACGGCCCGTACGTGCAGGTCGACGGCCGGGCCGAGGTGCTCGACATGCCGGAGGCGCTGGACGGGCTGGCGGAGTACTTCAGGTGCATCTCCGGCGAGCACCCCGACTGGGACGAATACCGTGAGGCCATGCGCCGTCAGGACAAGTCGCTGATCCGCCTGCACATCGAACGCTGGGGCCCGATCGCGACCGGCGGCTTCCCGGCCCGCCTCAGCCCGCCCGCTCCCTGAGGAAGTCGCGCAGGACGACCGCCTGGTTGTGCTCGGTGTCCTTGGCGCTGTAGAGCAGCGTCACCGGGCCCTTCCCGGCGGCGTCGAGCAGCGGCCGCACGGCGTCGTCGTGCCTGTCCAGCTCCGCGCGGTAGCGCTCGGCGAACTCCGCGAACCGCTCCGGCCGGTGCCCGAACCACCGGCGCAGCTCCGTCGAGGGCGCCACGTCCCGGGCCCAGGCGTCGAGCCGCAGGTCGTCCTTGCGCATCCCGCGCGGCCACATCCGGTCCACCAGGAACACCGCGCCCGCGGCCGGCTCGTGGTCGTAGACGCGCTGGATCTCGATCGGCCCCATGACCTGGATCCTGCCCCGGACGGCCACGCTCATCCGGAGAAATCTTCTCCACCCAGTCGGGCGGCCAGCGCCTCGGCGGTCATGGGCGGGCCGAGCGGCGGCGCCCACGGATGGTTGCGCAGGCCGGTCAGCAACAGCTCCAGAGTCCGTTCGCGCAGGTCCTGAGCCAGGTCCGGCGGCAGCGTGGGCAGGCCGCGGATGAGCAGGCTGACCGCGCCGAGCACGTCGACCGCGCCCGCGTCGCGCCGCATCGTGCCCTCGGCGTGCGCGTCGCGGACGATCGCGTCCAGCGTGTCGAGCAGCGTGGCGCGCGCCTGCCGGATCCCGGGGACGGCGGCCAGGCGGTCGGCCTGCGGGCGGGCCATCCAGCTAAGCACGTCCAGGCGGAGCCCGGCGCAGCCACGCATGAAGCAACTGAGCGCGTCCCAGGCGGCGGGCTCCTCGGCGCGGGCGGCCACGGCCAGGGCGAGCATCCGCTCCAGCCCGTCCGCGACCACGCCGATCACCAGGCTGTCGCGATCGGGGAAGTGCCGGTAGAGGGTGCCGGGGCCGACGCCGGCCCGCTTGGCGACCTCGTCCGTCGTGGCGCCGGGGCCCTGCTCGGCGAAGACCGCGCGGGCCGTGTCGATGATCAGCTCACGGTTGCGCCGGGCGTCCGCCCGGAGCCGTTCCGGCGCGCGCATGCGGGGCGGGCCGCCTCTCGTCGTCGGTTGACCTGTGTCCGTCACAGAGGATAGCTTGCCACGAAACGGAGAAAATCTCTCCGTATATCGGAAGGGAACTTCGTATGCGCGCACTCATCGCCTGGGAGTACGGACCGGCCGAGACCCTGACGCTCGGCGAGCTGCCGACGCCCGCACCGGCGGCCGGGGAGGTCCTGGTGAAGGTCAGGGCCGCCTCGCTCAACCCGGCCGACCTGCTGATGACCGGCGGGGCGGTCCGGGCGGCGTTCGAGACGACGTTCCCGTTCGTGCCGGGAACGGACGCCGCCGGCACCGTGGTGCGGATCGGGCCGGGGGTGGACACCTTCGCCGAGGGCGACGAGGTCTTCGCGTTCGGCGCGCCGCCGTCGTACGCCGCCCAGTTCGGGCTGCCGGCGCTCACCTCGGGGACGATCGCCGAATACGCGACCTTCCGGGCCGACGGGCCGTTCGTGGTCCGGCGTCCGGACGGGCTCGCCCCCGAGACGGCGGCGGCGCTGCCGGGCACCGGCCTGACCGCGGCCGCCGCGATGCTGGATGGTGACTTCGGGCCCGGGGAGAAAGTCCTGGTCATCGGCGCGACCGGCGGCATCGGCAGCATCGTGGTGCCGATGCTCGCCAAGGAGAGGAAAGCGCACGTCATCGCCACCACGACGGCCGCCGACGAGCGCTACGTCGCGGAGCTCGGGGCTGCCGAGTCGATCGACTACCTGGCCTGCGACGTGGCCGCCGAGACCCTGCGCCGCCATCCGGGCGGCGTCGACGCGATCGTCAACACCGCCCTGCACGGCGACGCCGTCGTCCCGGCCGCCCGCGCGCTGCGCCCCGGTGGCCGGCTGATCAGCACGACCCCCGGCACCCCGGCCTCGTGCGGCCGCGACGACGTCACGGTCACCGTGGTCAACGGGCCGCCCGGCGTCACCGCCGAAACCCTGCCGGCGCTCGCAGCCCGCGCGCTCGACGGCACGCTGCCGGACATGATCAGCCGCCGCTACGCCTTCGACCAGGCCGAACAGGCCTTCCGCGAGTTCGCCGCCGCCACCCACACCCGCGGCAAGTATGTGATCACCATGTCGGAGCAGAGGTTTTCCGGCACCCGGCTCGGATAGGAGGCGACCCCAGACGAAACAACAGACAAGGGGCCGGACATGGGTGCCGACGACAAGATCTCGAACAAGGCCGAAGAGCTCAAGGGCAAGGCCAAGGAGGGCATGGGCCGGGCGACCGACGACGAACGCCTTGAGGCCGAAGGCCGCGCCGACCAGAGCGAGAGCAAGGTCAAGCAGGCCGGCGAGAAGGTGAAGGACGCCGCCCGCAACGTCAAGGACGCGTTCAAGCGCTAGAGTTCCCGGCCGCCGCCAAGGGAGTCGAACCCCGCGAGGGCGCGGCAGGCGCGGCGGCCGGGAACTCTAGCGCTTGAACGCGTCCTTGACG
>NZ_LAVL01000207.1 GCF_001083785.1 Nonomuraea sp. SBT364
GGGGGGGGGGTGGGCGGGGGCGGGGGGGGGGTGGTGGGGGGTGGGGGGGGCGGGGGGGGGGGGGGGGGGGTGGGGGTGGAGGGGGGGGGGGTGGGTGTGGGTGGGGGGGGGGGGGGTGGGGGAGGAGGGGGGGGGTGAGGCGGAAGCGGGCGCCCGAGCCGAGGGCGGTCTCCAGTTCGACGTCGCCGCCGTGCGCGCGGGCGAGGGAGCGGGCGATGGCGAGCCCGAGCCCCGCGTCGGCGCCGCCCGAGCGGTGGCGGGAGCGGTCGGCGCGGTAGAAGCGGTCGAAGGCGCGCCCGGCCTGCTCGGCCGTCATCCCCGGCCCGTCGTCGGAGACGTCGAGCACCGCCCGCCCGCCGGCCGTGCCGACGCCGATCCGCACGGGGGTGCCCGGCGGCGTGTGGGCGGCGGCGTTGCCCACCAGGTTGGCGACCACCTGCCGCAGCCGGGCCTCGTCGGCGTGCACCGGGGCCGGGCCGGGCGGCCCGCCACCGGGGCCGGTGACCTCGACGGGACGCGACGGGTCGAGGGCGCGCAGGTCGTGCCGGGCGTCGTTGGCGAGCGTGCGCAGATCCATCGGCGCCCGGTCGAGCTGCCCCTCGGGCCCCTCGTCGAGCTGGGCGAGCAGCAGCAGGTCCTCGGTGAGCGCGGTGAGCCGGGTGGCCTCGCGGTCGATGCGGCGCATCGCCTCGTCGACGTCGGCCGGCCCGGCCAGCGCGCCCATCCGGTGGAGCTCGGCCGAGCCCTTGATGACGAAGAGCGGCGTGCGCAGCTCGTGACTGACGTCCGACACGAACGCGCGCATCCGGGCCTCGGACGCGGCCCGGTCGGCGAAGGCCCGTTCGAGCTGGCCGAGCATGGTGTTGAGGGACGCCGCCAGGTGCCCGATCTCCGTGCCGGGCGGCGCGAGGACGGGCACGCGCCGGGTGAGGTCGCCGCCGGCGATCGCGGCGGCCGTGTGCTCGATCCGGCGCAGCGGCCGCAGCCCCCGGCCGAGGGCGAACCAGCCGGCCCCCGTCAGCAGGACGAGCAGCACGGCGCCGCTGATCAGGCTGGTGGCCCGGACCCGGGCGATGGCGGCGTCGGCCTCGGCCAGCGGCGCGGCCGCGATCACCGTACCGCCCCATCCGACGGCCGGCCGGGCGACGGCCCGCCAGCGCCCGGAGCCGTCGGCGGCGCGCAGGTCGACGGCCGGCCCGCCCGCGGGGACCGCGCGCAGGTCGGCCGGGCGCGGCAGAGTGGCGCGGTCCACCCCGGGAGGGTGCACGCCGGCCGCGACAGCGCCGCGCGCGTCCAGATAGACCAGGTACGGGCTGCCGAACAGGGCGAGCCCCGGTTCGAGCAGGTCGGGGTGGGCGGCGGCGTCCTCGATCCCGGACGGCCCCGCGGCCGACACCCGGGAGATGAGCGCGGTGAGTGAGCGCAGCTGGCCGTCGAGCCGGCCGAGCTGATGGCGCTCCAGCTGGTCGGAGACGACCGCGCCGACGAGGCTCAGCCCGGCCAGCAGCAGCCCCGCGGTGAGCAGCAGCAGCCTGGCCCGCAGCGAGAGCCGCCTCACCGCCGGGGCTCGCGCATCACGTAGCCCACGCCGTGCACGGTGTGGATGAGCTTGGGCTCCCCGGCGTCGACCTTGCGCCGCAGGTAGGAGATATAGGTGTCGACGATGCTGGCGTCGCCGCCGAAGTCGTAGCGCCAGACCCGGTCGAGGATC
This sequence comes from Nonomuraea sp. SBT364, assembly GCF_001083785.1. Lineage (GTDB taxonomy): Bacteria > Actinomycetota > Actinomycetes > Streptosporangiales > Streptosporangiaceae > Nonomuraea. Next base: position 1,712 of record NZ_LAVL01000207.1, read on the forward strand.
TGCGCCTTGGACACCACGCGCCCGGCGTTCTCCATCAGGTAGCGCAGCAGCCGGAACTCGGTGGGGGAGACGCGTACCGGCCGGCCTTCGCGTGTCACCTGGTGCCCTTCGGCGTCGAGCGTGAGCGCCCCCACCGTCAGCACGCCCGCCTGGTGGCCGGAGGTGCGGCGGAGGATCGCGCGGATCCGGGCGATCAGCTCCTCCAGGTCGAACGGCTTGGTCACGTAGTCGTCGGCGCCGAGGGAGAGCCCGGTGACCTTGTCGGCCTGGCGGTCGCGGGCGGTGAGGAACAGGACGGGCACCGGCCCGCCGCGCCCTTCCGGCCACCGCTCACGCAGCCGCCGAACCACCTCGAAGCCATCCATGTCGGGCAGCATCACGTCGAGCAGCACCAGATCGGGCGGTTCGGCGGTGGCGGCGGTGACCGCCTCGGTGCCGGTCGCCGCGGAGGTCACCCGGAACCCGGCGAACCGCAGCGTCGCCGCGAGCAGTTCGCGGACGGTGGCCTCGTCGTCCACCACCAGCAGCCGCTCGGCGTCTCCCCGGGGCGTCATGGCCTGACCTGATCCGTCCACGCCGGCCAGGATACGGAAGCCCGCCTCCCGCCCATCACACGTCGCGGCGGCGGAAGACCACGAACGCGGCGGCCAGCACGGCGGCCACGCCGAGGCACATCCCGCCCAGGTTCAGCCACGGGTGCGGGTAGGCCGGGTCGGGGACCGTCGCGAGCACCGCGGCCGCGCCCCGGGTCGGCCAGAAGGTGACGAGACCCTGCAGCCACGACGGGAAGATGCCCGCGACGGCCGGCACCAGGAAGACGATGCCCACCAGGGTGGCGAGCGCCCCGGCCGTGGCGCGCATGATCGTGCCGAGGCCGATCGAGAGCAGCGCGATCGCCGCGAGGTAGAGCCCGCCGCCCGCCACCGCGGACAGCACCCCCTCCCCGCCGGGCCGCGCGTACGGCACGCCCTGCCCGGCCAGGAGGGCCTGGCCGAGGAAGAAGGAGGCGAACATCAGCGCCTGGCCCGCCACCACGGCGACGGCCGCGGCCACCACCACCTTGGCCGCCAGCAGCAGGTGCCTGCGCGGCGTGGCGGCCAGCGTGGTCCGCATCAGCCCGGTCGCGTACTCGGAGGTGACGACCAGGATGCCGGCCACGCCGATGATCAGCTGGGCGACGATGTACGTCGTCAGGCTGAGGCCGGTCGGGTCCCACTCCTGACGTTCGGCGGCCGTGGCGCTCGCGTAGTCGGCCCCGGCCGAGCTCATCGTCAGGAACGTGATGCCGAGCCCGACCGCGAACAGGCAGGCCAGCGTGTACCAGGTGGAGCGCAGCCCGCGCAGCTTGATCCACTCCGCGAGGAGGAGACGGCCGAACGTCACCTTGGGCGAGCTCATGCGGAAGCCCCCTGGTACTCGACGCTGTCCTTGGTCAGCTCCATGAAGGCGTCCTCCAGCGAGGGCCGCTGCGGGGTGAGCTCGCTGAGCTCGACTCCGTGGTAGGCGGCGAGCTTGCCGATCTCCCCGCTCGTCAGGCCGGAGACGACGAGCGACGACTCGGGCCCTCCCCGCACGGTGGCCCCGGCGGAGGTCAGCCGCCGCGCGAACGCGCCCGGCTCGGGCGTGCGGACGAGCACGGTGCCCTCGCCGCCGGCGCGCAGGAACTCACTCATCCCGATGTCGGCGATGAGCCGGCCGCGGCCGATGACGACCAGGTGGTCGGCGGTTTGCGCCATCTCGCTCATGAGGTGGCTGGAGACCAGCACGGCCCGGCCCTCGCGGGCGAGGGAGCGCATGAAGTCCCGGATCCAGCGGATGCCCTCGGGGTCGAGCCCGTTCACCGGCTCGTCGAAGATCAGCACCGCCGGGTCGCCGAGCAGCGCCGCCGCGATGCCGAGCCGCTGCCGCATGCCGAGCGAGAACCCGCCGGCCCGCTTGCCGGCCACGCCCTCCAGCCCGGTCCTGGCCAGGACCTCGCCGGCCCGTCGCCGCGGCAGGCCGTTGCTCACGGCGAGTGCCAGCAGATGGTCGTACGCCTTCCGGTCGCCGTGCACCGCCCCGGCGTCGAGCAGCGCGCCCACCTCGGCCAGCGGCACGGGCAGGTCGCGGTAGCGGCGGCCGCCGATGGTGGCGGACCCGCGCGTGGGAGCCGCCAGCCCCATGATCATCTTCATCGTGGTGGACTTGCCCGCGCCGTTCGGGCCGAGGAAGCCGGTCACCTGCCCGGGGGCGACGGTGAACGACAGGTCGTCCACCACGGTGTCCGGCCCGTACCGCTTGGTCAGCCCTCTTACGTCGATCGTCGTCATGGGCGTGATCCTGGCGGGCCCGCCTGGCCGCCTTCTGGGAACTTCTGGGAGAACTCTGGGAATCCGCCGTCCCGGTCCGGTCCCGCCCGCCGCCGCGCCCGTTCACTCACAGGAAACCCCCAGGAAGCCGCCCATGAGGAACAATGAGCCGATGAGGAGACGAGAGCGGGGCGGCGGCCGGTGAGAGAGCGGGTGCGCGCCGCGGCGCTGCGGCTGGCCGGCGCCGACGGCCTGCCCGCCTACCTGTACGACCTGCCCGGCCTGGCCGATCACGCCGCGGCCGTGCGCGCCGCGATGGGCGGCACGGCGGAGGTCTTCTACGCCGTCAAGGCCAACCCGGCCGCCGAGATCCTGCGGACGCTGCGCCCGTACGTGGACGGCTTCGAGGTCGCCTCCGGCGGCGAGCTCGCGCACGTGCGCGAGGTCGCGCCCGACGCCCGGATCGCCTTCAGCGGCCCCGGCAAGACCCCAGCCGAGCTGGCCCTCGCCCTCGGCGCGGGCGTCGAGCGGCTGCACGTCGAGAGCCCCCGCGAGCTGGCCCGCCTGATCGGGCTGGCCGGGGCGCGCGGAGCCGACGTCCTGCTGCGCGCCAACCCCGGCCTGCCCGGCGAGGGCGCCGACACCCCGTTCGGGATGGACCCCGACGGGCTGGCCGCCTGCCTGCTCCTGCTGAGGGACGCGCCGCACGTCCGCGTGCACGGCCTGCACACCCACCTGACCTGGGCCAGGGAGGACGCGGCCGGCCTGGCCGGGCTCGCCGCCGGGGTCGCGCGGTGGGCGCTCGCCTGGATCGCCGAGCACCTGCCGCACCTCACCGAGCCGGAGCTGGACCTGGGCGGCGGCATGGGCGTCGACTACGGCGCCCCGGACGAGCGGTTCGGCTGGGCCTCCTACGCCGCCGCCCTGGCCCGGCTCGGCGGGGCGCGGCTGCGGATCGAGCCCGGCCGCGCGCTGACCGCCTACGACGGCTGGTACGTCACCGACGTCCTCGACGTGAAACGCAACCACGGCCGCCACTACGCCGTCCTGCGCGGCGGCACCCACCACCTGCGCACCCCCGTCGCCCGCGGCCACGACCAGCCCTTCACGATCGTCCACCGCGAGAGCGCGGGCCCCGCGCTGACCGGCCACGCCACCCTCGTCGGCCAGCTGTGCACCCCCAAGGACGTGCTGCACCGCGACGCCCCCGTCACCGGCCTGCGCCCCGGCGACCTGGTCGCCTTCGGCCTGGCCGGCGCCTACGCCTGGAACCTGTCCCACCACGACTTCCTCATGCACCCCCACCCCGCCCTGCACTACCTGGACGGACGCGATGATCCTCGATGACGCCGCAGACCCCCTCCACACCTGGCAGTACGCCGAGCGCCACCTGGGCGGGGGCACCCGCGCCTACAGCAGCTTCTCCGCCGACCTGGAGATCTCCGAGCCGTACCACCCGCAGCTCGGCCTGGACCGCTTCACCGTCCCCACCTTCCGGGTCGCGGGCACGTTCCTGACGAACAGCGTCGAGAACAGCGTGGAGAACAGCGTCGAATCCACGCTCACCAAGCTGTACCGGGGAAGCGACGGCTTCCTGCTGCCCGTGCACCCCGAGACGCTCGCCCACCCCGCCCTGCCCGGCCGTGAGGCGCTGCGCGAGCGCGGCCCCGACCTGACGGTGGTGCCGTCGGCCAACGCCCGCACCGTGTTCGTCGAGCGGATCGGCGGCGAGCCGGTCGAGCCGCACTTCGTCAAGCTGCACTACCCCCGGCGGCTGTCGCGGTTCACCCGCAGGCTGCGCCGCCCGATCATCACCCTCCAGCTCTGGGTGGCCGAGGAGCTTCTGGCCGCCGGGCTGCCCGTGCTCCCCGAGGTGGCCGGCGGCGTGCTCGGCGACGACCCGCGCGAGGCGTGGGGCTTCCTGCTGCGCGAGTCCCGCCCGCGCGCCGGCGGCCTGGCCTTCACCGTGCCGCTGTTCGCGCTGTACGGCCACGACCTGCGGCGGCCCGGCGACCCGACGCTCATGGAGCAGCTCGCCGCCCGCTCCGGCGAGGACCCCGGCGACTGGCTGGCCGGCCGGGTCGTCACCCCGATGGTCGAGCTCTGGCTGCGGGCCGTCACCCGTACGGGATGCGTCCTGGAGCCGCACGGCCAGAACACGCTGTTCACCTTCGACGGCGGCGGCCGCACCGCCGTCCTCTACCGCGACTGCGGCGTCTACGTCGATCCCCGCACCCGCCACGACCTGGGCCTCACCCGCGACCTGCCGCCCGTCAACGTGATCTCCCGCGACATCCGCCAGCCGCGCGAGCGCGTCTTCAGCCTCGCCTACGACAGCTTCCTCGGACACCACGCGCTGGAGCGGCTCGCCGGGGTCGCCGAGACCGCGCTCGGCGTGCCGCCCGAACGGCTCAGGCAGGCGGCCCGCGACGCCTTCGACACCCACGTGCCCATGCCCGCGACCGTCCACTACTACGAGGACCGCCTGCGCGAAGGCGGCGCCTGGGACCTGCTCGACACGGGCGAGCCCCCCGCCTGGCGGCCGATGTCGTGACCGCCCACCTCCCGATCGTCTAACAGGTGAGACCCACGGGAAGGGGACAGTCGTGAAATATGTGCTGATGTTCATGGACACCGAGCAGTTCGCCAAGGACCTCGCCGCCATGACCGACGCGGAACGCGCGCAGGCCGTCGGCAAGGTCGAGCAGTGGTTCGCCGACAACGCCGGCCGGATCACCGGTGGCAGCAAGCTCGCGCCGCCGCACACCGCCACCACGGTCCGTATGGAGGGCGGCGGCGACCCCGTCATCACCGACGGGCCGTTCATGGAGGGCAAGGAGGTCGTCAGCGGCTTCGCCGAGATCGACGTGGCCGACCTGGACGAGGCCCTGGCCATGGTGCGCACCTGGCCCGCCTGCCCGACGGTCGAGATCAGGCCCGTCGAGCGGTGACCATCGCGCCCGAGGACGAGCTGGCCCGCGTGGTGCGCGAGCACGCGGGCCGGCTCGCCGCCTCCCTGGTGTCGCTGCTCGGCGACTTCTCCGCCGCCGAGGACCTGGTCCAGGACGCGGTCGAGACCGCGCTGCGACGCTGGCCGGACGAGGGCATCCCGGACCGCCCCGACGCCTGGCTCTACACGGTGGCCCGCCGCCGCGGCCTGGACGTGCTGCGCCGCGAGTCCACCTACCGCGCCAAGCTGGAGCTGCTGCGCACCCCCGCGCCCGCCGAGCCCGACGGGCGGCTGCGGCTGATGTTCACCTGCTGCCACCCGGCGCTGCCCCGGGCCGCGCAGATCGCGCTCACGCTGCGCGTGGTGTGCGGGCTCACCACCGGCCAGATCGCCGCCGCCTTCCTCGCCCCCGAGACGACGGTCGCCCAGCGCATCACCCGCGCCAAGAGGAAGATCGCCGAGGCCGGCATCCCGTACCGGGTGCCCGCCGCCGGTGAGCTGCCCGCCCGCGTGCGCGAGGTGCTGGCCGTCATCTACCTGCTGTTCAACGAGGGCTACCTGTCCAGCACCGCCGAACGGGCGCACTCGCGCGACCTGGTCGACGACGCCGAATGGCTCGCCTCGCTGCTCACCGGCCTGTTGCCCGCCGAACCGGAGGCCGCCGGGCTGCTGGCGCTCATCCGGCTGCACCGGGCCCGTGACGCCGCCCGCTTCGACGCCGCCGGCCGTCTCGTGCTGCTGCCCGGCCAGGACCGCTCCCGCTGGGACCACGACGCCATCGCCGCGGCCGCCGCCCTGCTGACCCGCACCGCCCGCCGTCACCGCGCGCCCGGCCCGTACCAGCTCCAGGCCGCCATCGCGGCCTGCCACGCGGAGGCCGCCCGGTGGGAGGACACCGACTGGCCGCAGATCGTCGTGCTCTACGACATGCTGCTCCGGCTGGCGCCCTCACCGGTGACCCGGCTGCACCGCGCCATCGCCGTCCACCGCGTCGAGGGCCCCGAGGCCGCGCTCGGCGAGCTGAAGGACCTGCGGGCCGCGCTGGAGCGCTACCCGCTCTACCACGCCACCCACGCCGAGCTGCTGCGCGACCTCGGCCGGCCCGCCGAGGCCCGCGAGGCCGACGAGCGCGCCCTGCGGCTGACCGCCAACCCCGCCCAGCAGGCCCTGCTGGAGGAACGCATCAGCTGGGCCGACACAGCCCCTTGATCGCCAGTGCGTAACCGTGCACCCCGAACCCCACCACGATCCCGGCCGCCACCGGCGACAGGTACGAATGGTGCCGGAACGCCTCACGCCTGTGCACGTTGGAGATGTGCACCTCCACCACCGGCAGCTCCGCGCCCTCGATCGCGTCGTGCAGCGCCACCGACGTGTGCGTGTAGGCGCCCGCGTTGATCACCGCGCCCACCGCCCGGCCCGCCCGCACCGCGGCGCCCGCCTCCTGGATCCAGTCGACCAGGTCGCCCTCGTGGTTGGACTGCCGGAAGTCGAGCTCCAGGCCGAGCGCCTCGCTCTCCTCGCGGCACAGCGCCTCCACGCCGGCGAGCGTGGCCGTCCCGTAGACCTCCGGCCTGCGGGTGCCGAGCAGGTTGAGGTTGGGCCCGTTGAACACGTACACGGTCGTCACGCCCGCCATTGTGGCAGCCATTGGAGCAGCCGGCGCGTCAGCCCTTGTAGTTGAACACCTGCCGCAGCGTGTGCCGCACCGTCACCAGGTCCTTCTGGTCCTCCATCACCTGGTCGATCGGCTTGTACGCCTCCGGGTGCTCGTCCACGAGCGCGGCCGCGCGGTCCTCGTTCCAGGTGCGGCCCCGCATCGCCGCCTTCAGCGACGACGCCGACAGCTCGCGCTTGGCCTTGGTCCGCGACATCCGCCGCCCCGCCCCGTGCGCGCACGAGTTGTACGACTGCGGGTTGCCGCGCCCGCTGACGATGTACGAGCGCGTCCCCATCGAGCCGGGGATGACGCCCTCGTCACCGGTGTCGGCCTTGATCGCGCCCTTCCTGGTGATCCACAGCTTCTTGCCGTGGTGCTCCTCCATCTGGGTAAAATTGTGGTGGCAGTTCCCGGTGAGGATGTTGTCCTCCAGCGCGAACGCGTGGGTGTTCTCCACCACCGCGCAGAAGACCTCTTCCACGCGGTCCGTCTCCTCGACTCCGGTCACGGTCCACCCGCGCCGTTCCACCGCGTTCACGCCGGCTTCGAAGCGCTGGCGATGTGAGGGGATGAGGAAGAACGAAGGGTCGAGATCTCCACGCATCAACCCCAAGAGATACAGCGGAGTCGGCTCCTTGCCGAATCCTGAACGCATGCGTCGGCGAATCCCGTACGTACCGATCCCGATCAGATCGCAGATGAGACGCACCTGTTCCAGATGCGCACGTGACGCCGACGCCAGCGTGGGGCGGCCGGTCTGGCCGACGTCGCCGTCCGCGGCGAAGTATCCTGCGAGCCACCCGTACAGGTACGACGGCGGACTGTCGAGAGGCGGAGCGCATGTCTTCCACGCCACCGGCAATCCAGTGATCACCTTCATGGTGCTGTACACGCGCAGAGGGTTGCCGATGCCATCGAACAGGTGGAGGAGGGCGAGGTCCTTGGTTCCGCAGAAGATCGCCCGTGACGTGTTCGGGGAGACTGCAGAGCCATCACCGAATACGAACCCTCTAGCGGCTCCCTCGTCGTCCACGGTCATTCCCTGGGGTCTCCGGCTGTAGGTCCACGCGAGGCGGTCGCCCTGTCTCAGCTCGGCGGTCGTGGCCTCGGCCGGCCGCTTCCCCCAATATCGCGTGCCGCCACTTGAGTGGGTACGCAGGAGCCAGCGGTGGTCCGCGGTGGCGTACACCGTCTTCTCGACGCCGTTGCGCGACAACCGCACTCGCAGGAGTCGTTGGCGGCCGAAGGAGCGAACGGGCGCCTTCACCCAGAGGCCGTCCGTGGTGAGCAACTCGTGCTCGCCCCCAGCCAGCTCAGAGATGGGGCGGATCCCCGTGCTCGTCATGACGGCTGTCTCTCCGGCGAGGCAGTTGATGGTCCGCACCCGCCGGCCCTGGCCCACGACCCGGAACAGGGCGTCGACCAGCACCCGGTCCATCCGGGCGCGGGAGGCCATCGCGTAGCGCTGCGCCCACAGCATGTCCTCGATGTAGGCGTCGAACTCCGGCGTGTTCTGCACCAGGTAGGCCAGGTCCGGGTCCTCCAGGCCGATCGCCTGGCGGCGCATCAGGTTCTTGGCGTCCGCGATGTGCCGGGTGGCGAGCTGGTTGCCGATGCCGCGCGAGCCCGAGTGCAGCACCGTCCACACCCGGTCGCGCTCGTCCAGGCAGACCTCGACGAAGTGGTTGCCGGAGCCGAGCGTGCCGAACTGGCGCGAAACCGTCGCCTCCTGCTTGCCCGTCAGGTGCGTGTGCGGGCGGCCGATCTCGTTCAGCGCCCGGTCGAGCGCCGGGTCCTCGTGGCCCTTGCCGACGCCGGCCGGGATGCGGCGCTCCACCATCGGCATCAGCGCGTCGAGCGTGCCGGGCAGATCTGCGGCCGTGAGCGTGGTCTCGGTCGCGACCATGCCGCAGCCGATGTCGACGCCGACGGCGGCCGGGATGATCGCGCCCTCGGTGGGGATGACCGAGCCGACCGTCGCGCCGATGCCGACGTGCGCGTCGGGCATGAGAGCGACGTGACCGGAGACGAACGGCAGGCGCGCGGCGCGGGCGGCCTGCATGATCGTTCCTTCGTCGATCTCGCTGGCCCATGACAGCAGGTTCGGTGCTGGCTGGTTCGGCATGAGTGGATCTCCTCGGTTCGTTCTTGATCCAGTCTGCCGGGGGCGCAGGTGAAAGCCCACTCATTTTACCGCCGCCTGTTACGATCCCCGGCGTGATCGCCGAAGAACCGCTGGCCGGAGGCGGGGTCAACGAGGTCGTCCGGGCCGGCGACACCGTCCGCCGCCCCGCCGCGCCGTGGACCCCCGCCGTGCACGGCCTGCTCGACCACCTGGCCGCCCGCGGCTTCACCGGCGCGCCCCGCGCCCACGGCCTCGACGAGCGGGGCCGGGAGATCCTCGACTACCTGCCCGGCACCGTCGCCCACTACCCGGCGCCCGCCTGGACCTGGAGCGACGCCACGCTCCGGGCCGTGGCGGCGTTGCTGCGCGACTACCACGACGCCACCGCCGGCTACGTCCCGCCCGCGGACGCCATCTGGCAGTTCGCGCCCAAGGAGCCCGCCGAGGTGATCTGCCACGGCGACGTCGCGCCGTACAACTGCGTCTTCCGCGACGGCGTGCCCGTCGCGTTCATCGACTTCGACACCGCCCACCCCGCGCCCCGCCTGTGGGACGTCGCCTACGCCGCCTACCGGTTCGTCCCGATCACCACCGGCGGCCACGGCGAGGACCCGCTGCCCGTGACCGAGCAGATCCGGCGGCTGCGGCTGTTCTGCGACGCCTACGGCCTGCCCGAGGCCGACCGGCGGGCGCTGCCGGACACCCTCGTGCGCGCCCTGCGCGCGCTGGCCGGCCTCATCCGGGAGCGCGCCGCCGCCGGGGACGCGGCCTTCGCCGCCCACCTCGCCGACGGCCATCCTGAGCTGTATCTCGCCGACGCCCGCCATGTACGGCGGTATGCGTTTTGAGACACCACCGACGGCCGACGTAGGCTGGCCCTCTGCGAACGACAGGAGGTGGCGCCCCATGTTGCGAGACTCGTTCGGACGGGTGGCGACGGATCTGCGGGTGTCACTCACGGACAAGTGCAACCTGCGCTGCTCCTACTGCATGCCGCCCGAGGGCCTCGACTGGCTGCCCAACGCCCAGCTGCTGACCGCCGACGAGATCGTCCGGCTGGTCACGATCGGCGTCGAGCTCCTCGGCATCCGCGAGGTCCGCTACACCGGCGGGGAGCCGCTGCTGCGCCGCGAGCTCCCCGACGTCGTGGCCCGCACCACCGCGCTGAGCCCCCGGCCGCAGGTGTCGCTCACCACCAACGGCATCGGCCTGGCCCGCCTGGCCGCCCCGCTCGCCGCCGCCGGGCTCGACCGCGTCAACGTCTCGCTCGACACCCTCGACCGCGACACGTTCAAGCGGCTCGCGCACCGCGACCGGTTCACCGACGTGATCGCCGGCCTGGCCGCCGCGCACGACGCCGGCCTGCGCCCCGTCAAGGTCAACTCCGTGCTCATGCGCGACGTCAACCAGCACGAGGCCGCCCCGCTGCTGCGCTTCTGCCTCGAACAGGGCTACGAGCTGCGCTTCATCGAGCAGATGCCGCTGGACGCCCAGCACGGCTGGAGCCGCGACAACATGGTCACCGCCGACGAGATCCTCGACCTGCTGTCGGCCTCGTTCACGCTCACGCCCGACGACACCGAGGAGCGCGGCAGCGCCCCCGCCGAGCGCTTCCTCGTCGACGGCGGCCCCGGCCGGGTGGGCGTGATCGGATCGGTCACCCGGCCGTTCTGCGGCGCCTGCGACCGCGTCCGGCTCACCGCCGACGGCCAGATCCGCAACTGCCTGTTCGCCACCGAGGAGTCCGACCTCAAGTCCGCGATGCGCGCCGGCGCCACCGACGACGAGCTCGCCGAACGCTGGCTCGCCGCCGTCGCCCGCAAACGCCCCGGCCACGGCATCGACGACCCGTCCTTCCTGCAGCCCGCCCGGCCCATGTCGGCGATCGGCGGCTAGGTGCCCAGAGCGCGCGACCTCGGCATCCCGCTCGCGGGCCGCCCCGGCGCGCACAACGCCATCACCGACGTCCCCGGCGTGCGCGTCGGCCACCGCACGGTCGTCCGCGACCCCGACGTCCGCACCGGCGTCACCGCCGTCGTCCCCGGCGCCACCCCGGTCAGCCCGCTGCCCGCCGGCGTGTTCACCGGCAACGGCCACGGCAAACTCGTCGGCGCCACCCAGCTCGCCGAGCTCGGCCTGCTGGAGTCGCCCGTCGTCCTGACCGCCACGCTGTCCGCCTTCCGCGCCGCCGACGCGCTCGTCACGTGGATGCTGGCGCGGCCCGACTGCGCGGGCGTACGCACGTTCAACCCGGTCGTGGGGGAGTGCAACGACGGCCACCTGTCGGACATCCGCGCCCGCCCCATCACCGAGGCGCACGTCCTGGCCGCCATCGAGTCGGCGACCGGCGGCCCGGTCGAGGAGGGCTGCGCCGGCGCGGGCACCGGCACCGTGGCGCTGGGCTACAAGGCCGGCGTCGGCACCGCCTCCCGCATCGTCCCCCTCGACGACGTCCCGTGCACGCTCGGCGTGCTCGTCCAGGCCAACTTCGGCGGCACCCTCCGCCTCCCGCATC
>NZ_LAVL01000208.1 GCF_001083785.1 Nonomuraea sp. SBT364
GTCCACCCCGGCGCTCCCTGCACCCCGGCGCCCCTCGTGCGGCCCGGAAGCACCCGCACCATCGGGGGAGCGGCCCGCCGGTCCTCCCGGAGGCGGCGCGTGCTCCGGGAGGGCGGGGGTGTCGGAGATGACGCGGCCGTCGTGGAGGCGGATGACGCGGTCGGCGAGGTCGATCATGGCCGGCCGGTGCGCCACGATGAGGGCGGTGCGGCCGTGGCACAGGGTCGAGGTGGCCGCGACCACGGCCGCCTCGCTGCGGCCGTCCAGGCGGGCGGTGGGCTCGTCCAGCAGGAGCACCGACGCCGACGGGCGGCAGAAGGCGCGGGCCAGGGCGACGCGCTGGCGCTGGCCCGCCGACAGGTTCGCGCCCCGCTCGCCGACCGGCGTGTCGTAGCCCTGGGGGAGCTCCTCGACGAACGCGTCGGCGTGGGCGGCGCGGGCGGCGTCCCGTACCTGGCCGAGGGAGGCCGAGGGGGCGCCGAGCCGGATGTTGTCCGCGACGGACGTGGTGAACAGGTGCGGCCGCTGCGGGACGAACGCCAGCCGCTCCCGCCACGCCTCCAGATCGAGCTCGCGCAGATCCGTGCCGTCGACGAGCACCCGGCCCTGCGACGGCTGGACGAAGCCGAGCACGAGCCCCAGCACCGTGCTCTTGCCGCCGCCGCTCTCACCCACGAGGGCGACCCGCTCGCCGGGCTCGATGGTGAGCGTGACGTTGCGCAGCGCGGGGTCGTCACGGCCCGGATAGCGCACGGTGACGTCCTCCAGCCGGATCCGCGGCGCCCCGCCCCCGGCGGGCGTCTCGCGGGAGCCCTGGCCGGGACGGTCCTCCCCGTCCCGGTCGAGCACGGCGAAGGCGGCGTCGGCGGCCGCCACGCCCTCCATGGACGCGTGGAAGCGCGTGCCCATGGCGCGCAGCGGCAGGTACGCCTCCGGCGCCAGCAGCAGCACCAGCAGCGCCGTGGTCAGGTCGAGCGAGCCGCCCAGCAGGCGCAGCCCGATGGGCACCGCCACCAGCGCCAGCGACAGCGACGCGCACAGCTCCAGCACCAGCGACGACAGGAACGCCACCCGCAGCGTCCGCATGGTGGCGGCGCGGTGGGCGTCGGCGACCTGCCGGATCACCGTCGCCTGGTAGCGGGCCCGGCCGAAGGCGCGCAGCGTGGGCAGGCCGCGCACCACGTCCAGGAAGTGCCCGCCGAGCCGCGACAGCGCGTGGAACTGCTTCTCGGTGACGGCCTTGGTGGTCAGCCCCACCAGCGCGCCGAAGATCGGGATGAGCGGCAGCGTGACGAGCACGATGACGGCGCTCGCCAGGTCGGCGGCCAGCAGCCGGACGAGCACGGCCACCGGCACGACGGCGGCGACGGCGATCGAGGGCAAGTAGCCGGTCAGGTAGGCGTCGAGGCCGTCGAGCCCGCGGCCGGTGAGCGTGACGAGCTCGCCCGAGCGGTGCCCGGTGAGCCGCGCCGGCCCGAGCTCCTGCAGCCGGGCCAGCAGCCGGTGCCGCAGCGCCGACTTGACGCCGGTCGCGGTGCGCCCGGCGGACACGCCCTGCGTCCAGCCGAGCAGCGCCCGCAGGCCGGCCACGCCCGCCACCCCGGCCAGCGCCACCGCGGTGAACCGGCCGGACAGCACCCCGGCCAGCAACTCGGCCTGCACCAGGACGAGCAGCCCCGCGGCCATGGCCGCCGCGAAGGTGACGGCCAGGTGGCGGCGTACGGCGCGCTCGGCCCGCATGAGCCGCAGAAGATCCTTGTGCACAGTGCCTCGTGGTGCCTCAGAAGAACGACGGGATCCGGTCGGCGTCCTTGCCCGGCCGGAAAGTGCGCCATACCCATACTTGCGCGCCGACCATGAGGGGTGCGAACGGGAGCACCATGAGACTGAGCACATTCAGCGTGGCGGGGGGCGCGCTGTGGTCCAGCAGGTAGCCCATGGCACCCGCGAGCAGGCCGAGCGCGGGCAGCGCGGCGGTGGCCCCGGTCAGCACGAGCATGCGTCCCGGCCGGGCGGCGCCGGTGAGCCCGGGCGCCCGCCAGCCGAGGAACGTCCAGCCGTGGAAGGCGAACAGCAGCGTCACCACCACGCCCAGCAGCAACCCCACCGGATGCACGGGCGACGAGGCGAACCCGGTGGCCGCGCCGTACAGCGCCATGCCCCAGCCGACCGACAGCCACAGCGAGCCGAGCGCGATCAGCGCGTCCCAGAACCGGCGCCAGCGCGCGCCGCCCACCCGGCGCCGGAACCACAGCCCGGCGTCCCGCACGATCCACGCCAGCAGCATGGCCACGACCAGCGGGTAGAGCCCGAACAGCACCTCGCCTTCGAGCAGCGGGTAGACGCCGAACATCGTCCCGGCGACGGCGACCAGCCACACCTCGTTGGCCAGCACGAACGGCGCGATCGCGGCGACCATCCGGTCACGCCGCTCGGCCGTCCTGCCGAGGACGGGCAGCAGCAGCCCCACCCCCAGGTCGAAGCCCTCAAGGGCGAAATATCCGGCCAGCAGCACGGCGAAGAGGGCGAACCACAGCACTTCCATGTCCACTCCCTAGTAGCTCATCGCGGGGGCGCGCCGCTCGTCGGCCGCGCCGAGGGCCAGTCCGTCGCCGGGCCCGCGCCGGATCACCCGGGCGATGAGCACGTAGTCGACGACCGCGAGCAGCCCGAGCACCACCGTGAAGCCGGCGAACGAGGCGGTGACCATGCCCGCGGTGAGCCCCGGCGTCATGGCGTCGGCGACGGTGAGCCGTTCCTGGATCATCCACGGCTGCCGCCCGATCTCCCTGGCCAGCCAGCCGAGGATGGCCAGCGCGAACGGCAGCGGCGTCAGCGCGATCAGCAGCCGATGCGTCCACCGCCACCGCGGCAGCACGCGGATCAGCGGCAGCATGAAGAACAGCACGAGGAGCGCGAACAGGTGCCCGCCCTCGATCATGAAGCCGAGCGGCACCGCCGCCGGCGCGTTCCCGGAGAACTTCCCGGGACGGATGCCCGCGGCGAACTGCGCGTAGCCGAAGCCCACGGTCAGCGTGATGCCGATCGAGGCGGTGATCACGCCCGTCCGCATCGACCGGGTGAAGAACTCCACCTCGGCGGTACGGCGGCGCAACTGGTAGGCGCTGGCGCCGACGAGCACCATCGCGCCGGTGAACAGCCCGGCCCCCAGCACGTGCGGGAACGCGTACACCAGCGCGTTGTTGGACAGCAGCGCGCCGAAGTCGGTCAGCTCCAGCCGCCCGCCGCTCTCCACCGCGCCGGCCGGGTTCTGCAGGAACGAGTTCGCCACCATGATGAAGAACGCGCTGCCGTAGGCCGTGGCGGTCACCAGCCAGATGCACGCCACGTGCGCCCACTTGGGCAGCCGCCCCCAGCCGAAGATCCACAATCCCAGGAACGTCGACTCCAGGAAGAACGCCACCAGCGTCTCCATGGCCAGCGGCGCGCCGAACACGTCGCCCGCGTAGTGCGAGAGCCCGCTCCACGCCAGCCCGAACTGGAACTCCATCACCAGGCCGGTGACGATGCCGAGCGCGTAGTTGACCAGGTAGATCTGCCCCCAGAAGCGCGTCATCCGCTCGTGCAGCGGCAGGCCGGTGCGCGCCCAGCGGGTGTGCATGATCGCCACCAGTGGCGCCAGCCCCAGCGTGAGCACGACGAACAGGAAGTGCAGGCTCCCCGTCACGGCGAACTGCGTGCGCGCCAGTTCGAGTACGTCCAAGATTCCGCTCCGTCGTTGTGTCTGGCTACATATAGAGAGCCTACATGTAGTCTGTCTACATGACGAACGGATGCCTAGGATCGGTGACATGAACCCCGACGCGCTCCGCGGCCACATGGACGCGCTGCTGCTGTCCGTGCTGGAGCGAGAGCCCCTGCACGGCTACGCGATCATCGAGGCCCTGCAGGAGCGCAGCGCGGGCGCACTGTCCGTGCCGACCGGCACGGTCTATCCGGCGCTGCGCCGGTTGGAGCGCACCGGCAGCCTGGCCAGCGAGTGGGCCACGGTCGGCGGGCGCAGGCGGCGCACCTACCGGCTGACCGACGCGGGCCGGCGGCAGCTGGAGGCCGAGCGGTCGGCCTGGCGGGAGTTCGCCGGCGTGATCGGCAGCGTGCTGCGGCCCGACCTCGGGCCCGGCGTCAGGCCGGCCGGCTGAGCCGCAGGCACCGGGTGGCGCAGTAGAGCTGCATCCCCCAGAACGCCGACGTCACCAGGTTGGCCAGCACCACGGGCAGGAAGAGCGCGGCCCCCGTGGGGGAGGTCTGCCCGAGCACCAGGCTCAGCAGCCCGGTGACCGGCAGCATCACCCAGACGATCACCCCCAGCGACCGGGTGACCAGCCCCGGCCGGACCAGCCCCCGGGCCAGCGCCAGCAGCGCGGCGCCGCCGTACAGCCCGGTGCCGAGCTGGAGGACGTCGAGCAGCCGTGAGACGAACACGTGCCAGCCGGCGGGGGGCGGGTAGCCCGTGACGGCGCCCGGGTGGAGGCGCCAGACCATCGACCACATGATCACGGTCACCGGCACGCTGACGAACAGCAGCAGGCCGAGCCGCCGCCCGGCCACCGCGGTGAGCTCCGTCTGGAAACCCGGCGCGATGTCGCGGACCGCGCCGAACTCGGCGATGGCCAGCCGCTCGGCCTCCTCCCGGTCCGCGCCGCCGGCCTCGTGGGCGTCGGCGGCGTCGACCAGGCTGTCGCGTGCCTCGACGACCATGTCCCGCTTCGGCCCGGACGGCCCGGACAGCGCCCGGCCGAGGTCGGTGACGTAGTCGTCGATGCGCATGGGCTCCAGTCTACGAACGGTGCCGCCGGGGGCCCATCGGGGTTTTCCCTGATTCCTGTTGTTGTGTAGGAAAAAACCTACGTATAGTGGCTGACATGCTCATCTCGCACATCGTCACCGTGACCGTGCCCGTCACCGACCAGGACGACGCGCTCGCCTTCTACACCGGGGTCCTCGGCTTCGAGGTCCGCACCGACAACCCGTTCCCGATGGGCCGCTGGCTGACCGTCGCCCCCGAGGGCGCGGCGAGCACGCTGCTGCTGGCCTCCTGGTTCCCGTCGATGGCGCCGATCGGCGGGCTGGTCCTGTCCGCGCCCGACGTCGAGGCGCTGGCGGCCCGGCTCGGCGAGCACGGCGTGGCCCACGAGGGGCCCGCCGACCAGCCGTGGGGCAAGCAGCTGCTCTTCTCCGACCCGTTCGGCAACGCTTTCGTGGTCAGCCAGGAATGACCGCCGACCACGTCTTCACCGCGCTGGCCAGCCCGGCCCGGCGCGAGCTGCTGAGGCTGCTGCTCGACGAGGGCGCCCAGCCCGCCGGGCGGCTGGCCGTCCGCTTCGACATGAGCCGGCCCAGCGTGTCGGAGCACCTCAGGGTGCTCAAGGACGCGGGCCTGGTGGCCGAGACCCGCAAGGGACGCGAACGGCACTACCGCCTGGAGGCGGCGCCGCTGATGGAGATCCGCGACTGGCTCTCACCGTACGAGCGCTTCTGGAGAGAGAAGCTGTCCGCCCTGACCGATCTGCTCGACGAAATGGACGACGACGATGACTGACGACCCGCGCGCGATCCGGCTGGACCAGTTCATCGCGCATCCGCCCGCCAAGGTGTGGCGCGCGCTCACCGAGCCCGAGCTGGTGGCGCGCTGGCTCATGCCGGGCGACTTCCGGGCCGAGGTCGGCCACCGGTTCACCATGACCACCACGCCCAAGAAGCAGGTCGGGTTCGACGGGATCGTGCACTGCGAGGTGCTGGAGGTCGAGCCGCGCAAGCTGCTCAAGCTGGCCTGGGGCGCCGGCTGGACGGTGAGCTGGCGGCTGGAGCCCGAGGGACGCGGCACCCGGCTCTTCCTCGACCACGAGGGCTTCGACCCGGACGACGCCACGCAGCAGCTGTCGCGCAGGATCATGGGCGGCGGCTGGCCGCGCCACTTCACCGCGATCGAGCGGATCGCGGCCGGGCTCTGAGCCAGCGCAGCATCGGCCAGCGCATCCCGCGCTGGCCGAGCGCGAGCGTGCACTCCTTGAGCCGCACCCCCGACGGGTGCGCCAGCCCGGCGAACCGGCAGGCCGACAGGTCCAGCCCGGCCAGCGCCAGGCTGGCCGCGTCGACCTCGCGCAACGACGTCAGCGAGGCGTGGCCGCGCCCGGTCACCGTCGCCGGGCCGCGCAGCACCGCGCCCTCCAGGTCGGCCTGCGAGTCGGTCAGCCGCAGCGTGGTCGCGCCCGAGACCCGCACCTGCCGCAGGTCCACCCCGCAGCCCTGGACGGCCACGTCCAGCGTCGCGTCGGCCCTGGCGCGGGCGGCCGACAGGCGGCCGGTGCCCGACAGGTAGGCGTCGGCCGCGAAGTGGGCGGCGTCGAACCAGGCGCTGCCGGCCACCTTGCGGAACGACAGCGTGCGCCCGAACCGCGCGCCCCGGAAGCAGGCGGCCTCGCCCAGCCGGGCGCCGTCGAAGGTGGCGTAGCCGTCGAACCGGGCGCTCTCGCAGGACAGGCCGTGATCGAAGACGGCCTGGCTGAACAGCGCGTCGCGGGACATCACCGCCCGGTCCAGCGACACGTGCCCGCGCGCCCGCACCCCGTGGAAGGACAGCTCCCTGGCGAACCAGGCCCCGGCCAGCGACACGTTCCCGTCGAACCGGGCGCCGAAGAACGACGCCAGCCGCTCGAATCTGGCGCCGTCGAGCGAGACGTCCCCCTGGAAGGCCACGCCCGACAGCCGGACGTCGCCGGTGAACCTGGCCCGGTCCAGCCTGGCCCGGCCCGGCCGCTCGCCCGCCGCCGCCAGCACCCGGCGCAGCAGGTCGCCTCCCAGGGTGGTGCCGCGCAGGTCCAGCAGACGGCCGGGGGCCATGGCGGCGAGGGCGGCGGAGAGATCCTCCTGGGGCAGGTGGGCCAGGCAGTGTCCGGACGGCGGGCGGGCGACTCCGGTGCAGGCGGCCGAGTGCGCGCAGGTGACCCAGTCCATACAGGGGTCATACCCGGAGGCGGCCCGTGTCAAGGTTCGGAAATTTCATGTTCCAGCCTTATCTATGTAGAAAACTGGGCCGAGAACTACCTCTAAAGTGCGGGTCATGCGTGCCTTACCGCTTGCCGCGTTCGCCGTGGCAGCCACATTCACCGCCGGCCTCACTGCCATACCCGCCGTCGCGGCGCCCGCCGGGCCCTGTGACACCCCGGCGGACCGGCAGATCGCCGAGGTCCAGGGCGCCGGCGCCGAGACCCCGCTCGCCGGGCAGACCGTCCGGGTCGAAGGCGTCGTCACCGGCGACTTCCAGCGCGGCGACCAGCTCAGCGGCTTCTTCCTCCAGGACCCCACGCCGGACGGCGACCCGGCCACCTCCGACGGCCTGTTCGCCTACGCCCGCGACTCGTTCAAGGACGTCAAGGCCGGCGATCGCGTCCTGGTGACCGGCCGGGCGGTCGAGTACCAGGGCTGGACCGAGCTGTCGCCGGTCACCGCCGTCGACGTGTGCGGCAGCGGCTCCGTGGCGCCCCAGCGGCATCGCCTGCCCGCCGACGGGCTGGAGCCGGTCGAGAACACGCTCCTCACCTTCCCGCAGCCGCTGACCGTCAGCGAGCACTACAACCTGGGCCGGTTCGGCGAGGTGACGCTCTCCTCCGGCGGCCGGCTGTTCCAGCCGACCGACCGGCCCGGCGTCGACCCCGCGCTCAACGAGCGGCGCTCCCTGCTCGTCGACGACGGCTCCTCCCGGCAGAACCCGGACACGCTGCCGCCCCTCGTCCGCGCCGGCGACACCATCACCGGCCTCACGGGCGTCCTCGGGTACGGGTTCGGCGAATATCGCCTGCAGCCCACCGGGCCCGTCGCCTACCGCCCGGCCAATCCCCGGCCGGCCAGGCCGTTCCCCGTGCGCGGCAACGTCAAGGTGGCCTCGTTCAACACGCTGAACTGGTTCACCACCCTCGGCTCGCGCGGCGCGACCGACGCCGCCGAGCAGCAGCGGCAGCTCGCCAAGCTGGTGGCCGCGCTCAAGGGGCTCGACGCCGACGCCGTCGGCCTCATGGAGGTCGAGAACAACGGCCAGACCGCCCTGCGGGCGCTGGTCGACGCGCTCAACGCCGAAGTGGGCGCGGGCACGTACGCCGCGCTGACGCACCCGTACCCGGGCACCGACGCCATCCAGGTCGGCCTCATCTACAAGCCGGGCAAGCTCACCCCGGTCGGGAAGACGGCGTCGTCCGAGGACGCGGTCTTCAGCCGGCCCCCGCTCATCCAGACCTTCCGGCGGACGGGCGGCGGACAGCCGTTCACCATGATCGTCAACCATCTCAAGTCGAAGGGCTCCTGCCCCACCGGCGGCCCCGACGCCGACCAGGGCGACGGCCAGGGCTGCTGGAACCCCACCCGCGTGCGCCAGTCGCAGGCGCTGCTCGGCCTCGCCGCCGGCCTGCCCGGCCCGATCGTGCTCGGCGACCTCAACGCCTACGGCGAGGAGGACCCCATCGACACGCTCGAAGCCGGCGGCCTCACCAGCGTCACGAAGAAGTTCGTGCCCGCCTCGCGGCGCTACAGCTACGTCTTCGAGGGCCTGGCCGGCGAGCTCGACCACATGCTGGTCGGCAAGCAGCTCCTCAAGCGCGTCACCAGCGCCGCCATCTGGCACGTGAACGCCGACGAGCCCCGCATCCTCGACTACAACACCGAGTTCAACCCGCCGGGCCTCTACCGGCCGGACGCCTTCCGCTCCTCCGACCACGACCCGATCGTCATCGGGCTCACCCTTCCGGGAGGGCGCGGCTGAGGCTGGAATGCCGGCGCGGGGGTAGGGGTTCTCCCTGTGTAGACACACGCTGACGGACGAATGCGAGGAGCCACTTGTGGCGACCATCGAAGTAACCGAGACGAACTTCAACGACATCGCCGACAAGGGGATCGTCCTGCTCGACTTCTGGGCGGAGTGGTGCGGCCCCTGCAAGATGTTCGGGCCGATCTTCGAGAAGGCCTCCGAGGAGCACCAGGACATCACGTTCGGCAAGATCGACACGGATCAGGAGCAGGCGCTCTCGCAGGGCTTCGAGATCCGGTCCATCCCGACGCTGATGGCCATCCGCGACGGCATCGTGGTGTTCTCGCAGCCGGGCGCCATCCCGGCGCCGGCGCTCGCCGACCTCATCCGCCAGGTCCGCGCGCTGGACATGGACGAGATCCGCGCCGAGCTCGACAAGGAGCTCAAGGACGCGCAGCAGAAGTGACCGTCACGGCGGCCCCGCTCCGGCGGGGCCGCCGCGTCCGTCAGGGCTTGCGGCCGACGCCCGCGTAGCCGATGGCGGTGCCGCCGCCGTAGGTCTCCTCGCCGTCGGGCCGCCAGTCCTTCGGGAAGACCAGGCCCGGCTCCAGCAGCTCGTAGCCGTCGAAGAAGCGGACGATCTCCGCGTGCGTGCGCAGGTTCAGCCCGGCCGTGGCCTGGTTGTACACCTCGATCGCCTGCGGCGTGGTGTCAGGCTTGGCGTCGATGGCGTGGCTGATGATCAGATGGCTGCCCGGCGCGCTGGCGTCACGCAGCGTGCCGACGATGTCGTACGCGTCGCCGTCCGGGATGAAGTGCAGGATGGCCAGCATCATGAACGCCACCGGCTGCCCGAGGTCCACCATCTCGCCGAGGCGTTCGAGCAGCTCTTCCGGCTTCCTGGCGTCGGCCTGCAAGAAGTCCACGTTCTCGCCCCTGGCCAGCAGGGCGCGGCCGTGCGTGCACACGACCGGGTCGTAGTCCACGTACACCACGCGCGCCTCCGGCGCGATCTCGTGGGTGTTGCCCTGGGTCGGCAGGCCGGCCCCCAGGTCGATGATCTGCCGTACGCCGCCCGCGACAACCTCGCGCACGGCCCGCCGCAGGAATGCCCGGTTCTCCCTGGCGGCGTCCTTGGTGACCGGGAAAATCTTCATGATCCGCTCGGCGGCTTCCCGGTCGGCCGCGAAGTTGTCCTTGCCGTCGAGGTAGTAGTCGTACATCCTCGCGACGTTGGGCACGTTGGGGTCGACGCCCTCCGGAGCACTGTCCACCAAAACTCCTGATATTTCGCCCTTTACGGCGTGATCTTAGGAGATTCCGGAGGTCACCGTGCTCGATGACCCCCGGTGTGAGGTGGATCACCTAGCCTCGGTAGAGCTCCGCCACCCGGAACGCGAGATCCAGCGACTGGCCCCGGTTGAGCCGAGGGTCGCAGGCCGTCTCGTAGCGGGTCGCCAGGTCGCCCTCGGCGATCTCGTGGCCGCCGCCCACGCACTCGGTCACGTCGTCGCCGGTGAACTCGATGTGGATGCCGCCCGGGTGCGTGCCGAGCGAGCGGTGCACCTCGAAGAAGCCCGCCACCTCGTTGAGGACGTCGTCGAGCCGCCGCGTCTTGTGCCCGCTCGGCGCCTCGAACGTGTTGCCGTGCATCGGGTCGCAGATCCAGGCGATCTGCGCGCCGGAGGCGGTGACCTCCTTGACCAGCCGCGGCAGGTGCTCACGGATCTTGGAGGCGCCCATCCGGGTGATGAAGGTCAGCCGGCCCGGCACGTTGTCCGGATTGAGCTTCTCGACCAGCGCCAGGGCCTCCTCCGGCGTGGTGGTCGGGCCCAGCTTGACGCCGATCGGGTTGCGGATGCGGGAGAAGAACTCCACGTGCGCCCCGTCGAGCTGACGGGTGCGCTCGCCGATCCAGACCATGTGCGCCGACACGTCGTAGGGCAGGCCCGTACGCGAGTCGACGCGGGTGAGCGCCTGGTCGTAGTCGAGGATCAGCGCCTCGTGCGAGGAGTAGAACTCCACCGAGTGGAACTCCTCCGGGTCGGCCCCGCACGCCCGCATGAAGGCCAGCGCCTGGTCGATCTCCCGGGCGAGCTGCTCGTAGCGGCGCCCGGCGGGCGACTCGGCCACGAAGTCCTGGTTCCACGCGTGGACCTGCCGCAGGTCGGCGTAGCCGCCCTTGGTGAACGCCCGCGCCAGGTTGAGCGTCACGGCCGAGGAGTGGTAGGCCTTGAGCAGCCGCCACGGGTCGGGTCGGCGCGACTCCGCGGTGAAGTCGAAGCCGTTGACCATGTCGCCCCTGTAGGCGGGCAGCTCGACGCCCTCGCGGGTCTCGGTGCCCTTCGAGCGCGGCTTGGCGAACTGCCCGGCCAGCCGGCCGATCTTCACCACGGGCACCTTGCCCGCGTAGGTGAGCACGATCGCCATCTGCAGCAGCGTCTTGAGCTTGTTGCGCACGTTGTCGGCGGTGGCCGCCGCGAACGTCTCGGCGCAGTCGCCGCCCTGCAGCACGAAGGCCTCGCCCCGGGCGACGGCCGCGAGCTCGTCCTTGAGCTGGTCACACTCTCCGGCGAAGACCAGCGGGGGGAGGCCGCCGAGTTCGGCGACGACCTTCTTGAGCTCGCCTTGATCGGGCCAGTCGGGTTGCTGGGCCGCGGAGAGGGCTCGCCACGAATCGAGATTCAGCGAATTGGTCAGTGCGCTCACGACATACGAGGGTATTCCACCGGGTCCTCCCCACCGACCGCCGTGTCCACGTTGTGAGAAGACCGTTTCAAGATAGGGGTCACGGCCACGTGCTCCGGTCGTACGCCGAGGCCGATGAAACGGCGGGTGAGGCGGTTCAGCAGCGGCACCCGCGCCAGGTCCGGCCGCAGCCGCGGCGGCCCGAGCCGCCTGCCCAGCGCGGGCTTGATCAGCCGGTTCTGCACCAGCCGCTGCGCCGCCTGCGTCACCCGGGTCGGCGGCATCCGCCGCCGCTGCACCAGGCGCAGCGCGGACTCCGGGAGCGGGTCCGGCGCCGGCGTGCGCAGCGCGCCCGCCAGCAGGTTGGCGGTGGCGACCGCGTCCTGGACCGCCAGGTTGATGCCGACGCCGAACACCGGCGACATGGCGTGCGCGGCGTCGCCGACGCACAGGAAGCCGGGCCGGTGCCAGCGGCGCAGCCGGTTCAGCGCGACGGTCAGCACGCTGACGTCGTCGTAGCTCCGGATCGACGCCAGCCGCCCGGCCAGGAACGGCAGCATCCGCGCCACCGGCTCCCGCAGCGCCCCGATGCCCCGACTCACCAGCCGGTCATGCCCGCCCTTGGGGATGACGTACGCGAGCTGCCAGTACGTCCCCCGGTCGATCGCGACGACCACGTGGCCGCTGGAGACCCGCAGGAACGGCTGGTCGGGGTCCGACTCCTCACGCGGCACCCGGAACCACAGCACGTCGATCGGCGCGCCGAGCTCCTGCGGCACCAGCCCGGCGCGCCCGCGCAGCACCGAGCCCCGGCCGTCGGCGGCCACGGTGAGCGCCGCCCTGATCTCCTGCTCGCCCGACGGGTCGCGGTAGCGCAGCCCGCGTACCGCGCCGCCCTCCCGGATCAGGTCGTACGCCTCGGCCCGCATGAGCAGCTTGAAGCCGGGGTAGCGGGCGGCCTCGGACGTGATGAGGTCGAGGAAGTCCCACTGCGGGACGAACGCGATGTAGTCGTAGCCGCCGGGCAGCCCGCGCAGGCTCGTCAGCCGGATCGGCCCGCTGTCGGTCACCATGCTCAGCTGGTGTGCCTTGCGGTGCGGCAGGTCCAGGAACCGCCCGGCCAGCCCCAGCTCGTCGAGCACCCGCAAGGTCGACGGGTGGATCGTGTCGCCGCGGAAGTCGCGCAGGAAGTCGGCATGCTTCTCCAGGAGCGTCACCTCGACGCCCGCCCGGGCCAGCAGCAGGGCGAGCATCGCGCCCGCCGGGCCGCCGCCCGCGATCACACAACTCATAATTCATCACCTGATGAGATTGTGTCACGCCCCGGGAAAGGGGGCAATACCTGCATCCGGAAAGGCGGGCAGGCCGAATCATGGGGTGCAGCCGCCTCTCACGGGAGTGGACATGGACGACGACCTCCACCTCCTTTCCGGCGCCTACGCCGTGCACGCGCTGCCGCCCGCCGAGCTGGCGCCCTTCGAGGAGCACCTGTCCGGCTGCCATGGCTGCCGGGGCGAGGTGCGGCGCCTGCGCGAGACGGCCGCCCGGCTGGCCCTCGCCCCCCCCCCCCCCCCGCGCGCGGAGCCCCCCGGGGACCCCGTCCCCCCCGACCGCCCCCGCCACGACCCGCACGACCTCTACGGCCTCATCCCCGCCGACACGCGGCAGCCGTACGACGTGCGCGAGGTCATCGCGCGGCTGGCCGACGGGTCGCGCTTTCTGGAGTTCAAGGCCGAGTA
>NZ_LAVL01000209.1 GCF_001083785.1 Nonomuraea sp. SBT364
CCCCCGCCCCCGACGGGCCGAGCAGGCTCGCCTCCGTCGACGCCCTCGGCCGTGACGGCACCACCGGCGGCGCGGGCGGCCCCGCCGTGACCATCATCACCGCCGCGCAACTGGCGGACTACGCGGGCCGGCGCGGCCCGTACATCCTGTGGATCTCGGGCCGCATCCAGGTCAGCGACATGATCACGGTGGTGGCCGACAAGAGCATCCTGGGTGTCGGCGCGACCGCCGAGATCACCGGCGGCGGCCTGCAACTGGGCTCCACGACCCGGCCGGGCAACAACGTGATCATCCGCAACCTCCGGTTCACCGACGCCGAGGACGACTCCGTCAGCGTCACGAACAAGGCCCACCACGTGTGGATCGACCACAACGACTTCTCGGCGGGCTACGACGGCCTGCTCGACGTCAAACGGGAATCGGACTACGTCACCGTCTCGTGGAACAGGTTCCACCATCACAGCAAGGCGATGCTGCTGGGCCACTCCGACACCTACACGGCCGACCTCGGCAAGCTGCGCGTCACGTACCACCACAACTTCTTCGACGGCACCGACCAGCGGCATCCCCGCGTCCGCTTCGCCGAGCCGGTGCACGTCTTCAACAACTACTACCGCGACAACTCCCTGTACGGCGTCGCCTCGACGGAGAACGCCGGGGTGCTGGTCGAGGGCAACTACTTCGAGAACGTCGCGCACCCGATCCACGTCGGCTACGACAAGAGCGGTCCCGGCCGGGTGGTCGAACGGCACAACCTGTACGTCGGCTCCGGTGCCCCCGAGACCGCGGGCACGGTCGTCGAACCCCGGACGTACTACGCCTACACCCTCGACGACCCGGCCACGGTGCCCGCGACCGTCCAGGCCGGGGCGGGCGTCGGCAAGATCGGCTACTGATCGGCCCCCACGAAAGGCAGGCCCCTATGCACAGCACCCCCGGGCGGCGAACCTTCCTGGCCGGCAGCGCGGCCGCCCTGCTCGCCGCATCGGCCGCACCGGCGCGGGCCCGATCCCGCGCGTCCGCCGACGGGCCGATCGGGTTCGCCTCCGTCGACGCCCTCGGCCGCGACGGCACCACCGGCGGCGCGGGCGGCCGTTCGGTCACCGCGACCACCGCCGAACAGTTCCTCGACCACATCGACAGCACCGAGACGCTCGTCATCCAGGTGGCGGGCACCATCGCCATCACCAGCAAGCAGGGCGTCCGCCCGAACAAGACGATCGTCGGCGTGGGCGCCTCCGGCCACATCACGGGCGGCGGCCTGGACTTCTACCGCTCCTCCAACGTGATCGTCCGCAACCTGCGCTTCACCGGCGCCGAGGACGACGCGGTCAACATCGGCCGGGAGTCGCACCACATCTGGATCGACCACAACACGTTCTCGGGCGCCGTCGACGGCTCGGTGGACGTGGTGCGCGGGGCCGACTACGTCACCGTGTCGTGGAACCACTTCGACCACGCCGACAAGAGCATGCTGATCAGCCACTCCGACGGCGCGGCGGGCACCGACGTCGGCCGGCTGAGGGTCACCATCCACCACAACTTCTTCGACCACAGCCGCCAGCGCCATCCGCGCGTCCGCTTCGCCGAGCCGGTGCACGTCTTCAACAACTACTTCCTGGGCAACGAGCTGTACGGGGTCGCCTCGACGGAGAACGCCGGAGTGCTGGTCGAGGGCAACTATTTCGAGAACGTGCCGCACCCGGCGCACGTCGGGTACGCCGACAGCGGGCCGGGGCGGCTGGTCGAGCGGCACAACGTCTACGTCGGCTCCGGCGTGCCGGAGACCGCGGGCACGGTCGTCGAACCCCGGACGTACTACCCGTACACCCTCGACGACCCGGCAGGCGTGCCGGCGGCGGTCCGGGCCGCCGCCGGCGCACAACGGGCGGCTTTCACTCCTTGACGACTTCGACCCAGTAGCGGCCGTCGCCGTCGCGGTGGGCACCGTGGATGTCGGTGCCCAGGTCGGGGAAGGCCCGGTCGAAGTCCTCCAGGGCCCGCAGGTACGTCATCAGCGGTCCGTCCGCCGCACCGGTCGCCTCGCCGGGCATCAGCATGGGGATCCCCGGCGGGGTGACCACCACCGTGGTCGCGGCGACCCGGTCCGGCAGCTCGGCCAGCGTGACCGCCTCGGTGCCGGACCTGATCATGGCCTGGTAGCAGTCGGCCGGCGTCACCACCTGCTCGGGCAGGCTGGTGAACACCTGGTCCAGCAGCTTCCCGACCCCGGAGTCGCGGAGCTTCTCGTGGACCAGCGTGCAGAACTTCTGCAGCGAGATCGTCGGCGGCCCGAAGCCCGGCAGCACCTCCGCCAGGGGCAGGTCGTCGTCGTAGGCGTTCTTGAAGTCGGTGAGCGCGTCGATGAGGGTGCCCCACTTGCCCTTGGTGATCCCCATGGAGAACAGCACCAGCAACGTGTGATCGCCGGTCTTCTCCACCACGATGCCGCGCCGTGCCAGGTAGGCGGCCACGACCCGGGCCGGGATGCCCCAGTCGAGCGTGCCGGTGACGGCGTCGGCGCCCGGACAGGTGATCGTCACCTTGATCGGGTCGAGCAGGCAGTAACCCTCCGACATCCCGTCGAACCCGTGCCAGGCGGCCCCCGCGTCCATCGTCCAGCAGCGCGGCTCGGCGGACAGCAGCGCCGGGTCGGCGTCGGCGAAGGAGTGGACCTGGCCGGTGCGCGGATCGGTGACCGCGGAGGGCTGCCAGACGCCGAAGAACCAGTCGGACCGCAGCCCGTCCTCGCGGATGCGGTCGGCCAGCCGCACCATCGCCTGCCGGAACCGGACCGCCTCGACGATCGCCTCCCCGGTGAGGAACGGCCCAGACGGCCCGTCCATCATCGCCGCCGCGACGTCCAGCGAGGCGATCAACGGGTAGAGCGGCGACGTGGAGGCGTGCATGAGGTACGTCTCGTTGAAGGCGTGGTAGTCGACCGGCGCCCGCTCGGACGGGCGCAGGTGCACCATCGCCGCCTGCGACAGCGCCGCGAGCAGCTTGTGCGTCGACTGGGTGGTGAACACGGTGGGCCGGTCCGGTCCGGGCAGCGTGCGCTCGTCGATCGCCATGCCGTAGCGGCCGGCGTAGAGCGGGTTGAACCTGGCGTAGGCGAACCACGCCTCGTCGAAGTGCAGCCGTGGCACGCTCGCGCCGAGCAGCTCACCGGCCCGCACCGCGTCGTAGCACACCCCGTCGTACGTCGAGTTCGTGATCACCGCGTACGTCGGCTCCCCGGCGGCGAGCGGATGGGCGGCCACCCGGGCGCGGATCACGTCCGGCTCCAGCGCCGCGGGCGGGATCGGGCCCGCCAGCCCGAGCCCGTTGCGCTCGGGCACCAGGTAGACCGGGCGGGCGCCGCTGATGGCCAGCGCGTGCTGGACCGACTTGTGGCAGTTGCGGTCCACCAGGACCGTGTCGTCGCGGGCCATCGCATGGTGGCCGACGACGCGGTTGGCGGTGGAGTTGCCGTTGACCACGAAGAACGTGCGGTCGGCGCCGAACACGCGGGCGGCGTTGCGCTCGGCCTCCCCGATCGCGCCGGTGTGGTCGAGTGGCGACCCCAGCTCGGTGACGGAGATCGACAGATCGGTCCGCAGCAGCCGCTCGCCGTAGAAGTCGAAGAACGCCCGCCCCACCGGCGACTTGAGGAACGCCACGCCGCCGGCGTGCGCCGGCGTGTGCCAGGAGTAGCGATGGTGATCCTCCAGCCGGCGCAGGGCGCCGAAGAACGGCGGAAGGACCTTCTCGGCGTACGCGTCGGCCGCGTGGGCGATGCGCCCGGCGATGAACTGCGGGGTGTCCTCCAGCGGGAAGACGTAGCCCTGGATGATCTCGTACACCCACAGCGGGAGCTCCTGCTCCTGCGTCATCAGGAAGACGGGCAGGCCGCGGAACCGCCGGCCGACCGCGGCCAGCAGTCCCTCGGCCCCGGGCGCGTCCCAGTCGGCCAGCACCGCCGTCAGTGACGCGTCCGAGCTCACCACCGCCATGGCGTCCGCGGCCCGGTGCGTCCAGCGCACCTGCAGCCCCTGCTCGTCCATCGCCGCGCACACCCGGCGGATCTGCTCGGCGAGCGCCGAGTCGGCGTCGGGGCGTTCGGTGACGGCGGCCAGAACGGTTCGCTCCATGCGGCACTCCGTGGTCGGGGGAAGGAGGCTGATCGGCTCCCGGCCGCGGTCCGGCGGCCGGGAGCGCTCATGGGTCAGTCGACGCAGATGGCGAAGACGCTGATGCCGACGTCGTTGTAACCGATCTGGCGGCCGATGCCGATCCAGCCCCGGCCGTCGTTGGTCGGGAAGGAGCCGACGAGGATCGCGCCGTTGCCCTGCGCCTCGGCGCCGCCGCCGACCACCCGCTTGGAGCCCGGGCAGTAGAGGGTGCGCCGCTGGAAGTTGGGCACGTTCGCGTTGGGCAGGGTGACGAGCTGGTAGCCGGGCGGCAGGGCGCTCGCGGTGGAGGCGGCGGCCGTGACGTTGGCGGTCGCCGGGGTCGCGGCGGCCAGGCAGGTGGTGGTGGCGAGGGCCGCGAGGCCGGCGAGCGCTACTCGGTTGAGCTTCATCGTGCTCCGTTCTGTCTGCGCCCCGGCGCGCACGGGTGGGGAGGGGAGCGGGGCGACGTTCGAGGGTACACGTGCAGTATTGGCTCAACTACGGAGCGTGTCGATAGGAAATTCTGTTCGGATCGTGAACGACGGAGCGGGGCCCGTCAGCGGACCCCGCCCCACGTTCGCCGCCGCTACCGGGGGCGGACGTTGTGGTTGCCGGCGAACAGGTTGCCGGGGTCGTAGTGACGCTTGACCGCCGCCAGCCGCTCATGGGTCCGCGCCGGATAGACGGCGGCGACGTCCGCCTCGGTGGCGGAGGCGAGGAAGTTCGCGTAGGCACCGCTGACGTGGGGTGCGAGTCTTCCCCAGAGCGCGTCGAGGGCGGGGCGGGCGGCCTCGACGACCGGCTGCGGGCCCACGACGGTGGTCACGAACATCAGCTCCGCCAGGCGATGCGCATAGGCGGTGGCGTCATCGGGGACCCGGGACACCGCGCCGCCGACGCTGCGGACGGCGATGAACGGCGACCCCGCCGCCGCCCCGGCCTCGGCCAGGATCCGCAGGACAGCGGGCACCGCCTCCCTGCCGGCGAACGCGCTCCGGGTGACCACCCGGACGCCCGGCGGCGGCGTCATGCCGTCCACCAGCGTGTCCGCGTAGGGCGTCAGCGCGACCTCGTCGCCGATCACCGTGCCGAGCCGGCGGATCGGGTCGACGGCCCGCGCCGCGAGCCCCGGGTCGTCGCCGTCGAAGGCGACGCGGATCTCGACCGGCGCCCCGGGCCCGCCGGCGAAGGGGTTGGCGAGCTCCGCGACGGAGGTGAGCTCTTCGGGTGCGGTGCGGAGGTGGTCCGCCCATCCCTGGAGGACGGTGGCCGCCTCCGACGCCGGGAAGGTGATCTTGCCGTAGAAGACGTCCGTCGTCGTGTGCGCCGCGAACTCGAAGGCGGTCACGATCCCGAAGTTGCCGCCGCCGCCGCGGATCGCCCAGAACAGCTCCGGGTTCTCCCGCTCGTCGGCGCGCAGGACCTCTCCAGCGGCGGTGACCACCTCGGCGGCGACCAGGCTGTCCAGCGCGAGGCCGTACTTCCTGACCTTCCAGCCGATGCCGCCGGCCAGCGTCAGCCCGCCGACGCCGACGCTCCTGGTGTCGCCCGAGGAGATCGCCAGGCCGTACGGGGCCAGGGCGGCCGCGACCTGCCCCCAGGTGGCGCCGCCGCCGATCCGCACGAGGTGGCGTTCCTTGTCGGTGACCTCGACGCCCGCGAGGGCGCCGAGGTCGATCACGACGCCGCCGTCGTTGGTGCCGAAGCCCGCGAAGGCGTGGCCACCGCCCCGCACGGACAGGGCGAGCCCGGCGCCGGCGGCGAACGTGACGCCCGCCCGCACGTCGCCGACGCTCCTGGGCCGCAGCACGTAGGCCGGGCTGCCCTCGGCCAGGACCGAGCGGCTGGCCGAGGCGTACTCGGGCGCTCCCGGTTCGATGATGTCGCCGCCGAAGTCGCGGCGGAGGGTTTCAAGCGCTGAGGTCATGACGTTCCTTTCGCGGAGTGGGAACCGGCCGGTCAGCCGGCCAGGCCGGCGAACATGTCGGGCTCGTAGGAGCCCCCGGCGTTGCGCACGATCACGTTCAGCCGGTTGTTCGCGTTGATCATGGCGATCACCGAGACCAGCGCGACGATCTGGTCGTCGTCGTAGTGCTCGCGCACCCGGGCCCAGGTCTCGTCGGACACGCCGTGATGGGCGTCGGCGATCCGGGTGCCCTCCTCGGTGAGCGCCAGCGCGGCCCGCTCGGCCTCGGTGAACACGGTGGCCTCGCGCCAGGCGGCGACCAGGTGGAGCCGGGGCGCGCTCTCCCCGGCGGCCGTGGCGTCCTTCGTGTGGTAGTCGACGCAGAAGCCGCAGCCGTTGATCTGGCTGGCCCGCAGCATCACCAGGTCCTGGAGGGACTGGGGGAGCGGCGACTGCCGGATCGCCAGGGCGACGTGGTAGATCCGCTTGGCGATCTCGGCGCCCAGGGCGTTGGCCATCAGGTCGATACGGGGTTCCATGATGTGGGTCCTTGTCGGGGTGGTGTGTCCTGCTGAGCAAGAGATCCCGGCGGCCCCGTCCTTGTGACAGCGCGGCCGGTGTGACCTGTATCACCGGGTACGGGTGTCACAGGGCGGCGGGGACCGGGATCGTATGCACGGCAGGGACGCGAACGAACAGGCGGGAACCAGCAATGAGCGAACACGCACCGGAACCTCTCGCGCAGCCGGCGACCGAGGCGTTCCTCGCCCATCGCAACCTGCTGTTCACGGTCGCCTACGAGATGCTCGGCTCGGCCGCCGACGCCGAGGACGTGCTGCAGGAGACCTGGCTGCGCTGGTCGGGCGTGGACCTCGGCGCCGTGCGGGACCAGCGGGCGTACCTGGTCCGGATCGCCACCCGCCAGGCGCTGAAACGGCTGCGGACGCTCGGCCGGCGCAAGGAGTCGTATGTCGGCCCCTGGCTGCCGGAGCCGCTGCTGACCGCGCCGGACGTGGCCGAGGACGTCGAACTGGCCGAGAGCGTGTCGATGGCGATGCTGCTGGTGCTGGAGACGCTGGCGCCGACCGAGCGGGCGGTGTTCGTGCTGCGCGAGGTGTTCGACCTGCACTACGACGAGATCGCCGAGGCGGTCGGCAAGACCCCGGCCGCGGTCCGCCAGATCGCCCACCGGGCACGGGCGCACGTCGCCGCGCGCCGGCCCCGGGAGGTGGTCTCCCCGGCGGAGACCCGCGGCGCGCTGGAGGCGTTCCGGCGGGCTGTCGAGACGGGGGAGCTGCAACGCCTGCTCGACATCCTCGCGCCGGACGTCGTCCTGCTGACGGACGGCGGCGGGCTCAAGCACGCCGCGCTGGCGCCCGTCGTGGGGGCCGGTCAGGTGGCCCAGGTGCTGGGCCGGATCCCCGCCTTCGCGTCGCTGCAGGTGGCGCAGGTCAACGGCCGCCCGGCGCTGATCGTCCGGCTCGACGGCGAGGTCGACACCGTCGTGACGGTGCGCATCGACGGCGGCCTCGTCACCGGGCTCTACGCCGTGCGCAACCCCGAGAAGCTCTCGCGCATGGAGCGCGAGACCCCGGTGAGCCGCTGAGGCCCGTCAGCCGCCCGTGGCCATCGCCTTCCTGACGGCGTCGTGGAGGCGGGCGGCGCGCGGGTCCGGCACCCCCTCCTGGATGTGGTTCATCACATAGCCGAACGCGAGCCCGCTCCCCGGGTCGGCGAAGCCGAGCGAGCCGCCGAGCCCGCCGAACCCGAAGGCCGTGGGGGAGTGCCAGAACGCGTCCGGGACGGGGAGACCGAACCCGGTGCCGATCCGTACGGGCACGCGCAGGACGCGGTCGACGCCGGCGACCTGTTCCGCGGTCGCCGAGGCCAGGGTGGCGGGGGTGAGGACGCGGTGCCCGTCGACCTCCCCGATGAGGGCGGCGTAGAAGGCGGCCAGGGCGCGGGCCGTGCAGATGCCGTTGGTGGCGGGGATCTCGGCGGCCTGCTCCCGGGGGTCGTTGTGGTCGAGCGCCGGCTGGACGAGGGTCATCGCGCGCACGGTCAGCGACGCCGGGTCGCCGTAGGCCGCCATCGCCTCCCGCATGGGCTCCGGGACGGCGGCCAGGTCGATCCCGGAGGCGTCGAAGCCGGCCGCGTCGGTGACGATGCGGCTGACCCGGTGGTGCTCGGACTCGGGCAGCCCGATCCACAGGTCCAGGCCGAGCGGCGCGGCGATCTCCTCGGCGAGGTACGCGCCGACGCCGCGGCCGGTCACCCGGCGCACCACCTCGCCGACGAGCCAGCCGTACGTGAGCGCGTGGTAGCCGTGCTCGGTGCCCGGCTCCCAGAACGGCCGCTGGGCCGCCAGCGCGTCGACCACGGGATCCCAGGCGATCACCTCGGCCGGGGTGACCGGGTGGTCGAGGGTGGGCAGGCCGGCCTGGTGGGTGAGCAGCCACCGTACCGGGACGCCTTCCTTGCCGTTGGCCGCGAACTCGGGCCAGTAGCGGGCCACGGGCGCGTCGAGGTCCAGCTCGCCCCGCTGGGCCAGCAGCAGCGCGCAGGCCGCCGTGACCCCCTTGGTGGTGGAGTAGACGACCTGGAGGGTGTCGCGCTCCCACGGGCGGCCGGTGCCGGGGTCGGCGATCCCGCCCCACAGGTCGACGACCTTGCGTCCGCGCAGGTAGACGCTGACGGCGGCGCCGATCTCCTGCCCTGAGGCCAGGTTGGCCGCGAACGCGTCGCGTACGGCCTCGAATCCCGGTGCGGTCTCCCCGCCGATTTCTGGCATGCGTCATCGCCTTCTGTCGTGATGTGTTCCGCGAAAAGGAGTCAGCGGCGGAATTTCTCCACGAGCCAGGCGCACAGCTCCGGCTCGGTCATCTCGGGGAACTCCGCCGCGAACGTGGCCAGCGCCCGCAGCGCCTCGTCCCGGTCCAGGCCGCGCGCCAGCGCCGCCTTCAGGTATTCCTGACGGGCGGCCGTGGGGCGCCCGCCGCCGGTGCCGCCGGCGGCGAGGCCCGCACGCCAGTGCGCGATCTCCCGCACTCGATCGGCGCGCCAGCCGGGGGCCCCGTCGACCTCGACGTCCGGCTCGGGGAACGGGTGCTCGGAGCCGCCGGGGTGGCGCGCGCGCCACTTGTGCACTGCGTGCCGGGTCACCCCCAGGGCCTCGGCGACACCGAGGACACCGAGATAGCGCTCGGTCATGGGCGCACCAGCTTCGTCCTTCCGGCCTCCTTCGGGGATCTCAGTATTACCACGTCCGTCAACATTGTCTCTATGAGAGACGACGTTGGCAACCCGTCAGGATGTAACTTCCCATTTATCGCGGACTCCGTAAATAGTCATCGTCCGCACTCTTGCGGTTGCGATCTTTATGACGGATGATCCTGCTTGCAGCCGCAACGCCGGACCTATTTACCGTGCAGACCATCGATAGTGACTCCTCGGCATGCCCGGACCCATGGAAGAGGACCCTCATGCGCAGATTGATCCCCCCGATGGTCGCCGCCCTGGCGCTGGCCACACTGACGACGACGGCGCCGGCCTCGGCCGACCCCAGCGCCAAGCCGGCGCCGTACCGGCTGGACTGCGAGGCGCCGGAGCCCGGCAGTCCCTGCACGGTCGTGGCGACGGGCAAGCGCCGCCCGCACCATGTGGAGGAGTTCGTCACCACGGTCAGGACCGGTGAGCAGGTGTGGGCGCGCGACACCGTCTACACGCGTGACGGGCGCGCCCGCAGCCGCTCCTTCCCGAGGCCCGCCGGTGAGGTGACCGTGGACGTCTCGGTCACGTCGTTGCCGGAGAAGCGCGTGGGCACGCCGCTGCGCCTGATGGCCTGGAACCTCTTCGTGGGCGGCACGATCAACCGCCAGGAGACCACCGGCGACAACCTCAAGCAGATGATCGAATACCTCAACGAGGTCGATCCCGACGTGCTGTTCGTGGTCGAGGCGTACGGATCCGGCCAGAAGATCCTGGACGGGCTGAACGCCGGGCGGGCCGAAGGCGACCGGTTCTCCGCCGCGCAGCTCACCCAGCCCGAGGACTACAGCGTCAACGGCGACAACCTGTGGCTGTACACGAAGCTGAAGATCGAGAAGGTCTACCCGCGTTACGCCGACGAGGAGATCTCCTCCTTCAACCTCGGCGGCGCCCGCCTCGGCCTGCCCGACGGCAAGCACGTCCACGCGTTCAGCATGTGGACCTGGCACGACGGCTACGCCTTCGGCGACACCCACGACGCGGCCGTGCAGAACACCCACGGCCTGCGCCGGACCAAGACGACCGAGCAGATCCTCGACGGCGACCACCTGCGCCGGGTCGGCATGGGCAAGGCCATCCTGGAGAAGGCGCTGCCGTCCTTCATCGGCGACGACGACGCCCCGGTGCTCATGGGCGGCGACCTCAACGCGCAGTCGTACCTGGACTGGACCGAGCAGTTCGCGAACGCGCCCGGCCACGGCGGCGTGGTGCTCCCGTGGCCGTACACGAAGATGTACTCCGACGCCGGCTTCATCGACACCTTCCGCCACGCCAACCCCGACGCGGGGCTCTATCCCGGCCGCACCTGGAGCCCGCTGAGCGGCTTCGGCGCCGTGCCCGCCCGCATCGACTACGTCTTCGCGCGCGGCAAGGACGTGCGCGTCCTCGGCTCGCGGGCGGACGTGAGCCGGCTGCCCCGCCACCGCGACAGCTGGCTCGACCAGCCCTACCCGTTCTACTCCGACCACAGCTCGGTCATCACCGACGTGGTGATCCGGGGCAAGGGCACCGGCCCCGACCGGCCGATCGTCAGCGAGGAGCCGGGCAAGGGGCGCGACATCTGGCCCGCGCCGCCGCCCGGCAGGAGGATCCCGCCGGCCGAGCTCAGCGCCACCGCGAGCACCTTCAAGCCCGGCGCCGGCGACCCGGGCCGCGCCGTCGACGGGAACCTGGTGACCGACTACCACTCGTACTACCCGGAGGTCGTGCCGCAGCCGCACCACATCACCGTGGACCTGGGCCGGGTCCGGGAGCTGTCCGCGGTCCGCTTCCAGCCCAAGCTGCGGGTCAACATGAACGGCACCGTCCTGAAGGGCATGGTGCAGGTGAGCGACGACGGCACGACGTTCAGGGACGTCAAGCGGGTCGAATGGCCGCGCATGACGGCGCCCAACGACGTCGGCCTGACCGGCGTCTCGGCACGGTACGTGCGGCTCCGGGCCGACTACGGCATGGGCGGGGCCACCGCGCTCGCCGAGATCATCCCGTACGAGATCGAGCGGTAAGCCCGGCGCAACCGGTATGTTCCGCATATGTTCGGCACCTGCAGCGCGAACGGTCGCGGAATATGCCCTCCGTCGGGTACCGGCCATGTCCGATGACCCCCTGGCCCTTCCCCCGGCCGGGCTGGGGATCAGGATCCTGGGGCCGTGGGAGCTGACGGCGGGCGGCGACGTGCTGCCGGTGATCGGCAGCCGTCGGATCGGCCTGCTGGCCCGCCTGGCGCTGGCCGCCGGGCGGGTGGTCACCACCGAACAGCTTCTCGCCGACGTGTGGGGCAAGAGCAGGGTGGCGACGGCGCCGAAGCAGCTTCACATCGTGGTGTCGAAGCTTCGCGAGTTCCTCGCGACCCGGACGCCCGGCGAGGTCATCGTGACCGTGCCGGGCGGATACCGCCTGGACGTGTCCGCCGACCAGGTCGACGCTCACCTGTTCACGCGGCTGGTGCGCGAGGCGCGGGCCCAGCGGGCCAGGGGCGAGACCGCCACGGCGGACAGGTCGTTCCGCCGGGCCCTGGCCCTGTGGCGGGGAGAAGCGCTGGTCGGCATGACGGCCGACTGGGCCCAGATCGAGGCCACCCGCCTGATGGAGGAGCGCCACACCGCTCTGGAGGATCACGTCGACCTGCTGATGGCGGCAGGTGACCACCACGCGGTGATACCGGAGCTGACCGCCCACGCCGAGGCGCATCCGCTCCGGGAGAGGCCGCATGCGCAGCTGATGCTGGCGCTGTACCGCGCCGGACGGTCGTCGGAAGCGCTCGCGGTCTACCACGAGGCTCGCCGCGTGGTGCTCCAGGAACTCGGCATCGAGCCGGGTGCCGTGCTGCGCCGGCTCCAGCAGGCGGTGCTCGCCCGCGATCCCGTCCTCGATCTGACCACCCCGGCGCAGGACGTCACGCTCGGCGAGGCCATCACCCCGGCCGAGCTGCCCGCGGACACCCGCGCCTTCACGGCCCGCGATGCGGAGCTCGCCTGGCTGGAGAAGGCCGTCACCGAGTCGGAGGCCGGCGCGCCGGCGATCGCCGCCGTCAGCGGTCCGGGCGGGATCGGCAAGTCGGCGCTGGCCGTCCACCTCGCGCACTCCGTCGCCGACCGCTACGCCGACGGCGTTCTCCACATCGACCTGCACGGGGCCTCCGAGGGGCTCCGGCCGCTGTCGCCTCTTGAGGCGCTCGGCCAGCTTCTGCGCTCGCTCGGCCTGGACGGGGCCACCGTGCCGACCATGGCCGACGAGGCCGCCACCCGCTACCGATCCCTCACCTCGGCGCGGAACGTGCTGATCATCCTCGACAACGCCCTCGACGCCCGCCAGGTCCGCCCGCTCCTGCCCGCCGGGCCGGGGTGCGCGGTCGTCATCACCAGCCGGCAGGCTCTCACCTCGATCGAAGGGGCGAACCAGCTGACCCTGCCCGAGCTCGACCCGGCGGAATCCATCGCGCTGCTGGCCCGGATCGCCGGCCCCGGCCGGGTCCACGCCGAGCCGGAGGCCGCCGGCCGGATCGCCCGGCTCTGCGGGGGGCTCCCTCTCGCCCTCCGCATCGCGGGGGCACGCCTGGCCGCCCGCCCCGGCTGGACGCTGTCCGACCTCGCCGACAGGCTCGCCGACGCCACCCGCCGTCTCGACACGCTGGAGTACGCCGACCTGGCCGTACGCGCCGGCATCGCCGTCAGTCTCCACCACCTCCAGGAGGAACCCGCGGGCCAGGACGCCGCCCACCTGTTCGCCCTGCTCGGCCTCCTCGACACCCCCACCCACACCC
>NZ_LAVL01000020.1 GCF_001083785.1 Nonomuraea sp. SBT364
TCGCCACCGTCCAAGGACTCACCCCCCACGCCGAAACCCACTGGCCCACCCTCACCCCCGACGACCTGATCATCGTGCCCGGCTGGCGCGGCCCCACCCACCCCGCCGGCCACGAAACACTGCGCCACCTACACCAACACCACACCACAGGCGGCACCGTCGCCGGCGTGTGCGCGGGCGCCGACGCACTGGGCCGCGCCGGACTCCTCGACGGCCGCCGCTGCACCACCCACCACACCGTCCAGGACGAACTCGCACGCCTCCACCCACGAGCGCACGTGATCAAGGACGCGCTCTACATCGAGGACGACCGCATCGTCACCTCCGCGGGCGTCGCCAGCGGAATCGACGTCGCCCTCCACCTCGTGACCACCCGGCACGGACCGTACGCCGCAGGACAAGTGGCCCGCGCCATGCTCGTCCACACCCACCGCGACGGCACCGCCGAGCAGATCAGCCCCCTCCTGCGATGGCGCTCCCACGCGAACGAGACCGTCCACCGCGTCCAGGACCTCATCGAGACCCGCTTCACCGAACGACTACCGCTGAGCCTGCTCGCCGAAGCCGGCGGATGCAGCGAGCGGACCGTGACCCGGCTGTTCAGCCGGGCGACCGGGCTCACCCCCCTCGCCTACCAGACCGCCCTGCGACTGGAACGGGCCGAACACCTCCTCGGCCGCGGTGCCACCACCGAGGCCGCCGCACGCGAGGTGGGCTTCGCCGACCCCCGCATGTTGCGCCGGCTCCGGGCCCGCGCGACAGCTCCGCCTCGGGCCCACTGATCTGTGCGCCACCGGGCGCTCTTGTTCGTGGAGGGCGTACGGGCGAAGCCCGTGCCTTTGAAGAAGGTGTGTTTTTCGCACCGGCCGCCCGCCTTTACAAAGTAGATCATTGTCCAGGGGGTCCCGGCGTCCGGCTCTACCCGACCGAACTCCGTCGGCACCACCCAAGATCGCGCTTCGCACCAGGTCGTAGTCGCTCACCGCGGCACGGTCCGAGGTCGCCCCGGCGGCGGCGCCGACGGCCGAGGCGAGAACGGCTGCGGCAAGCACCACGCCACGCGCCCGGCCCGCCGTCTTCGCCCGCCGCCCGGAGTGGATCGGCGCCCGCCGGTACCACCGCACAAGCCAACCGCCCAGGACCACCAGGCCGCCCGCCGAGCTGACGTACATCAGCACGTTGAACACCCGGTGCGCGCCGACGACCGGCTGACGCAACGCCTGCCAGTGCACCACCGCGAACCCACCGACCTGCGTGAAGGCGTCCCAGACGAGATGGGTGACCATCCCGGCGAGCAACGCGGCCACCACGGCCACCGGCGCCGGCCTCACGCCGTCCGGCAGCCGGGCCCGCAGCCCGGCGGGGGCCAACGCGGCCAGCGGCGCCCGCAGGCCCTGGTGGAACACCACCAGCAGCACCACACCCACCGGCACGCCCAACAGCAGCGCCCCCCACCACGTATGCGTGCTCGCCGACGAGAACGGCAGCGGCAGATAGTACGGCGCGTCGGGCACCACAGCCCCGACGGCCAGCGCCGACGGCGGCAACCACCGCCGCACCGGCAAGATCGCCACGACATGGCTCAGGGCGAAGGGCACCCGCCATTATCGACCCGTACCGCCGGGGACGCCGACCATGACCGATCAGGCCCGCGCTCGTCACCTCAAGGCGGTTACCCGGAGCGGGAGCGAGGATCTTGCCGTGCGGAACGGGCCGGCCGGCGAAAAACCCGATGCCTGACAAGGGTGCGATGGTGTGTGATCGACGGCATGTCGATGGTGCTGGGTGAACCGGGAGCCGACGGGCTGAGCGGAGTCGTGGGCGTGCTGCGCGCATGGCAGTACGAGGGGGCGCCGGCGCAACTGCATCCGGGCGACCTGGGCTGGTTCTGGCGGTTCGGCGCGGAGGCGACGGCCGCGGCAGTCCGTACGTGGAGCCGGGACGGGCAGGTTCTCGCCGTCGGGCTGCTGGACGATCCCATGCTGTTGCGGCTGACGATCGCGCCGGCCGCCCGGCAGGACGAGGAACTGGCGCGGCGGCTGGCGGAGGACATGACCGAGCCGGACCGCGGCGTACTCCCCGGCGGGAAGGCGAGCGTCGACACGCCGATGGGAGTACGGGTCCGGCAACTGCTGGAGCAGCAGGGCTGGAGTGCCGGCGAGCCGTGGACGCCGCTGCGCCGCGACCTCACCGAGCCGGTGCAGGACCCGGGCGTGCGCATCGAGGTGATCGGCCCTGAGCAGGCGCACGTGCGGGCCGCCGTGCAGCGGGCCTCGTTCGACGGGTCGACGTTCACGGACGAGCGCTGGCACGCGATGGCGGCCGCGTTGCCGTACGCCGACGCCCGGTGTCTGGTCGCCTACGACGACCGGGGCGACGCGGTGGCGGCGGTGACGGTGTGGTCGGCCGGTCCGGGTAGACCCGGGCTGCTCGAACCGATGGGCGTGCACCGGGAACATCGCGGTCACGGCTACGGCAGGGCGATCACCGTCGCCGCGGCGGCCGCGCTCCGGGAACTGGGCTCGTCGAGCGCGAACGTCTGCACCCCGAGCTCCAACACCGGCGCCGTCGCCACCTACCGGTCAGCCGGATTCCGGCGACTCCCCGAGATCCGGGACCTCACCCGGACCGGGCCCCCTGTTCCGTGACCGGCGTCACAGCGGCACGATGCGATCGAGCAGCCGGGACTGTCGCCTTGATCCTCTACGCTCCGCGGCATGACTGTTCGATTCACGGCCCGGGTCGCGGGAGTGGCGGAAGACCATGAGCTGGAGTGCTTGTCGGCCGGCGTCGCCGAACGCGACGACGGCGAGGGCATGGAGCTGATCTTCCAGTGCGGCTTGTCCGAGCCCGGCGAGGACGACGCCGAGTCGGAGATGGACAGCTACTGCGTGGTCACCGCCGGCCAGGCGGCCTCGTACGGGGCCGTCACCGAGATCACGCTTCACGGCGGCGTGCTCCGCGTGGTCCTCGCCGCGCACGCCCTGGAGGATCTCGGTCTCGACGATCCCGAGGTCGAAGCGTTCCTCGACGTCGGCGATGAGGCGGTCGACCGGCTGCGGTCCGCTCTGCGACGCATCATGGCCTACGGCAGAGCCGACGCCCGCCCGGTTGTCGTCCGGCTGTGACATCTGCGCAGCAGCGCGCCCGCGCCTGCACTGGGTTGTTTCGCCTAGCGGAAGTCCTCGGCCCGATCCCGCGCCCACTGCGCGAACGTCCGCGGCGACCTGCCCGTCACGGACTGCGCCGTGGGCAGCGGGCCCAAGGCACCCGGGTCGAAGTCCTCGGTGTCCGCCGGATCGGCCGGATTGCCGTCGTAGTCGGTGAACCCCAGCAGGAAGTCCGCGGCCTCGGCGGCGAATCCCCCGATCTTCAGGTAGATCTCGCGCGCCTCCGCCGGGGTGACCTCCTCGAACCCGACTTCTTCCCCGAGTGCGTCGGCGATGGCCTTGACCTGGTCACGCAAGCTGATCAGCTCCGGACCGTTGATGTCGTACGCCTTGCCGTGGTGCCCCTCCCCCAGCAGGGCTGCCAGCGCCACATCGGCGACATCCCGCTCGTGCACGGGAAACCCTCCCGTGTCCGGATTCGCGTCCCGCACCAACCGCTCGGCCCGGATCGACGGTCCCCACAGCGAAAGCTTGTTGGCCGCGAACTCGCCCGGCCGGACGTGTGTCCACTCCAGACCGGATTCCCGCACGGCCTGTTCGACCGGCGGATGGAACGTCGTGTCGAAACCGCCGGTCACCGCGCCTGACGAGAGCACGACGATCCGCTGAACACCGGCCTCCTTGGCACGTTCGACGACCTGCTTCGCCGTCGACGGCTCCGAGAAGAGGAACATCCGGTCCACGCCGTCGAACGGCACGGTCTCCGGCTGGGTGAGATCTCCCTGGACGAACTCGGCGGCGGGCAGATCGGCCCGCCGCAGGTCCCTGGTCAGCGCCCGCACCTGAACTCCGGCCTGCACCAGCCCCGCTGTTACATGCCGTCCCACGTTCCCGGTCGCGCCGGTCACCAGTACTCGCACGTGCGTCCTCCGTTTCCGTACGTTCTACGGATAAACAATAACGTATGATCTACGGAAATAGGGAGGCCTGATGGAACGCACCGGCGGCGGAGATCCTCGGGAGACCTTGCGCCTGCTCTGGCGCTCCCCGCAGGCTCGATCGGGTCGCGGCCGGCCCCCCAAGGTCTCCCTGGACAAGATCGTCGCCGCGGCCATGGCGCTGGCGGACCGGGACGGCCTCGCCGCCATGACCATGGACCGGCTCGCCGCGTCCCTCGGCGTCGGCACGATGACGCTCTACACCCACGTGCCGGGCAAGGCGGAACTGGTCGACCTGATGGTGGATTCCGCCCGGCAGGAATTCGACCTGACTCGATCGGGCTCGTGGCGTGAGCAGATCGAGCACTACGCGCGGCAGAACGTGGCCCTGCACGAACGCCACCCGTGGCTGCGCGTCGTGTCGACCGTCCGGCCACCCCTCGGCCCCGGACTGCTCGCCAGGGACAACTTCCTGCTGGCCGCCCTGTCCATGACCGGGCTGTCCGCCGCCGAGATGTCCGCGGCCAGCGACTCCATCGTCACCTTCGTCGACGGCGCGGCCGCCACCCTCGCCGAACACACGCAGGCCGAGCGGATCAGCGGCCAGTCCGGCGAAGACTGGTGGGCCGCCCGCCAAGTGTTCTGGGAAACCATCTTCGACCCGGCGCGATACCCGGTGATCGACCAGGCCTGGCGGGACGGCGGCTTCGACCGCGACGCGGCCCAGGCCGCGGCGAACGCGTTCGACCTCGGCCTGCGCGCCCTGCTCGACGGCATCGCCGCCATGGCCCGGCGCGATCGGTGATCGGCCAGGTGCTCTTCTACCGGGCGGCCGCGTAGCCCAGCAGCAGGTCCGCCACCTGTTCGGGGCGGCTGAGTGCTACGCAGTGGCTGCCGTCGATCTCGTCGGGATCACGCCCCGGCGGTCGCGCGAGAAGCGATGCTCCAGCGCCTGGACGTTCTTGTGCACCCCACGGCGGCTGAGTTGGTCGGTCAGATAGCCGCACCAGCGCTCGGCCTGGTTGATCCAGGAGGAGCCGGTCGGCGTGAAGTGCTCACGGGTAAGGAGATAAGCCGTCCGGCATAGTCGTTGCTGCCGATGTGTCACGTACTCGGCGAACTCGTCGTCCATCCGTCACCCCCATCTCCTCGCCCCGGGTGAGGACTACCGTTCGGCGGGCACGTCCGGTTGACGGATCGGGGGAATCAGCGGAGAACGGCGGTCAGAAGGGCGCGGACCCGGCCGGGCGTGTGGCCCGCCTCCTCGCGCATCACCCGGGTCAGGTGGGCCTGGTCACTGAAGCCGAGGCCGGCCGCGAGCGCCGCCAGGTCGCGCTCGCCCTGGCCCAGGCGCGCCAGGGCGCGGCTGACCCGCACCCGGTTGCGGTAGCGGCTGAGCGGCATGCCGACGTGGTGCCGGAACGTGTGGCTCAGATGCGAAGGGGACGTCTCCAGCCGGCCGGCCAGCGTGACCAGATCGGCGCCGGCGGGGTCGTCGGTGAGGATCGCCTCCCTGGCGAGGTCGGCCAGTTCCTGCCGGCCCGGCGCGGGCGCGTCGCCCGGCTGCCCGCGCAGGGCCAGCAGCAGGAGATCGAGCACCGCCTCCGCGCCGGCCAGGCCGGGGTCGGCGCTGGTGTGCAGGAGCAGGCGGTGGGCCAGTTCGAGCCGCGCGTCCACGCGGACGGCGGGCGGACGCCCGGACGCGGCCGAGCGGACCGCATCGAGTCGGGCTGCCACGTCGGCGGAGAACGCGTCCCCGCTCCCGGCTGCCAGGGCTTCGCCCGTGAACGTGACGGACGTGCACGCGTCGCCGCCCGCCGGATGGGCGAAGCGCACCTCGTCACCCGGGTGGCTGAGGTAGCCGACGGCCGGCTCCACAAGCACCCGGCTGCCCCGGCAGTCGAGCCGGAACCGGCCCCGACGCGCCAGCACGATCTGCACCGCGGGCGTCGTCTCGGGGGCGGACCAGCGGGCGTGGTCGTCGGCGCACTCGACCGCGCGGATCACGAAGTGCGGGCTCTCGACCACCGTCCTTGCCGTACGCACGCGAACCACCGTACCCCCGCTCGGATCTGCACACTTCGCAAGAGATCCGCATATTTCTTCAATACTGGACGGCCGCGCCGGCTCATGCTGAACACTCATGACCGCCACCCACGCCTCCCTACCGGTGTCGGCCGGCCGGCGGGCCCCCATGCTGGCCGTGCTGCTCACCGGGCAAATCATGGCGTCCATGGATGGTTCGATCGTGTCGGTCGCCGCCGACACCATCGGTGCTGATCTGAACGCCGGCGGCACCGCCATCCAGCTCATCGTCTCGGGCTACCTGCTGACCACTGGCGTGCTCCTGGTCACCTGCGCGCGGATCGGCGACATGCTCGGGCACCGGCGGGCCTTCCTGCTCGGCCTCGGCTGGTTCACCGGAGCGTCGCTGCTGTGCGGGCTGGCCCCCGACGCCACCGTGCTGGTGCTCGCCCGCGTCGCCCAAGGGATGGGCGCCGCGCTGCTCACGCCACAGATCTTCGCCCTCATCCACCTGCACTACGACGGAGCAGCCCGGCGCAGAGCC
Source organism: Nonomuraea sp. SBT364 (assembly GCF_001083785.1). Classification (GTDB taxonomy): domain Bacteria; phylum Actinomycetota; class Actinomycetes; order Streptosporangiales; family Streptosporangiaceae; genus Nonomuraea. The sequence continues at coordinate 6,618 of NZ_LAVL01000020.1, forward strand.
ATCGGCTCCTACAGCATGGTGCTCGCCCTCGGAGTCGCGCTGGGGCAGGTCGTCGGCGGCCTGGTGGTGGGGGCCGATCTCCTGGGCCTGTCGTGGCGGCCGGTGTTCCTCGTCAACATCCCCGTGGGCCTGGTGCTGCTCGTGGTCGGCCCGCGCGTGCTGCCGGACCGGCGCACCCGGGAGCGTGCCCGGCTCGACCTGGCTGGGGTGGCGGTACTGAGCGCCGCCATGACGGCGCTCATCGTCCCGCTCATCTTCGGCCCCGAGCTGGGCTGGCCCGTGTGGGCCTGGATTTCGCCGGCGGCCGGGGCGGGGCTGCTGGCGGGGTTCCTCCGCCACGAGCGCAGGGCCCGCGACCCGCTGCTGGACCTGGCGGCGCTGCGGCCGGCCGGGGTGCGGCCCGGACTGGCGGCCTGCTGGATCGTCATGGGCTGCTATACGGTTTTCCTGCTCACCCTGACGCTGCACCTGCAGTCGGCGCTCGGGTTCACGCCGCTTGCCGCTGGGCTGGCGTTCGTCCCATACGCGCTGGGCTTCGGCACGCTCAGCCTCACCTGGAGCCGCTACCCGGCGGGGTTGCGTGCCGCCCTACCGATCGCCGGGCCGCTCGGCTTCGCGGCAGGGGCGGGGCTGCTGGTGCTCTCGCAGCGCTTCCAATGGCACCCGCTCGCCACGGTCCCCCTGCTGGCGCTGGCGGGGGCAGGGCACGCCGCCGGGTACAGCCCGCTTATCGCGCGGATCACGTCACTGGTGGAGCCGCGGCTGGCCTCGGCGATCTCCGCGCTCAACGCCATGGGGCCGGTGCTGGCGGGAGTGACGGCCGTCGCCGGGCTCGGCAGCGTCTACTTCGCGGCCCCCACCTCGGGCGACGGCCTCCTGCGGGTCACCCTCGCCTTGGCCGTGCTGCTCGCCATGGGCGCCGCCTGCGCCGCCCATGCCGTCCGCGTCACCATGGCCGCCCGCGGTGCCCCGTCCTGACGGGCGAAGGCCTGCCGCGCGGGAAGCGGCGGCCGGCCATGTACGGGGTCAGCGGACGTAGGTCGGGGCGCGGCGAGGCGGGCATGCCGGCCGTCGCCTCGGCTTCTTGGGCATCCTGTTCCCGCCGGGGGAGTTCAGCTCTCCTCACGGTCGGCCTGACGCTCCAGTCGGACCTGGAGCGGACCCCGACGGGATTTCCATGTTCCGCACGCATGAGACACGGCTGGGACAGGGCGTCCTCTGTACGTAGGCCGATCTGCCCCCTCGACCAGCAGCATGGACCCCGAAAGCCAGCGGCTGCTCCGCAGGTCGGCTGAGAGATGCTGTCATGCGGCCGATGATGGGATGCGCGGGATGGCGGAGTTGGGGTCGGTGCCGGCGAAGGCCAGCCCAATGACGAAACCAGCGACCTCCTCCAGCTGGCGAGCGCGATCCAGCGACCCCAGCACGGCCGGGATTCCGCCGACATCACGGACCAGCTCGCCGACAACGTGCAACGCGTCTGGATCGTCACCACACATCGCCACCGTGACAGGGCGTTCGCCACTGACGCGAGGCCTCGTCCACTGGTCGGAGGGGAACAGGTGGAAGGCCTTCACCACGTGTGCTCCCGGAGACAGCCTGGCGATCCGCTGCGCCATCGCCTCATCGGTTCCAGCGAGCACCACGCCTACGCCGTGCTCGACGGCGTTCGTCGGATCGATCAACGCCGTTCCCTCCAGGGAACCGTCAGCCGCGCCCGCGCTGCGCAGTATTTCCTCGGCGCCCTGCCAGGACACCGCGAGCAGCACCGCATCACGATCCACGACCGCCTGGCCCGGCGTGACAGCGCGCGCCCTGCGGCCAAGCCGATCAGCGAGCTCCTGCGCCTTGGCCCAGGAGCGCCCGGCGACGGCCAGCTCATGTCCGGCGCGCACCCAGCCCTCGCCGAGCGCCGCCGCAAGCATTCCCGTGCCCAAAATCCCGATGCGCATCCGCAATCCCCTTTTCCACCTCGCGTCAAGCGATGATCGTCTGGTGGCTACGGTAGAGAAGGCGTTGCGCACCGATCGGTGTGCAACGAACAAGCGATGATGGCCGGCGAGAGGAGCGCATCAGGGAATGGATCGTGACGAGTTCGTGGCGGATCGCCGTGTACGTGCGGGGCCGCACCGCCCGGCGCGAGCTGCGTGACGCAATCGGCGGCGTCAGTGACAAGGTATTGACGCAGGCGTTGCATCGTCTGCTCGAAACGGTTTCGGGTCGGCGTTCCAGCGGTCGTGAGCTGATCAGTCAGGTAGCCGGACCAGCGCTCGACCTGGTTGATCCAGGAGGAGCCGGTCGCAGTCGCAGATCAGGTGGATGTCCAGGTCGGCCGGCACGGCGATGTCGAAGGCGGCGAATGGAGTGGTGATGCCATGACGAACGTTGTCGTGAGTGCGCCGCTCGGGCATGCCCGGCATCGTCGGCAGCACGGGACCGGGGGGGCCATGGCTGCGGTGCCGCGCCATACCGTTGGATCTATGGACAAACGCCTGGCCGTCGAGAGCTGACGGCGCCGCATGGGACTTCTGATCTTCGTCATCAAGACCGCCGAGACCGAGGAGACCGTGACCTACGGGTACGGCGCAGGCCCCGGCGACCTCGTGGGCGTGGTGACCGTGCACAAGGCGACCGGCGTCCCGGTCGGCTGGGACACCCTGCCGGGACAGGCCCGGACCGCCCTGCGGGCCATCTTCAAGGGCAGGTCGAAGACCGGCGACTGGCCCCACCACTACACCTACGCGGCCTGACCGGCCGCGCCCCGCCCGGGGGGGCGGCGGAGGTCAGCGCGGGAGGCGGGCGGCGGGCTCGGGCAGCCGGGTGACCCAGTCCGTGAGGCGGCTGAGGAAGGTGGCGGCCGTGGGCAGGTGCGCGTCCTCGGGGAAGAGCGCGGCCGCGTGGAAGGCGTGCGGCATGCCCTCGTACACGTCGACGTCCACCGGCACCCCCGCCGCGGCGGCGGCCTCGGCGAAACGGCAGGCGTCGTCGAGGACGATCTCGTCACCGCCGATCGGGAGCAGGATGGGAGGCAGCCCGCGGAAGTCTCCGTGGATCGGCGACTGCGGCGCCTGGTCCGGCCGGGCTCCCCCGAGGTACTGAGCGGCGATCGGCCCCAGGATGGACGGGTCGATCGAGTCGCGCCCGTTGCCCGCCGCAGGGCCCGGCTTCGAAGCCAGGTCGGTGATCGGGGAGACCGGGACGGCTCCGGCCGGCATGGGCTCCCCCGCGTGGGCGAGCATCAGGAGCGCCGAGAGGATCAGCGTGCCGCCGGCCGATTCCCCGACGAGCAGGATCTTGTCCGCCGGCACCCCCTGGCCGAGCAGGCTCCGGTAGACGGCCAGCACGTCCTCGGCCGCCGCCGGGTACGGGTGGGCGGGCGCGAGGCGGTAGTCCACTGTCAGGGCCGGGCGACCGGTGGCCTTCGACAGGCGGTAGGCCATGATCCGCTCCATCGGAGGATTGCTGAAGGAGAAGCCGCCGCCATGGACGTAGACGGTCACTCCGGCCTCGGCCGGAGCCCGGCCGGCGGTGACCCAGGTCGCGGGGACGCCGCCGGTGTCCGGCAGGACCGGGTCCAGGCCGGCGTCGCCGTCGAGGACGGGCGGGTCGGAGAAGACCTGCTGCATCTTCGCGCGTACGGCGTCGGATTCTTGCGTGGAAGCGGGAAGGCGGGTGGTGTTCAAGTAGAGAGCTCCTTCGGCCCGGAGGCGTGGCCGGGCACGTGTGAGGAACCGCGCGGGCGCGGTGACGGGTTGACGAGCAGTACGGGAACGCGCGCGCGTCAGCGTCCGGCCCGTGATGGGCAGGGGACGGCGAAGGGCGTCAGCGAGGAAGGCGTTCGAGACCGCCGGAGGCGGCCGGGATGACGCGCGGGCGCGACGGGATCAGGCGCGACCTGTGGTGAACGAGTCCACGGCGATCATCTCCCTGCATACGGTGCCGCCCACCCGCGGCCGTCTTCCTGGCCGGCGTCACGCGACACGCCGAATATTAGAAAGGCACGCGTGATCAGTTGTCAAGTCCGTCCATCGATCCCATCGGCGGAAGCTCGGGAGCTCGCGGGAGCTCGGGGGAACCGGGGTTCAGGCCGAAGCGCGTAGAGCCTCGGCGATCCAGGCGAACAGGGCGGGGCCGTCCTCGTCCGCACCGGCCGGGATCTCGTTGATCCGGGCCACCAGGGACAGGTACCTGCCGTACGTGGCGTCGTACCGGGCCTCCTCCCGGAAATCTTCCCGCCGGAGCTCTTCGACCAGCAGGAAGGCCGTGGCCAGGCGTTCGCGTGATTGCGCCGTGGCCTGCGTGCCGAAGGCCGCGGCGGAGGCGTCCGCCAGGGCGGCGGCCAGTTCCCGCGCTCGCGGGGAGTCCGCCGGGAGCCCGGAGCGATACGCCTCCACGATCTCCTCCCCCGCTTTCGCCCCCTCCTGGTGGATGAAGTCCCATACGGGCGCGGCGGCCAGGCGCCGTCCGGGAAAGGTGCCGTACGTGTCCTGGAGGTAGGAGCAGACCGCGCCCCGGAACTCCTCGCCCCGGAGCAGGTCGGCCAGCTCGATCCAGGCTTCGAGCTGGCCGGCCGTGGGGTCCTCCGGCAGGCGCGGCCGCATCCTCCGCAACCGCTCGACGAAGCCCGGGGGTACGTCGAGGCCCTCGTCCACCTCGTTCCAGAACTCGTCGACGAGCCGCTCGCGCTCCTCGTCGGTCATCGAGACGAGTCCGTGCATCAGGGCGGCCTGCGTGGCGGTGCCGCCTTGCTTGACCAGCGTCCTCAGCACGACGCGTCTGGCCCTGAGGTCGCGCTCCTGACGCTCGACGAGCTCCAGGTGCGCCGCGAGGAGTTCGTGCAGTGACGTCGCGCCGTCGAGCAGCCGCCGGATGTCGTCCAGGCCGGCGCCCAGGTCGCGGAGGGTGCGGATGAGTTCCAGCCGGGCGATCGCGCGTACGTCGTACAGCCGGTAGCCGGCCTCGGTGACACGCGTGGGCGCGATGACGCCGGCGTCGGAGTAGAAGCGGATGGCGCTGACGGTCAGCCCGGTCCGGCGCGCCACGTCCCCGATCGGGTACAGCTCGTTGTCGTCCATGTCGCCACTATGGAATCTCAAGCGGCTTGAGACTCAAGCCCCGCGTGGGACCACGGCGCCCGTGCCGGTCACGAAGGCCGCGATGTCCTCGATGCGGACGATCTCCCCGCGCGCTCCCCAGTTGCCCTCCGGGATCTCGTTGATGTGCACCCACGCGGCGGCGGCCTCGGTGAACCGTCCCGGGTCCTCGTCGGCGTCCGCGAGCACCCGCGTGACGCGCCGTACGATGTCATGGCGTCTGTCGTCGTTCATCGACCCGGCCGGAACTCCCACCCGCACCACGTACTTCGGCTTGTCCCCGGCGGGCAGCGGGCGGCCGCCCACGAACCAGGCGTCGACCTCGTTCACCACGAGCCACGAGATGGACCTGGCCGCCTCGGTGTCGGGGGCGCCCTCGGCGATCATCACTTCCGACACCAGCCGCCCTCCGATCTTCTCCCGGCGCTCCTGGTCGAGCGAGCCCTTGGGAACGAACAACTCCACGAACGGCATCAGTCAGTCCTTTCATTGAACTCTCTCGGGCACAACGTACGACAGTGAGTTCAATGAATCAACCCTCTACACTGGAGCCATGCAACGGACCAGCTTCGCGGAGATGCACTGCTCGATCGGACAGTCCCTGGAACGTGTCGGCGAGTGGTGGACGTTGCTGATCGTGCGGGACATCCACCTCGGCCTGCACCGGTTCGACGACATCGCCGAGAACCTCGGCATCTCCCGCAACCTGCTCACCCGCCGCCTCGAGACGCTGGTCACCGACGGCATCGTGGAGCGCCGGGCGTATCAGGAGCGGCCGCCGAGGCACGAGTACCACCTCACCGAGGCCGGCCGCGACCTCGTGCCGGTGCTGATGGCGCTGATGGCGTGGGGCGACAGATGGGTGACACCGGCGGGCGGCCCGCCCGTCCGCCTGGTGCACCGTGACTGCGGCGCGGAGTTCACGCCGCGGGTCTGCTGCTCGGGCTGCGGACAACCGGTGACGACCGCCGACGTGCGGGCGCTGCCCGGCCCGGGCGCCGCCTCCGGACCGGGGACCAGGGTGCTGGCCCTGCGCAGCGGCCTCGCCGCCGAGGAGTCGTGACCGGGGAGATCACGGCGCCGGCCGGGCTCCCGGCGTCAGCGGCAGAACGGGGTCATGCCGAGCACGGAGGTGACGCCGCCCAGCAGATGCCGGACGAAGTGCTGGTCGCCCTCCATGGGCTCGTCGGTCCAGGCCCTGACGTCGTGGCCGAGGGTGGTGAGCCAGGCCTTGCCGCCGTCGTAGTACTGGCACCAGCTGACCGGGTGGTGGTCGCCGTGGCCGGGGTGGCCGAGATTGCCGCGCACGCCCTGGGCCAGGGTGCTCTCGTCCACTTCCGCCAGCACGCGGACCCGCGTGGGAGCGGGAACCAGGTTGTACCACTCGTCGGAGAAGGCCCAGGCGCGGGGCAGCCCTTGGGTGGAGGCGTCGCGCCGGTTGACGGTGACGACGGTGCCGGGCTGGTTGGCGCTGTGGTCGTAGAAGTTGGCGTTGCCGAGCAGGCCCTCGTACCAGGGCCAGTTGTACTCGGTGCCGAAGGCGTTGTGCACGCCGATGAAGCCGCCACCGGCGCGGACGTACTGGCGCAGCGCGGTCTGCGCGGGGTCGTCCAGGGCGTCGCGGGTGGTGCTGAGGAACATGACCGCGTCGTACGGCAGCAGGCGGCCCGCCGAGGACAGCCGGGTGACGTCCTCGGTGTAGTCGACGGTGAAGCCGTTCTCCCGGCCCAGCTCGACCACCGCCTTGACGGCCACGTTGTCGTCGTTGAGCGGCGGGTTGAGACCGGGGCCGAGCGGCGTGCCGAGGTGCGCGTGGCGCGGGCCGGCGGTGCGGCTGTAGACGAGCAGCTTGTAGCCGTCGGCCGGGTCGAAGTTGCCCCAGTCGTGGTAGCAGCGGGGGTCGGTGCCACGGCAGACCCCGTAGTCGGGATCCCCGAGGTTCCGCGCGGGGGCGGGTGATGCGGCGGAGCTGGGCGCGGTCGCGGTGAGCAGAAGTGCCGCCGCTCCGGTGGCGGCGGCGACGGAGAGTTTGCTGCGCATGGGGAGCACCTCACGTTACGGTCCACCAGGTGGACCGATCGTTCCGCTAGAGGCCCTGAGCGTAGACATGGAGGACACGGGGAGACAAGCCTTGCCTTGGAGACCGGGGCGAGCGAGAATGCGCTGCCGAGCGGAGCGTTCGGACCACCAGGCGGACCGCAGGTTCAGAGCCAGGTGGGCAGCACGGACGGCGGCATCGGCCCCTTGTTCCGCCGTCCCTGCCCCATCTCCTCCCAGGCGTGGGCCAGGATGCCGACGGACCTGCTGAGCACGAACAGCCCGCGCGCCAGCGGGGCGGGGAAGCCGAGCTCGGCGTAGACGACGGCGGACGCCCCGTCGATGTTCATCGGCACCGGCGCGATCAGCCGTTCGACCTCGAGGGCGGCGCGCAGGTGCGCGCCCGGCACCACGCCGTCAGCGACCGCGCCGGCCACGAGGTCGAGCAGCGGGTCGCGGCGCGGATCACGCCGGTGGAAGCGGTGCCCGAAGCCGGGCAGGTACTTGTCGCGGGCGCGCCGGCGGGCCACCACGGCGGCGGCGTCACCGTCGCCCACGACCTCCTCCAGCAGGCCGACGCACTGCTCCCCCGCGCCGCCGTGCACGTCGCCGAGCAGGTTGACCCCCGTGGCGACGGCGTTGTTGAGCCCGACCCCGCAGGTGGCGGCCATCCGCGCGACGGCGATGGACGGCGCGTGCGGGCCGTGATCGACGGAGGAGACCAGCGCCGCCTCCAGCAACGCCGCCCGGCGCGGGTCGGGCCGTTCGCCGCGGAGCATGAGCCAGATCATCTCGGCGAAGCCGATCCGGCCGATGAGGTCCTGGACCGGCCGGCCCCGCAACTCGATGACGTCGGGCTCGATCCTCGACACGGCGGTCGCCCACCAGTCGGCGACCTCGGCGCCGTCCCCGGGGGCGCTCATGACGTCACCCCGTACTCCCCGTCGTGCTCCCCGAGAAGCGGGGCGGGACCGCGCGGGCGCAGGGCGACGCCGTCGACGAGCACGCCGTTGCCGGTGACGGTGACCTGCCGCTCCCCCGCACCGGCCAGCGGCAGCTCCGTCAGGAAGCCGCGATGACGTACCTGGTCGAGTGCGAGCGCCTGCGGGACGGTGAGGACGCGGGCGGCGGGCACGCCCGCGCGGGAGAGCGTCTCCTCCCACTCCTGCGCGGTCTTGGCCCGCAGGGCCTGGTTGAGCTCGCGGTTGAGGGCCTGCCGATGGGTCTTGCGCGCTTCCCGCTCGGCGAACCGGGGGTCGGTGGCCAGGTCGGGGCGTCCGGTGAGCCGGCACAGCGTCTCGAACTGGGCCTGCTGGTTGGCGGCGATGTTCAGCGGCCCGTCGGCGGTCTCGAACGTGCCCGAGGGCGCCGCGGTGGCGTTCTGGTCGCCCATCGGTTCCGGCTCGACGCCGCTGATCAGGTAGTTGGAGACGGTCCAGCCCATGGCGGAGATGGACGCCTCCAGCATGGACAGGTCCAGGAAGCAGCCGCGCCCGGTGCGGTGGCGGCCGGCCAGCGCGGCGGAGATCGACAGCGCGGCCATCAGCCCGCCGACCGTGTCGCAGATCGGGAATCCCACCCGTAGCGGGACGGTGTCGGGGGTGCCGGTGACGCTCATCATGCCGGACAGCCCCTGGACGATCTGGTCGTAGGCGGGCGCGTCACTCATCGGGCCGCTCTGCCCGAACCCCGAGATCGCGCAGTAGACCAGGCGCGGGTTGAGCGTGCGCAGGCGGTCCCAGTCGTAGCCGAGCCTGGTCAGCACCCCGGCCCTGAAGTTCTCCAGCAGGACGTCGGCGCCGGCGACCATCGCCTCGAAGGCCGCCCGCCCGGCCGGGCTCTTGAGGTCGAGCCCGACGGACTTCTTGCCGGCGTTCTGGGCCAGGAAGGAGGCGCCCATCAGCTCCCGGTTGAGCTCGGGGTCGGGGCCGAGACGCCGGGCCAGATCCCCGGCGCCGGGCAGCTCCACCTTGACCACCTCCGCGCCGAACAGCATCAGCTGGTAACTGCAGTACGGCCCGGCCAGGACGTTGGTCAGGTCCACGACCTTGACGCCGTCCAGTGGCAACTGCTGCATTCACGCTCCATAGGGTCAGGTCAGCGGATGGTCGAACCCGCGCTCCGACATGCGTCTGGCCGCATCGCGCAGGTCCGCGGCGAACTCCCGGACGCGTTCCACGGTGAAGCGAACCGTCGGACCGCTCAGCGTCAGCGCCGCCACGGTCGCCCGCGAGCTGCCCGTGACCGGCACGGCGACCGCCGAGAGGCCCGGGTCCCGCTCGCCGTGGCTGACCGCGTAGCCGTCGCGGGCCGCGCGGTCGATCCAGTCCCGCAGCGTCGCCACGTGCGCCTCGCCGTGCGGGGAGGACCGGGCCACCCGCGCGAGCAGCCTCGGCGGGGCGTCCCTGAGCAGGATCTTCGAGGACGCGCCCGCCCAGAGGGGCAGTTCGTCGCCGACCCGCACCACGTGGCGCAGCGGCTGCGGGCTCTCCTGCTGGGCGATGCAGATGCGGTGCACGTCCCGCAGGACGTAGAGGTTGACCGTCTCCCGATGCCGCGCGCCCAGGTCACGCATGAGCTGCACGGTCTCCGGCGGCAGCTCCCACGCCGAGCGGGCCAGGTGCGCCCAGCGCCACAGGCCGGGGCCCGCCGCGTAGCCCTTCGGCGTGGCCCAGAGCAGACCCATCTGCTCCAGGGTCTGCAGCAGGCGCAGCGCCGTGGTCTTGGCCAGGCCCGTCTCGTCGACGACCTCGCGGATCGTCAGCGTGCGGCGATCCTCGGTGAGCAGCGAGAGGATGTCGAACGCCCGCTGGACGCTGCGCACCCCACCGCTCTCGCCGGAGGCTGCCGGAATGTTCGAAGGCACGGGTCCTCACTAGTGATCGGAGATGAGCTCGCGCTCACCCTCTCATGCGGTCCGTACGCTAACACCGAGTCCGCTTGGTGGTCCATATGCTCCACCAAGCGGTTGACGTATCCCTCTTGTCAGAACCTTCGTCGGCTCATACCGTGATGCAATCCACAGCGCGGTTTGACCGAACCGCTGAGCGGATTCGATGGGAGTCCCTATGGACACGATCCACGAAGCGGCGTGTCTGGTCGCCGGCGAGTGGGTGACCGAAGGCCCGTACACCGACCGCATCGGCCCCTATCTGCGCGAGCCCGTCAGCCGGGCGCGCACCGCACAGTCCGCCGACATCGTCGCGGCGGTGGACTACGCCCGGCGGGCGGCCAAGGCCGTCGCCCGGCTGGCCCCCGCCACCCGGGCCGGCGTGGTGGCCCGCGCCGCCGCCGCCGTCACCGCGCACGGCGAGCGGCTGGCCGGCCTGCTCGCGCGCGAGCTGGGCAAACCGCTCAAGGACGGGCGCGGCGAGATCTTACGGGTGTGCGACACCCTGTCCGTCGCCGCGGCCGAGGCCAGGATGATCGGCGGCGAGGTGCTGCCGGTGGCGGGCTGGGGGCGCGGGGTCGGCAACACGGCGATCACCCAGCGCGCCCCGGCGGGTCCCGTCCTGGCCATCACGCCGTTCAACGCCCCGGCGAACTTGCTGGCGCACAAGCTCGCCGCGTCGTTCGCCGCGGGCAACACCACGATCGTCAAGCCGCCGCCGCAGGCCCCGGCCGTCTCCACGGCGCTGGTGGAGCTGCTCCTCGACGCCGGGATGCCGGTGGAGGCGGTGCAGGTGCTGCACGGCGGCGGCGAGGTGGGCGAACGGCTGTGCGCCGCTCCGGAGATCGCCGTGGTGAGCTTCACCGGCGGCGTGACCGCCGGGCGGGCCGTCGCCCGCGCGGCCGGGCCGAAACGGGTGATGCTCGAACTCGGCGGCAACGCCGCGACCATCGTCTGCGAGGACGCCGACGTCACGGAGGCGGCCCGCGTGTGCGCCCGCACCGGCTACAGCAACTCCGGCCAGAGTTGCGTGTCGGTCCAGCGCGTCTACGTCCACCGCAGCCGCTTCGACCAGTTCGCCGACGCGCTGACCGCGGAGGTGAAGGCGCTGGTCGTGGGCGATCCGGCGGACCCGGCGACCGACGTCGGCTCCATGGTCGACGACGACGCCGCCGAGCGGGTGGTCCGCGAGACCGCCGAGGCGGCCGCGGCGGGCGCCGCCGTCACCACCGGCGGCAGCCGCAGCGGATCGGTGATGGCGCCCACGGTCGTGCTCGCGCCGCCGCGCGAGGCCAGGGTCGTCCGCGAGGAGGTGTTCGGCGCGCTGGTCGTCGTGCTCCCCTATGACACGTTCGACGGGGTCGTCGAGGAGTGCAACCGGAGCCCGTACGGACTGCAGGCCGGGTTGTTCACGCACGACGTGCGCCGCATCGTCACCGCCTGGCGCGAGCTGGAGGTGGGCGGCCTGATCGTCAACGGCTCCTCCAACTTCCGCCTCGACCACGTCCCGTTCGGCGGCGTGAAGGACTCCGGCATCGGCCGCGAGTCGCCCCGCTGGATGATCGAGGACTTCACCGTGACCAAGACCCTCATGCTCAAAGGGCTGACCATCTGGGGAGACCAGTGACCACCACCGCGGCCCGCGCCCTCGTCGCGCAGTTCGAGGAACTCGGTGTCGAGTACGTCTTCGGCACCTGCGGCCACACGAACATCGCCGTGCTCGACGCGCTGGCCGACAGCCGCATCCGCTTCGTCATGGCCCGTCACGAGCAGGCCGCCGCGCACGCCGCCGACGGCTACGCCCGCGCCGCCGGGAAGCCCGGCGTGCTGCTGGTCCACGTCGGCCCCGGGCTCACCAACGCCACCACCGGCGTCATGACCGCCGCGCTCGACTCGGTGCCCCTGGTGGTGATCTCCGGCGACATCCCCTCGTACTTCCGGGGCCGCCACCCGCACCAGGAGGTGAACCTGCACGCCGACGCCGACCAGGCGTCGATCTTCCGCCCCTTCGTCAAGCGGGCCTGGAACGTGCACCGGGCCCAGGACCTGGGCCGCGCCGTGGAGCGCGCCTTCTGGACGGCGACCTCCGGCCGGCCCGGCGCGGTGCTGGTCAACGTGCCGATGGACGTCTTCTCCCGGCCCGCCGCGCCGCACCCGGCCATCAGCCACGCCGCGCCGCCCGGCCTGCCCGAAGCCACCGCGGAGCTGATCGCGGCGAGGCTGGCGGCAGCCGAGCGGCCCCTGATCTACCTCGGAGGCGGCCTGCGGGAGGACGCCGGGGCGCTGATCTCACTGGCCGAGCACCTGGACATCCCGATCGCGCACTCGCTCATGGCCAAGGGCGCCGTGCCCGACGCCCACCCGCTGCTGCTGGGCATGACCGGGTTCTGGGGGCTGGAGCTGACCAACGCGTACGCGCGCGGGTCGGACGTGGTGCTGGCCCTGGCCACCCGCTTCGCCGAGACCGACGCCAGCTCCTGGGACCCTCGCTTCACCTGGGACTTCTCGGCGAGCACGCTCATCCAGATCGACATCGACCCGGCGGAGATCGGCCGCAGCTACCCCGTGGAGATCGGCGCGGTCGCCGACGTGCGGCTCGCCGTAGAGGCGCTGGCCCGCGCCGCCGGGTCCCACCCGCCACGCGACCGGCCGGAGCTGCGGCGGCGGATCGCCGAGGCGAGGTCGAGGCTGTTCGCGGCGAGCGCGGAGCGCGAGCGCGCCGACGACTTCCCCCTGCGGCCCGAGCGCATCCTGGCCGACCTGCGCGCTCTGCTCCCGGCCGACGCGATCCTGGTCACCGACGTCGGCTGGAACAAGAACGGCGTGGCCCAGTGCTACGAGCTGCCGCCCGAGGGCCGCTTCATCACTCCCGGCGGCGCCTCCACCATGGGGTTCGGCCCCGCCGCCGCCGTGGGCGCGCAGCTCGCCCGGCCCGGCGGGACCGTCGTGGCACTCGTCGGTGACGGCGGCATGAGCGCGCAGCTGCCCGCCGTGCCGCTGGCGGTCGAGCAGGGCGCTCCGGTGATCTTCGTGGTGATGAACAACCGGTCGCACGGGACGATCTCCGACCTGCAGGCGGCCCACTTCGGGCGCAGCCACGGGTGCGACTTCACCGACCCCGCCGGGCGGCCCTACAGCCCGGACTTCGCCGCACTCGCCGAGGCGTGCGGCGCCGACGGCTACCCCGTCACCACCCCGGCCGGCCTGGGCCCGGCTCTGCGCGCGGCCGTCGCGAACCGGCGGCCCGCGGTGATCGACGTCCCGATGGTGAACGAGCCGGTGCCGACCCCGGGGCACTGGAACATCAAGGACATTTACCAGGGCGTCTTCGCCGACTGATCCGCAGGAAACCGTTGTAGGTTCGATATTCCCTCATCGACGTCCTGACGTTATAACGAACGTACTAGTCCGTGAATTAACTCTCACCTATCCCCCCATGAGGTGAAACCGTGTCTTTCGCGAGATCCTCCATCGCCGCGGCGGCGTTCATAGCGCTCGCCGCCTGCGCCCCGCCCGGTCAGTCGGCCGCACCGGAGGCGGGCGCCACCGGTCCCCTCAAGATCGCCAACATCAACGCGCAGAGCGGCCAGCTCAGCTCGCTCGGCCAGTGGGAGCACAAGGGCGTCAAGCTCGCCATCGACGAGGCCAACAAGGCCGGCGGCGTCAACGGGCGGCAGATCCAGCTCGACCTCTTCGACGACCAGGGCGACCCCACCATCGGCACCAACCTGGCCAGGAAGATCGCCAGCGAGGGCTACATCGCGATGCTGGGCACCGCGGAGAGCGCCGTGACCCTGGCCATGGCGCCCATCCTCAAGGACGCCAAGATCCCCAACATCACCTCGGGCCAGTCGCCGAAACTCGCCGAGCTGAAGAGCCCCTTCCTGTTCCTCAACGCGCCGACCAGCGTCACCTTCGACGAGACGCTGGCGAAATACCTGGTCGACGACAAGGGCCACAAGAAGATCGCGCTGATCAGCAACAACGGCGCCTACGGCGCGGGCGAGCACGACGCCTTCCTGGCCGCGCTCAAGTCCAGGAACGTCACCCCGGTCGCGGACGAGATCGTCACCCCCGACCAGAAGGACTTCAACGCCAACCTGGCCAAGATCCGCGAGGAGGAGCCGGAGGTGCTGTTCATCGGCGCCGAGGAGGTCCAGTCGGGGCTGATCGCCAAGCAGGCACGCGAGCTCGGCATCGAGGCGACCTTCGCGGGCGGCGCCCCGATGGGCACCGACGTGTACGCCACCACGGCGGGGACGGAGACCGCCGAGGACTCCGTCGTGAGCTCGCCGTACCTGAGCAACGAGGCCAGCGACGAGATCAAGGCGTTCGCCGCCAAGTACAAGGCCGCCTACGGCGAGGACGCCCGCATGCACGTCGCCAAGGCCTACGACGGCGCGTCGATCCTCATCGAGGCGCTCAAGCAGACCGGCGGCGAAGGCGGGCAGAAGCTGGCCGACGCCATCCGCGGCGTCAAGCGCGCCGGGCTGCTGGGCGACTACACCTTCGACGCCAACGGCGTCGGCATCCACGAAACCAAGATCGGCCTGGTCAAGGACGGCAAGGTCGAGCCCGAGGCCGCGAGCTGACGTGCAGGTATTCCTCCAGACCCTGATCGGCGGGGTGACGTTCGGAGCGGTGTACGCGCTGGTGGCGATGGGGTTCTCGATCGTCTACCGCACCATGGGGCTGGTCAACTTCGCCCACGGCAGCGTCGTGATGATCGGCGCGTACGCCGCCTCCACGTTCTACCTGGCCACGCAGCTCCCCTTCGCCGTAGCGATCATCGTCGCCATCACGGTGACCGGCCTCATCGGCCTGATCATCGAACGATTCCTGCGTCCGCTGGAGAACAAGGACTTCACGCTGATGCTGATCGGCACGATCGGCTTCGGCGCGGTGCTAGAGGCGGGGGCCGTGCTCATCTGGGGCGCCACCGGCCACGCCGTGCCCTCCCCCGTCGCCACCGGGCCGATCGACCTGGCCGGCATCCGCATCCCGACCTACAACCTGGTGGTGATAGCCGTCGCCGCCGCCGCGACCGGGCTGCTGGCGCTGTTCCTGCAGCGCACCAAACGCGGCGCGGCCATGCAGGCGGTCGCCATGGACCACCAGGCGGCCACCGCCGTCGGCATCCACGTCGGCCGCAGCAACGCGATGGCCTTCGCCATCGGCGCGGGGCTCGCGGCCCTGGCCGGCAGCCTGATCGGCCCCATGCTGTACGTCAACCCGACCATGGGCGGCACCCTGGGCATCAAGGGCTTCGCCGCCGCCATGCTGGGCGGCTTCGGCAGCATGCCCGGCGCGATCGTCGGCGGCCTGGCCTTCGGGCTGCTGGACGCCTTCGCGGCCGGCAACTTCCAGGAGTACTCCGAGCTGGTCACGTTCCTGGTGTTCGCGGTCATCGTCATGATCCGCCCCACCGGCATCTTCGGAGAGGCCACGGTGAACCGAGCGTGAAACGTCTTGCCTGGCTCGTCCCCGTGGCGGTGGCCGCCTGGCTGCTCCCCTACGGGCTGGACGGGTACGCGATCCACGTCGCCGACGTCGCCGTCATCTTCGCCATCCTGGCCGTCGGCCTCGGCCTGACCATGGGCGTCGCCGGGCAGATCAACCTGGCCCAGGTCGCGTTCTTCGGCGTGGGCGCCTACGCCGTCGCCATCCTCACCACCCAGGCGGGGTTCGGCTTCTGGGCGGCGGCCGCCCTGGCGCTGCTGATCGCCATGGTGTTCGGCATCCTGGTCGGCATCCCCGCGCTGCGCATGCAGTCGCACTACCTCGGCATCGTCACGCTCGGCCTGGCCCTGGCCTTCACCAACTGGGTCACCAACGCCGACATCGCCGGCCGCGCCGAGGGCATCAGCGACATCCCGGTCCCGCCGCTGTTCGGCGTCGACCTGTCCAGCGGATACCTCTTCTACTACGTCGAACTGGTCGTCTTCGCGCTCGCCCTGGCCTTCGCCCTGCTGGTCACCCGCTCGCCGCTGGGCCGCCGCCTGCGCGCCATGCGCGACGACGACCTGGCCGCGGGCGCGCTGGGCGCGCAGATCCCGCTGCTGCGCATGACCGCGTTCGTGCTGTCGGGCCTGTACGGCGGCGTCGCCGGCGTGCTGTACGCGGGGCTCATCCGGTTCGTGGCTCCCGAGTCGTTCAACATCGCCAACATGTTCCTCCTGCTCGCCATGGTGATCATCGGCGGCCGGAGCAGCATCCTGGGCTGTGTCGTCGGCGCCGTCGCGCTCACCCTGCTCCGAGAGGCGCTCCTGGACGCCTCCGGGTACGCCCAGCTCGGCTACGGCCTCGTGGTCGTGCTCGTGGTGGTGTTCGCGCCCCGGGGGCTGGCCGGTCTGCCCGGGCAGCTCCGGCTGCTGCTGCGGCGGCGGCGCGGCGACGGCTCTCGGGCCCAGCTCGGCGCCTTCCTGCCGTACGAACCCGCGCCCTCGGACGCGGGCGGGAACGCGCTGGAGGTCCGGGCGGTGACCAAGCGGTTCACCGGCCTGACCGCGCTCGACGGGGTGTCCCTCACCGTGCCCGCCGGGCAGATCCGCGGCATCGTCGGCCCCAACGGCTCGGGCAAGACCACGCTGTTCAACGTGATCAGCGGCTTCTACACGCCCACCCAGGGGTCGGTGCTCCTGCGCGGCCAGGACCTGACCGGCGCGGCACCGTACCGGCTGTCGCTGTGCGGCGTGGCCAGGACGTTCCAGAACCTGCGCCTGTTCGAGGACCTCAGCGTGCGCGAGAACATCCTGGTCGGCCTGGACCGCACGCCGACCTCCTGGATCTGGCGCTATCCGAGCCTGCCCTGGAAGGTGCTGGGCTACGAGCGGACGCTGCGCGCCCGCGCCGGGGAGCTCATCGAGCGGTTCGGGCTCGCCGACGTCGCCGACGCCGATCCGCGCTCACTGCCGTACGGGATCCAGCGGCGCATCGAGCTGGCCCGCGCCATGGCGATGTCGCCCAGCCTGCTGCTGCTGGACGAGCCCGCCGCCGGTCTCAACGGCGAGGAGGTGCGCCAGCTCGGCGAGATCGTCCGGTCCATCAGGGACTCGGGCGTCACCGTGGTCATCATCGAGCACAACATGGGCCTGGTCATGTCGCTGTGCGAGCAGGTCACCGTGCTGTCCAGCGGCAGGGTGATCGCGGACGGCCGGCCGGCCGAGGTCGCCGTGCACCCCGACGTGGTCGCCGCCTACCTGGGCGACTCGATGTCCACCCCCAGCGAGGCTGCCGTCGAGGAGGCGTCCCGATGACGACACTGACCGTGGAAGGACTGTCGGTCCACTACGGGGGCGTCCGCGCCGCCCACGACGTGTCCTTCACCGTCGAACCCGGCCAGTCGCTCGGCATCATCGGCGCCAACGGCGCGGGCAAGACCTCGACGCTCAAGGCCGTCATGGGTCTCGCGCCGCGCCGGGCCACCACGATCCGGTTCGGCGAGCACGACCTCCTGCGCGCGCCCGCGCACACCCTGGTGCGGCACGGCATCGGCTACGTCCCCGAGGGCAGGCACGTCTTCCCCGGCCTCAGCGTGGAGAAGAACCTGCTGCTCGGCGCCTACACCAGCAGCTGGAAGCACACCCCGATCGAGGAGGTGTACGAGCTGTTCCCGGTGCTGCGCGAGATGCGGCACCGGCTGGCCGGGGCGCTGTCCGGCGGCCAGCAGCAGATGCTGGCCGTCGGCCGGGCGCTGATGTGCCGGCCCCAGGTGATGCTGCTGGACGAGCCGTCCATGGGGTTGTCGCCGATCCTCGTCGCCGAGATCGCCGGCGTGCTCAAGCGGCTCAACGCCGACGGCCTGGCCATCCTGCTCGTCGAGCAGAACGCCAAGCTGACCTTCGACGTCACCACCACCTGCCTGGTCATGGAGAACGGGCAGATCGCCGCCACCGGCGTCTCGGCCGACCTGCGGAACGACCCCGAGGTCCGGCGCATCTACCTCGGTCTGTGATTCACCCCGCGCACCTGTGAAGGGATCGCCATGGTTCATCGACGAGAGTTACTCATGAGCGCCGCAGCCGCCGTCGCCGCCGCCGCGCTCGCCGGGCCCGGCACCGCCGTCGCCGCCTCCAGCCGGCTCGACCGGGACTTCCCCAAGGTCGGCGGGAACCTGGCCAACCAGAACCACAGCCGGCTGCGCGCCCTGCACCGGGGCAACGTGCGGCGGCTGCGGGCGGCGTGGGTCAACCACATCGAGGGCGGGCTGATGGCGGGCAACAGCCAGAGCACCGCCGTGGCAGTGGACGGCGTGCTCTACGTCGAGTCGGCGCCGGGCAACGTCGTCGCGGTCGACGGCCGTACCGGGGCCACGATCTGGAAGTACGCGCAGACGCGCGGCGCGGTCACCCGGCGCGGGGTGGCGGTCGGCGCCGGCAAGGTCTACACGTGCGCCAACGGCAACTGGCTCATCGCCCTCGACCAGCGCACCGGCCAGGTGCTGTGGGAGCGGCAGCACAACGGCTACGGCAACCTGGAGAAGGTCGCGGTCACCTACCACGACGGCATGCTCTACTGCGGCACCAACGACGGCCCGCGGGGCTCGGCGCTCGCCTTCGACGCCGAGACCGGCGACCTGGTCTGGAACTTCTGGGGCACGCCGGGCCCCGGCGAGTTCGGCCACGACACCTGGGAGGGCGACTCCTGGCAGACCGGCGGCGCCACGCCGTGGATGCACTGCGCCATCGACCCGGAGCTCCGGCTGGTCTACTGGACGTTCGGCAACGCCAGGGGCGCCCGCTCCTCCCAGGACGGCTCCGAGCGTGGCGGCCAGAACCTGTTCGCCAACTCGATCGTGGCCATGGACCTGAAGACCGGCGCCTACCGCTGGCACTTCCAGTCCGTCCACCACGACATCTGGGACATGGACAACGTCATGGCGCCGGTCCTGGTGGACGCCCGCGTCCGGGGCCGCCTCCGCAAGCTCGTCGTGTACGGCAGCAAGACCGGCATGTACTACATCCTCGACCGCGCCGACGGCTCGGCCCCGCTGGGCATCGACGAACTGCCCGTGCCCCAGGAACCCCGGCAGAAGACCTGGCCGACGCAGCCCTTCCCGCGCCAGGGCGGCTGGACCGAGCTGAAGCCGGTGTGGCAGCCGCTCGGCACCGAGATCCCCGGCGCTCCGCACCGCGCCGTCCCCAACTACACCATCGGCCCGCTTTTCACGCCGCACTGGGACGAGCCGATTCTGAGCATCCCCGGTCACGGCGGCGGCGCCGACTGGAACCACCAGTCCTACAGCCACAGCACCCGGCTGGTCTACACGAGCTTCGGGTACGTGGCCGCCGCGCACTCCCTGACCGAGAGGTCCAACGGGCTGCGCCCGCCCGGCGAGTACATGACGGGCGGCATCGTGGCCGTGGACCCCGGCACCAACCTGGTCCGCTGGAACAAGCACATGCCCTACTCGCTGGCGCACGGCAACGGTATCCTCACCACCGCCTCCGACCTGCTGTTCATCGGTCAGCCCGACGGCAACCTGCTCTGCCTGGACGCCCGCCACGGGCGCGAGCTGTGGCGCTGGCAGACCGGCGCCGCGGTCAGCAGCAGCCCGATCTCCTACGAGATCGACGGCGAGCAGTACATCGCCGTCTACGCGGGAGGCACCGGCATCCCGTACGGCGACTCCGCCCCGCGCGGCGACCACCTGTGGGCCTTCAAGCTCGGCGGCACCGTGGCGCCCGCCGCGACCCCGCCCGCGCCGGTGGTCAGGCGGCCGGTCTCCGGCGGCCCGGTGGACGGCGCCACCGTGGACAACACGGTCGTGCTCGCGCGCACCTACGCCGACGGGCAGGTCGGCGCCGTCGAGTCCACGGCCGTCGACGCCATGGCGCCCACCCACCTGCGGGTGCCCGCCGGCACCACGGTGACGTTCGTCAACCCCGCGGACAACGTCCACGCGCACGGCGCCACCCAGTTCTTCGAGGGCCTGTTCGACGTCAGGCTCGAACCGGGCGAGTCCTTCCGGTACACCTTCACCGAACCCGGCGAGTATTTCTTCAACGACACCCACAGCCCGCGCCCGACGGGCAAGATCGAGGTCGTCGGCTGATCGCCGCCGGCACCGGCTCGGGGATCAGGAGCCGGTGCCGCGCAGGTAGGCGACGATGGCGTCGCCCACCATCGCGCGCAGCCGGTCGCGGTGCTCGGGGGCGGTCATGTCGCGCCCGAACAGCGCGCCGAAGGTGTGCTGGTTGGCCACCCGGAAGAAGCAGAACGAGCTGATCAGCATGTGCACGTCGATCGCGTCGGCCTCGGTGACGAAGCCGACGCCCGCCGCGCCCCGGTCGAGGATGGCCGCTATCAGGTCGAGCACGGGCGTGCCGAGATTGGCCAGGGCCGGCGACTTGCGGATGTGCTCGGCCTGGTGGATGTTCTCGATCGCGACCAGCTTGATGAACTCGCGGTGCAGGTCATGGTGGTCGAAGGTGAGCTCGGCCAGCGTGCGGATGGCCTCGACCGGAGCCAGGTGCTCCACCTCGATGGTGCGCTCCATGTCGCGCACCTCGGCGTAGGCCTTCTCCAGGACCGCGATGTAGAGCCGCTCCTTGCTGCCGAAGTAGTAGTAGATCATCCGCTTGGTGGTGCGCATGCGTGCGGCGATCTCGTCGACCCGCGCGCCCGCGTAGCCGTGCCGGGCGAACTCCTGCTGAGCGACCTCGAGGATCTCCGCCTTGGTGCGCTCGGCGTCCCGCTGGCGTTCGGCGGCGGCGGGCTGAGAGGTCATCCGCCCATCCTAGTGACCTCACGCGTGCTGCACCGCGAGCCGGATGGGGGCGTTGCCGGCCCCGTACCCCTGGTAGCCGTTCACCCGCTGGACGAGCTCGAAGAACACCCGGCCCAGGGTGACGGTGTAGAGATGCAGGAACTCGCCACCGTGCTCGTCCCGGTCGTGGAGCACGCCGAGCCGGCGCAGCTCCGGGTCGACCTCGTGGCGGGCCTCCAGGTCGTCGTAGTAGTTGCCGGGGATCGGCAGGAGCAGTTCGGGATGCTCGCTCCGCAGCCTGCGGGCGACGGCCACCAGGTCGCCGCAGGCCAGCGCGACGTGCTGCCACGGGACGTCTCCGGTGCCGTCTCCGGTGCCCACGTGGGCGACGTTCACCACCATGCGGACCGCGCCGTGCGGGGCCGACATCGCCTTGCTGCGCAGCAGGCCGTACGGGTCGGGCACCTCCAGGCTGCCCTGCGGGCGCAGGCCGAGGACCGTGCGGTAGAACAGCGCCGCCTCGTCGAAGTGGTGCCAGGGCTGGGTGAGAGCGACGTGATCGATGCCGGTGATCTCCCCCGCGCCCCGGCCGTCCGGCGCGTCCGGCGCGAAGTCGGACAGCCAGGAGTCGTCGCAGAAGAAGATCTCGGTGCCGTCCGGCGCGCCGACGGCGTCCAGCCTCGCCTCCTCCGGCGCGCGTTCGCGGGGCAGGACCGGCGACAGCAGCGACTCGGCGTGCTCGGCCGCGCTCTTCGGATCCTGGCTGTCGAGCCCGATGGCGACCAGGGCGGGGTCAGCGCCGGTGGCGTTGAGCAGCAGCCGGGCACCGCCCTGCTCCCACAGCTCGACGGGTTTGGTGGGATGCCTCCCGGTCCGGGCGAAGCCGAGCGCCGTCAGCACCTCGCCCAGCGAACCGGTGTCGCCGGCCAGTTCGGCGAAGGCGAACCCGGTGGGGGCGACCGGCTGCCCGGCCCCGTCCAGGTCCTGCTCCAGGGCGAGCAGCGAGCGCATGCCGTCCAGCGCGGTGCGCCGGGTGTCGGCCTGCCGGAAGACGTCGTTGAACACCTCCAGCGACAGGGGGCCCGCATAGCCGGCGTTGAGCGCGTGCTCGACCAGCCGGGCGAGGTCGAAGTTGCCCTGCCCGGGGAAGCAGCGGTAGTGGCGGCTCCACTGCAGCACGTCCATGGCCAGCAGCGGCGCGTCGGCGAGCTGCAGGAAGAAAATCTTCTCGCCGGGGATCGCCTCGATGCCGATCGGGTCGGAGCCGCGCGAGAGGATGTGGAAGCTGTCCAGGCAGGTGCCGAGGTTCGGGTGGTCGGCGAGCCGCACGATCCGCCAGGCGTGCAGATACTCGTTGACGTGCCGGCCCCAGGCCAGCGCCTCGTAGGCGATGCGGATGCCGTGCTCGGCAGCCCGATCGGCGAGCAGCCGCAGTTGCTCGGCGGCCAGGGCGTCGTCGCCGATCGCCGACGGGGAGACGTTCGAGCAGACCAGCAGCAGGTCGGCGCCGAGCCGCCGCATCGTGCGGAACTTGTGCTCGGCCCGGCGCAGGTTGCGGGCCAGCGCGTCGGGCGGCACCGCCTCGAAGTCGCGGAAGGGCTGGTATAGATCGATGCCGAGCCCGAGGTCGGCGGCCTTGGCCCGGACGTCCTCCGGGGTCATCGAGGTGACCAGCAGGTCGTTCTCGAAGACCTCCACCCCGTCGAACCCGGCGGCGGCGATGGCCTCCAGCTTCTCCGCGAGCGAGCCGCTCACCGACACGGTGGCGATGGACTTACGCACCGGATTCCTCCTTCGGACGGCGATCTTCAGACGGCGATGAGATCGGTCAGGTGGGCGAGCATCCGCTCGGCGTCCGGCTCCCGGCCGGTGAACAGGCGGAAGGCGTGCACGGCCTGGAAGACGACCATGCCGCCGCCGTGCAACGTCCGGCAGCCCGCGGCGCGCGCCTGCCGCAGCAGCTCGGTCTCCAGCGGCCGGTAGACGATGTCGGCCACCCACAGGCCGGGGCGCAGGAGCTCGGCGGCCAGCGGCAGGCCCGGATGGCGGGCCATCCCGGTGGGGGTGGCGTGCACCAGGCCGTCGGCCCCGGCCAGGAGGTCCGGCAGCTCCGCGTGGGTCGCGTGGCGGGCCCGCCCGCCGTCGAAGCGGCCGGCCAGCTCCCCCGCCAGCGCGAGGGCCCGGGCGGGGTCCGCGTCGACGACGGTGACCCGGTCGGCTCCCATCGTGAGCAGCGCGTGCGCCACCGCGCTGCCCGCGCCGCCCGCGCCCAGCTGGACGATCCGGTGCGTGGGCGCGTCGGGCAGGCCGCGGGCGAACGACTCGGCGAAGCCGGTCCAGTCGGTGTTGTGCCCGACGGCCCGCTGCCCGTCGAACACCACGGTGTTGACCGCGCCGAGCATCGCGGCGTCGGGCGACAGCTCGTCCAGGTACGGGATGACGGCCTGCTTGCACGGATGGGTGATGTTGAGCCCGTCGAAGCCGAAGCGGCGGGCGGTGCGGACCAGCGTCCCCACGTCGAGCCCGAGCCGATCGGTGTCGAGCAGCCGGTAGACGTAGTGCAACCCGTGGTGCGCCGCTTCCTGCTCGTGCAGGGGCGGGCTCAAGGAGGGGCCGATGCCCGAGCCGATCAACCCGACCAGGAACGAGTCCATCACTTCTTCCTTCCAGCAGGGGCCGACTCCTTAATGTACGTACTAGTGAGTTAGCTGGCTAGACCGCCGGACGGCACCCAGGAACCGAACCGGTCAAACCCGTCAGCCGAAATCCGCCGCCGTCATGCCGGGCGGATGGCCGGGCGGCCACTGGACGACCTCGATCCTGTAGCCGTCGGGGTCGGTCAGCCAGCACGTCCGCATCCCCTCCCCCAGGTCCGCCGGGGGCTCGGCGGTGACGCCCTTGGCCGCGAGCTCGGCGATCGCGGCGTCGAGATCGTCCACCTGGACGACGAGGTGGTTGACGGCGCCGATGTCCTTGACCGGTCTCGCGGGGTCGTGCACGAGCTCAAGGCTGACGAACGGATCGCCGGGCAGCTTGAGCATGGTCAGGCTGCCGAATTCCGTCTCGGGGACATGGCCGAGTTCGGCGTAGCCGAGCGCGGTGTAGAAGGCGAGCGAGCGCTCCAGGTCGGTGACCCGCAGTCCGAGGTGCAGCATGCGCATGCCGCGCACAGTAGTGCCCTCCGGACGGGGGGCACCACTGTCCGCGGGCCACGCACCTCGTGCGTGGAGCGCACGGGCGGACAGACTCAGCCCGGCGTTCACCATGGCGGAGGGCCCGCCACCCCCGGGAGTCGGCGCTGACCGGGCGTTCCGTCCCTTCGTCTGCATGGTGTCGCAGCCCGTGAACGGGTGTCAGCCCCGATGGCCTCCCGGCCCGCCCCTGCCCACACTGAAGGCGGCGGCGGCCCGGCGGGCCCGCCCCGGGTTCGAGGGGACGGTGTGCATGCAGGCACGTGATATCGCGGTGAAGGTGCCGACGGTGACGGCCGGCGATCCGGTCACCAGGGCGGTGCGGGTGATGACGCTCGCCCGGCTGCCTGGACTGATCGTCGTCGACGACGCCGCCCGGCCCCGGATGGTGCTGACCGGCACCCAGGTGCTCCGCATGACGGTCCCGGGTGCCTACCAGGAGGACCCGACGCTGGCCAGGACGGTCGACGAGGCGCATGCCGACATGTTCTGGCAGGAGCGGGGCGAGCTGGTCGCGGTGGTCGGCCGCGACGGCGGCCTCGTCGGGACGATCACCCTGGAACGCCTGCTGGCCGGCATGGCGCTGGCCGGCCCGGAAGGCTGATCCTCGGCCCGGGCGGCCGCCGCGTGGCGACCGGCCGGTGGGGTCAGTGGCCGTGCAGGCGCCGGTAGCGGCCGGGTGAGGTGCCGATCAGCCGGGAGAAGTGGCGGCGCAGCAGCGCGGTGACGCCGAAGCCGCAGCGGGCCGCGACCTGGTCGATCGGCAGCGTCGTGGACTCCAGCAACTGCTGGGCCCGGGCGATGCGGGCGCGCAGCAGCCACTGGGCCGGGGTGGTGCCGGTGTAGTCGGCGAAGTGGCGGGCGAACGTGCGCGGGCTCGTCCGGGCGTGCGCGGCCAGCTCCGCCACCGTCAGCGGCTGGTCGAGACGATCCAGGGCCCACGCCTGGGTGGCGGCGATGTCCGGGGCCGCGGAATTGGTGGCGGGTACCGGCCGGGCGACGAACTGCGCCTGCCCGCCGTCGCGATGGCCGGCGGCGACCAGATGCCGGGCGATGACGTTGGCCACGTTGACGCCGTGCGCCAGCCGTACCAGATGCAGGCACAGGTCGATGCCCGCGGTGGCGCCCGCCGAGGTCCAGATGCCGCCGTCCGCCACGAACAGCGCGCCGGGATCGACGGTGATCCCGGGATGCGCCTCGGCGAGCTGGGCGGTCAGCAGCCAGTGGGTGGTGGCCCGGCGCCCGTCCAGCAGGCCGGCGGCGGCCAGCACGAAGGCGCCGCTGCACAGGGCGGCGATCTCGGCGCCCCGGCCGGCGGCCGCGTGCAGCGCCTCCACGAGCCGCCCGTCGAGCGGTTCGCGGGGGATGCCCGCGCCGGGGATGACGATCAGGTCGGCGTCGTCCAGGCCGTCCAGCGTGTGGGTGGGCCGCACCAGGGCGGCGGGCTCCATCGTGACGGGAGCTCCGTCGATCGAGCAGAGCCGCAGGTCGAAGCGCGGCACCCCGGCGTGAGAGCGGTCGGCTCCCCACACCCAGCAGACGACCGAGTAGTCCAGGACGCTCATCTCGTCATGCAGAAGGAGAGCGACACTGCGCATGGCAGGAATGTAGCGCATGTTGGCGTCCCCATTACTCCTGCCGTCCTCGCCCCCCGATCAGGATGATCCGGAGCCGAACGCGGAGGAGACATCATGACCGGAGTGCATCGACGGACGTTCCTGTGGGGCGCGGTCGCCGCCGGCGCGGGCGCCCTCCTGCCCACGGCCGCCCTGGGCGAGGTGTCACCGGGCGGGGCGTCACCGGGCGGGGCCATCACGTCGAAGAGTGTGGGCGCCTTCGACGTCGTCGCGCTCCGCGACTCCGCCGACACCTTTCCCGCCACGCGGGCGGAGATGTTCCCGGACGCGACGGAGGCGGACTGGCGGCGGGCCCGCCGGGCGGACCCCGGCGCGTTCGGCCCGGACCTGGCCTGGAAGCTCGACTTCCGCTGCTACGCGGTCCGGCGTCCGGGCGGGCGGATCGCGCTCGTCGACGCCGGGGTCGGCCCGGCAGGCAGCCCGGGATCCGCGTGGGCCGCCCCGGGCATCCTGCCCGAGCTCCTCGCCGCCGCCCGCATCGACGTGGCGGACGTCGACCTCGTCGTGCTGACCCATGTCCACGAGGACCACATGGGCTGGTCGGTGAGCCCGGACGGGGTGCCGGCGTTCCCGAACGCCCGGTACGTCGTCCAGCGGGCCGAGGTGGCGCGGCTCGCGGAGACCAGCCCGATGCGCGACTACCTGATCGTGCCCCTGCGGCGCACCGGGCAGCTCCAGGAGATCTCCGGCGAGGTGACGCTGGCCGGGGCGCGGGGCAGCCGGCTCACCGCGATCCCGACGCCGGGCCACACCGTGGGACACCAGTCGGTGCTCGTCGACGGCCACGACCGGCGGATGGTGATCACCGGCGACGTGCTGGTGCACGCCGTGCAACTGGTCGCCCCGGACGTCGGCTACGCCCTGGAGGCCGACCAGGCGGTGGCCGCCGAGACGCGCCGGAACCTGCTCGCGGACGCCAGGCGACGGCACGCGACGCTGGCGACGGCCCATCTGACCAGCCCGTTCGTCGACGCCCGCTGCCCCTAGCCGGACAGCGCGGAGATCCCGGCGGCGGCGCTCGCCCCCGCATCAAGGCCGTGTAGACCCGGGCGACGTCTTCCGGTTCGGCTGCGACATCCCGCCGGCTCCTAGTGCGTGATCACCGGGGCCGGTGAGTCCGGGGCGGCCTGGCGTCCGGGCGAGCGGAGCACGGCCAGCGCCACCACGAGCGCGGCCAGCAGGAGGCCGGCCGCGATCGCGAACGCCAGCCGGTAGCCGCCGGTGAGGGCCGCCGCCTGGGTCGCGCCCCGGCCGAGCAGTTCGCCGGTCCGGGAGGCGGCCATGGTGGACAGCACGGCCACGCCCAGCGCCATGCCGATCTGCTGCGTGGTGTTGAACAGGCCCGAGGCGAGCCCGGCGTCGTCGGCCCTGGCCGCCGACATGCCGAGCGTGGCCAGCGCGGGCAGCACCAGGCCGCCTCCGGCGATCAGCAGCATGACCGGCAGCAGGTCGGTGACGTACGACGCCTGCACCGGCACCCGGGTGAGCCAGCCCATCGCCGCGAGCAGCAGCACCAGGCCCGCGACGAGCACGGCCCGCGCCCCGAACCGGTTGTTGAGCCTGGCGGAGGCGAACAGCGAGATGCCGCCGATCGCGACCGCCGCCGGCAGCATCGCCAGGCCGGTCTCCAGGGCGCCGTAGCCGAGCACCTTCTGCATGTAGAGCGCGACGAGGATCTGGAAGGCGAACATCGCCGACAGGCTCAGCATCTGGGCCAGGTTCGCGCCGGAGACGTTGCGGGAGCGGAAGACGCGCAGCGGCATGAGCGGGGTGCGCGCGGTGGCCTGCCGGGCGAAGAAGCCTGCCAGCAGCGCCAGCGACAGCGCGCCCAGGCCCAGCGTGTGCCCGGCCGCCCAGCCGTACTCCTCGATCTTGACGACGGTGTAGATGCCCAGCATCAGGCCGCCGGTGACCAGCGCGGCGCCGAGCGCGTCGGCGCCGGCCGCGAGCCCGGCGCCGCGGTCGGCGGGCAGGACGCGGACCGCCAGCGCGACGGTGACCAGCCCGATCGGCAGGTTGATGAAGAAGATCCAGTGCCAGGAGAGGGCGTCGGTGAGGACGCCGCCGAGCACCTGGCCGATGGAGGCGCCGGCCGCGCCGGTGAAGCTGAACACGCCGATCGCCTTGGCCCGCTCACGTGGCTCGGTGTACAGCGTCACCAGGATGCCGAGCACCACGGCCGAGGCCAGCGCGCTGCCCGCGCCCTGCAGGAACCGGGCGGCGATCAGCAGGGCGGGGGTGGTGGCCAGACCGGCGAGCAGCGACGCGGCGGCGAAGACCACGTTGCCGGTCAGGAACATGCTCTTGCGGCCGATCAGGTCGCCGAGCCGTCCGGCCAGGAGCAACAGGCCGCCGAAGGGGATCAAGTAGGCGTTGACGGTCCAGCTCAGCCCGGCGGCCGTGAAGCCCAGGTCGTGCTGGATGGCGGGCATCGCCACGGTGACGATGCTGCCGTCGAGGATGGTCATCAGGCTTGCCGCCGACAGCACGATCAAGGCGAGCGGGCGCGATGAGATGGGGGACATGGCCACTCCTGTTCAGATGCGGACAGGAGAGACCCTAACAGATGGTTTTGTTGTAGACGATCCTTGACGGACCTACTTCTGGGACTGCCGGGCCCGGCGGGCGCCCGGGGCGACCTCCACCGGAGTGGACAGATGGCCCTCCACCAGCCGCCGCATCGCCGAGAGCAGCACCTCCCGCTCCTCCTCCGGCAGGGCGCCGAGCGCGTCCCGGTGCACGCCGTCGACGATCTGCCGGCTGCGGCGGGCGACCTCGGCGCCCTTCTCGGTCACCGCGATGATCCGCGCCCGCCGGTCGGTGCTGGAGGGGCGGCGCTCGGCCAGGCCCGCCTTCTCCAGGGCGTCGACCGTGACCACCATGGTCGTCTTGTCCATGTCACCGAGCTCGGCGAGCTGGATCTGGGTGCGCTCCTCCTCCAGGGCGTGGACGAGAACACAGTGCATCCGGGCCGTCAGGCCGATCTCGGCCAGCGCCGCGGCCATCTTCGTCCGCAGCACGTGGCTGCTGTGGTCGAGCAAGAACGACAGGTCGGGCTCAGTGCGGCCGGGCGCCATGGCGGTCATGCCCCCAGCCTAGCCAATCGTCCCCATCCGGATTATCCGCAACGACCCGGCCGGACGGGACGGGCGCTCACGACCCCAGAGCCGGTGAACGTTTCAAGAGCGGCGGCCCGTGCCCGCCCGGTCACCGCCACCCGTTGTGCCAGCGCCGCCATCGGGCCCGGACGACGTCCGCCGTGATCGCGCGCCCCGGGCCGATCGAGGCGCTTGACAGCCTCGACGCGGGATGTTCACGTGAACATCATGAGGCTGCTCCGCGTGATCGCGCTCGCCGTCCTGCTGCTGGGCCTCGTCGCGGCGCCCGCGCACGCGGCCCCGGTGACCGTCACCAACGGCACCCAGTTCCGTGACACCGGTGGCAACGTCCTGCACGCCCACGGCGGCGGCGTCGTGAAGGTCGGCGACCACTACTACTGGTTCGGCGAGAACCGCAACCCCGACGGCACGTTCCGCGCGGTCTCCGTCTACCGGTCGGCGGACCTGGCGACCTGGGAGTTCCGCAACAACGTGCTCACCCAGTCCTCGCACGCCGAACTCGGCGTCGCCAACATCGAACGGCCGAAGGTCGTCTACAACGCCTCCACCGGCCGCTTCGTCATGTGGATGCACAAGGAGAACGGCTCCAACTACAGCGAGGCGCGCGCCGCCGTCGCCTCCTCGGCCACCGTGGACGGCGCCTACACCTACCACGGCAGCTTCCGCCCGCTGGGCCAGCACATGTCGAGAGACATCACGCTCTACAACGACAACGGCACGGGGTACATGATCTCGGCCGCGGACGAGAACTACGACCTGCACATCTACCGGCTGACGCCGGACTTCCTGAACATCGCCACGCTGGTCGGCAACTTCTGGAACGACGCCCACCGCGAGGCCCCCGCCCTGTTCAACCGGGGCGGCGTCTACTTCCTGCTGACCTCCGGCGCGACGGGCTGGAACCCCAACCAGGCCAAGTACGCGACCGCGCCGAGCGTCACCGGGCCGTGGACCGGGTGGACCAACGTCGGCGACGGCACCACGTTCAGCTCCCAGCCCGCGTACGTGCTGCCCATCCAGGGGTCGGCGACGACGAGCTATCTCTACATGGGCGACCGCTGGGCCGGCGCCTGGGGCGGGCCGGTGAACGACTCCCAGTACGTGTGGCTGCCGATCACGTTCCCCTCCGCCACCAGCATGAGCCTGGCCTGGCATCCCCAGATCACCATCGACACGGCCACCGGCACGATCACCGGCGGCGGCTCGACCCCGTACCACCGCGTCACCGCCCGCCACAGCGGGAAGGTGATGGACGTGGTCAGCGCCTCCACGGCGAACAACGCCGAGGTCAAGCAGTATCCGTGGAACGGCGGCGGCAACCAGCAGTGGCAGTTCCAGGACGCCGGCGGCGGCTACCACCGGCTGGTGAGCCGCACCAGCGGCAAGTGCCTCGACGTGGCCGGCGCCTCCACCGCCGACGGCGCCAACGTCATCCAGTACACCTGCGGCGGCGCGGCCAACCAGCAGTGGCAGTGGGTCGCCACCGGCGGCTACTTCCAGCTCAGGGCCCGGCACAGCGGCAAGTGCCTGGACGTGGCCGGCGCCTCCACCGCCGACGGCGCCGACATCCAGCAGTGGACCTGCGGCAGCGGCACCAACCAGCAATGGTCCCGCACCCAGCCCTGACCGGGTGCGGCGCAGGCCGCACCCGGGCCCATCCCCTCTTGCTCCCGCGTCGAGCCGACCCTACGTTCGGAGCAGGCATGCCGAGCGGGCACGAGGAGTCCAGATGGATGCGCAAACCGTGATCGCCGTCAGCGCCACCATCATCGCCATCGCATCCCTGACGGTTTCCATCTATCAACTGAGAGCCACCCGGCTGCACAACCGTCATTCCGTTCGCCCCCTTCTCCAGTTGCAACTCCGCACGGTCCCGGGAGAGAGATCCGGCATCGTGGTGGCGAACATCGGCCTTGGTCCGGCCATAGTCACACGCACCCGGGCCTGGCTCGACGGGCACGATCTGGGAGCGTGGAGCAGGGGGACATCCCGGCAGGCACGCGCCGGCATGACACCTCGCCCGCGCGCCTCCGCACTCTTCGACGGGACGGGCATCCCGTCCGGTGACAGCACTTTCCTGGTGGGCGTGGACGCTTACGACCCGATAGAGCACGGCGCCTTCCGGCAACTGATCGAGCAGCGCATAGAGTTCGAAATTCAGTACGAATCCCTCTATGGCGGAGAAAGCTATCGCGTAACCACCAGGACCTCGTCATGGCGGGATGACGAGCAATTCATGCAGGATCTTCCGCAGCCGGACTCCGCAGCCGCAGAGGGGCCGGCACGCCCCTGATCAAGTGAGGACGGCTCCCGGCCCGCCGGCGGTCTTGAGCCAGGCGGCGATGTCGGTGACCACGGCCGGGTCCAGGTGCTGCGCGGGCTCGTACCCGGCGGGCATGGACGGGCCCGCGCCGGGGAAGAACAGGTGGTCGTCGGCGTCGTAGACGCGGATCGTGACGTCGGGCCGGTGGGCGAGGCCGGCCTGCCAGCCCGGCAGGTCGTCCGCGACCGTCACCTGGTAGTCGCGACCTCCCTGCAGGATGAACATCGGCCGGTCCAGCGCCGCCGCCGTCGCGACCGGGTCGTAGCCGCGCACGTCCAGCCAGTACGGCGCGGGCCGGCCGAACAGCAGCGACTCGGCCGGCGTCGACGGCGAGAGCCCGGGGTCCGCGACCGCCGCGGCCTGCCGCGTGATCGACTCGACGGCGGCGTCCGTGGCCGGGCCGGGATACAGCGACGCCAGGTAGCGGACGACGCGGACGGCGGCCCGGTGCATCGGCTGCGTGTCACCGGCCATGATCACCAGTCCGGCGACGGCCGGCTCCGCGGTCGCGACGCGGGGCGCGATCTTGCCGCCCATGCTGTGGCCGGCGACGAAGACGCGGCCGGGGTCCACGCCCGGCTGCTCCCGGAGCAACTGGACGGCCGCCACGGCGTGCGGCACGTACTCCTCGGTCATCGTGAGCCCGGCCGCCAGGGCGCCGTGGGCGTGGGCCGCCTTGTCGAACCGCGCGACCGCGACGCCACGGCCGGCCAGCCCCCAGGCCAGGTCCTTCAGCGGCTTGTTGGCCCCGCTGGTGGCGTCGCGGTCGAACGGCCCTCCCCCGCTGAGCAGCACGACGCCGGGGTGCGGGCCGGGCTCGCGCGGCAGGGTCAGCGTGCCCGGCACGGCGAGAGGACCGTCGCCGATCACGACGTCGCGCTCGTCGAAGCTCGCCGGGTCGGCGTACGGCGGCGGGGCCCAGGGCGGCGTGATGGCGGTGAGCCGCAGGTCGTGGAGCAGGCCGTCGCCGTCGACGGCGACCACCACGGCGAGCTCCCCGCTCTCGCAGGTCACCGGGACGCTCACACGGGCCGGTTGCGCCCCGGCCCGCTCGCTGACGGGCTCGCCCACGCCGGTGATGGGGCCCCTCGCGCCGATCTCGCCGGTCCAGGCGGCGCGCACCGCCTCGGCGTCGATCAACGCGCGCAGCGGCGGCGCGAAGAGCCGCTCGATCTCGTCGAAGCGTCCCGTGCGGGCCAGCTCGACGACCGTGCGGGCGGTCGCCTCAGGATTCAATACCATTCTCATAATCTGAGAAAGGTAGCACGATATGAGATCGTACGGGGATGAACACCTTGGAGCTGCTGGGGCATCCCGTACGGCTGCGCGTCGTGCACGCCATGCGCGGCGGGCGGATGCTGACGACGTCCGAGCTGTGCGCCCGGATCCCCGACGTGTCGAAGGCCACCGTGTACCGGCACGTCGACCTGCTCGTGGCCGGAGGGGTCCTGGAGGTGGCCGGCGAGCAGCGGGTGCGCGGCGCGGTGGAGCGCCGCTACCGGCTGCGGCAGGACCGGGCGGTGATCGACGCCGAGCTGATGGCGACACTGACGCCCGACGACCACCGGCGCGGGTTCGCCATGGCGATGACCACCCTGCTCGCCGAGTTCAGCGCCTACCTCGACCGCGAGCACGCCGACCCCGTGGCGGACCTCGTCGGCTACCGGCAGCACGCCGTCTGGCTCAGCCCGGACGAACTCGCCGAGCTGATCACCGAGCTGCGCGCCGCGATCGCGCCCAGGCTGGCCAACCGGGCCGGGCCGGGCCGGGCACGCTACCTGCTCAGCCCGATCCTGTTCCCGATCGAGGACGCCGAGCCCGGCTGATCGCCGGATCGCCCCTGCGGGTGATCTCCATCCGGTACGCTTCCCGCTACCCCCCGAGCGGAAGGACAGCCGCGATGGATCGCGCCCGCCGGATCGCCGTCGCCCTCCTGTTGACCGTCACCGCCGCCGCCTGCACGGGCACCGGCGGCGAGCCGCGGCCCAGGCCTGCTCCCCCGGAACGAGCCGTCATCAAGGTGGGCATCATGCCGACCACCGGCGCCGTGCCGCTGCTGATCGCCGACAGCAGGGGCTTCTTCAAGGAGGAGGGCCTGACGGTCGAGCCGGTCGTGGTGACCGGCGGCGCCGCCGCGCTGCCGCAACTCGACACCCGGATGCTGGACATCGCCCAGACCGACTACGTCTCGGCCCTGGCCGCCCACAACATGGGCAAGGACCTCACCATCGTCGGAGGGCTCCACCGGGCCGGGCCCCGCAGCTTCGGCCTCGTCACGGGAGCGGACTCGCGGATCAAGACCCCCGCGGACCTGAAGGGCAAGAAGATCGCGGTGAACAACCTCATGAGCATGAGCACGCTCATGGTCACCGCCGTGCTGAAGGACGCCGGCCTGAAGGCGGAGGACGTGCTTCTCGTCGAGACGCCCTTTCCCGAGATGGAGGCGCGGCTCGTCAAGGGGAAGGCCGACGCCGCCTGGCTGGCCGAACCGTTCGTCACCCAGGGCGAGCGGCACCACGCCCTGCGCCGGATCCCCGACAGCGCCGGGGACCGCCTGACCGGCCTGCCCGTCGGCGGCTGGGCGGTCAGCGGCACGTGGGCCAGGGACAACCCGCGCACCCTGGCGGCCTTCCGGCGGGCGCTGGCCAAGACCCAGCCTCTGACCGCGAACGGCCGCGCCGAGGCGGAGCGGACGCTGCCGACCTTCACGAAGATCGACAGGGGCGTCGCCGAGGCCGCCGAGCTGGGCGTCTACACCACCGGCATCGACGAGCGGGGGGTGCAGCGGATCGCCGACCACATGCTGCTGCACGGATACGTCGAAAACCCGCTGCACATCAAGAAGGTCCTCGCGGCCGGGTGACCGGTACGGCAGCATGATCGGGTAGGGAAGTCCGCCCCTGAGCCGGAGATGAGATGACCGCGACCGCCGAGACCGCGCGCTCCACCCCGTTCGACGCCGTCAGCCCGCTCATGGGGGTCGAAGAGGAATACCTGCTCGTCGATCCGGCCACCCGGGCCGTGGCCCCCCGGGCTCGGGCCGTCGTCGAACGCGCCGCCGCCGAGCTGGGCGACCGGGTGTGCGCGGAGATCACCCGTTTCCAGGTGGAGGCCAAGACCACGCCCTGCGCCGGCGCCGCCGAGCTGGGCGCCCAGCTGGCGGGGATGCGCCGGGCCGTGGCCGCCGCCGCCCGCGCCGAAGGGCTGGCCGTCATCGCGTCGGGGACGCCCGTCCTGCCCGGCGCGGTGCCGCCGCCCATCACCGAGGGCGCCCGCTACGACCAGGGCATCGCCGCCTACCGGGCGCTGCACGACGAGCAGAGCATCTGCGCCGGGCACGTGCACGTGCACCTGCCCGACCGTGAGCTCGCCGTGCTGGTCTGCAACCACCTGCGCCCCTGGCTGCCGGTGCTGATCGCGCTCATGGCCAACTCGCCGTTCTGGGAGGGCCGCGACACCGGCTACGCCGCCTGGCGGGTGCTGGCGTGGGGCAAGTGGCCGGTGGCCGGGCCGCCGCCCTACTGCGGGAGCGCCGCCGAGCACGATCGGCTGGTGGCGGCGCTGACCGCCTCCGAGGCGCTGGTCGACCCGGGCACCCTGTTCTGGGACGCCCGCCCGTCGGCCCACCTGCCGACCATCGAGGTGCGGGTCAGCGACGTGCCCGCCTCGACGGCCGAGGCGACGCTGCTGGCGCTGGTCGTCCGGGCGCTGGTGACGGAGTGCGCCGCGAGGGCGCGGGCCGGCGACCCCGGCCCTCGGCCGACCGAGCCGCTGCTGCGCGCCGCCTACTGGCGCAGCGCCCGCGACGGGCTGGAGGGCCACGCCGCCGACCCGTTCACCGGCACGCCGCGCCCCGCCACCGAGCTGGCCGACGAACTGCTGGAGTTCGTCCGGCCCGCGCTGACCGCCAGCGGCGACCTGGAGGCGGTGCGGGAGCACTGGCGACGGCTGCGCGCGGCCGGCAGCGGGGCGGCCCGGCAGCGCGCGGCCTTCGCGCGGCGCGGCGTGCTCACCGACGTGGTCGACGACCTGGCCGACCGCTTCACCCGGTGAGATCGGGCAGCCACCGCGCCAGGAACGACCGCAGCGGCTCGGCGTGCCGGACCGGGTCGTCCCAGCGGGCCTGCAGATCCTCCAGCAGATGCCGCTCGGCCAGCAGTTCGCCGCCGCGCCAGGCCTTGACGACCGGATGCAGGAACGCGCACTCGTCGGCCCGGCCGGGCTCCGGGTGGCGGCGGATGGCGAACACGTCGGGGTGGTCGCGCCGCCCCCACCGCAGCGTCACGGTGAAGGTCAGGTCGCCGCCGCCGAAGCGCTCCACCGCGTAGTCCTCGGGCAGGTCGCGGTAGTGCCGCACGTCGCCGTCCACCGCGTGACCGTCCACCGCGTGACCGTCCACCGCGTCGCCGTCCACCACGTAGGCGTCGCACAGGTACTCGAACTGCGTCCACAGCGCCGAGCTGTGGTTGACCCGTCCCAGCATCGACCGCGTCAGCGCGCCGGCCTCGGCGGGCACCGTGCCGGCGGCCAGGGGCACGCCGTCGTAGCGTTCGGCGAGCAGCGCCGCCAGCGTGCGCAGGTTGTAGCGGAAGCCGTCGACGAACGCCGACGAGGCCCGTTTGAAGTCGCGCGCCTGCATCAGCGTGCCGGCGAAGTACAGGCCGTCGACGTTGACCGACTGGAAGTCCGGGCGGATGGCCGGCAGCCGCCCGCCCGGCACCGGCTCCGGCCGGCACGCCTCGGCGAACAGGCCGGTGTCCATGACGAAGCCGGTGCAGCGCAGCACCGCGTCGTAGTCCAGCTCCGCCCGCTCGCCGTCGGCCAGGGTGTAGGTGATGGAGGCGCGCACGCCCTCGCCGTGCCGCTCCAGCCGGTCGACCGTGCATTCCAGCACCGCGTGCAGCGTCTTGAACCAGTAGCTGTCGAGCAGTGCCCCGTACTGGCCGCGTACGTGCCCGGGGTGCTTGCTGGTCCAGGCCAGCCGCACCGGGCTGGGGCTGGCCAGGTGGATGACGGCCGCGTGCGGCAGCAGCGACATCGCCGTCTCGAACGCGGCGTTGCCCTTTCCGATGATCAGGACGCGGCGGCCGGTGAACTCCTCGCCGCCGACCGGCACGTCCTCGTAGCCCGTCGCCAGCTCGATCCCCGGGATTTCGGGCACGTACGGGCCGTGCCACCCGGCGGCGACGATCACGCACTCGGCGCGCACCACCCGGTCGCCCGCGTGCACCTCGAACAGGCCGTCGCGCTTGTCCACGCGGTGCACGGGGGTGTCGTAGCGGACGTTGAGCCCGTGGGCGGCCTGGAAGTCGCCCAGGTAGCGGACCAGGTCGTCGGCGTGCGGGAAGTATTCCCGCGAGTAGGCGTCGAACCGCAGGTCGGGGCCGCCGTCGCAGAGCAGCGAGTTCCAGTCCCAGCGGAGCTGGATCTCGCGGTCCTTCTCGCCCGTGTTGACCTTGTTGAGCGAGATCAGCCGCCGGTGACGCGGGTATCGGCGGAAGAACCCGCCCGGCGCGCCCTCCCGTTCGAGGGTCAGGTAGTCGGCGCCGGCGAGTTGCAGGAAGTAGCTCAGCTGCAGACCGCCGGGACCGGCCCCGATGATCACATAGCGATGCCGTTCGTCAGGCATCGGCGACGCTCGTGTATCCCCGCTCGACGATCCGCTCGGCCGACCCGGCGTAGAAGGAGTCGTCGTCCGGCGTGTCGGTGGCCAGGCCGTCGACGTACCGGTTGAACATGCAGAACGCGGCGGCGATCAGCACGGTGTCGTGGATCTCCAGCTCGGTGGCGCCCTCGGACTTGGCGGCCGTCACGAGCGAGGCGGTGACGTTCTTGCCGCCGCGCTGCACGGCGGCGGCGATGGCCAGCAGGGCGCGCAGCTTGGGCGTGACGGGCGCGGTCGCGGCGTCCGCGCGCACCGCGTCCACCAGCTCCGTGCCTTCCGGCAGTTGCGCGGCGGCGAACGCCGAATGGGAGGCGGTGCAGTATTCGCACGCGTTCAGGCCCGACACGTAGGCGGCGATCAGCTCCCGCTCGCCGCGCGTCAGCGTGCTGTCGCCGCGCAGCAGGACCTCCGCCAGCGCGTTCATCGGCCGCGCCGTCTCGGGCCGGAACGCGAACAGCCCACGAATGCCCGGCATTCCGGAATCGATGGTGACGTGAGGCAAGGGGGAACTCCTTCGGACGACCGGCCACCTGCATGATCGTTCGGTTGTGCCGGACTGTCAACGCCTCAATTCTTTTCGCCCGCCGCGCCTATTTCCGGTCGTGCCGGACAAGGGTTGTCTGGCGTAACCGCCCGGCGTAATGTCACGCAGGCCACGTGAACCCCGTTTGACGACCGGAGAGTGCGCCATGGCCGAACACCCCAACATCACCATCGCCGGCAACAGCTACGACGCAATGGCCAAGGCCAACTGGGATTATCTGCGCGACGAACTCCTCGCCGACGACGTGGTCTTCCACGTTCCCGGCCGCGGGTCGCTGGCCCGCGACTACCGGGGCAAGGACGAGGTGCTCGGCTATCTCAAGCACCTCGCCCAGAGCACCGGCGACACCTTGCGCATGGAGCCGCGCACCTTCCTGGTGGGCGACGACCACGTCGCGACGATGCTGCGCGTCTTCGCCGAACGCCAGGGCCGGGTCCTGGAGGACACCGGCCTGCAGGTCTACCGCGTCACCGAAGGCAAGATCAGCGAACGCTGGAGCTACCCCGACAACCCCGACGCCGTGGACGCGTTCTTCACCTCCTGACCGTGCCGCGCCCCGGGCGGGCTCACCCGGCCTCGCCCAGCTCCTGCCGCCAGACCGCCACGTATCCGCTGGTCAGCCGCGCCCTCGCCGCATAGTGCTCGGGGTCGTCGCAGGCGAGCGTGGCCAGCCCGTCGACGTAGCGGTTGTACATGCAGAACGCGGCGGCGATCAGCACCGTGTCGTGGATCGCCAGGTCCGAGGCTCCCTCGGCCCTGGCGGCCTCGACGAGGTCGGCGCCGACCTCCTGCCCGCCGCGCTGCACCGCCGCCGCGATCGCCAGCAGCGCCCGCAGCCGGCCGGAGACGGGCGCCGAGCCCGGGTCCCGGCGCACCGCCTCCACGAGTTCCATCCCCAGGGGCAGCCGGACCGCCGCGAACGCCGCGTGGGTGTGGAAGCAGAACCGGCACCGGTTCAGCGACGACACGTACGCGGCGATCAACTCCCGTTCGGCCCGGTCCATCGTGTCGTCACCGGCGAGGAGCACCTCCGACAACTGCGTCAGCGGCGCCGCCGCCTCGGGCCGATATCTGAACAGCCCGCGTATTCCCGGCTCATCCGAGACCAGCCTGATGTGCGGGCGTTTTCCACCCGCGTGATTGACGAATGCCCGCCGCCGCGGCGGCCATTTCACCTGCGCCATTTGCTGTCCCTTCGTGCGCCGAATTCGCCTGCATAGTGCAAGTGTGCGGCCGCGGCCGCCGCGGATTCGGATATGAAAGGGCCAGCATGATGTCCGCCGTGACACGTTCCTGTCAGCGCGGGCGCTGGACGGCGCCGGGCGTCAGTCCCGTACGGCCCGCGCCAGGGCGTTGCCCTCGCCCGGCGTCACCGGCGCGGTCAGGAACACCGGGCTCTGGGCCATGAAGCGCGGCCGGGTGCCCCGGTGCTCGTCGGCGGCGTGCACGGTCAGCGGGTGCACCAGGTAGACGTCGCCAGGCAGACCGGTGGCGCGGGCCATCGGGCGATCCTTGGAGACCTCGTCCAGCAGCGGCCCGGCCTCGAACGGGTCGAGCACCCGCTCCCCCAGCATGCGCGCGGCGTCGCGGTGCGAGCCCACCCTGATGCGGGTGGGCGCGTCGTCGTCGCCCACCTCCGACAGCAGCGTGAGCAGCAGCATCGTCTCCGGCCGCCCCGACACCGCCCAGGATCCGTCGGGCCGGGCCACGGAGGCGTCGATGTGCCAGCCCCGGTCGTCGACCTCGGCCTTGCCGGGGAAGCGGACCGGCATGTTGCCGATGGCCCCGCGCGGCTTCCAGCCGCCCGGCCCCGCCACCGCGTCCAGCGCCTCGCTGAGCCGCGCGCTGCGCAGGAACTCACCGAAGGGGCCCTGGCCGGTGAGGTCGGCGGCCCACACCACGGGCTGCCGCCAGCCGGCGGGGTCGTCGGGCGACAGGCCGATCTGATGCCACACCACCGCCCTGGCCGCGTCGCCGACCTCGCGGGGCACGGCCGCCTCCAGCTTCACGAACCCGTCGGCGATGAATTGATCGATGTCCACAACACCCATGGGAGCCACCGTAGCGGGGCTGTCCACCGCTTTTCAGCGGCCCACCAGCGCCTGGAGGAGGCCGGGGAAGGCTTCGTCGATCTCGTCGCGGCGCAGCGAGTTCATCCGGGAGGTGCCCACGTAGTACTGCCGGATGAGGCCGGCCTCGCGCAGCACGTTGAAGTGGTGGGTGGCGGTGGACTTGCTGACCGGCAGGTCGATGGTGCCGCAGCTGAAGTCCGCGCCGGCCGCGTACAGCTCGCTGACGATGAGCCGTCGCACGGGGTCGACCAGGGCCTCCAGCACCTGCTGGAGGGGGATCTCCCGGACGTCAGGGTGCGGCGGGATGCGATCCCGCCCGTTTCGCCGCGTCACCGTCATGGCGCCATCGTACCAAAGTACGACCATCATCGAAGTTTGACAGCGATCGCACTTTCCGCTTGAGTGAACCCCTCGCGATGCGGAAGGAATGATGGGTGATGACCAGGACGGTGCGCTTCCATGAGCTCGGCGGCCCCGAGGTGCTGCGGCTGGAGGACGTGGAGACCGGCGAGCCCGGCCCCGGTGAGCTGCTGATCCGGGTGGAGGCGATCGGCCTCAACCGCGCCGAGGCGCTGTTCCGCGGCGGCCGGTACATCCAGCCGGTCAAGGAGTTCCCCGCCCGGCTCGGCGCCGAGGCCGCGGGCGTGGTCGAGGTCGCCGGTCCCGGCGTGACGGGATTCGCGACCGGCGAGCGGGTGAGCGTGGTGCCCGCGTTCTCGATGAACGACTACGGCGTCTACGCCGAGCGTGCGATCGTCCCGGCGGCCGCGGTGGTGCGCCGGCCCGACGGGCTCGACGCGGTCGGCGGCGCGGCTGTGTGGATGCCGTACCTGACGGCCTACGGGGCGCTGGTGGAGGTCGGCGGGATGCGCGCCGGGGACACGGTCCTGCTGACCGCCGCCTCCAGCAGCGTGGGCCTGGCCGCGATCCAGGTCGCCGGCCGCGTCGGCGCGCTGCCCATCGCGACCACCCGGACCCGGGCCAAGGAGGCGCGGCTGCGCGCGGCCGGCGCCGCCGAGGTGATCGTCACCGGTGAGGAGGACGTCACCGGGCGGGTGCTCGCGCTGACCGGCGGGCGCGGGGCCGAGTTCGTCTTCGACGCCGTCGCCGGTCCCGGCGTGCTGGACCTGGCCAGGGCGGTCGCCCCGGGCGGCACCCTCATCGAGTACGGGGCGCTGAGCGGCGAGGTGACCCCCTATCCGGGCTTCGTGCTCGGCATGCCCGCCCTGAACATGCGCACCTACACCGTCCACGAGACGACCACCGACCCGGAGCGGCTGCGTCGCGCCGAGGCGTTCGTCGCCTCCGGCCTGCGCGCGGGCGCCTTCGAACCCGTCGTCGACCGCGTCTTCGACCTGAGCGAGATCGTCGAGGCGCACCGCTACCTGGAGACCGGCGCCCAGGTAGGCAAGATCGTCGTCACCGTCGGCCGCTGACGGACTGG
Source organism: Nonomuraea sp. SBT364 (assembly GCF_001083785.1). Classification (GTDB taxonomy): domain Bacteria; phylum Actinomycetota; class Actinomycetes; order Streptosporangiales; family Streptosporangiaceae; genus Nonomuraea. Next base: position 47,341 of record NZ_LAVL01000020.1, read on the forward strand.
GCGAAGCGGAACAGGCCCTCCGGGTCGTAGGCTTCCTTCACCTCACGCAGCCGCGCCAGGTTGTCCCCGTAGTAGGCCCGCGCCCAGTCCCGCAGGTCGGCGTCGGGGTAGTTGGGGTAGACGCCGGACGTCCACGGTGACAGCCGCGCCCACTCCCGGCACAGCCACGCGTGCGCGTCCCGCCTGCGGCTGTCGCTCGCCCGGAAACCGACCTGCACGGCCTGCTTGAGCAGGAACCGTGGCGTGCGATGGACGAACGCGCTCGCGTCCGCGCCGACGCGGCCGATCGCGCCCGCCCAGGGCACGAACTCCAGATCCCGGATCTCGCCGCGCACCCGGTCGGCGGCCAGCCGCTCCAGCAGGTCCTCGACAGCCGCCCGGGGCAGGACCTCGTGGAAGAAGCCCGACTTGTTCAGGCGGAGCCCGGGACGCTCACCGTGGGGCAGCTCCGTGACCGCGCCCGCGCCGCCGTCGGCGTAGGCATGGTGGCGGGCCGCCGCGGCGCCCTCCAGGCGGGTGAGCGTGAGCCGGTCCGGCGGGACGAGCTCGCCGGCGAGCTTCGCCGCCCGCTCCTCGGGGCCGGCGACGACGCCGAAGAGCACGACGCGGGGCGGCTCCTCCGGTTCGTCGCCGGAGATGACGGCGATCTCCAGGTTGACCTCGTCCGGCGCGCCGGGTGCCCAGTGCTGCCAGGCGTCGACGAGGTCGGCCGCCCGCCCGAAGTCGCAGACCGCCTGGACGGCGGTGACCGGCACGACGGGACGGGTGCGCAGCGTCAGCTCCGTGACCACGCCGAAGTTGCCGCCGCCGGCCCCGCGCAGCGCCCACAGCAGGTCGTCGCCCGCCTCCACGGCCCGCCCGTCGGCCAGCACGACCCGCGCGCCCAGCAGATGGTCGGCGCCGAGCCCGTACAGCCGGGAGAATACGCCGTAGCCGCCGCCGAGCACCGCGCCGGTCACGCCCACCTCGGGGCACCAGCCGCAGGGCACCATCCGCCCGTGCCCGGCCAGCCGCCGGGCCAGCTCGCCGACCCGCACGCCGGGGCCCACCCGCACGGTGTCCGCGCCCACCTCGATCGTGCGCATCGCGCCGAGGTCGACGAGCAGCCCGGACGTGGAGGAGTGCTCGGCGAAACTGTGGCCGCCGCCGCGCAGGGCGAACGGCAGGCCGCGGGCACGTACGAGCTCCAGCGCGCTCAGCACGTCCGCCTCGGAGGCGCAGCACGCCACGGCGGCGGGCAGTGCCTCGCCGAGCGTGCCGAGGAACGCCTTGCGCCTGGCCTGGTACCCCGGCTCGCCGGGGTGGATCATGATCGGGCCCGTCATCGGCGGGCCGCCTTCCCGGTCTGCAGCGCGTACAGCTCGGCGTAGCGGCCCCGCAGCGCCAGCAGCTCCTCATGGGTGCCCTCCTCGGCCACGCGGCCGAGGTGCAGCAGGTAGACGCGGTCGGCGTGCCGTACGCTCGTCAGCCGGTGCGTGATCAGCACGACGGTGCGCTCGCCCCCGATCCGCCGGAGCGTCTCGTAGACGGCGTACTCCGCCTTGGCGTCCAGCGGCGCGGTCGGCTCGTCCCAGATCAGCAGCGGCCCGTCGCGGAACAGCCCGCGGGCCACGGCCAGGCGCTGCCACTGCCCCGCCGACAGCTCGTGACCGCCCCTGAACTGCTTGGACAGCAGGGTGTGCCAGCCGCCGGGCAGCCCCGCGACCACGTCGTCGGCGGCGGCGAGCGAGGCGGCCTCGCGCAGGGCGTGGTCCCCCGGGTCCGGCCGGTCGTGACGGCCCATGCGGACGTTGGTCCGGGCGTCGTGCGGCCAGCGGACCGGGTGCTGCGGCACCAGCACCACCTGGTCGGCCAGCGACTCCGGGTCCAGGCCGGCGGTGTCGATCCCGTCCCAGCGCATCGTGCCGGTGGTGGGCCGGTAGAGCCCGGCCAGCAGCCTGGCCAGCGTGGTCTTGCCCGACCCGTTCTCGCCGACGAGGGCGATCGTCTGGCCCGCGTGGATGGTCAGGTCGATCTCCCGCAGCGCGGGCCGCGCGCCGCCGGGGTAGGTGAAGCCGACGCCGCGCAGGGTGACGCGCCCGGGTGAGCGGGGCGCCGGCACCCCGCCGGCCGGCCGCCTCCTGGCCTCGGCGTCGGCGAGGAAGTCGTGGTAGTCGGCCACGTACAGGGACTGCTCGAACAGCTGGTTGGCGGCCTGGGCGAGCTGTCTCAGCGCCGCGGCCGCCACCCTGACGGCGATCACCGCCGCGCCTGCCGCGGCCGGCGCGATCCAGCCGGCGTGCAGCATCAGCCCGAGTACGGCCAGCACCCCGGCCATGGCCAGACCGGCGGCCGCGCGGCCGGCGGCGGTGGCCCGCGCCATGGCCAGCCCGACCCGCGTCTCCTCCGCCTTCAGCACGTCCGCCACCTGGCGGTACTCGGCCAGCACGGACGGCTGGGCCTGGCAGGCGCGCAGCTCGCCCGCCGGTTCGCGCTCGGTGGCCAGCTCGGCGAGCAGGTCCACCCGGCGGTTCAGCGTGACCATGGCCCGCATGCCCGCGTATCCGCGCCGCGCCGCCTTCAGCACCGCCCACGCCTCCGGGACCACCCCGGCCACGAGCAACGGCACCAGCAGCGGGTGCAGGACCGCCAGCCCGGCGGCCGCCGCCGTCACCTGGCAGGCGGCGCCGAGCAGGTCGACGAGGTTGCCCGCCGACCGGTCGAGGTGGAACAGCCCCCGGTCGCGCGCGCGGTGCAGGCCGTCGAAGAAGTCCGCGTCGTCGAAGTCGGCCAGCTGCACGCCGAGCGCGGCGGTGAACAGCCGCTCCTGCGCCGCCCGCCGCAGCGCCGGCTCCAGCCGCGCCCTGGCCAGGTCCACCGCCGCCGCGGCCGCCCCGCGCAGCGCCACGATCGCGGCGACCAGGACCAGGTCCGGCAGCGCCGCCAGGAGCCGGTCGGGCGCCGCCCCGGTGGCCAGCAGCTCGTCCAGCACCGCCGTGGTCGCCAGCAGCCCGCCGGCCGTCGCGGCGCCGACCGCGAGCTGGAGGACGAGGATGGTGAGCGCCGGCCGGCGCCCGCACTCCCAGATGAGCCGCAGCACGGGCGCGACGAGCTCCGGCAGCCGTCGTAGCGTGCGCCGGGGCCCGTCCGGCCGGTCGAGATGCCAGTAGGGGGTGACGAGGTCCTCCTCCACGTGGCTCACCCCAGGTCCGGGAGCAGGACGGACGGCAGCTCGCAGTCCGGGTGCATGTGCAGCAGCTGGTAGGCCACCCCGCCCAGGCCGGGCAGCAGTCCCGGCGCGAAGGCGTCCCTGGCCAGGCCGCTGACCGGGCCGTTGGCCTCCAGGCTGCCCAGGATGTGGGAGTCCAGCAGCGCCCGGTCCACCGGCGCGACCCCGGCCGCCCGCGCGTGCTCGATCACTTCCCAGGACCCGAGGTCGCCGTGGCAGAGGGTGTGGTTCCAGCCGGTGCCGTCGGCCCAGCAGGAGGCGGCGGCGCGCGCCAGCCTGTCACGCCATCGGCCGCCGCCCGAGCGGGCCAGCCGGTCGGCGGCGACGATCCCGACCCCGCCCGCGCCGTGGCACCACGCGGCCGCGGTGAAGCCGTCCCCGCGCAGGTCCACCCAGCCACGCTGGCCCGGGTCGTACAGGGTGTCCTCGTAGGCGAACGCCGCCTCGGCGACCTCCCGCAGGCCGCCGGGGGCGCCGGGCGAGTCCGCCAGCCGGGACAGCGCCCAGCCGATGCCGGTGGCGCCGTGGGCCAGCCCGCCGAGCCCCTGCGGGAAACGCGGGCTGGGCCAGCAGACGCCGCCGGATCGGTGCTCCGCCAGCCCGGCCAGCCGTGTGCCGATGGAGGCGGCCAGTTCGGCCCAGTGCGCCTCGCCGGTCTGCTCGCCCAGCCGCAGCAGGGGGACGATCGCCCCGGCCATCCCGGAGAGCAGGTCGTAGCTGTCGTCGGCCTCGATCGACTCCGGGAGCAGCGCGGCCAGCTCGCGGGCGCGCGCCGGAGCCTCCTCCCCGGCCGCGCCGAGGGCGCGCAGCAGCAGCCAGCCCCACACCTGCGAGGTGATCCCGAGGTAGGCGCCGGGTGGCTCCGGCCGGATCCGCATGTCCTCCCGCCGTTTGGCGGCGTCGCGGTCCTCCGTCAGGCGGATGGTGCGCAGGACCGCCTCCAGGAGGCCGGGCAGCTCGCCGATCGGCTCGGCCCGGCCGCCGTCGGCCTCCCGGACGTAGGCGGTCAGCAGGATCGCCACGCCGTGGGCGCCGCCGTACAGGTCGGCCGACAGCGGTTGCACGGCCCAGCCGGTGGGGTTGAGCACGGGCGTGATCCAGGTGACCGTGCCGTCCCGGCCGCGCACGGCGCTGTCCAGCACGCCGCGCATGATGCCGGCCGCGGCCGCGCGCCGGCGGGGCTCCGTGCGGCCGGTGAGGAGCAGGCCGGGCGAGAGCCGCTTGTCCTCCGGCATCCAGCCCTCGTTGAGGTAGGCGCTGACCAGGGCCGCCTGCGCCACCCGGCGGTCCAGGCCGTGGTCACGCTCCCGCCAGCGGGCCACGGCGTCGGCGATCAGGTCGGTCTCCGGGCCGCACCGGGTGCCCGCCGGGCCGCGCAGCACCCCGGCGCGCGGCGTGGTGTCGAACAGCGGGATGTCGCCGTCGCACAGCTCGTCCACCTCGGCGGCGATGATGGCGGGGTCGCCGGGGGCGCCGGGCACGTTCTCCGACATCTTGGCCAGCAGCGCGGCGGCCTTGGCCCGGGCGGGCGCCTCGTCGTGCAGCGCGGCGGGATGCCAGAGCATGCGGGCCAGCTCGGCGTACGACTCGGTGGAGCGCAGCACCGCGCGGACCGGGCAGTCGGCGAAGCCCGCCAGCAGGGGCTCCAGTTCGCCCGATCTGTCGAGTCCGGTCAGGCGGTCGCCGAGCTCGTCGAACCCGGCGATGATCACGTCCCAGTAGTGGCCGAGCACCGGCTCGGGGCTGGGATGGTTGGCCGCCGGGGGCAGTTCCACCCGCTCGGTGCCCATCCGGGGGCTGTCGGTGCCCACGCCGAGCACGACGGGCAGCTCGACCTCCGGCTGCTGGCCGGGCAGCGCGCCCGCCGCCGACATGTCCACGCCCCGCCAGCCCAGCGCCACTCCTCGCCCCGGGAGCAGCCCGGTGCGCATGACCGAGGCGTCCACCAACTCGACCGCCAGGTCGACGGCGTGGCCGTACCCGGTTGGACGCGCCTTGGCGTGCGGGGTGAACAGGCTCTCGCAGTCGACGACCACGGGATGCGGGCCGGCCGCGATGAGGTTCTCGGCATGCAGGTCGCTGCCGCCGAGCAGGCGCATGAGGGCCAGCCAGTGGCCCATCCCCCGATAGAAGGCGCGCAGCTCGCCAGCGTCGGCGCAGTGGCGGTGCCCGATGTGCTCGGCCCAGCCGTACCCCTGCCCGATCACGACCCGGGGCACCCGCATGGTGGTGGCGCCGAGGTGGGTGAGCAGGCCGGCGAGCGCCGCGTCCACGGCCAGCGAGCGCGGCTTGTACAGGACCCGGCCGTCCTCGCCGTGCGCCAGGACGACCGTCTGCCCGCCCCGGTGGCTGTCCCCGGCGCCGAACTCGACGCCGACGAGCTCGCCCGACGGCGCCCCCGGAAGGGCGGCCAGCGCCGCGCGGTCCCGGGCGAAGCGGGCGGCGAACGCGAAGGCGGCCTCGCACCGGTAGCGGATCACCGTCGTGAGCCTGGCCGTCATGGCGGGGTACGGCACCGCCAGGCCGTGCCAGAACTCCGGTTCCGCCACGGTCTTCTTCCATTGCTCCCAGCGGGCGGCGGGATCGGGGGCGGTCAGGCGCCCGGAGAGCCGGGCGGCGTTCAGCTCCAGCACCAGCACTCTGGTGATCTTGCGGCGGACGTCCTCCTCCAGGGACCGGGCGGCGCCCGCCAGGATGACGTCGCACTCGGCCCGGGCGAGGCCGGTGAGCGACCCCAGCCGGGCCTCCAGGTCGGCCAGAGCCGGTCCGATCAGCGGGTCCAGCGGAGGGTCGAACTCACCGGCCATGTGCTCCCGTCCCCGCTCAGCAGCAGTAACGGGTGTAGGAGCCCGAGCAGGCGGTCCCGCATTTGCCGGAGGCGCCCGGCCCTGTCATGGTGATCTCGGACTCCACGTACGTGCCCGGCAGCAGCGGGCCTGCCGGGCTGTCCGGCTCGTCGCCCGCCCTCCAGGCGGCGATGATCTCCTCTGCCCTTTCGAGGGTCACGGTCATGCTTGCTCTCCCTTCTCGGACTTGGCGCCATGCTCTGCTGCCGGGTTCGTGACGGCTAGCCGTCAAAACTGCGCACTTGACACGACATTCCGGATATGAAAGAGACAGTCGTGATCACCGTTTCCGTCGTCGACGATGACCGGATGCTCATCGACGGGCTGGCGGCCTGGCTGGCCGGGGTGCCCGACATCCGGCTGACCGGATCGGCCGCCACCGTCGCCGAACTGCTCGGCACGGAGCGGTCGCCGGCCGAGGTGGTGCTGCTCGACCTGCTGCTGGCCGACCGCTCCGACCCCGTGCGCAACGTGCGCACGCTGGTGCGGCTGCGGCGGCGGGTGCTGGTGGTCAGCGTCGTGACCTCGGGCGACATGGCCAGGCAGATGATCGCCGCCGGGGCCGGCGGCTACCTCACCAAGGACCACGACCTGGCGATGCTGGTGGCCAAGGTGAGGGAGGTGGCGACGGAGAAGGTCGCCATCTCCCCGGAACTGGCGCTCGGCTGGCTGGCCGACCGCGACGTCGATCGGCCCGTCCTGTCCCCGCAGGAGCGCGCGGTGCTGCTCGCCTACGCCTCCGGCATGACGCTCACCGCGGCGGCCCGCAGCGCCGGGGTGCAGCCGGGGACCGCCAGGAACTACCTCGAACGCGTCAAGGACAAGTACCGGAAGGCCGGCCGTCCCGCCTACACCAAGCTGGAGCTCGCCGACCGCGTCAGGGAGGACGGTCTGGCCACCTGAGCTCCACGCACACCCCCTCGCCGGGCGCCGTGATGACCTCGGCGCCGCCGCCCACCTCGCGCATGCGCCCGATGACCGAGGACCGCAGCCCGTAGCCGGGCTCGACCCGGCGCGGATCGAATCCGGCGCCCCGGTCGACGACGCGGACGGTGACCACGCCGTCCACCGCGACGGCGGTGAGCCACGCCTCGCGCTCCCCCGAATGCCTGGCCACGTTGTTGAGCGCCTCGGCGCCGGCCTCCGCCATGGCCTCGCCCACGTCGGCGGGCAGGTCCGCGGGCAGCGCCTCGGCGGCGTAGCGCACGCACAGCCCCAGCCCGCTCGCCCTGGCCACCGCGCGGGCCAGGCCGTTGCCCAGCCCCGTGGCGGGGCCCGCCGCGTCCTGCCTGATCAGCGTCCGCACGTAGGCCGCGTCGGCCGCGCACCGCCGCCGCACCTCCTCCGTACGATGGTCCAGCCCGCCGCGCGCGATCGCGGTCAGCGTGGTGAGGACGGTGTCGTGCAACTGCCGGTAGTGCGCCAGCCTGGCCCGCTCGGCGACCCGCTCGGCCTCGGCCGCCAGCCGCTGCTCGGCCAGCCCGTCCAGCCGCGTGGCCTGGGCGGCCAGGTAGCGCCGGATGAAGAAGACGATGATCGCGAACCACACGTAGCTGTTGACCCGCACGGCCAGCTCCAGCGCGGGCGGGAAGCGCTGGCCCAGGTCGTCGGCGTGCGCGATCGCGTACACCACGACCGGCGGCAGCAGCGCCGCGAACTGGATCGGGCGCGCGCAGACCGCGCCGATCAGCGCCCCGGTCGCCAGCAGGGCGTGCGAGGACCAGTTGGACACGCAGGTGCCCGGCCCAGGCAGGCAGGCGCCGGTGACGCCGACCAGGAAGACGCAGGTGGCGACCACGTCGATCACCACGGCCAGGGGCGCGAACCAGCCGCGCCGCGCCACCCAGCGGAACAGCACCGCGTTCCACGTCAGGCCCAGCGCCAGCAGCACCGCGTTGCGGCCGCGGTCGGCGTACAGCGCCTCAGCGGCGAACAGGCTCGCACAGGCGGGCAGCAGATAGCTGAGCCGTTGCAGCAACAGCAGCATCGCCACGAACCGGCGCACCCGCTCGATGCTGGGCCTGGACGCCAAAAACAGCGGGTCGCGCCAGCCGAGTGAGCCCCGTCCCGGGTCACGCGGGGAGGGAGGCTGCATGTGTAGCGACGCCCTTCCGACGAGCCGGACTCTAAGATCCATCGAGCCCGGCGCGATCTCAAGCGCACGCCGGATACGGGTGTCCGAGTTGCCGGAATAGACGCGTTCCTACTGGCCGGGGAGCTCGCTCCGCACGCGCTCGACGAGCTCGGCCCGGTCTACCCCGGCCAGGGCGAGGGCGCGCGGCACCGTGCCGACCTCGGCCTGCAGGATGCCGATCAGCAGGTGGCCCGGCCGCAGGTCCTTCTTGCGGTGCGAGCGCACCATCCGGTCCAGGGCCACCTTGACCGAGGCGCCCAGTTGCGGGCGGCGCGAGAGGTCGGGGGTCGCCGGCGGCAGGTCGAAGGCGGCGGTCGTCACCCCGGCCACGCCCAGGCTGTGCTCGAACTCCCGGCGCAGGGCGTCCTTCAGCGCCTCGTAGCCGAGGCCGGCCGACGTCAGCGCCGGCTCGTGCCCGGCGGCGACGGCCAGCAGCAGGTGGTGTGCCTCGATCGTGGCCGAGGCGTCCCGCGCGGCCTCGTGCCCGGCCCGCTCCAGGACCTCGTGGAGGTAGGCGTCGAACTGGCTCATCCCCGCCTCCGCAGCGTCACTCCGGCGGCGATGAGCCGCTTGGCGTGCTTCTTGTGAACCGCCTGGCGCGTGACGGCCAGCGCCTCGGCCACCTGCGGCCAGCTCCAGCCGGCCCGCATCGCCTGCTCGACGGCGGAGTCCTCCAACTGGTCGGCCAGGCGGCGCAGCGCGGCCACGGCCGCCAGCGCGTCCGCCGGATCTTCGCTCGGCATGCGGGCAAGCCTAGCAACTAGAGTTGCTTATGGACGCCGGCGTGATAGAGGGCGTTGAAGAGCGGCCACGTCAGGGCGGCCATCTCGGCCGGCGACCGCGGGCAGCCGCGCTGGAGCCAGTCGGCGGCCACGCCGATGATCGCGCCTCCGGTGAAGGCGGCCGGCACGTCGTGCGGGATGTCCAGCAGCGCCTCGGCGCGGCCGGGCAGGCCCGCGTTCTCCCGCATCCGGTCGTGGACGGCCACGGTGATGCGGCGGCGGATGTGGTCGGCGACGCGCGCGCTCCCCTGCGGCCCCAGCAGGCTCCGATAGAGCCCGGCGTGCCCGGCGAGGCTGGCGAAGAACGCCTCCAGCGACCGGGTCACCTCCAGCGCCATGTCGGCGGAGTCGGGGGCGGGGCCGGGCAGGGACTCGATCAGGTCGTCGATCATCGCCGTGCAGGCGGCCTCGGCCAGTTCGTGCACGTCACGGTAGTGGTCGTAGAAGGTCGAGCGGCTCACCCCGGCGTCCTCGGCGACGTCGGCGACGCTGATCCGCGACAGATCCCGCTCCTCGACGAGCTGCATGAGCGCGCGCGCCAGGGCCGCGTGGGTGCGGCGGACGCGCCGGTCACCCGCCGTGGTGCTGTTTCTGCTAGTGGCCACGCGTTTCACCCTACCGTCTGCCTACATCTGTACGGTTTCCTACACGTGTAGGGTAATCTGGCGACGGAAGGGAGCACGACACATGCGGACACTTCATCTGGGTGGCGCCTGGTGACCTCACCGGACAGCGTGCTGATCGTCGGCGCGTCGGCCGCCGGCCTGAGCACCGCGGAGGCACTGCGCCGGCACGGCTACCAGGGCCGGCTGACGCTGCTGGACGCCGGCCCCCATCTGCCCTACGACCGGCCGCCGCTGTCGAAGCAGGTCCTGGCCGGCGCGTGGGAGCCGGCCCGCGTCCAGCTCCGCGACCCGGCGCGGCTGGAGGCGCTGCAGGCGGAGTTCGCGCTGGACGAGCCCGCCGTGGCGCTCGACGCGGCGGCCCGGGCGGTCACCACCGGCTCCGGCCGGGTGCTGCGCGCCGACGCCCTCGTCATCGCCACCGGCCTCACTCCGTGCCGGCTCCCCGGCCAGGACGGCCTGGCGGGCGTGCACGTGCTGCGCACCCTGGACGACGCGCTCGCGCTGCGCCGCGACCTGACCGCCGGGCGGCGGCTCGTGGTCGTCGGCGAGGGCGTGCTGGGCGCGGAGGTCGCGGCCACCGCCCGCGCGCTGGGCCTGGACGTGACCCTCGCCGGCATGGGCCGGACCCCGCTGGGCGAGCAGCTCGGCGACGTGATCGGCGAGCTGCTGTCGCGGACGCACGGCGAGCGCGGCGTCCGGCTGCGGCTCGGCGTCACCGTCGAGGAACTGACCGGCGCCGGCGGGCAGGTCACGGGCGTCCGGCTGGCCGGCGGCGAGCTGCTGGCCGCCGACGTGGTCGTGGTCGCCGTCGGCTCCCGCCCCGCGACCGGCTGGCTGGAGGGCAGCGACCTCCCCGGCCTCCCAGGCCTCCCCGGCCTCACCCCGGGCGGCGGGGTGGCGTGCGACTCGCGCTGCCGCGCCGCCGAAGGGATCTACGCCGTCGGCGACGTGGCCTCCTGGCAGCACGAGGGGCTCGGCAGGCGGCTGCGCCTGGAGAACCGCACCAACGCCACCGAACAGGCCCAGGCGGTGGCGGCCAACATCCTCGGCGCGGACCGCCCGTACACGCCGATCCCCTATTTCTGGACCGACCAGTACGACGTCAAGATCCAGGCTCACGGGCTGCCGTCACCGGCGGCGGAGCTGACCGTCGTCGACGGCGACCCGGAGGAGCGCCGCTTCACCGCCCTCTACCGCGAGGGCGGCCGGGTCACCGGCGTGATCGGCTGGAACATGCCCAAGCAGGCGCGCGTCCTGAGGCAGCAGGCCCTCGGCGCCCAGTCGCTCGCGTCCGCGTGACCTCGTCCGCAGGCGATCAATCACCAGTTCAGAGGAGATGCCGAATGAGCGTCAACGAGCAGGTCCTGCGCTACCCCATCCCCGCCGACGCGGCGCTCGACCCGCCCGCGGAGTGGGCGGAGCTGCGCGGGAAGTGCCCGGTGGCCCACGTGAAGCTGCCCAGCGGCGACGCGGCCACGCTGCTGACCCGCTACGCCGACGTCAAGGAGGTGCTCGCCGACCCGCGCTTCACCCGCCAGCTCACCGCGCCCGACGCGGCCCGGCTGACGGCGGAGGGCGGCGGCGTGTTCAGCAGCGAGATGGCGACGATCATCCCTGACGGCGGCGAGGAGCACCAGCACTGGCGGCGCCTGGTCGGCAAGTGGTTCACCGCCAAGCGGATGTCGGCCCTGCGGCCGTCGATGGCGAGGATCGCCGAGGATCTCGTCGACGAGATGGTCGCGGGCGGCGCCCCGGGCGACCTCAAGGCGAGCCTCGGCTTCCCGCTGCCGGTGTACGTCATCTGCGACATGCTCGGCGTGCCGGCGGAGGACCGCGACCGGTTCTCATACTGGTCCGACACGCTGCTCAACCTCACCCGTTACGGCAAGGAGGAGATCGAGGCCGCGCAGGCCGCGTTCTTCCAGTACATGTCCGACCTGCTGGCCGGCAAGCGCGCCGAGCCGGGCGACGACCTGCTGAGCGAGCTGATCGCGGCGGGCGGCCCCGAGGAGGGCGGGCTGTCCGACCTGCAGATCCTGGTCACCGGCATGGGCCTGCTGGTCGCCGGGCACGAGACCACCGCCAACATGATCGGCAAGATGGTCTCCATGCTGCTGGCCGAGCGCGGCCGGTGGGAGAGCCTGCTGGCCGACCCGAAGCTCATCCGCACCGCCGTGGAGGAGACGCTGCGCCTCGACGCCAACTCCGGCTTCGGCCTGCCCCGCTACCTGCGCGAGGAGACCGAGGTCAGCGGCACGGTCCTGCCGCGCGGCACCACCGTCGTGTGCAGCATGGCCGCGGCCAACCGCGACGAGAGCGCGTTCGAGGCCGCCGCCGAGATGGACCTGACCCGCAGCCCCAACCCGCACCTGGCCTTCGGCGCCGGCGCGCACTCCTGCCTCGGCCAGGCGCTGGCCCGCACCGAGCTGCAGGTCGTCCTGGAGGTGCTGCTGCGCAAGCTCCCGACCCTGGAGCTGGCCGTGCCCGTCGAGGAGCTGGAGCGGGTGGAGGGGCTGGCCGTCGGCGGTCTGCGCACGGTCCCGGTCCGCTGGTAACCGCAGAGGAGACATCGCCATGAAGATCATCATCGATGAGGACAAGTGCTGCGGCGCCGGTCAGTGCGTGCTGATCGCGCCGGAGGTGTTCGACCAGCGTGACGACGACGGCATCGCCGTCCTGCTCCAGGCCGAGCCGGACGCCGGGCAGCACGACGCGGTTCGCGAGGCCGCCGCGGTCTGCCCCGGCGCGGCCATCGAGCTGAGCGACTGAGACGAGGGCTCCCGTACGTCACGGCCCCCGTGACGTACGGGAGACGCGCGATCCACCCGATACGGTGACTCACCAGGGCACGACATGACATGTCACCCATCCTGTTGATCACGTTGGAAGGTGCATCGTGGACTACGAACGCCAGCCGTACCGAAGGTGTGGCCGCAGCGGCCTCCTGCTTCCCGCCGTGTCGCTCGGCCTGTGGCACAACTTCGGCGCCGGCAAGCCGCTCGACGGGCAGCGCGCGATCCTGCACAAGGCCCTTGACCTGGGCATCACGCACTTCGACATCGCCGACCGCTACGGCCCGCCGCTGGGCGCCGCCGAGTCCGCGTTCGGCCGGCTGCTGCCGCGCTCGCTGCGCGACGAGGTCGTGGTCACCACGAAGGGCAGCAACCCCATGTGGGACGGCCCTTATGGCAAGGGCAACTCGCGCAAGCACCTGCTCGCCACCCTGGACCGCTCGCTGGCCAGGCTTGAGCTCGATTTCGTCGACATCTTCTACCTGCACCGGGACGATCCGGACACTCCGCTGGAGGAGCAGGTGGCGACGCTCGACCACCTGGTCCGCACCGGGCGCGCGCTGTACGTGGGCGTCTCCAACTTCTCCCCGCAGCGCACCGCGGAGGCCGCCCGGCTGCTGCGCGAGCTCGGCACCCCGCTCCTGGTGCACCAGCCGTCCTACTCCCTGCTCAACCGGGGCATCGAGGAGTCGCTGCTGGGCGTGCTGGAGGAGCACGGGGTCGGCTGCGTGGTCTACTCGCCGCTGGCGCAGGGGCTGCTGACCGACCGGTATCTCGACGGCATCCCCGCCGACTCGCGCGCCGCCGAGGGCCGCTTCCTGACGGCGGACCGGGTGACGCCGCAGGTACTGGCGTTCGTCCGGGCGCTGGCCGGGCTGGCCGGGGCGCGCGGGCAGTCGGTGGCCCAGCTCGCCCTCGCCTGGGCGCTGCGCGACTCGCGCGTCACGTCGGTGCTGGTGGGCGCTTCCAGCCCCGAGCAGCTGGAGGCGAACGTGGCCGCCGTGGACCGCCTGGACTTCACCGCCGACGAGCTGGCCGCCATCGACGCCGCCGCCAAGGAGGCGGGCCTGGCCGGCTAATGTCGCGCCTTTGTGGTTCGGTCGAACCACAAAGGGTGTTATGGTTCGGACGAACCATAACGGAGGAGGCGCGACATGAGACACGTGGCCATGCTCGTCATCGGCATGATCCTGCTGGTGCTGGGCGCCCAGGGAGGCATCCGGCTGCTGGCCGACCGGGACGACGCCGGGTTGCTCCACTGGGTGCCGGGCGGGTTCGCGGTGTGGCTGACCTGCTACGTGGTGGCCGCCGTCGCCGGAGCGCTGCTGGCGGCCCGGGCCAGGAAGAACACATGACCGCTCGGCGGCCGGGCGCTACGGCTCCCGGAGCAGGTCGTGCGCGGCCTGGGCGAAGGCGCGGACCCGGGCGGTGGCCGCCTCCGTGCGCCACAGGCCCCACTCGACGGGCGGGGCGTCCTCGAACGGGACGTAGGCGACGTCCGGGCGGGCGTGATAGCGCCTGGTCTGGGCGCCCACCGGGAAGACGCCCTGCCCGGCGCCGATGAGCGTGAGGATCTCCTGGAAGGTCGCGCCCACGGGGCCCGCCTCGATCGGCCGCCCCGACGGGGTCCGGCGCGGGGTGCGGTCGGCCCGGATGGACGCGGGCAGCGTCTCCGGCATCCGCAGCACCGTGGCGCGGGCCAGGTCCTCGACCGAGACCGACTCCCGCCGGGCGAAGGGATGACCGGCGGGCACGGCCAGCATGCGGGCCTCGCGCACCAGCACGGGCCCGCTGACGATGCCCGGCTCCGGCGCGGGGACGTGGGCCAGGAGCTGGGCCAGCACGAGGTCGGCCACGCCGTCGCGGAGCCACGGCACGACGTCCGCGATCTGCGCCTCGCGGAGCCGCACGTCGCAGTCGGGATACCGCTCGCGGAACAGCTCCGTCGCGCCGACGAGCAACTGGCCGGCCGCCGGGCCGGTGAAGGCGACGTTCAGCGTGCCGGTGACGCCCCGGCCGGACTCGACGGCGCGCTCGAAGGCGTCGCCGATCCGGGTCCAGGCGGGCCGGACCTCCTCGTACAGCCGCCGCCCCACCGCCGACAGCGCCACCCGGCGGCTGGTCCGCTCGAACAGCGGGACACCGGCGCGGCGTTCGAGCTTGGCGATGGTCTGGCTGATCCGGGACGTGGAGACGTGCAGCCGCTCGGCGGTCCTGCCGAAGTGCAGTTCCTCGGCCAGCGTGAGGAACGCCTCCAGCTCGTGCCGCTCCAGCATGCCGCCCCCCCACATCGTTAACCCTGGCTTCACGATCCTTGCACAGACGCTCGTTGATCACGACTTCGGACGGCGCGAGGCTGGACCCCATGAACGTCACCCACCCGCACGCCCTGTCGGCCGCCGCTCCCGCCGCCGTCACCCGGGAGCTCAGGGACCGCGCCGAGATCGTCGACGCGCTGTACCGGTTCGGGCTCGGCCAGGACCTGAAGGACGCCGATCTGTTCGCCTCCGCCTTCGCCGCCGACGCCGAGCTGGACTTCCGCCCGGCCGCCGCCAAGTGGGGGTCGAAGCCTCCGCTGATGGCCGGGCGGGACACCATCGTCACCACCATCCTCGCCCTGTTCGCCGGCCGGGTCACGACCACGCACCAGGTCACCAACCCGCGCGTCGCGATCGACGGCGACACCGCCCGGCTCACCGCGCTGGTCGAGGCCCAGCACCTGCTCACCGCCGACCGCGCCACGTACGCCCTGCTGAAGAACCTCTACGACGCCGACCTCGTACGTGACGGCGACCGCTGGGTCATGCGCCGCGTCCGCATCGACAACGCCTGGTTCACCGGCGACCCCAACGCGATCTTCAACGCCTGATCCCCACCACCTGATTTCGGAGACGGACGATGACACACACTCTCGACGACCTGCGCGCCCTCGTACGCGGACGCGTCCTGCTGCCCGGCGACGCCGGCTTCGACCCGGCCCGCCGGCCCTGGAACCTGGCCGTCGAACAGCACGCGGCGGCCGTGGTCGAAGCGGCCGACGCCGCCGACGCCGCGGCGCTGGTCAAGTACGCCGGCGCCCGCGGGCTGAGCGTCTTCCCGCAGCCCAGCGGCCACGGCGCGACCGGCGACCTGGCCGGCGCGATCCTGCTGCGCACCGGACAGCTCGGCGAGGTGCGCGTGGACCCCGCCGCCCGCACCGCCCGCGTGGGAGCGGGGGCGCCCTGGGGCCGGGTCCAGGAGGCCGCCGCCGAGCACGGCCTGACCGGGCTCGCGGGCAGCTCCCCGGCCGTGACCGTGACCGGTTACACGCTCGGCGGCGGGCTCAGCTGGTTCGGCCGCGCGCACGGGTGGGCCGCCGACAGCGTCGTCGCCTTCGACGTCGTCGACGCCGAAGGCGGGCCGGCCCGGGTGACCGCGGACTCCGATCCTGACCTGTTCTGGGCGCTGCGCGGCGGCGGCGGCGACTTCGCGCTCGTCACGGCGGTCGAGTTCCGGCTGTACCCGGCTGCCGCGCTGTTCGGCGGGCGCATGCTGTGGCCCGCCGATCGGGCGCCGGCGGTGCTGGCGGCCTTCCGGAGCATCACCGCGCACGCTCCCGGCGAGCTGACCCTGTGGCTGGACCTGCTGCGCTTCCCCGGCTCGGCCCCGCTGGTGGCGGTGGACGCCACCTACCTGGGCGACGAGGCCGGCGGGCGGGCGCTGGGCGCCCCGCTGGACGGCATCGGCGGGCTGATCTCCGACAGCCGGGGCGTCATGCCGCCGTCCGCCCTGGGGTCCATCACCGCCGAGCCCACCGATCCCGGGCCGGGGCTGTCGCGCGGCGAGCTGCTCACCGGGCTGGACGACACCGCCGCCGGGATCCTGCTGTCGAGGCCCATCGACCCGCTGCTCAGCGTGCAGGTCCGGCATCTCGGCGGCGCCCTGGCCCGGCCCTCCTCCGGTCCGCACGGCGCGCTGGCCGAGCCCTACAGCCTCTACCTGTTCGGCGTGCCGTCCACGCCGCCGGTCGCCGCCGCCATCAGGGACAGGCAGCGCGACCTCGCCGGGGCCCTCGCGCCGTACGTCAGCGGGCGCAAGCCGTACACCTACCTGGCGCCCGGCGAGAGCGCGTCCTCGGCCTTCGCCCCCGAGGTCCTGGACCGGCTGCGGGCCCTCAAGCGCGAACGCGACCCCCGCGCCGTGTTCCGCAGCAACTTCCCGGTGCTGGCCTGAGGTTCCCGCCCCCGATCCATCGCGTTGCGGCCCCGGCGCGATCGGCCGAGGTGGACGGCGAGCAGGCGGGGCTGACCGGCTCGGTCAAGCCAGGGCGGCCTCGCTCCGCCCGGGTGCGTCCGTCGTCACGAGCCTGCCGCCGCGCAGGGCCAGGATGGCGGCCAGCGCGACGACCGCGCCGGTGACGCCCAGCAGGGGGATGACGACGGCGGCCGCCTCGGCGTGGGCGGCGGCGGGCCCGTGCAGCGGCGCCTCCTCGGTGATCACCGAGGTGTAGGCGGTGCCCGCGACGGCCAGCGCGAGCGAGCCGCCGATCTGCCGGAAGAACGTCAGGTTGGCCGAGGCCATGCCGATGTGCTGCGGCGGCACGGCCTGCTGGGCGGCCACGGTGAGCCCGGACAGCATCGGGCCCATGCCGAGCCCGATCAGCACCATCCACCCGGCCAGGAGCCAGCCCGAGGTGCCGGGCGTCAGGTTCGCGCAGAGCCAGCTGCCCGCGACGAGCAGGAACGGGGCCACGCCCAGCCAGGGCTTGAGCAGGCCGGTGCGGCTCATCAGTGCCCCCATGACGACGCTGCCGAGGACCATGGCCATGGTGAGCGGGTAGATCCGCATCCCGGACTCGGTCGCGCTGACCCCGAGGGCCTCCTGGAAGTAGCGGGGCAGGAACACCACGCCGGCGTACATGCAGAACGCGGTGCAGAAGGAGATCACCATCACCAGCGTGTAGTTGCGGTTGGCGAACAGGTGCAGGGGCATGATCGGATGCTCGGCCCGCCGCTCCACCAGCACGAACACCACGAGCAGGACCAGCGCGGCCAGGATCGGGAGCACGACCGGCGCGCTCGTCCAGGTGTTGCCGTCGATGCCCTTCCCGGTCAGCCCCACGAGCAGGGCGCTGATCGCCACGGTGAAGACCGCGATGCCCGGGTAGTCGGGGCGGACGCCGCCGGTGCCCGGCAGCCGGGGCAGCCGCAGGACGACGATCGCCATCAGCGCGAGGCCGAGCGGCACGTTCACCAGGAAGGCCCAGCGCCAGCTCGCCTGGTCGGTGAAGATCCCGCCGATGAACGGGCCGGCCAGGAAGCTCAGCGCCATCACCCCGCCGAGCGCGCCCTGCACGCGGGAGCTGCGGTCCGGCGGGAACAGGTCGAGCACGAGAGCGAGCGAGAGCGGCATCAGCGCGCCCGCGCCGAGACCCTGCACCGCGCGGAAGGCGATGAGCTGCGGCATGTCCTGCGCCACGCCGCACAGCACGGACCCGGCGACGAACAGGGCCATGCCGATGAGCAGCAGCGGCTTCCTGCCGTGCTGGTCGGAGAGCCTGCCGTACAGCGGCACGGTCACCGTGGACGTCAGCAGGTAGGCGGTGATCACCCAGGTGTACAGGGTGGTGCCGCCCAGTTCGGAGGTGATCCGCGGCAGCGCGGTGCCCACGATCGTCTGGTCGAGCATCGCCAGGAACATGCCGCCGATCACGGCGACCAGGAGCAGCCCGTTCCCCCGGGACTTCATGTCAGCATTCACCGGTGAAGAGTCACATGTAAGTCTTGACATGTCAATACTCATATATGCTGAATCCATGTCCCTACGGATCGCGCTACTCGGGCTGCTGGACGCGACGGGCCCGGCGAGCGGCTACGACCTGGCCAAGGCGTTCGAGAAGTCGCTCAACCACGTCTGGCAGGCCGGCCACACCCAGATCTACCCGGAACTGGTGAAGATGGCCGAGGACGGCCTGGTGGAGGTCGAGTCGGAGGGCGCGCGCGGGCGCAAGATCTACGCGATCACGCCCGAGGGGGCGGCGCGGCTGCACGAGTGGCTGGTCGGGCACGAACCGTCCGTGGTGATCCGCAGCGAGACGGCGCTCCAGGCGTTCCTGCTCTCGCTCCTGGACGTCGACGACGCGATCGCGGTGGTGAGGCGGATCAAGGCCGACGCCGAGTCGCGGCTCGCGGGGCTGGAATGCCTGGGCTCCCCCGGGTCGGAGCTGTTCACCGGGCGCTTCGCCCTGGACCTCGGGCTCCGGCAGGCGCGGGCGATGGTCGACTGGGCGGAGGCGACGCTGGCGGTGCTAGGCGAGAGGAAGGCGTCTCTTCAGGGGGCGTAGCCGAGCACGTGGTCGTGCAGCAGGCGGCCGACGTCCGGGTCGCCGCGGCGGAAGGCCTCGACGATGGGCCCGTGATCGGCCGCGTTCTCGTGCAGCCGCACCCTGAACAGGCGGATCGACAGGTGGGTCCACACCTCGATGCCCAGCGACTCCCACACCGACACCAGCACGGCGTTGCCGGAGGCGGCGACGATCTCGCGGTGGAAGGCGATGCTGTGCCGCACCTGGCCGGCGAGTGAGCCGGCCGCCGCCGCCTCGTGCAGCCGCGCCAGGTGAAGCTCCAGGACGTCGGGGTCGGGGCTGCCCAGGGCGGCGGCCTTCTCCTCCAGGCAGGCCCTGACCTGGTAGACCTCGCGCAGGTCGGCGGCGGTGAAGGCGCGCACCCGGGCGCCCCTGTTGGGCTCCGACTCGATCAGCCGCAGCGCCTCCAGCTCGCGCAGCGCCTCGCGGACCGGGGCCTGGCTGACCTCCAGCTCGGCCGCGACGCGGCGCTCGACGATGCGGTCGCCGGGCTCCCAGCGGCCGTCGATCAGGCCGTCCAGCAGCACCTGGCGGATCTCGTCGCGCAGCGGCGAGCGTTCGACGGGTTTCACACCCCCACTATAGGCAGGATGATCGATCATAGGGTGTTTAATGGAGTTATGGAGAAAGATCTGGACCCTCAGGAGACCGCGGAGTGGCTGGAGTCGCTGGAGGCGGTGCGCCGGATCGCCGGTGACGAGCGCGCCGGCTTCCTGCTGCGCAGGCTCGCCACCGGCACGCGCCCGCTCAACACCGTGCCCGCCGCCGAGGAGCCCGCCTACCCGGGCGACCTGGAGCTGGAGGAGCGCATCGCGGCCTACGACCGGTGGAACGCGGCCGCCATGGTCACCCGGGGCAGCGTGCTCGGCCTGGGCGGTCACATGGCCACCTACGCCTCGGCCGCCTGGCTGTACGAGGTCGGGTTCAACCACTTCTTCCACGGCGCCGACGACCAGGTCTACTTCCAGGGCCACGCCTCCCCGGGCGTCTACGCGCGCGCGTTCCTGGAAGGGCGGCTGAGCGAGACGCAGCTCGACCTGTTCAGGCGGGAGACCGCCGGCGGCCTGCCGTCCTACCCGCACCCGCGCGCGATGCCGGACTTCTGGCAGTTCCCCACGGTGTCGATGGGCCTGGGCCCGCTCAACGCCGTCTACCAGGCCAGGTTCAACCGCTACCTGCACAACCGGGGCATCAAGGACACCTCGCGGAGCCACGTGTGGGCCTTCCTCGGCGACGGGGAGATGGACGAGCCGGAGGCCACGGCCGCGCTCACGCTGGCCGCGCGCGAAGGGCTGGACAACCTCACCTTCGTGATCAACTGCAACCTGCAGCGGCTCGACGGGCCCGTACGCGGCAACACCAGCGTCGTGCAGGAGCTGGAGAGCGTCTTCCGGGGCGCCGGCTGGCACGTGGTCAAGGCGCTGTGGGGCCGCGACTGGGACGGGCTGCTCGGCTCGGACGAGCTGGTCGCCAGGCTGTCCGCCGTGCCGGACGGCCAGTTCCAGACGTACGCCGCCTCGACGGGCGCGTACATCAGGCAGAGCCTGTTCGCCGGGCTGGAGGGCGTCGCCGCGCCGTACACCGACGAGCGGCTGCGCGCGATCGTCGGCGGGTCTCGGGCCGGGCACGAGCCGCGCAAGGTGCACGCCGCCTACCGGCGGGCGCTCGACCACCGCGGCGGGCCCACGGTGGTGCTGGTCCAGACGGTGAAGGGCTGGACGCTCGGCGCCGGGGTGGAGGCGCGCAACGCCAACCACCAGATGAAGAAGCTCACCCAGGACGAGTTCGCCGCCATGCGTGACCGGCTCGGCCTGCCCGTCCCGGACGAGGCGCTGAGCGGCGACCTGCCGCCGTACCTGCACCCGGGGCCGGACTCGGCCGAGGCCCGCTACCTGGCGGAGCGGCGGGCCGCGCTCGGCGGCCCGATCCCCCGGCGGACCGTCTCCTACCAGCCCCTCCCCCAGCCACCCGAGCGGCCCTTCCTGGCGGCGGCCAGGGGTGGCGGGCGGATCGCCACCACGATGGCGTTCGTACGCCTGGTCAAGGAGCTGATGAAGGACCCGGGGACCGGCCGCCGGTGGGTGCCGATCGTGCCCGACGAGGCCAGGACGTTCGGCATGGAGTCGCTCTTCCCCACCGCGAAGATCTACTCGCCGCTCGGCCAGCGCTACGACGCGGTGGACCGGGAGCTGCTGCTGGCCTACAAGGAGGCGGTCGACGGGCAGATCCTCATCGAGGGCATCACCGAGGCCGGGTCGATGGCGTCGTTCACCGCCGCCGCCTCCAGCTACGCCACCCACGGCGAGGCGATGATCCCGTTCTACATCTTCTACTCGATGTTCGGCTGGCAGCGGACCGGCGACCAGATGTGGGCGCTGGCCGACCAGCTCGGCCGCGGCTTCCTCATCGGCGCGACCGCCGGCCGCACCACGATGACCGGCGAGGGGCTCCAGCACGCCGACGGTCACTCGCAGCTGCTCGCCTCCGCCAACCCGGCGTGCCTCGCGTACGACCCCGCGTTCGGCTACGAGGTGGCCGTGATCGTCCGGGAGGGCCTGCGCAGGATGTACGGGCCGGCGGGCGAGAACGTGTTCTACTATCTGACGCTCTACAACGAGCCGCTGCCCCAGCCGGCGATGCCGGAGGGCGTCGAGGAGGGCATCCTCAAGGGCATCTACCGCTGCTCCGAGGGCGGCGGCCAGGCGCACCTGCTGGCCAGCGGCACCGCCATCCACTGGGCGCTGGAGGCGCAGCGGCTGCTCCGGGAGGAGTACGGCCTGGGGGTGGACGTGTGGTCGGTCACGTCCTGGAGCGAACTGCGCCGCGACGCCATGGCCGGTGACGGCGTGCCGTACCTGCGGCGGGCGCTGGCCGGCACGGAGGGGCCGGTGATCGCGGTGAGCGACTGGATGCGGGCCGTGCCCGACCAGATCCATCCGTGGGTCGGCCGTCCGTGGACCTCGCTCGGCACCGACGGGTTCGGCCTGTCCGACACCCGCGAGGCCGCGCGGGAGCACTTCGGGGTGAGCCCCCGCGCGATCGCGGACGCGGTGATCAAAGCCGTGGAGTGAAGCCCGCCCCTTCCGGTCGCCCGCCCGGCGCGACCTCACCGCCCTGGCCGAGCTGTTCACCGGCGACGTCCGGCTGTACAGCCCGGTGAAGTTCACCCCCTTCGAGGGCAAGGCCATGGTCCTCGGCCTGTTCGGCGTCCTGATCCGCACGTTCGCGGACTTCCGCTACACCGGGCGCCTCGACGGGGTCGCCGAGACCGGCAGGCGGATCCACGGCATGGACCCCCTGCAGCTCGACGAGGCCGGGCTGGTCGCCGTCGGCCTCGTCACAGCGCGAGCCGCTGATGCTGCTGGGTGCGCCACTCGACCAGCATGACCGTGGCGTCGTCCTGGAGGTGGCCGTTCTGGTGGTCCAGGATCGCCTGGATCAGGCGGCGCAGCGTCTCGGGGGCGGTCACGCCGTCGGCCTCGTGACGGATGATGAAGTCGACGAAGCGCTCCAGGCCGAACACCTCACCCAGGGGGCTCTTGGCCTCGACGATGCCGTCGGTGTAGAAGACCAGCCGGTCGCCGGGTTCGAGCCGGTAGCGGGACGGGCCGGCGTCCGCGCCCAGCCGGAAGCCCATGGGAGGGTCGGGCAGCGTCTCCAGGGTGGCCTCGACCCGCCCGCCGCGCAGCACCATGGGCGGGTGGTGGCCCCGGTTGACCCAGGTCAGCTCGCCGGTCCCGGTGTCGAGGGCGGCCAGGATGCCGGTGGCGAACCGGGTGCGGCCGAACTGGTCGGCGATCGCCGCGTCGATCGACTCGGCGGCGGCGAACAGGTCGGCGTCCTGGCGGCGGTTGTTGCGGTAGGAGCCCATGGCGATCGTCGCGGTCAGGCCGGCGGAGGTGTCGTGGCCCATCGCGTCGAAGACGGCCAGGTGCAGGGTGTCGCCGGTGACGGCGTAGTCGAAGGCGTCCCCGCCGACGACGTAGGCGGGCTCCAGCGCCGCGCTGACCACGACCCGCTCGTTGGCGAAGGCCCTGATCGGCAGCAGGCTCCACAGCACCTCGGCGGACAACTCCATCGGCTGCCTGCGGATCAGGCAGGCGTAGGTGTCGCTGGCCTGCCGCTTGCTCACCAGCAGCACGGCGAGCAGGGAGGCGAGCCGCAGCACGCGCCGCTCGGCGACGTCGTCGAGCCGCAGCACGGTCAGGCCGAGCACGCCGATGCGTTCGGTGCCGTCCAGCAGCGGCGCCCACACCCGCTCACCGGGCCCCGAGACGCCCGAGCGGACGAGCTCCACACTGCGGAAGGCCAGGCCCGCCTCGCTGTCGTCGATGCGCTCCGGCTCCAGCGGAGCCCCCGACGGGTCGCGCTGGCCGGGCAGCGGCACGAGAAGGCGCTGCTGCAGATCCGTCACGTAGATGGCCGTGGCGGTGAACCCGGCCGGCGCGGCGTGCATGGCGACCTGGCCCGGGAGGTCCTCCAGCGAGGTCACGTGGTCGCCGAGCACCAGGCCGCCCAGCATCTCCTCCCCCTCGGCGCCCACCCGGGTCAGTCTCCCGGCGGCTCGACCAGCGGGGTGTCGACCAGATGCTCGATCAGGAACCAGGTCTGCAACTCGCCGGTGCGGATGACGTCGGAGACGAGCAGGTCGTTGGTGCCGTCGTCGCCCATCTCGGCCGTCCGGGCGGCCGCGTCGTGGGCGGCGACGAGGATCGTCTCGTGCGCCTCGATCAGGCGGGTCAGCATCGCGGGCACCTCTTCGGCGCCGTTCGGCGGGCGCGGCACCACGGTGATCTCGGCGACGTGGCGCGGATCGCCGACGGCGACGCCGCCGAGCGTCTGCACGCGTTCGGCGATCAGGTCGACCAGCTTGATCTGCTCTTCGGCGTGCTTGTCCAGCAGCAGGTGGAGCTGGTAGAAGGTGGGGCCGCGCATCAGCCAGTGGTGCTTCTTGTACAGCGCGTACAGGATCTGGGTGTCGGCCAGGATCTGATTGAGCCGTTCGCAGGAGTACATGCGCGCGTCACGCGACAGGCCGAGCGGGAACATCCGCACCGTGCCGTACTCCTGGATCTGCACCCCGTTCAGGTGCGGCCACGGCTGGCTGTCGGCTCTTCTGCCGGTCTTCGCCGAGCGTTTGGCGGCCAAAGCGTCCTCCTTGATCACGTAACGGGGACCTCGCTGCAGGTGAAGGTTCCCGGTGCCGCACCAAGCGAGCGCCACGGCCGTCCGCGCATCAGGACAAGATTCACGCCGTCGGGCGCAGGTGGGTGCGTTGCCCGTCGTGGTCGAAGATGGCCAGGATCTCCGCCGGGCCGCCGTGGGCGCCGAGGGCGTGCGGCACCATCGTGGAGAACTCGGCCGCCTGGCCGGCCTCGACCAGGATGGTCCGCTCGCCGAGCAGCAGCATGACGGTGCCCGACAGGACGGTGAACCAGTCCCTGCCCGGGTGGACGCCCATCTCCTCGGTGCCGCGCGGGGGCGGCGGCTTGGTGATGCGCATCTTGGCCACGGTCACGCCGTGCGGCCCCGGCTCGCGGGTCAGCATCCAGGCGGTCACGCCGTGCGCCTCGTCACGCCGGGGCCTGATCACCACGTCCTCGTCGGCGGCGGACTCGGCGAGCTGGTCGAGGGTGGTGCCCAGCGCTCGGGCGATGGAGACGAGCTGGTCGAGGCTGATGCGCCGGTGGCCGGTCTCGATCCGGCTCAGCGTGGACGGGCTCAGGTAGCAGCGCGCGGCCAGGTCGTCGAGCGACCAGCCGCGGGCCAGGCGCAGCCCTCTGATCCGCTGGCGGATGAGCTGGTCGAGGTCTTCCTCTTGCTTCATACGCAAGACCTTATGTCAGCAGCGCAAGGAGCGCATAGGGTCGGGGGCATGGCGAACCACCACGAACACGCGAACGACTCCATGACCGAACTCCTCGACCTCGACGCCGAGGTCCTGCGCTCCCACCTGTCCGATGTGACCGGCTGGGTCGGCGAGCTGACCGCCGGGCGGCCGCCCCGGCGGATCCTCGACCTGGGCAGCGGCACCGGCACCGGCTCCTTCGCCCTGCTGGAACGCTTCCCCGGCGCCGAGGCGGTCGCGCTGGACGTGTCGGAGCAGATGCTGCACCGCGTCCGCGACGAGGCGCGCGAGCGCGGGCTGGCCGATCAGATCAGCACCGTCCAGGCGGATCTGGACACGGATCCGGAGACGGCGTGGCCGCGGATCGGCGCCGTCGACCTGGTGTGGGCGTCGGCGTCGCTGCATCATCTGGCCGACCCCCACCGCGTCCTGACCGAGGTCCACGCCGCGCTGCGGCCCGGCGGGCTGCTGGTCGCCGTGGAGATGGACGGCTTCCCGCGTTTCCTGCCCGGCGAGCACTCGGCGCTGGAGGAGCGCTGCCACGCGCTCCTGGACCGCCGGCGGGCCGCCGCCCTGCCGCATTTCGGCGACGACTGGGCGCCCCGCCTGGCCAAGGCGGGTTTCACCGTCGAGGCGGAGCGGGTCTTCGACATCCACCTGACGTCCCCGCTGCCGGCCCCCGCCGGCCGCTACGCCGAACTGTCGCTCGGGCGCATGAGGCACGGCCTGGCCGAACAGCTGGACGCCGGCGACCTGGCCGCGCTCGACAGCCTCCTGGAAGGGGTCGCGCGGCGCCACGACCTGACCGTCCGCACCACCAGGACCGTGTGGGCGGCCAGACGCTAGACCGTCGTTGCCGGCCGCCACGGTTACCTCGCCACCGGGAGACTCTACAGATCGTGTCTGAATGATTACTTTCGGTGAGCGACTCGTCTGGATCGGTGATTGCGAGGAACCATGCCCACGGAGCCGCGGCTGAGCCTGGAAACCCAGGCCGCGCGCAACCTGGCCACGACGACCAAGACCCGTCCGCAGATGCGGGCGATCACCTCCCGCTGGCTGCTGCGCCGGCTGCCGTGGGTGGACGTGGCCGGGGGCACGTACCGGGTCAACCGCCGGCTGACGCACGCCGTCGGGCGCGGGCGCGTGGGCATCACGCACACCGGCGCGGACGACGTACGGATCATCCCGGAGACGCTCACCGAGATCCCGGTGCTGCGCGGCTTCGGCGACGACGGCGTGCTGGCGACGATCGCCGCGACGTTCCGGCAGCGTGAGGTGCGGGCCGGGGAGGTCGTCGTCGAGGCGGGCGCGCCCGTCACCGAGATCTACGTGATCGCGCACGGCCGCCTGGACCGGCTCTCCACCGGCCCCTACGGCGACGCCCAGCACCGGGGGGTGATCGCCGACGGTGACCAGTTCGGCGACGAGCTGCTCAGCCAGGACGACGCGCGCTGGCCGTGCACGATCAGGGCGGCCACGCCGGTGACGCTCATGGTGTCGCGGCGGACGGACCTGCGGCGGATCTCCGGCCGCTCGGCCGCGCTGCGCGAGCACGTCGAACGCTACGCGGAGGGCGCCCGCAGGCCGGTCAACCGCCGCGGCGAGGCGGCGCTGGACATCTCGGCCGGTCACACGGGCGAGCCGGCGCTCGGCGGCACGTTCGTCGACTACGAGCTGCGGCCCCGCGAGTACGAGCTGAGCGTGTCGCAGACGATCCTGCGCGTCCACACCCGGGTCGCCGACCTCTACAACGAGCCGATGAACCAGCTGCGGGAGCAGCTCCGGCTGACCGTTCACGAGATCCGCGAGCGCCAGGAGTGGGAGCTGCTCAACAACCGCGAGTTCGGGCTGCTGCACGCCGCCGACTACGGGCAGCGGATCCGGCCCCGGTCGGGGCCGCCCACCCCGGACGACCTGGACGACCTGATCAGCATGCGCCGCAGGACGCGCCTGCTGCTGGCCCACCCCAGCGCGATCGCCGCGTTCTTCCGCGAGTGCAACAGGCGCGGCCTGGTCCCCGGCAGCACCGACGTCGACGGCCACGTGGTGTCCACCTGGCGCGGCGTCCCGATCTTCCCGTGCCACAACATCCCGGTCACCGGGCACGGGACCAGCTCGATCCTGGCCATGCGCACGGGCGAGGACGACCAAGGGGTCGTCGGCCTGCACCAGGTCGGCATCCCGGACGAGCACGAGCCCGGGCTGAACGTCCGCTTCATGGGCATCGATTCGCAGGCGGTGATGTCCTACCTGGTCAGCGCCTACTACTCGGTGGCGGTCCTGGTCCCCGACGCGGTCGGCGTCCTGGAGGACGCCGACATCGCCGCCGGCCCTGCCTGAGCGGCTCGCACGAGGTAGCGCGGCCACGGACGGCCCGCCCAGCACCCTGCCCATCGCCGCCGACGTCGGCGGGCGGATTCAGGTGCCGTGCGAAACATTCCGGTCCCGATGTCGAAAATGGGCGTGTGGCGGAGTCATCACCCACGACGACATCCGGAGAAGGGATACCGACATGGAGTACGCGCTGCTGATCTACGGTGACGAGAAGGCGTGGGAGTCGCGCGACGAGGCCGGGATTCGCGAGAACGTCGCCCGGCACGAGCGTTTCATGACCCTGCTCGCGGAGCGGGACGCGATGCGCGGCGGCAAGGAGCTGGCGCCGTCGGGCTCGGCGACGACGCTGCGACGGCGGGGCGACGACGTGAGCGTCACCGACGGCCCGTTCGCCGAGACGGCCGAGGTGCTCGGCGGCTTCTACCTGATCGAGGCGGCCGACCTGGACGCCGCGATCGAGCTGGCCAGGGAGCTGCCCGAGGGTGTGGTGGAGATCCGGCCGATCGTGCCGCCGAGGAAGAGCGGCAGCTGAACGCCGCCGACGAGGTCGAGCGGGCGTACCGGGAGCACTGGTCGCGCCTGCTCGCGCTGCTGCTCACCCGGCTGCGCCGGTTCGACGTCGCCGAGGACGGCCTGCAGGACGCGTTCGTCTCGGCGGCCCGGACCTGGCCGGAGCAGGGGGTCCCGGACCGTCCGGCGGCGTGGCTGACGGTCGCGCATCGCCGCGCGCTGGACAGGATCCGCCGTGAGGACAACGACCGCCGGCGGCTGCCGCTGCTGGTGACCGATCCGCCTCGGGAGGATCCCGGTGGCATCGCGGACGAGCGGCTGCGGCTGCTGTTCGCCTGCTGCCATCCGGCCCTGTCCGCCGACGCGCGGGCGGCGCTGATGCTGCGGTTCGGCGCCGGGCTGAAGACGGCGGAGATCGCCCGGCTGTTCCTGGTGCCCGAGCCGACCATGTTCGCCAGGCTGACGCGGGCCAAGGCCAAGATGGCGCAGGCCGGCATCCCGCTGCGTGCGCCGAGCGCCGCCGGCCTGCCCGGACGGCTCGGCGTCATGCTCAAGGTCGTCTACCTGCTGTTCACCGAGGGCTACCGCGCCACGTCCGGGCCCGAGCTGCAGCGGCCCCAGCTGGCCGGCGAGGCGATCCGGCTCGGCTACCTGCTCGGCGAGCTGCTGCCGGAGCAGGACGAGATCGTCGCCCTGCTCGCGCTGATGATCCTGCAGCACGCCCGGCGCGACGCCCGGTTCGACGGTGAGGGCCGCCTGGTCCTGCTGGCCGACCAGGAGCGCGGCCGGTGGCGCCACGACGAGATCGAGCGCGGCCTCGGCCTGCTGCGCCGGCTGGGCCCACCGGCCGGCGAGTACCACCTTCAGGCGCTCATCGCCGCCGAGCACAGCTCCGCCGGGCCCACCGACTGGCCGCGCGTCGCCCAGCTGTACGCCGACCTGGAACGCCGCACCGCCTCACCGGTCGTCCGCCTGAACCGGGCGGTCGCGGTGGCCGAGGCCGGATCGCCGGAGGCGGCGCTGAGCCTCCTCGACGGCCTGGGGAAGACCCTCCCGGCCAGCCATCTGGTCCCCGCGGTGCGAGCCGAGCTGCTGTGCCGGCTGGACCGGCGCGAGGAGGCGGCCGACGCCTTCGACGCCGCCCTGCGCCTGGTCCGCACCGATGCCGAACGCGCCCACCTGCTGCGGCGCCGTGACGACGAAGGAATCCGATGAACAGTGTGATCTCGGCGGACGGCACCCCCATCGCCTACGAACGGTCCGGCGGCCAGGGCCCGCCGATCATCCTG
The DNA here is from genome assembly GCF_001083785.1 of Nonomuraea sp. SBT364. Taxonomy (GTDB): domain Bacteria; phylum Actinomycetota; class Actinomycetes; order Streptosporangiales; family Streptosporangiaceae; genus Nonomuraea. The sequence goes on from NZ_LAVL01000020.1 coordinate 76,056, forward strand.
ACAGCTCCGGCGCTGGGCGACCGCACGACGATGCGCGCGCTGGCCGCGCACCTGGCCCGGTACACCACGGTGATCAACTACGACCGTCGTGGCCGAGGCGACAGCGGCGACCCGGGCGCGTACACCGTCGCGGGCGAGATCGGCGATCTCGCCGCGCTCATCGCCGAGGCCGGCGGGCAGGCGGCGCTGTACGGGCATTCCTCCGGGGCGGCCCTGGCCCTGCACGCGGCCGCCGCCGGCCTGCCCGTCACCGGGCTCGTCCTGCACGAGCCGCCCTTCGCCCAGGACGGGGACGGCGCCGCCGCGCGGCGGATCGCCGCCGACGTCGCGGCGCTCCTGGCCCAGGGCCGCCGGGCCGAGGCCATCACGTCGTTCCTGACGCCGACGGGGCTGCCGGCCGAGCTCGTCGCCCGGATGAGCGTCGACCCCGCCGCCCTGGCCAACGCGCACACCCTGCCCCACGACCCGTTCGAGGTGCTGAGCGAGGAGAGCCGGGGCGGCCGCACGCCGGAGGAGCAGGCCCGGAGGGTAGGCGTCCCCGCGCTCGTGGTGTGCGGCGGGGCCGGTCCGCCGTGGATGATCGAGACGGGTCAGCGGATCGCGGAGGCCATGCCGAAGGGGCGGCTTCTCCTCCTGCCGGGCGAGGGGCACATCGTGCCCGCCGAGGTGCTCGGGCCCGTGCTGGCGCGGTTCGCCGCCACACTGCCCGGCACGTAGCCACTCCCGGCCCGGCCGGCCGTGGGCAGGGAACCGTCACCGTACTGCGGTGCATATGGTTCCTTTCATGACATCCCTGCTGCTCGTCGAGGACGACACGGTGATCCGCACGTCGGTCGCCCTGGCGCTGGAACGCTACGGCTACCGGATGGCCACCGCCGCCGACGGCCTGAGCGGACTGGAGGCGGCCCGGGACGGCGGCCACGACCTGCTGGTGCTGGACGTGATGCTGCCCGGCCTGGACGGCATCAGCCTGTGCCGCCGGATCAGGGAGACGAGCCAGGTGCCCATCCTCCTGATGTCGGCCCGCGGCGACGGCCTGGACGTCGTCGCCGGGCTGGAGGGCGGCGCCGACGACTACGTGGTCAAACCGGTCGACCTGCCGGTGCTGGTGGCCAGGATCCGCTCGCTGCTGCGCCGGGCCGCCCTCGCCCAGCCCTCGCCCGCCTCCGGCGAGGCCGGGACGGTCCTCAGCTTCGGCGAGCTGAGCGTCGACACCGGCGCGCTGGAGGTGCGGCGGGCGGGGCGGCGCGTCGGGCTGACCCCGACCGAGCTGCGGCTGCTGCTGGAGTTCGCCGCACACCCCGGCATCGTGCTGGAACGCGCCACGCTGCTGCGTACCGTCTGGGACTACGGGTGGGACGGCGACAGCCGCGTCGTCGACCTGTGCGTGCAGCGGCTGCGCAAGAAGATCGGCGCCGGGCGCATCGAGACGGTCCGCGGGTTCGGCTACAAACTGACGGTCACGTGAATCCGGCCTCGCTGCGGTGGAAGATCGCCGCGCTCGTCACGCTCGCCTCCACCGTCGTCGCCGCCATGGTCGGCCTCCTCGTGCACCGGGCCACCTGGCAGCGCGCCCTCGACACGGGCACGGCCCGGGCCGAGGTGGCCCTCGGGAAGTCCCTGGCCTCCGGACTGGCCGAGACGGTGCCCGTCCGCGAGCTCCCCGGCGCGCCGGCCGCCCAGCTGCGGCCCGGCCGCCAGGTGGTCTGGTACGGGCTCGATCATCGCGACGAGCCGTGGATGTGGGCCGCCCAGGCGTACGGCGACGGCCGCCAGGCGGTCAGCGTGCAGATCTCGATGGGCTCGGAGCTGCTCGGCCTGCACGCGCTCGACCGCGACATGGCCAAGGCCGCGCTGATCGCCCTCGCCGTGGTGGTGCCGGTGTCGGTGGGCCTGGCCGAGCTGGCCAACCGGCGGCTGCGCCGGGTCGCCCGTACCGCGCGCAGGATCGCGGACGGCGACCTGGACGCCCGCGTCCGCCCGCCCCGGGGCAGGCGCTGGGGTGGGCGGGACGAGATCGCCGACATCTCCGCCGCCGTGGACTCCATGGCGGCGAGCCTGCAGCACCGGCTGCTGGCCGAGCAGCGGTTCACCGCCGACGTCGCGCACGACCTGCGCACCCCGCTGATGGGGCTGGTCGCCGTGGCCGAGCTGCTGGAGGAGGGTGAGGCGGCCGAGCTGGTACGCGACCGGGTGCGGGTGCTGCGCTCGCTGGTGGAGGACCTGCTGGAGGTCTCCCGGCTGGACGCGGGCGCCGAGGTCGCCGAGCGGGTACGGGTGCCGCTGGCCGAGGTGGCCGAGGAGTCCGCGGCCCGGGTCGGCGTCGAGGCGCGGGTGCTCGCCGCGGGGAGCCCGGTGGCCGAGACGGATCCGCGCCGCCTGGACCGCATCCTCGCCAACCTGGTGCTCAACGCGCACCGCCACGGCGCGCCGCCGGTGGAGATCGCCATCCGCGACCACGTGATCGAGGTCCGCGACCGGGGGCCGGGCTTCCCCGCGGAACTCCTGGCCGGCGGCCCCGAGCGCTTCCGCACGGGAGCCGCCGAACGCGGCCGCGGGCACGGGCTCGGGCTGACGATCGCGCAGGGCCAGGCCCGGGTCATCGGCGCCGGCCTGACCCTGGCCAACGCCCCCGGCGGCGGCGCCGTGGCCGCCGTGCGCCTGCCCCGCCGGCCACCGGGCTGATGCGCAGCTGATACACGGCCGAGCGCGGACGGATACGCGGCCACGGCCGGACGGACACGTGCCGGACCCACCGTGTCCGGCATGCGACGTTTCTTCATCATCCTCCTGCTGCTGGTGAGCGCCCTGCCGGGCTGCGGGGCCGTACCGCCGGTGTCCGGTGCGGGCGCGTCCCTCCCGTGGCCGGACGAAGGGCAGTCGGCGGTCGAGGTGGAGGGCCTGGGCAGCCTGGGCGCCAGCGGTGAGCGGAACCCGGTGCCCATCGCCAGCGTGGCCAAGGTCATGACCGCCTACGTGATCCTGCGCCGCCACCCGCTGCGGCCCGGCGACGACGGCCCGCCGGTCAAGGTGGACCGCACGGCCGCCGACGAGTCGTACCTGGCGAGGGAGTCCACCGTCCCGGTCAGGGAGGGCCGGACGATCCGGCTGCGCCGTCTGCTGGAGCTCATGATGGTGCCTTCGGGCAACAACGTGGCCCGCCTCCTGGCCCGCTGGGACTCCGGCTCGGAGGAGCGTTTCGTCGAGCGTATGAACGCCGCCGCGCGCCGCCTGGGCATGGCCGAAACCACGTACACGGGCGCCAGCGGCAACGAGGACTCCACCGTCAGCACCGCCGCCGACCAGCTCGAACTGGCCAGGGCGGCGATGCGCGACCCGGTCTTCCGCGAGGTCGTGGCGCGGACCGGCACGGCCGTCCCCGGCGACGCCAGGACGCTGCCCAACACCAACACGCTGCTGAACAGGCATGGCGTCATCGGCATCAAGACCGGCTCCGGCACCGCCGCCGGCGGCAACCTCATGTGGGCCTCCCGCGTACGGGGCCGCCTGGTGCTCGGCGTGATCCTCGGCCAGGCAGCCGGCACGAACCCGGTCGCCGCCAAGGCCGCGGCGCTGGAGGCGGGCGCCAGGATGACCGCGGCGGTCGAACAGTGGCTGCTCACCCACGACGCGGATGGCCGCGGACCGGGACCGGCGGGGCGCGGCGAGGATCAGCAGGAGTCGCCGGGCGAGACGAGGCCCGTCTCGTAGGCGAGCACGACGGCCTGGGCGCGGTCGCGCAGGCCGAGCTTGGTGAAGATGCGGCCGACGTGGGTCTTGACGGTGGACTCGCTGAGGGTGAGCGCGTCGGCCAGCTCGGCGTTGGACAGGCCCTGCCCGACGAACGTCAGCACCTCCAGCTCCCTGGGGGTCAGGACGGCCAGGTCACGGTGCGGGGCGGGCGCGCGGACGGGGTGACGGTCACTGAAGGCGAAACGCTCCACCAGCCGGCGCGTGATCGACGGCGACAGGAGGGCGTCGCCGGTGCCGACCAGGCGCACGGCGGCCGCCAGGTGCTCGGGGGTGACGTCCTTGAGCAGGAAGCCGCTGGCTCCGAGGGCCAGGGCGGCGTACACGTACCGGTCGAGGTCGAAGGTCGTCAGCATGATCACCCGGCAGCCTGGGAGCTCCCGCAGGATGTGACCTGCGGCTTCGAGGCCGTCCATGGCGGGCATGCGGATGTCCATCAGCACGACGTCGGGGCGCAGCTCCCGCGCGGCCGCGACCGCTTCGGCCCCGTCGGCGGCCTCTCCGGCCACGGGGATGCCGCGCGTGGTCAGGATCAGGCGGAAACCACTGCGGACCAGCGCCTGGTCGTCGGCGATCAGCACCCGGGGCGCCGGCTCGGGCGCCGTCACCACAGATCCCGGCGAGACGCGAACCCGGCCCCCGCCACAACGCCTCCCCATGGGGTACGACGCATCCCAGGCCGCGTCCGGTTCGGGGCGGTGCGGGACGTCATGGGCGGTCGGTTCGTGGGGTTGCGGGGTGTCATGGGCGGTCCAAGGGGATGCGGGCGCGGACGCGGTAGCCGCCGCCGAGCCGGCGCCTGGCGTCGAGGTCGCCGCCGTAGACGGCGACACGCTCGCGCAGCCCGAGGAGCCCCCGCCCGGCGCCGTCGTGGTGGCCGGGGCCGGGGCCGGCCTCCTCGCGGTGGCCCGGTAAGGCGGGGGCGGTCAGCACGCTGGGGCCGGTGTTGAGGACCTCCACCCGCAGGGAACGGTCGGCGTAACGGACCGTGACCTGCGCCGTCACGCCGCTGCCGTGCTTGAGCGCGTTGGTGAGCGCCTCCTGGACGATCCGGTACGCGGTGACGTCGACCCCGGCGGGCAGCGGCCTCGGCTCCCCCGAGACGCGCACGTCGACGGGCAGCCCGGCGAACGCGATCCGGTCGATGAGCGGACCCAGCCGGCTCAGGCTCGGCTGCGGCGCCAGGTCGCCGCCGTAGGGCTCGTCGTCGCCGCTCTGCGACGGCGCGAGCAGCCCCAGCAGGTGGCGCAGCTCGGTCATCGCGTCTCGGCCGGCGCCCTCGACGGCCTTGAGCGCGGCCTCGGCCTCGCCGGGCATCGTGGGCAGCACCTCGCGGGCGGCCGCCGCCTGGACCACCATGAGGCTGACGTTGTGGCTGACGATGTCGTGCAGCTCGCGGGCGATGCGGGACCGCTCGGCCTCGACGGCGGTGCGCGCGGCGCTCTCACGCTCTCGCTCCAGCAGCCAGCCGCGCTCCTCCAGCGCCTTGCGGTGCAGGCGGCGCGCCCGCAGGAGCGCGACGGCCAGCCATCCGGCGACTGCGCACGCCACGACCAGAGCGACGATCGTCCACACGGCACCACTGTCCCAGACGGCCGCCGCACCGCGCATCAGCCTCCGGAGCGACCCCGTACACCCTGGGTATGACCCGGGCGGACGGGTTCGGTCCGCCGACCGATGCGGAGGGTCCGGCCGCTGGCCTAGCGTGCTGCGCGTGAGCCAAGAAGACATCGTGCGACTGGACGGCGTGCGCAAGCACTACGGGGAGACGGCGGCGCTCGACGGGGTGTCCCTGCGGATCGGCGCGGGTGAGGCCGTGGCCGTGATGGGGCCGTCGGGCTGCGGCAAGTCGACCCTGCTCAACATGATCGCCGGTCTGGACCGCCCGACCGGGGGCACGGTCGTGGTCGCCGGCGAGGATCTGGGCCGGCTGGACGAGACGGGGCTGGCGTTGTTCCGGCGGCGGCACATCGGCATGATCTTCCAGTTCTTCAACCTCATCGACGACCTGCCGGCGCTCGACAACGTGGCGCTGCCCGCGCAGCTCACCGGCGTCCCGGCCCGCCAGGCGCGGCGACGCGCGCTGGAGCTGCTGGACGAGCTGGGCATCGCGGGCCGCAAGGACGCCTATCCGGCGGTGCTGAGCGGCGGCGAGCGGCAGCGGGTGGCGGTGGCGCGCGCGCTGATGAACCGTCCGGCGCTGCTGCTGGCCGACGAGCCGACCGGCGCGCTGGACAGCCGTTTCGGCGAGCAGGTGATGGACCTGCTCATCGACCTCAACCAGATCGGCCAGACGCTGCTGATCGTCACCCATGATCCGCAGCTGGCGACCCGCTGCGCCGGCCGCCTGGTCGAGCTCGCCGACGGCCGGGTGGCGCGGGAGAGCGCGCTGGAGCGTGCCGAATGAACTCCTGGCCGAACACCGGCCCCGGCACCGGGGTGGGGACCAGGTGGGGTATGGGGATGGGGGCGGTGTGGCGGGCCGCGCGGGCGGCGGTGCTGCGGCGCCGGCTCCAGACGGTCGTCACGGGCCTGGTCGTGCTGTGCGGCACCACGACGATCATGCTCACGCTGGGGCTGCTCGACGCCGCCACCACCCCGTTCGACCGGGCCTTCGACGAGCAGCGCGGCGCCCACGCCGTCGCCTCCTTCGACATCGCGAAGGTGTCGAAGGAGGCGCTCGCGGCGACCGCCCGGCGGCCCGGCGTCGAGGCCGCGGCGGGCCCGTTCGAGCAGGTCGTCGTCAGCTTCCCCAGGACCACGGACATCCCCGAGGCCGAGGGCCCGCTCAAGCTGGTGGGCCGGGCCGACCCGGGCGGGCCGGTGGACCGCGTGCACCCGCTGCACGGGCGCTGGGCCAGGGCGCCCGGCGAGATCGTCCTCAACCTGCGCGACGCCGGCCGCCCGCTGCGGCCCGGCATGCTGGGCTCGCGGCTGCTGGCGCCCGGGGTGCCGCCGCTGACGGTCGTCGGGTTGGCCGCCGGCATGAGCCAGTCGGCCGACGCGTGGGTCACTCCCGCGCAGGCCGCCGCGCTGCGCCCGTCCGGCGTCCAGATGCTCTACCGCTTCGACAGCGCCTCGACGGAGCAGGACGTACGGGCCGGTCTGGACTCGGTGACCGCGGAGCTGCCCGGGGGCGCGCTGTCGGTGGCGCAGTCCCATCTGGAGCTGCGGCGCGCCTTCTCCGCCTCGGCCGATGCCTATCTGCCGTTCATGACGCTCTTCGGCGTGCTCGGCCTGCTGGTCGCCGTTCTCATGGTGGCCAACGTGGTCAGCGGCGCCGTGGTGTCGGGGGGCCGGCACATCGGTGTGCTGAAGGCCGTCGGGTTCACGCCCAGCCAGGTGGTCGCCGTCTACCTGACGATGGTGTCGGTGCCGGCTGCCGCCGGGTGCGTCACGGGCACGCTGCTGGGCAACGTGCTGGCCGGGCCGGTGCTGAACACCGCCTTCCAGGGCGTCGAGAGCGGCAGCGCCGGCATCGGGATCAGCCCGTGGGTGTCCGTCGTCTGCCTGGCCGGCATGCCGCTGGTGGTCGCGGCGGCGGCGCTGGTGCCGGCGCTGCGCGCGCACCGGCTGCCGGCGGCGCGGGCGCTCAGCGCGGGTGGCGCGGGCAGTGCGCCGTTGCGGGGCCGGGGGCTGGGCGTCCAGCGGCTGCTCGGCGGCTCGCGGCTGCCGCGCCCGGTCAGCCTGGGCCTGGGCCAGCCGTTCGCACGGCCGGGCCGCACCGCGATGACCATGGCGGCGGTCGTCCTGGGCGTGGTCACCGTCACCCTCACCACCGGGCTGACCAGCACGATGATCGCCTTCGCCGAGGCAGAGGCCAGCCCGGTCCCGCAGGTCGGCGTGCGGGCGGGCCGGCCGGTGTTCCAGCAGACCGCGCCGAAGCTGGACGACGCGCGGATCGAGGCGCTGCTGAGGTCGCTGCCGGGCGCGACGCACGTGACGGCGAAGGTGTTCGTCGACGTCCACCTGAGCGGGCACGCGCAGCGCAGTGCCGTCAACTTCCAGCGCGGCGACCCGTCCGCGCTGGCCTCGCAGGTCGTCGAGGGCCGCTGGCCGGCCGGGCCCGGCGAGGTCGCCGCCCCGCCGTCGTTCCTGGTGCAGCGCGGCCTCGCGGTCGGTGACCGGATCACGCTGGAGCTCGACGGCAGGCGGGTCCCCGCGCTCATCGTCGGCCAGATCATGAGCGGCGATCCCCGCTTCCTGTGGTCCACGTGGGCGACGCTGACCGCACTGGCCCCGGGCACCGGTGCCGACCACTACGAGGTACGGCTGGCCGCGGGGGCCGACGCCGACGCCTACGCCGCCGCGGTCAGGGCGGCCGGCCCGGGCCTGCACCCGTCCATCGTCCGCCCGGACACCCGCGCCGCGGCGACCGTCGTCGGGGTCGCTTCGGTCTTCACCACGCTGCTGATCGTCGTGGCGTCGCTCGGCGTCTTCAACACCGTCCTGCTCAACACCCGCGAACGCCGCCGCGACCTGGGGATGCTCAAGTCGATCGGGATGACGCCGCGCCAGGTGACGATCATGATGGTGACGTCGATGGCGGCGCTGGGCGTGGCCGGCGGGCTGATCGGGATTCCCGGCGGGATGGCCGCGCACCGCCTGATCGTGGACAACGTCGGGGTGGTGGTGTTCCCCGAGTCGATGAAGGACATCTGGGACGCGCCGCTGCTCGTGCTGCCGGCGCTGTCCGGGGTACTGATCGCCGTGCTGGGCGCCCTGGTGCCCGCCAGGTCCGCGGCGCGCCTGACGATCGCCGCCGTCCTGCACAACGAGTAAGCACCCGCCCCACTACGAGGTCCCCATAGCCACGGGCCTGGCGACGCGGACCCGGTACAGCGGGTCGGCGCCGGGTCGGCGCCGGGTCGGCGGCGACGGCCGATGGCGCGGGCGGGTGCCGCGTCTTATGGCGTGGGCTCGGTGCTGCCGTTCTGGTGGGGGTCCGGGCGGCCGAGGATGCGGAGAAGGGACGTGTGGAAGGCGCGGGCGGCTTCGGGTTGTGACAGGCGACCGGCGGCGGCCTCCTCGGCGGCGGCGTGCGCGAGCTTGACGGTGGCGGCAACCAGCCAGCCGGTGGGCAGCCGGTCGTCGAACTCGCCGCTGTCCTGGCCGCGCCGGATCACCCGGAGGAGGCGGTCGCTGATGAGGGTGTGACGCTCGTGATCCTCCTGCGGGGGGACGGCCAGGGAGCTGATCTTCTCCAGCAGACCCGGGTAACGGCCGGCGATCTCGGCGGCGGCGTCGAGCATACGCAGCAGCGCGCCAGCTACTGGCCCAGTGGCGGCGTCGTGGCCGGGGCCAGGGCGGGGGCCGGGGCCAGTGCCGGTGTCGGAGCCGGTGTCGGAGCCGGTGTCGGAGCCGGTGTTGGAGCCGGTGTCGAGGCCGGTGGCGTCCATGGCGGCGTCCATGGCGGCGGCGGTCTCCTGGGTGAGCCGGTCGACGACGGCGGCCAGCAGCCGGTCCCGGTTGGGGAAGTGGGCGTAAACGGTCTGGCGGGTGACGCCGGCGGCGGTGGCGATGGCCTCCACGCTGGCGTCGGGCCGGGTGCCGAGCAGCCGGACCGCGGCGTCCAGGACGGCCGCGCGGCTGCGCTGGGCGTCGGCACGGCGGTTCGCAATCATCTCTTACACCTTGTCAAAATTGTCGGGCGGCACATATCTTACAGCGCGTAAGAGATCGTACCGCTGGCGAAGGAAGACCGTGATCACCACCGATCCCGCCCAGTTCATCATCGACTTCTACACCTCCTTCCACGACGACCTCGTGTCCGGCGACGAGGACGCGGCGGTGGTCGTGGACCGCTATCACACGCCGGACGTCGTCCAGTACGCCGACGGCAACCGGATGGACCGCGACAAGCTCATCGCGCACACCCGCCCGGTGCGCAAGAACCGGCCCACCAGCCGCATGGAGGTGCACGAGGCGATGACCGACGACGACCGGCTCGCCGCCCGCTTCACCCTGTACGTGCACAACCGCGGCAAGGACCTGACCATCGACGTGCACTTCTTCGGCCGCTTCGCGCCCGACGGCCGCATGCGCGAGGCGAACTCGATCACCCGCACGGTCAAGGAGGCAGCATGACCACCAGCGTCTACACCGTGACCGGGATGGCGTGCGGGCACTGCGCCGACGCCGTCACCGAGGAGTTGGAACGCGTCGCCGGGATCACCGCCGTCGCCGTGGACGTGGAGCACGACACGGTCACCGTGACCAGCGACCGCCCGCTCGACGCCGACGAGGTGCGCGCCGTCGTCGAGGAAGCGGGCTACGAGCTCACGGACGCCGGAACGTAGCGATGGCGCCGGCCGCCCGCACGAACGACCTGCGCATGACGACCGCCCGACGGGGCCGGCGCGGGACGACTCCCAGGCGGGGCCGGCGCGGGACGACTCCCGGACGACCGGCGCTGGACGGCCGGCGTCGGGTCCCGGCGGGGCGGGGGCGGATGTTCAGCGCGCCGCCGGCCCCGGCGGCCTGGGCCGGGCGGCGCGCCGGTGCCCGTCATCGGCGGCGGGGTGTGGCGGCGGCGGCCGGGATGATGGCGAGGGCCAGGAGGCCGCCGGCGACGGCCAGGAGGGGGTAGCCGGCGGTGGCGGTGACCAGGCCCGAGGCCAGGGCGCCGACAGCGCCCGCGATGGCGATGGAGACGTCGACCAGCCCCTGGGTCCTGGCGCGGGTGGCCGCCGGGGCTGCCTCGGCGATGATCGCGGTGCCGGTGACGAGGCCGAGGTTCCAGCCCAGCCCCAGCAGGGCCAGAGCCACCACGAACGGCACAAGGGAGTCACCAGGGGCGCCCGCCGCGAGCACCCCTGCGGCCAGCAGGGCCAGGGCGGCGGCGACAGCGGCCGGGAGGCGGCCGCAGCGGTCGACGAGCCAGCCGGTCACCGGCGAGGGCAGGTACATGGCGCCGATGTGGACGGCGATGACGAAGCCGGAGGCGGCGGCGCCGTGGCCGTGGTCGTGCATGTGGACGGGCGTCATCGTCATGGTCGTGACCATGACGAACTGGGTGAGCACCATGACCAGCGCGCCGGCCGGCACGGCGGAGCGGCGTCCGGCTGCCGGGAGCGGTTCGCCGCCGGCCTCCGGGGCTCCGGCCTCCAGGGCGCGGGCCAGCAGCAGCGGGTCGGGGCGCAGCCAGACGGCCAGGACCAGGGCGGCCACCGCGTAGGCGACGCCGGCGAGCAGGAACGGCCCGGCCAGATGCGGGATGCCGAGGCCGTGGGCGAGGTCGCCGGTGGGCGCGGCGAGGTTGGGGCCGGCCACGCCGCCCAGCGTGGTGGCGACGAGCACGGCGGACACGGCGCGGGCACGCCCGGCCGGGTCGGCCAGGTCGGCCCCGGCGTAACGGGCCTGCAGGTTGGTGGCCGTACCGGCGCCGTAGACGAACATCGCCGCGAACAGCAGGACGGGGTCGTCCAGGACGGCGGCGGCGATGACGCCCGCGCTGCCGACGGCGCCCGCCAGGTATCCGGCGGCGAGGCCGGGGCGGCGGCCGCGCGCCTGCGAGACACGGCCGACGGCGATGGCCGCCAGCGCGGAACCGGCGGTGGCCAGTGCGCTGACCAGGCCGGCGAGGCTGGTGGAGCCGAGCATGTCCTGTGCGAGCAGCGCGCCGAAGGCCACGCCTGCCGCCAGCCCGGCCCCGCTGAGAACCTGGGCCACGGCCAGGACGATCAGGATGCGGCGCTGCGCCCGCGAGCGCGGGAGACACTTGCTCCGGGCAGGCACGGAAGTCGTCACGAAGGTTTCCTTGGGCAGGCGCGTTCCGGTGGGCGGAGGGCTCGGGCAAGCGCCGTCCGATGGGCCGAGGGACCTCAGGCAGACGCGGTCCGATGGGCCGAGGGACCCCGGGCAGGCGCGGACGGCGGGAGTGGGGAGGGGCGGGTCAGCCCCGGTCTCCCAGGTCGAGCCGGTCGGCCAGCCCGGCGGCGGTGAACGCGGCGACCAGTTCGTCACGCCCCTCGGTGAAATGCGCCCAGCTGTCGTAGTGGACGGGGATCACCCGGCGGGCGCCGAGGATCGTGGCCGCCTCGGCCGCCTGCCCGCTGTCGAGGACGATCAGCGCGCCGCCGAACAGCACGGGGAAGCGGGGAGCCCCGGCGAAGACAATGGCGGTGTCCACCGGCCCGAAGCGGCCGGCGATCTGCTTGACCAGGTCGAGCGAGGCGTTGTCGCCGCTGACGTAGACGGTGGGCAGGCCGTCCCCGATCAGGACGAATCCCACGACCTGGCCGGTGATCGGCTCCACCTCCTCGCGCGGGCCGGGCCCGTGGACGGCGGGCACGCCGGTGACGGTGATCGTGCCGCCGCCGGGGCGCTCCAGCTCGATCGACTCCCAGTCGGCCAGCCCCCTGGCGCCGTCGCCCAGGCGCCGGGCGCCCCCGGGGGTGGTGAGGGTGAGCGGGACGTCGCCGAGCAGGGCCCGGCCGGAGGTGTCGAGGTTGTCCGGGTGCTCGTCGTGGGAGAGCAGGACCACGTCGACGCGGCCGAGCCCGGCCGGCGCGGCGGCGGCGGGTGCCGTCTTGGTCAGCCGGCCGCCCGGCACCTGGTAGTCGCCGGGGGCGTCGAAGGTCGGGTCGGTCAGGAAGCGCAGGCCACCGTATTCGATCAGGGCGGTCGGGCCGCCGAAGACGCGGACGGGAATCTGGTCGGTCATCGAAACCTCACGGATGAGAAGTGGTTTATCCGTGAAGAGACGGTAGCGGTGTCTCACGGATGAACGCAACCCGTACCATGAGGAGTATGAGTGAGCCCGAGACCGTGCTGCCACCCGCGCCCGGGGCGGACGACTATCTCGCCCTCGACTTCGCCAACAGCGCGATCGCGGTGCCCGGAGGGCAGTTCGTCGACCTCCTCGGCACCCCCGCGGCGGCCAACCGGTGGCTCACCGGACGCGGCCTGGCACCGGCCGACGCCGGCGTGCGGGAGATGTGCGCCACCCAGCTGCGCTCACTGCGCGAACACGTCAGGGGGCTGCTCGCCGCCCGCGTCGCCGGACTGCCCGCCCTGCCCTCGGCCCTGTCCGCCGTCAACGACGCGCTGAGCAGGGCACCCACGGCCGCCCTGCTCTACTGGGACGAGAAGAACGGCCCCTACCGCGCGGCGCCGTGCCCCACCAACGAGATCCTCGACCGCGCTCTCGCGGCCCTCGCGGCCAACGCCGCCGACCTCCTCACCGGCCCCGACGCCGACCGCCTCACCCTCTGCGGCTCCGCCCCCTGCAACCGCTACCTGCTGCGCCACGGCCGCCGCCACTGGTGCTCCACCCGCTGCGGCGACCGCGCCCGCGCCGCCCGCGCCTACGCCCGGCGCACTCAGCCGGCCCGGCCTTGAGCCAGCCCGATCACAATCTTGACCACGGCGTTGATCACGCTGCCGGACGGCCGTCGATAGTATCGACCTCCATGAGCCACATCGTGCGCTATGTCCGGGATGGCGAGAGCAGAGCGGGCGTCCAGACGGGCGACGCCGTGCGCCCCCTCCCGCTCGCCCTCCCCGAGCTCCTC
>NZ_LAVL01000210.1 GCF_001083785.1 Nonomuraea sp. SBT364
GAGGCGGCGTGGCGCGGGTGGTGCGCGGGGGTGGGCTTCTTCGTCACGCTGCTGCACTGGCTGCTGCCTTCCCTGGGGGTGTTCTCGCCGCTGGTGATGGCGGTCGTCGGACTGTTCTGGGCGCCGTTCGGGATGGCCGCGTACTGGCTGCTGCGGCGGCCCTCTCCGGCCCGGGTCCTGGCGGCGGTGCTGGTGCTGCCTTCGGTCTGGGTGGGGATCGAGGCGGTGCGATCGTGGAAGCACTTCGGGGGCGCGTGGGGGTTGCTCGGGCTGAGCCAGTGGCAGGCGCGGCCGGTGCTCGGGCTCGCGGCGCTCGGAGGGGTCTGGCTGGTGAGCTTCCTGCTCGTCGCCGTCAACGTCGGGCTCGCCGCCGCCGTGCTGCCCGGCGCCGGGCGCCGCGCCAGGCTCGCCGGGGCCGGGGCGGCGGTCGCGCTGACCGTGGCGGGGGTCGGTTACGGGCTGGTACGGCCCGAGCCCCCGGTGACGGGCACCATGAGGGTGGCGGGCGTCCAGGCGGGCATGGTGCCGGGAGCCGATCGGCGGGTCGCGGAGCATCTGCGTCTGACCCGCGAGCTCGCCGGCCGCCGGCCCGACGTGGTCGTGTGGGGGCAGAGCAGCGTCGGGGTCGATCCCGCGCGGCGTCCCGGTCTCGACCGCGCGTTGCGGTCGGCCGCCGCAGAGGTGGGCGCTGACCTGCTGGTCAACGTGGACGCCGCGGATCCGTCCGGCAGGATCGCCAAGTCGACACACCAGTACGCGACTACCGGCCTGGTGGGCACGTACACGAAGCAGCGCCTGGTGCCGTTCGGCGAGTACGTCCCGCTTCGGCCGCTGCTGGGGTGGATCACCGGCCACACCGAGGCGGCCGACCGGGACCGTGTCACCGGTGACCGGCTGACCATCCTGGAGGTGTCGGGCCGCCGGGTCGGGCCGCTCATCTCGTACGAGTCGACCTTTCCCGATATGCGCCGGGAACTTGTCCGCATGGGGGCGGACGTCACGATTGTCCAGGGGTCGCTCACCACGTTCCACGGCAGCTGGGCGCAGCCGCAGCAAGCGAGCTTCGAGGCGGTCAGAGCGGTCGAGACCGGGCGTCCGGCGGTGCTCGTGGAGCTCGACGGCACCTCGGCGGCCTTCGACGCGACCGGGCGGCGGCTGGCCTGGTACCCGCCCGGCTACCGGGGAGCCTTCGTGGTCGACGTGCCGTTGTCGCGCGGGATGACGTCGTACGTCGTCCTGGGCGACTGGGTGCCGGCGCTGGCCGGCGGGATCGTCCTGGTGGCCGGGGCCGTGTTCGCCGCCCGGCGGCTCCGGCATCACGCCGGGGGGTGAAAGCCCCGCACCGGGGGCCCTTCCGGCGGACCGGCGACTGCCCTACCGTCGCGGAATGCCGTACGAGATCCTCGAACTGACCGCGCACCCCGCGCTCGTGCTGACGCCCACCACGACGGTCTACTCGGGGGTCGTCCGGGTGGGGCACAACGCCCGTATACAGATGTGGCGCTCGAACGAGCCCGCCACGGAGTTCAGCTTCTACCCGCCCGACGTCCCGGCGCTGGGGGAGGGCGCGGCGGCGCCGCTGGTGTGGGCGGAGGCGCAGGTGATGTGGTTCGTGCCGGGGACGCAGTCGTCCGGGCACTTCCCGATCGGCGTCGAGTGGGTGTCGGCCGCCTACACCGCCGATCCACGCGGCGGCCCGGCGCGCTGGCTCCTGGTCAGCGGGGCCGCCCACGCCTCGGCGGGACTGCGGCTGGCCTACCGGGTGACGGTCCAGCCGGGCGGGTAGCGGAAATCTTCCGGGGCGTGTCAAGAAAGGGCGGGCGGCTACGACTTCTTCCTGAAAGAGCCGCACGACCTGGAGGAACACCATGAGCAAGGTGACCTGCGACCTGTCGATCTCTCTCGACGGCTTCGCCGCGGGACTCAACCAGACCCTGGAGAACCCGTTCGGCGACGGCGTCGGCGACACGCTGCACCAGTGGATGTTCGAGGAGCCCGAGGCCCCGGAGGTCAAGGCCATCACGGAGGCCGGCGCGTACATCATGGGACGCAACATGTTCGCGCCCGGCCGTGGCGCCTGGGACCTGGACTGGAAGGGCTGGTGGGGCGACGAGCCGCCGTATCACGCGCCGGTCTTCGTCCTGACGCACTACGGGCGCGAGCCGCTGGAGATGCTCGGCGGCACGACCTACACCTTCGTCACCGACGGCATCGAATCGGCGCTCCGACAGGCACGCGAGGCCGCGGGCGAGGCCGACGTCGCGATCGCCGGGGGCGCCCGCACGGTGAACGAGTACCTGGCGGCGGGGCTGATCGACGAGCTGCGGCTGCACGTCGCGCCGGTGGTCATCGGGGCGGGGGAGCGGCTGTTCGACGGGGTCGGGCCCATGACCCTCGAACCCGTCAAGGTCTCGGGCAACAGTCTCGTCACCCACGTGACCTACCACCGACCTGGGTCTACGACCGGGCTCACCCAGGTCTAGATTCCGGCCGGCAGAGCTCGACCTGAGGCCGATGAGGTACGCGCCCGAATTCGATGAACTTGGGCGCATGATCGAGCTCAGCAACCTCACCAAGGCCTACAAGGATGTGAAGGCGCTCGACGACGTGTCGTTCACCGTCGCGGCGGGCAGCGTGACCGGGTTCCTCGGGCCCAACGGCGCCGGCAAGTCGACGGCCCTGCGGATCCTGGTCGGTCTGGCGCGCGCCACCTCGGGCTCCGCCACCGTCCTGGGGCGGCCCTACGCCGAGCTCCACAACCCGGCCGCCCAGGTCGGCACGCTGCTCGACGCCGGCGCCCAGCACCCCGGCCGCACCGGGCGGGAAGTGCTCACGCTGGGTGCGCTGACGCTCGGCCTGCCGAAGCAGCGCGTCGACGAGATCCTCGACCTGGTCGGGCTGACGTCCAAGGAGAGCCGCCGCACCCTGGGCGGCTACTCGCTCGGCATGAGACAGCGGCTGGGCATCGGCCACGCGCTGCTCGGCAGCCCCCGCGTGCTCATCCTCGACGAACCGGCCAACGGTCTCGACCCGCAGGGCATCCAGTGGATGCGCGGGCTGCTGCGCGGCCTCGCCGGCGCTGGGTGCGCCGTGCTGCTCAGCTCCCACCTGCTGCACGAGGTGGAGCAGGTCGCCGACCACATCGTGCTGATCGCCCGCGGCCGGGTCCTCGCGAAGGGCACCCCGGCCGAGCTCAGCCAGGGCCGCACCCTCGAACAGACCTTCCTCGACCTGACCTCCCACGCCGACCGGAGCCCCGCATGACCGCCACCGCCGCACCGATCCCGTTCCCGCGGCTGCTGGCCGTCGAGACGCGCAAGCTCTTCGACACCCGCAGCGGCAAGATCATGACCGCCGTCCTGGTCGCCCTGACCGTCGCCGTCATCGCCGCCCGCGGCCTGGTCGCCGGCCCCGACTACCAGCTCCTGGTCGGCACCGCCGGGGTCGGCTACGGCACGCTGCTGCCCGTGCTCGGCATCTTCACCGTCACCGGCGAGTGGAGCCACCGCACCGCGCTGACCACGTTCGCGCTCGAACCCAGGCGGTGGCGGGTGATCGCTGCCAAGTGCGTGCCGCCGCTGGTCACGGCCGTGCTCGCCGCCCTGTTCGCGATGCTGGTCGCGGTTCCGGTCACCGCCGTGGTGGCCGGCGTCGAGGGGGTGGCGCCCACGTGGGACGTCGACGTGGCCGCCCTGCTCGGCTGGACCGCGAGCTGCGTGCTCGGCGTCGCGTCGGGCCTGGCGCTCGGCCTGCTGCTGCTCAACGCGCCGGCGGCGATCGTCATCAGCCTGTCCGCGACCATCGTGTGGAGCGGCGTCCGCCTGCTCGGTGACCTCGGCAGGACACTCGCCGAGTGGCTCGACCTCAACACCGCCGCCATGCCGCTCATGGCCGGTGACCTGACCGGCGCCGACGCCGTGCGGCTGGCCGTTGCGGCGGCCTTCTGGATCGTCGTGCCGGCGGTGGCCGGCACGGTGCGGGTGACGCGCAAGGAGGTGACCTGACGTACGGCACCGGTGCCCGTTTCGGCCTGGTGGGTTGCGTTACGATCACCGGATGTCCAGGGCGCCATCGATGACCCGCCGGGTGCTGGGGTGGACGCGCCGGGCGGCTGCGGCCGGGGTCAGCGTGTGTGCCCTGGTGGGGGCGATCCGGCTGACCGTGCCCGCCACGGCGGGGCTCCCCACCGGTGCGGGCGTCTCGGCCTCGGTGGGTGTTGGTGGCTCGGCCTCCCCGGTTTCCGCTGGTGTGGCGGCCGGGGTTGATGGCGGGATGTCCGGGGGCGGTGGGGAGCCGGCGGGGGTGCGGCGGCAGTTGGCGTTCGTGCGGTCGGCGCTCGACGCCGGTGCGGGGGACGAGGCGCAGCACCTGTTCCCGGAGGGGTTCTTCTTCCTGCACGCGCTGTACGGCCTGGCCTGGGTCGAGCTGGGGATGCGGGAGCCGGCGGGCGAGCGGTCCGGCGCGCTGCGCGAGGCGCGGTGGGCGCTGGCCCGGCTGGATTCACCCGCCGGGCGGGCGCCGCTCAGCCGCGACCTCGTCCCGTCTCACGGGGTCTTCTACCGCGGCTGGACCAACTGGCTGCGTGGCGGGGTGCTGGCGCTGCAACCCGGTGACTCGCGCGATGCGGGCGAGCTGCGGCGGTTCGCCGACGACTCGGCCGCGCTGGGCGACGCCTTCGACGCCTCCGCCTCGCCTTACCTGGCCGCCTACCCGGAGCAGGCGTGGCCGGTCGACTCCACCGTGGCCATGGCGTCGCTGCGGCTGCACGACGCGCTGCTGCCGCCCCGCTACGGCGGCACCGTCGAGCGGTGGCTGCGGAAGGTGCGGCAACGGCTCGATCCGCGTACGGGCCTGCTCCCGCACCGAGCCGACCCCGGCACCGGTCAGGCGGCAGAGAGTGCCGGTGAGGCGCTGGAGGTGGCCCGGGGGAGCTCGCAGAGCGTGATCCAGCGGTTCCTGATCGAGGTGGATCCCGGGTTCGCCCGGGATCAATATCTGCGGTTCCGGGAGTTGTTCGTCGTGTCGCCGCTCGGGCTGGGGCCGGCGACCAGGGAGTATCCGATCGGCATGGACGGGCCGGGCGACGTCGACTCCGGGCCGCTGCCGCTCGGGACAAGCCTGTCGGCGAGCGTCGTGACCTTGGGCGCCGCCCAGTCGCAGGGCGACACCGCACTCGCCGGGGCGCTGGCCAACTATGGCGAACTGGTGGGGGTGCCGGTCGGCACGCCGTGGACCAAGCGGTACGCGTTCGGGCTGATGCCGATCGGCGATGCGTTCCTGGCGTGGTCGAAGACGGCGCTGCCGTGGGTGGTGGTGCCGCCGTCCCCGCCGGTGGCGAGCATCTCGGCCTGGTGGCGGGCGCCCTGGCTGGCGTTGCTGCTGGTCGCCGGGGCGTTGCCCTGGCTGCCCACACTGCTCCGGCACCGCCGCCGCCGGCGCACCCCCACTGCAGCCGGTGTCGCCGGTGTCGCCGGTGCGGCTGGTGCCGGCACTGCGGTTTCGCGGCGCGAGGGCTGAGGTCGCCACCGGGCGGAGGGCCTGGGAGGGATGTCACGGTGGGCGGTGGGGTGTGGGGTGACGCCGCAGGGTGGAGGCGGTGGTACCGGCGTTCCGGGGCGGAAAAGCGTTGGGAATCTGTCGGCGCCGGGTGGTACAAAACAGGGTCGTTGTCCGCAGATTCGCGGCCGGGGGGCTTGGACGTGACCAGCAGCAGTTCGGAGTTCTCCGTTGACGGACCCCGCTACAACCGGCGCGGCCCGGTGCGGTGGCTCTGGTCGCATCTGCGCCGCCACCCGCTTCTGCTGATCGGCTTTCTCGGCGGGTCGCTGGTGATGGTGGTGCTCAACGCCATGGTGCCGCAGTTCACCGGCAGCGCGTTCGACGCCGTGCTGGGCGAGCGAGCCGAGGCGATCCACGCACTGGGGATGATCGCGCTCACGCTGCTGGCCGTGGTGATCGTGCGGGGGCTGTTCGACCTGGTGGCGAGGTTGTCGAGCGAGGTGCTGGCCAAGCGGCTGGAGCGCGACGCGCGCGACGAGCTCTACGTGAGCCTGCTGGGCAAGAGCCAGACCTACCACAACCGGCAGCGGGTCGGTGACCTGATGGCCCGGGCGGCCAACGACATCCGGCAGCTCTCCATCATGATCACGCCGGGTGTCGACCTGATCGTCGACTCCGGGATCCAGGGCCTGGTGCCGCTGTTCTTCATCGGCGCGATCGATCCCCGGCTGCTGCTGGTGCCCGGGGTGTTCGCGGTGCTGTTCGCGGGCACGCTGTGGCACTACATGCGGCAGCTCAACCCGGTGGCGACCCGGATGCGTGAGGAGTTCGGCGACCTCAACGCCGGGCTGAGCCAGGCCGTGCGCGGGATCGAGGTCATCAAGGTGACCGCGCAGGAGGGGCAGGAGCGGCGCAGGTTCCGCCTCAACGCCCGCCGCTACCGCGACTCGTTCGTGCGCAACGGGCTGGTCCAGGCGCGTTACCTGCCGACCCTGCTGTTCGCGTTCGCGATGGCCGGGGGCCTGTGGCACGGGCTCCACCTCCACGGCACCGGCGTGATCACCCTGGGCGAGCTGGTGTCGTTCATGGGATTGCTGGCCATGCTGGGCTTCCCGACGCAGATGTCGATCTTCACGTTCTCCCTGGTCCAGCTGGGGATCGTGTCGTCCCGCCGGATCCTGGACGTCATCACGTCGGAGACCGAGCTGGAGCAGCGAGCCGACGCGCACAGCGGGGCGATCAGCGGAGAGATCGTCTTCGACGGCGTGACGTTCGGTCATGACGAGGGCGATCCTGTGCTGCGCGGCGTGACGTTCACCGTGCGGCCGGGTGAGACGGTGGCGATCGTCGGCGAGACCGGGTCCGGCAAGAGCACGCTGACGAAGCTGGTGCCCCGGATCTACGACGTCACGGAGGGGCGGATCCTGGTCGACGGGGTCGACGTGCGCGACTGGGACCTCGACTCGCTGCGTTCCCAGATCTCCACCATCGAGCAGGACATCGTGCTGTTCTCGCGCTCCGTCGCCGAGAACATCGCCTTCAGCCTCGGCCAGCGCGCCGACCGCGAGGCGGTGGTCAGGGCGGCCGAGGACGCGCAGGCGGCCGAGTTCATCGCCGAGCTCGACGACGGCTACGACACCGTCATCGGCGAGCGCGGCGTCACGCTGTCCGGGGGGCAGCGGCAGCGGCTGGCGATCGCGCGGGCGCTGCTGACCGATCCGGCGATCCTCGTGCTCGACGACTCGACCAGCGCCATCGACTCCGCCACCGAGGACAGGATCCAGCAGGCGATCGGCCGCATCCTCGACGGGCGCACCACGCTGCTCATCACCCATCGGCTCTCGCAGATCCGGTGGGCCGACAAGGTCCTGCTGCTCAGGCGGGGCGAGCTGGTCGACTTCGGCACCCACGACGAGCTCATCGAGCGCAGCCGCCTCTACCGGCGGATCTTCGCCCACTACGACGAGGCAGGCGTGGACGATCACCACACCGACCCGCCCGACGACCGGCCGGACGGCGACCGGCCGGACGGCAATCGGCCGGGCAAGGGCCGGGCCGGCGACGGCAGGGCGGGCGAGGCTGGGGTCGGCGAGGCCCCGGCGCTGGGAGGGCAGCGCTGATGGGGTTCCTCATGGACGGCCTCGACGCGGAAGACTACGACCGTTCCTACAAGGACGGTGATCTGCTCCGCCGCATCCTGTCCTACTTCCGCCCCAAGCTGGGCGCGATGTTCCTGGTCGCGGCCATGATCGTGCTGACGTCGATGACGCAGGCGGCGATGCCGCTGGTGGCGAGCTGGGCCGTCGACGCGATCGCCGACGGCACGATCGACGAGGTGGGCTGGCAGTTCACGCTGACCCTGCTGCTCGCGGGCGCGCTGGGCTGGGTGTTCAACTACGTACGCCAGCGCAACAGCTCCAGGGTCACCGGCGACGTGGTGCTCCGGCTGCGCGAGGACGCGTTCGACGCGGTGCTGGAGCGCGACCTGTCGTTCTACGACGAGACGCCGTCCGGCAAGATCGTCAGCCGGGTGACGTCCGACACCGACGACTTCGCCACCGTGTCCACGCTGACGATGGACCTGATCAGCCAGGTGCTGATGGTCGGCTTCGTCACGGTGCTGATGTTCCTGAACAGCGTCGAGCTCGCGCTGCTGACGCTGCTGGTGGTGCCGGTCGTGGTGGGGCTGGCGCTGCTGTTCAGGCGGCTGGCCCGGGCCGGCACCCGCAGGGCGCAACGCTCGCTGAGCCGGGTCAACGCCAACCTTCAGGAGACCATGGGCGGCATCGCCGTGGCCAAGAACTTCCGCCAGGAGCAGCAGGTCTACGACGAGTTCCGGCCGATCAACCGGCAGAGCTACCAGGTGACGCTGCGGCAGGGGTTCGTCTTCTCGGCGATCTTCCCGGTGCTGTTCCTGGTGGCGGGGCTGGCGACGGTCGCGCTGGTCCAGCTCGGCGGCGACGCGGTGCTCGGCGGCGGGCTGTCGGCCGGTGACTGGTACCTGTTCCTGCAGGGTGTGTCGCTCTTCTGGTTCCCGCTGACGTCGATCGCGGCGTTCTGGTCGCAGTTCCAGCAGGGGCTGTCGGCGTCGGAGCGGGTCTTCGCGCTGATCGACGCGCCGCCCCGGGTGGTGCAGAGCGCCGCCGACAAGCCAGGCAGGCTGGCGGGCCGCATCGAGTTCCGCGAGGTGACGTTCGGCTACGACGCCGCCCATCCGGTGCTGCGTGACTTCGACCTGGTCATCGAGGCCGGCGAGACCGTGGCGCTGGTGGGGCACACCGGCGCCGGCAAGTCGACGCTCAGCAAGCTGATCACCCGGTTCTACGAGTTCCAGGCGGGCGAGCTGCTGATCGACGGACGCGACATCCGCAGCCTCGACCTGCCCGCCTACCGCAAGCAGATCGGTGCGGTCCCGCAGGCTCCGTTCCTGTTCAGCGGCACGGTCGCCGACAACATCCGCTATCCCAGGCCGGAGGCGAGCGACGAGGAGGTGCTGGCGGCCGCGGCGGCGGTCGGCGGCGGCGACTGGATCGACGCGCTCCCGCACGGTCTGCGCACCGACGTGGGCGAGCACGGCCGCGCCCTGTCGATGGGCCAGCGCCAGCTCGTCGCCCTGGCCCGGCTGCTCGTCCAGGACCCGGCCATCGTGGTGCTGGACGAGGCCACGGCCAGCGTCGACCCGCTGACCGAGGCGCAGATCCAGGAGGGCCTCGATCTGGTGCTGGCCGGCCGCACCTCGATCGTCATCGCCCACCGGCTGTCCACGATCGAGCACGTCGACCGCATCATCGTGCTCGACCACGGCCAGATCGTGGAGGAGGGCGACCACTCGACGCTGCTGGCGCGGGGCGGCCGCTACTGCCAGGTGTACAACACGTACTTCCGGCACCAGTCGCCCAACTACCGCGCCGGCACCGGCTTTGTCGCTGTTGGTAGTGATATATCGGGCTAGTCCCGCTTATTTCGGTGGACGATTGTTCTTTGAATTTCCGTGCGTTTGGCGAGTGCGCGGGCGGCAGAAAACAACTGGCATGAGAAGAATCGCAGCCACGCTGCTCGCTGCCGCCTGCGCGGGGCCGGTGTTCCTGGTTTCGCCCGCCGCTACGGCACACACGCCGCACACGGCGTTCACCAAGCCGCCGGAGCCGAAGGTCCAGGCCGGCCGCCCCGATGAGCTCGACCGGCTGCGCCGGGCCATGGCGAAGTTCCGCGATCCCCGGGTCGCCGAGCGCTACGGCTACCGGCCCACGAATACCTGCAGCGAATATCCGTACAAGGATGCGAGCGGCCGGCGTCTGGGCGGAATGGGATATCACTACGTGAATCCCACGCTGGCCGGGGATCAGGACATCGACCTCTATCGTCCGGAAGTCCTGGTCTATGTCCCGACCGAGCGTGGTGGGCGCAGGCTGGGCGCGGTCGAATACTTCAAGAACGACCGCGACCAGCTCATCGCCACCGCCGACGACCGTCCCCGGCTGCTCGGCCGGCAGTTCCAGGGCCCGATGGAGCCGCACGAGGACGGCATGGCCATCCACTACGACCTGCACATCTGGCTGTTCAAGCACAACCCCAAGGGCCCGTTCGAGCCGTGGAACACGCGCGTGATGTGCCCGGCCCGGGACGCCCGGCACTGAGGCGGCCCGCTGCCGCCGGCGCTAGCACGTCGGGCTGCCGTCGGGGACCTTGCCGTCCAGGGCCGCCTTCAGCATGTCCGTCGACGACAGGAACGTGTCCTGGACCACCTGCTCCTCCCACGCGCCGCGCGCGCAGCGGCGGAAAGCCTCGCTGAACTGGGCGTAGTAGGGCGACTTCGGCCTCGGCTCGGCCAGCTCGACCGACTCCCGGGTCTCCACGGCGAGCGTGGCGAGCTCCTGGGCGCTCGGCGCGATGATCTCCGAGCTGCCCTCGTGCCGGCAGGGAGCACCGCGCCCCGACCGGAAGTCGTCGTAGATCGCGGTCAGCACCGGGCCGTAGCCGCCGCAGGCGAACAGGTGGGACTGCACCTGGTCACCGGTGAGCTGCTCGATCAGGCGCATGGCCGGTTGCAGCTTGTCGGCGGGGATGTGCTTGGAGATCGCCAGCACCGACCCGCCGAGGACGCCGCCGCTCGTCTCCGGCGCGCGCACCTCGAAGCGCAGCTTCCCGTCCGCGCCCCGCATGCGCGGGTCGGCGGCCAGCTGGTGGAAGGCGATCGGCCAGTTGCGCATGTAGGAGACGGGCCGGACGCCGACCCGGCCGTCCTTGAAGGCGGCGACGCTCTGGTCCTCGTCCAGGTGGAGCGATTCGCGCAGCACGGTCACGTCGGTGTCCGTGCCGAACGCCGTGCGGGTGGGCGATCTCAGCGACTCCCAGCTGTCGTCGTCGAGAGCGACGCCGGTGCGGTCGTCGCCGTCGAGCACCCGCCCGCCGCCGAACTCGATCGTCTCCAGGAAGTTGATCGTGCCCATCTCCTTGTCGTTCAGCTGCAGCAGGTAGCCGCCGGAGGGCACGTCCGTGCGGCGGTACTCCAGCGGCGCGTCGGCGGCGAACGGCACGCCGTACTGCTCCCCGTCGATCTGCGCCGCCCGCAGCGGGCCGGGCAGGAACTTGCCGGGGTCGGTCAGGTCGATCGGTCGCAGGTAGCCGTGCCGGGCGAACTCGGCGACCCACGCCAGGTCGAGCACCAGGACGTGATACTGGCAACTGCCGGCCTGGGCCAGCGCCGCCATCTGGGCGCGCCGCACGTCGGTGCTGCCCGACAGCTCCAGGAGCTTGGCCCGGGGATGGCCGGGCGGCTTCTGGTAGCGGTTCCAGTCGTCGAACACCTCGCGCCGCACGCTGCCGGTGCTGATGTCGTCGCCGGTGGCCACGATGAGGTCGGCCTCGTCGCCGCAGTCGGCCGGGGGCGTCGACGGCACCGGGACAGGGCTGACGGGGGGCGTCGGTTTCGCCTGCGGCGGCGCACCGCCGGTGGGCCAGAACAGCCGCATCGCGAGCGCCACCGCGAGCGCGCAGGCGAACAGCACGGCGAACGGGCGCAGTTCCTCGCTCCTCATCGCCAGCCCCGGACCGTGATGATGGCCCGGGTGATCGTCTCCGCCACCCGGTCACCCGCCAGCACGCACCGGTACGGCTTGCCGGTGCCGATCAGCTCGGGCACCGCGCAGCGGTTCTGGCCGAAGACGACCACGTACAGCCCGGATACGGAGGAGGCGTCCTGGAGGGCCCTCCCGATGGACGAGGCCGCCCCGGCGCCGTTCTCGTTGTCGAACAGGCGGCCGTCGGTGAGCAGCACCACGGGCGAGGCCACCGACTCGTCCGGGTCGCCGACCTGGCCGAGCGCGGCGGAGATGGGCGCGTCCCACTGGTCGAACGCGGTGTCCTCGATCCGGGCGGAGACGGCCCCGAGCTGCTGGCGGGAGCTCTGGGCGGCGATCTCGGTCACGTCCGCCCGGCCGCCGGCCTCCGGGCTGCCCAGCGCGAGCACCTCGACGTGGTCACGCGGGCCGAGGATCCGGCTCTGGCCGCGCAGCGACTCGGCGGCCTGGACGCGTACCGGCCGGTCCGCCGAGCCGGACGTGTCGACCAGCAGCCGCAGGTCGAGCTCCGGGCGCAGGTGGTCGAGCAGTTGCGTCTCCAGCCGGGCGAGCCTGTCCTTGTCGGCCTTGACCGTGCCCGCCACCTGCGTGTCGGGGAACAACCGGCGCGTCCGCAGCCACTCTCCGAACTTCCTCACCAGGTCCTGGCGTCCCTTCGAGAGCTGGCCGCGCAGGCTCACGCCGACGTAGTGGTATTCGAGCTTGCTGAACGCGGGGTGGTGCACCGCGATGAGCCGCTCGCCGCCGCTCGTGTCCGCGCAGCCCTCCACCCGGCCGGCGTTGTAGTCGGCCAGGCTGTGGCTGGGCACCAGCAGCGCGATCTTGGGCCCGTCGGACATCTCCCGTTTGGACGCGAGCGGCGCGGACAGCCGGCCGAACTCGCACAGCAGCGCGTTCACCGTGTCGGCGCCGAGGCCGTCGGCGACCAGCTCCTTCTCCAGCTTCTCGTACGCGCCCGAGGTCAGCTTCAGCCCCTGGACCAGGTCGTCGGTGCCGATCAGCGCGCTCATCGACGTCTCGGGGAAGGGCCGGGCGATCGTCATGCCCATGTCGTCGCGCAAGGTCCGCCACACCTCCGGCAGCGGGTAGCGGTCGGGGTACTTCTTGCGTTTGAGCAGCTCCTCACGCCGGCTCTCGGTCATCGCCAGGACGAGCTCGTCCTGGCCGACGACGACGTCGGCGCTGCCGTCGCCCAGCCAGGTGATCCCCTTCGCGCGCAGCTCGTCGGGCCCGGCCGACGAGGTGGCCACCCAGGCGTCGGGCTGCAGGTCGTACAGGCGGGCGTACGGCTGGCCGCGGCGGTCCTCCACGCGCTCCCAGTTGTTGGCGAAGGCGTCGCGCAGGTGGACCGGGGGCGGTGCGGCGGCGACCGTCATGTGGACCGCGGGGCAGCCGTCGGACCGCCGGTTCTCGCGCACGTACCGCCTGGTGTGCTCCCTGAGCTGGACCACGTTTTCGGGGGCGGTGACCAGCCGCAGCTCGGTGGGGGCGGGGCAGGCG
>NZ_LAVL01000211.1 GCF_001083785.1 Nonomuraea sp. SBT364
AGTGGTATAAGAGACCGATCCAGAAGCCCGCCCACAACCCGGTGAGCATCACCAGAATCCCCGTCGCGGCCCGTGAATGCCGTCTGACAAATATCGGAATGACTTTTATCAGGGATATGGCCAGAAAGAATAGAGCGATCGCTCCGACGGCCACCAGGGAGACCCAGGGCGGCAGTGTGTCGTAGGAGTTGATTAACGGCTGAAGGAGGAGGCCCACGACGGTGCCGACCACGGCCGCGATCATCGGCTCCCCGACGCGCTCCCACCATTTTGGTTGATCTGCCTGCTTTTCGCCGGAATCGCTCATACGAGGGAATGCCTTCGTGTGATCTGGAACACTTCCGAGCCTAATCCCTCAAGAGCGGCTCCACGTCTCGGCAATGGATATTCACGGGCCGGCGCCGCTGTTTTCCCGATTCCCGGCGGGTGACCTTCGAAGCCTTTACAGTCCTCACCACCTGTACGTTCAAGGGCTCCACGGGGGCAGTGGTGGAACTGGAAGAGGTGCTGGCGGAGCTCGCGATCAGGGATCGGCTCCGGCGCGGGAAGGTCCGGTACGGCAGGCGTACCGGACCCCTGGTGCTCCAGATCGAGGGCGGCGACGCCGAGACCCGGGCGTGGCTGGAGGAGTTCCACCAGAGCTACTCGGGCGTCGCGCCCGTCAACGAGCCGGCGGGCGTCCCGGCGGCGCCGAAGCCGGTCGCCGACGAACTGCTCGACATCGCCCAGGGGTGCGGGTACGACGGGCGGCCCGCGTACCACCTGCCGATCGTCTTCCCGAGGTTCGCCGTCGCGTACACGGTGCTGGTGGCGTGGGAGCCGGACGAGACGCGGCGCACCAAGGCCGACCTGAACGCCGAGCTGGAGGAGCGGGTCAAGCAGGCGATCGGCGAGGCGCGGCGCGACGTGCTGCGCAGGGTGCGCCAGCGCTTCGGCGGGCTGACCCGCGACCCGTACGTGGAGCAGCAGCTCGGCGGGCTGGTCGGGTTCGTGCTGCGGGTGGCGGGGGCCTTCCGGTTCCCGCATTTCCGTACCGTGCGCTGGTATCGCAGGAAGGGGTTCGGCACGCGGCCGTTGCGTACCACCCGGGTGCTCATCCACGAGCTGGCCGCGTGGCGGAAGAAGGAGCCGCACGAGCAGGAGCTGCTCCTGGTCGACGCGATGCTCGCGGACATCGGCGCGCACTACGGGCTCTTCCGCCGGCTCAACAGGGCGCGCCGGCCAGTCGTGCTGCTGCCGGCCGTGGACCGGGTGCCCGCGCGGCGCGCGATCAGGGACACGCTGCTCGCGGCGTACGACGGCAAGTCCCGCAACCTGCGGGTGCATCCCGTCGTCATCGCCACCTCGGCGCCGGGCGGCGCGCCGCCCCTGCGCGGCGCGAACGCCCCGGTCGCGGCAGGCGCGCTGGCCGAGGAGATCCCGGCGCTGTTCGCGCGGCGGCGCGAGGTCGCCGACGAGCGCAGCCGCGACAGGGACGTGCCGCTGCCCAGCAGGCTGCTCCAGGTGTCGCTCGGCACTCGCGCCCCCGGCGGTAAGCAGCGCGTCGGCCGCGTGGGGCCGGTCACCGCCACGGCGGTCGCGCTGGCCGGGGCGGGCGTGCTCGGGTACGGCGCGTTCCTGGCGTCCGGGCCCGAGAGCTGCGGCGAAGGGCTGGAGCGGGTCGGCGCCGAGTGCGTGGGCGTCTCGGACGGCACGGACGTGTTCATGCCCGGCGTCGAGGGCATGCGCGAGGTGTTCGCCCGGATCGAGGCGGAGAACGAGCGGATCGCGGCGGCCGAGCACGCCACGGTCGCGCTGATGATCCCGATGGAGTCCGGCATCCCGGCCGTACGTGAGCAGATCCTCAGCGAGGTGCAAGGCGCCTATCTCGCCCAGATCCGGGTGAACGGCCCCGAATCCGCTAAGCCGCCCATCCGTCTCGTCCTGGCCAACCCCGGACGCGACTACGCCCACTGGCGCACCGCCGTGGACAAGCTCGCCGAGCGCGAGCCGCGCCTGCGCGTCGTGGCCGGCTTCAACCTCAGCCTCGGCAACACCCGCGCCGCCATGGCCCACCTGGCGCACCAGGGCATCCCGATCGTCGCCGGCCTCGTCACCTCGGGCGACTTCGCCAACCCCGAGTCCCAGAACCGGGCGGCCGACCCGTTCCCCGGCCTGACCCGCGTCGTCTCGACCGCCAGGCAGCAGGCCGACGCGCTGCTCAAGTCCGATCCCGGCCTGGCCGGGGCGGAGACCGCGCTGGTCGCCGACACCCGGCCGGACGACAACTACAACGCCTCCCTGCGCCAGGCGTTCACCGAGGCCAGAAAGGGCAAGGAGGGCGCCGGGGTGCAGGACATGACGTTCGCGTCACCGGGACTGGAGGAAGCCGGCATCACCCCGAACAAGTTCGCCGACTTCGCCCTGAACATCTGCCAGTCCAACGCCCGGTTCGTCTACTTCGCCGGCCGGGCCTTCCACCTGAAGCTGTTCATCAAGACGCTCGCCGGGACCTACTGCGTCGGCAAGACGTCCTACACCGTGATCACCGGCTCCGACGCGACGACGCTCGACAGCCGCCTCAGCGACGTCGAACGGGATCTGCTCCGCGGCGACCCCGGCGTCGGCAGGCCGTCCGTCTCCGTCGAGTACGCGGCCCCCGCCCACCCCGACGCCTGGCACACGCGGGGGAAGAACCTGCCCCGCTACCTCGCCGAACCCCGCCAGACCATGCTCGAACTGCGCGAGGCCGCCGCCGCCCTGGGTCACGTGAGCCTGGAGGACGGCCGCGTGATCGTCACCCACGACGTCATCCTGACCGCCGCCCGGGAGCTGGCCAAGGCGGTCGCCCTCTACGGCACCGAGCTCCCCACCACCGAGCAGATCAGGGACGGCCTCCCCAGCCTGCACGCCGCCTACCGCATCCAGGGCGCGAGCGGCTGGATCTGCCTGACCAACGCCGGCAACCCGTACAACAAGGCGCTGCCCGTCGTCAGGCTCGACGGCGCGACGGGACGGCCGCACCTGAAGACCGTCGCCTGGCCGCGCGGCGAGCCGCCCGAGAACAACTGCGTCGTGCCGCAAATCGGCCCGTGACCGATGGCGACCCGTCCTGTACCGTCGAAGTGACCCCAGGAGCGGGACATGGCCGAGCCCAGCAGACGCCAACTGGTCCGGGCGGTGGTCGCCTCGGCCGTGGGCACCTCGATCGAGTGGTACGACTTCTTCCTGTACGGTTTCGCCGCCAGCACGATCTTCGCCGAGCTGTTCTTCCCCACCAGCGACCCCACCACGGGCCTGCTGCTCGCGCTCGGCACCTACTTCGGCGGCTTCGCGGCCCGCCCGATCGGCGCCGCGATCTTCGGCCACTACGGTGACCGCATCGGCCGCAAGGCCACGCTCATCATCACGCTGCTGACCATGGGTGTCGCCACCGCCCTCGTCGGCCTGGTGCCCACCTACGCGCAGATCGGCATCTGGGGCGGCATCCTGCTGACCGTCCTGCGCCTGCTCCAGGGCATCAGCGTCGGCGGTGAGTGGGGCGGATCCGTCCTGCTGGCCACGGAATGGGGCAGGTCCCTCGGCGGGCGCCGCGGGTTCCTGGGCAGCTGGCCGCAGTTCGGCGTCCCGGTCGGGCTGGTGCTCGGCTACCTGGCGTTGCAGGTCTTCCAGCCGCTCGACCCCTACTGGGGGTGGCGGATCCCGTTCCTGCTCAGCATCGTGATGGCCGCGGTCGGGCTGTACATCCGGCTGGGCATCCTGGAGACGCCCGTCTTCACCAAGGTCCTGCGGGAGAACCGGGTCGAGCGCGTCCCCGTCCGCGAGGTGATCGTCCGCAACTGGCGGGAGATCCTGTGGAGCGCACTCCTGCGTACCGGCCAGCAAGCGCCGTTCTACATCTTCACCGTCTTCATCCTGACTTATGCCACCAAAACCCTCGGCTTCGCGGCCGGCGACGTCTACACGTACGTGATCGTGGCCGGCGTCGTCTCGCTCTTCACCGTGCCGCTGTGGGGGTACGTCTCCGACCTCGTGGGCCGCCGGCGCCTGTACATCGTGGGTGCGCTGGCCATGGTGGCCTGGTCCTTCGTGTACTGGCCGCTGCTCGACACCCGCGTCCCGGCGCTCGTCTTCCTGGCCATCGTGCTGGCCGCGCCCATCCACGACATCCAGTACGGGCCGCAGGCCACCTTCATCGCCGAGAGCTTCACGGGCCGCCTGCGCTACAGCGGCGCCTCCCTGGGCTACCAGCTCGCCTCGCTCACGGCCGGCGGCCCCGCCCCGCTGATCGCCGTGTGGCTCTACGCCACGTACGAAAGCTCATGGGCCATCGCCGTCTACATGGCGATCTGCGGCCTGATAAGCGTCATAGCAGCCTTCGCACTCAAAGACCGCTCGCACCAGGACTACGCCATCGAATACGACGAAGCCTCCTAAGGTCGCGGGTCCACGATCCGGAGCATTTCGATGAACCCCTCGACCCGATCGAGCGTCTCCGCGTCCAGGGGATCGGGAGCGAAGTGCATGAGTTCGTTCCGGACGCCGCGCATGACTTCCAGCAGTTCCAGGAATAGCGCGTGATCGAGCGGCCATTCCATCCGGTCCCAGTGCGCCGGTGACGCCAGCAGGTGCTTGTACGCGCCGAAAGTCAGATCGTTGGCCGAACTGACCTTGGCGGGCCGGCGCGCGGTCGCCCTCAGCTCGTCGAGGGAGAACACCTCGTCGGCGCGCCTCCTCAACCGCCGCTCGGCCTCCTCAACCAGGACGAAGGGCCGGGCCAACTGGCCGAACTGCTGAGTGAGGTCCGCCGCGGTGATGATGCCGATCACCCTCTTGTCCGAGTCGCAGACGAAGACGAACCCCCTGTTGTAGATCTCCGTCACCTGGCTCAGCAGGTCCTGGTGGTGGTCCACCGAGGCGGCGGCCCGGTCGATCACGTCGGAAACGGTCCGGAGCGCGGTCTTCCTCATGGCTGCCTTACCGATGGACTCCCAGCTCACGGCCCCCAGCAGAATGTCGTTCTCGTCGACCACCGCCAGTTGCGAAAACTTGCCGCTCAGCATCTTCGTGTGCGCGATGCTGATCCCGTCCTCGGCGCGGACGCGGACCACTCCCTTGTTGGCCGACTCCAGCAGGCCGACCCGCAACGTGATGGCGGGCAGATCGGGCGCGTCCTCGACATCGGAGCGCAGTCCCTGAGCGGGGACCGGGCTCGTGCTCTCGGGCTCCTCCCCGACGGGAAGGAGTTCGATGACATGGTCGAACCACCCCTCGGTGAAGGACGGCCGCGTCGTCACCCCCTTGGCCGCGAGATCCGCCTCGATGCGTGCCACCGAGGCGGCGGTGCGGCGCGTCACCCCCCACCGCTTGAGGAACTCGCGGATGGTCAACCGGATGGGCTCGCCCGAGGTGTTGGAGATGACGCCGTCCAGGAGCTCGTGCGGGGTCGCGAACCCCTCCAGCATGGTCATCTCGTCGGACGTCGGCCCCGGGTCGATCCCGTCCTCGGCCAGCCGTCCGATCCGGCGAGCCGCGCCGAACCGGCTCAGCGCGCAGACCGTGAGCAGGGAGCTCATGCTGTTGCGCAGATCCTGTTCCACGGCGCTCTTCGGGACGTCGCTACGCAGCCACTCCACCGGCCTCACCTGACGGAAACCGGGCTCCGCCTCGCCTTGGTAGACGTACGGCCCGGTGACCCGGCCGATGGCGACGGGCCTTCGCCCTGATAGGCCTCGTGCAGCAGCGCCGCGATGTCGGTCCGGTCACGGCAGGCGCTGAGGTCGCCCAGGTTCGACCAGCCAAGGATCGCCTGCCCCTTCTCCAGGGCCGTGCTCTCCCGCTGCCCGGTCTCGCCGAGCCGGACCAACCATGCCCGAGACGCCATCGGCACTCACTTCCCCTGAGCGGATTCTTGCCTGGTGTTATCGGCCCGGGTGGGCCCAGCGTTTCGGCGCACGGTTTATGAATTGTCCCCTTTGAGGTAAATGAGGTCATTGGTGAGAGCGGGATCGGTAGGCATCCTTTCCCCTCGGTGGGGGATTGGCAGCATGCGGTGGAGGAAATCGCATCCCCGGGGGCGCCGGGCAGTCACGCGATCTTGGACCGCTTGTCACCATGTCTGAGGCAGTGGGGTCCGGCCGTGAGGGCGCGGGGCCTCTTCCGGCTAACCGCGAAGGCAGGGGTACGTGGACGTTGAGGCGGAGATTCTCAGCCTGAAGCTCCGTATGAGGGACGTCGAGGCGGTTCTGCAGGCCGAGGAGGTCCGGCCTGCCGACATGCGGGAGATCGGCGTGCGGCTGCGGGGGATCGAGGCGGACCTGGCGGCCACGTGGATGTGCGTCACGCAGGTGAGGGCCGAGGTCGCGGCCGTGCGGGGCGAGGTGGACCAGGAGTTCGCGGCTCTCGGCGTCGAGCTCACGGGGGCCCGGCTGCAGGTGGGGGAGCACTTCAGGACCGCCCGGTCGGAGATGCGGGAGAAGTACGACTTGCTGCGGTGCGAGATGATCGAGCTGGGGATCAGGCTCGATCGGCTGCTGGACCAGGACGGCTAGACACGGCCGGGGCGTCCTGGCCGGGTCGCGGGTAGGCGAGGCGGCGCAGCAGGATCTCGGCTGGGCCTCGGTGCCCGGCGCGCCGCATGAGATCGGCGACGAGGATCGACGCCAGCCACGTGGCGACGGCCACACCGGTGGCGCCCGCGAGCCCGAGCTCGTCCTGCAGCCCGAGACCGTACGGGAAGAAGACGGCGACGAACACGATCGACTGGAACAGGTAGAAGGTCAGCGAGCGCTGGCCGAGCGCCTGGATGGCGGTCGACACGGCGTTGCCCGGCCGGGTCGCCACCAAGGCGATGATCGCGGCCAGGCCGACGCCGCCCGCGTAACCGGTCAGCGGCTGGGCGACCGCCGCCGTCCACAGAGCCGCGTTCGAGGGCTCGGCCCACCACCCCACCTGCATGAGGGCCGCGGGGAGCGCCCCGGCGACGGACACGATCGTGGTCACCCAGGCGGCGCGGACGAGGAACGGGCGGTCGAGCTCCTCCAGCAGCCGCCGCCGTGCCGCCCAGATGCCGGCGAGCACCCCGGGCACCACCATGAGAACGCCCGCGACCAGCCCGAAAGGCCAGCCCTGGAGCCGCTCCACGAACAATTCCGCGATGCCTTTCGCCCCGGCGGCGATGCTTCCCGCGTCGTAGGTGGAATTGCCCTTCGACAGGGGGAACCACATGGCGAGCGCGACCAGGAGGGTGGAGGGCACCAGGACGATTCCGGCCGTCAGCAGAAGCGTCGAATCCTTGGCCCGTATCATGCCGGCGAAAAGCACGGACGTGATTCCGTACACGGCCAGAATGTCGAGCGGCACGAGCAGCGCCACATGCGCGAACCCGATGGCCACCAGCCACCAGCCGCGCCGCCGGAGAAGTTTGCGCACGGCCGCCGGTTCACTGCCGCGTCGCGTCTGCCGATCCGACAACTGCACCAGCGCGTAGCCGAACAGGAACGCGAACAGCGGCCGGGCATGGTTGTTCACGAAGAACTGGTGGAAGACGCCGACGACGTCGTTCAGCACGGCCGGGCCACGGCCGACCGCCTCGACGAACAGCGGCGCGTGCGCGAAGGCGATGGCCAGCAGCATGATTCCGCGAGCCAGATCAGGCGCGGGCGCCCGTTCCGCCGATGATGTGGGAATGCCTCGCATCGTGCGTCCTCCCTCGATGAACTCGCCTCTGGTCAGGACGGTAATGAGCCGCGCCGGACGTCAGAATGCGGCTGGGACCAGAACGGGGGTGGAGGTAGGTGCACTTCCGCGGTAGTGCGACGATCGGCGGATGACGCGCAAAAGAGCACTGGTCGTCCGCGGCGGCTGGGAAGGGCACGTGCCGGTCGCGGCCACGGAGCTGTTCATCCCCTTTCTGGAGAAGAACGGGTACGAGGTGCACCGGGCGGAGTCGCCGGCCGCCTACGCGGACTCGTCGTTCATGTCCGGCGTCGATCTCGTCGTGCAGTGCTACACGATGGGCTCGATCGAGCCGGACGAGCTCCGCGGGCTCGAATCGGCGATCCGCGCCGGGACCGGGATGGCGGGCTGGCACGGCGGCATCGCCGATTCCTTCCGCAACTCCTCCGACTACCTGCACCTGATCGGCGGCCAGTTCGCGTGCCATCCGGGCAGGCACCCGGACGAGGCCA
This sequence comes from Nonomuraea sp. SBT364, assembly GCF_001083785.1. Lineage (GTDB taxonomy): Bacteria > Actinomycetota > Actinomycetes > Streptosporangiales > Streptosporangiaceae > Nonomuraea. Next base: position 8,169 of record NZ_LAVL01000211.1, read on the forward strand.
GCGCGGGCACGGCCGAGCACAACTTCGTCCCGTACACCGTGAACCTGCTGCCCGAGGCCGGCGAGCACCCCATCACGGCCGGGATCGCGGACTTCGACCTGGTCACCGAGCAGTACTGGGTGCTGACCGACGACTACGTCGACGTGCTGGCCACCACGACGCAACGGGTCCGCCCCTGGGACCCGTGGCACCGGGAGGTCACCTCACCGGCGGTCTGGACGCGCCGGTGGGGGAACGGCAAGATCTTCGTGGCGACCCCCGGCCACAGCCTCGACGTGCTGGAGCACGACAGCGTACGCACCATCATCGAACGCGGGATGCTGTGGGCCGCCCGGTGATCACAGGTTGACCAAGCCGATGCCGACCAGGACGAGGCCGGCGAAGGACGCCACGGCGCGCACGGTGTTCCAGACGATCCAGCGCGGCGCGTAGTCCTTCCACGGCAGCGTGCCCGCGTCGACGGCGTTGTTCATCGGCACGTTGATGGCCCCTGTGACCAGGAACGAGCCGACGAAGTTCACCCCGGCGGCGGCGAAGAACCACACCGCCGCCGGACCGTCCGCGAGCAGCCCGGCCACCAGCGCGGCGATCGGCGCGCCGATGAACGCGATGTAGAGCCAGGGGTTGAGGATCTTCTTGTTGATGCTCCGCATCACGACCTCGGCCTGGGCGGGCTCGACGGCGTTCAGGGCCGGCATGACGGACATGGAGAAGGCGTAGAAGAGGCCCGCGAGGGCGCCGTGCAGCACGAGCGTGACGAGAGTCAGTACCAGCATGGTGGAATCATGGCGCACCCGCGATGAGACGGTCCATGCATCGTCCGCTCACCTCCATACGCGATCGTCCACGCGGCTCAGCCTCCACGGGGTCACAAAGCGGCCAGGAACGCCTTCATCTCCAGCATGTCCACCTTCTCGCTGTCCTCCGGACGGATCGTCACCGTCAGCTCCCGGCAGACCGGTCGCAGCCGGGAATGGGAGATGAAGGACAGGATGATCACCTTGAGCAGGTTCTCCTTGTCCAGCGCATGAACCCTGGCCAGCTCCGCGCCCATGATCGGCGCCGCCACCCGGCGGAGCTGGCTGTTCTGGCCGACGGCGGTCCACAGGTGGCCGAGGCTCAGCCAGAGGTCGTCCATGGACGAGCGTGCCACCAGATCGTTGCCCATCCTGCTGTAGGCGACGCAGTAGACCCTGCGGCGCGGCGAGCCGATCATCGCCACCGTGCCCACGGGATACCGCCTCAGCTTCCCCTGCGGCTTCGACTCGGCGGACTCCACGGACGTCGGCACGGTGACCGCCAGAGCCCGGTCCAGTTCCCCGTCCAGCCGGCGCAGGTCCCCTTCGTACAGGCGGCTCAGCAACTGGCCCTGCAGACTGCCGCGGTTGATGACCCCGTTGTCGGTGATGTCCGTGTCGAACGTGTCGCTGAACCCGACCACGAGATCCGCCTCCTCCTCCAGGAGGTCGCCGATCTTGATGGTGATCGTCATGTCGGGGTGCGTGAAGTCACGGGAGACGCGGCTGTGCGGATACGCCCGTAACAGACCCCAGGCCAGGCACGCCGCCAGCGAGATCGCCGTCACGGCCCCGGGATTGCCGAAACGCGCCCCGAAGACCTGGCCGACGAACTGGACGGCGGCGGAGACGACTCCGAAGGCGATGAAGAACTGCGTCGTCAGCAGGACACGTCCCCGCGGCGTGCGGACGATCTGCCGCAGACCGTGGATCAACGACACCGTCCCGCGGCCTATCGCGTCGCGCGGCGGGTGTAGGCGGCCAGGCCACGCAGGAGATCCGGGTCGACGTAGTCGACCCCCGTCCTGGTCACCCGGCAGCCCGCCGTCTCCAGCCGCTGCCGGATCTTCAGGACGCTCCCGGGGGAGCCGTCGACCTGGACGTAGTTGAGCCCGGCGACGTCGGAGAACGGGCGCAGCCGCCCCAGCCGCAGCAGGAGCGTCCGCTCGGGCGCGACCCCGAAGGCCATCCCGGCCTCGAACAGCACGTTCGGCCGCGCCTGGCACTGGACGGGGCCGTCGCTGTCGCCGTCGTCGCCGTCGTCGCCGGTCAGCGCGGGATGGAGCCGGACGATGTCGTCGGGCGTCATGACGACCACGATCGCCTGCGCCAGGTCGAGCGCCCGCCCGACCACGTCCAGCAGATGCGGGCTCGCGGCCGCCGTCTCGTGGACGAGGGTCTCCCATTCGAGCGGGTGCAGGCCCATCCGGCGGAGAAGGTCGAAGATCCGGATCCGCGCCTGCTCGTCCCGTCCGTGGACGACGAAGACGTTGCGCTCCTTCTCCTGGCTCGCCGCCTGCTGGAGCGGCGGTTGCGGGGCGGCGCCGTACGAGGTCGCCCGCGCTCCCGGGCCGGCCGCGATGGAGGTGCCGGTCAGCTGCCCGCCGTTCACCTGGATGCCGTAGTTGTCAGGCATGATGGCTCACTTCCCCTTGTTCCCGCCGGACGTGGCCACGTAGGTGGTGGCCTGCGCGTTCTGCCCTGCCGCGACGCTCTCGGCGTTGAGTGAGCTGCCGCCGGTCACGAGCACTCCGTTGTTGAGGATCGTGGTCTGCCGTTCCACCAGTTCGCCGGTGTGGACGTTGTGGTCGTCCAGGAACTGCACCAGGGCGTCGAAGACGCGTTGCTCGACGACCTTGGTGTACATCTCGGTGTCCAGCTTCTGGAAATAGCGGCGGTAGCGCGAGTCGCTGGCCTCCTCGCGCACGCAGTAGGAGGCGCCGTGATTGAAACTCGGGTCGTGAACGGCGCCCGGCCCGGCGAGGGCACGGCGGTCCTGCATGAACTCGGCCACGTGGTTGAGCACGGCGGTGGGCGCCTCGAACATGCCCAGACTGCGAAACGCCAGCCCGGCGAACCCCCAGACCGTCGTGACGGGCCGGACCTTGTCATGCTGGTGGAAACGGGCTTGCAGCGGCGTGAGCACCGAATGGCTGGCCTCGATGAACAGGTTCTTCTTCACGAACGCGAACCTGAGGAAAATGGTGAGCGCCAGCTCCCCGTCCCAGCCGATCAGCCGGATCACCGTGTAGGGCCGGGCCCTGCCGTCGCGCTTGGCCAGCAGGAGGTCGAACTTCTCGTCGTCGATCTTGGCGAGCGGGCGGCCGGTTTCGTCGACGAAGCCGTCGTCCTCCCACACGTCACGGCCACTGACGAACACCCGGTCCGCCACTTCGAGTCCCCGCCAGTCGAGCGCCTCCACCTGTGCGGCCACGTACCGGCGGATGTCATGGACCTGAAAAGGCGACGTGGTGCCGCCTTCATATCGCGGCTTCTCCACGTCGATGGCGAACGACCAGCCGCCGACGACCCGCCCGTAGCCGGTGAACGGCTCGAATTTCCGGTAGATCGAGATGTTCCCCCGGCTCAGCTCCTCGATCTGCGTGAGCCGGCGGCGCAACAGCGGCTTGACGGGCTGGGGCGCGTTCGCCGCCGAGAACCGACCGGGCCCTAGGAGCACGGTGACCGCCCGGTTCTGGGCGACCTTGTCCGCGAACTTCACCAGGGTCGTGCCGATCAGCATGCCGCCCAGCGCCCACGGCACGAATCGAAGCGGCGCGGCGGACAGGCTGTAGACGGCGGCCGCGATCGAGCCGAGTACGGTGAGCGTTCCCAGCAGGGCGATCGCGTTCAGCGCGCATTCCCGCAACGCCCTTCGCCGCCTGCCCGCGCATGCGTGCCTCAGGACGACCGGGAGATCGACGCCCGGGGACACCGCGATGCCCCGTTGTGGCTGGCGGATGATGTGGTCGAAAAGGCGTTGCGCGAAGACGACGTCCGTCTGGGCCGCGCAGCACAGATGCCGCGTTACCTCGTCGTCGGCCTTCTTGATGTCGACGGCATGACCGCCGGGGAAGCCGGTGACCGGCCGCGCGATCCGGCCGCCGGGCGGCGCCTCCAGGCTGAACTCCGTGAGGGGGCATTCGCCGCAGGCGTCGGCCCCGGTCCAGTGACGTGGGCAGAGATCGCAATGCCGCGTTCTGCGCATCGCTCACGCACTCCTTCCCTCGTACGTCTCACCCATACTGAGCACGGAGCCGCGATCTGAATACCATCCATACGCGACATATGACGGTTGTCATCGGCAGGTGGTGACACCGTGTTCTACCTCGGGGAGCGGCCGGCGGCCGAGGATAGGGGCATGACGAAGACGCGGATTTCCCCCAACTGGAAGCTCGGCATGGCGAGTGGAGTGGCCATCGGACTGGGCTTCGGCACCACTGTCGGCGATCTCCTGCTGGGGCTCGCGATGGCGGGGGGCCTCGGCACGGCGCTCTCGTACGCCTTCGGCGCGAAGGACGCGGACCGGGCCGCGACGGAGCGGGCCGAAGCCGGCTGACGACACCGCGGCTCGAACTCCGGCTGCCCTCTCCGGAGGAGCTGTCCGAGCCGGCGGATCTGGCGGCCGAGAGGGGCGTGGACGCCGCGTGACTGGACGCTCGGGCCGGCCGTGTTCCGTGCCGGCACGGTGGTCGGCCCGCAGCTCCTCTCCGCCCGCGACCTGAGTGTCACGCGGCAGGTCGGGACCAGCGGTTCCGGGACCCAGCGGGACGCCCGCGCGCGGCTGGCTTGAGAGCCTGGGCGGGCAAATGTAGATCATGTATGGTGAGCGCGGCATATCCACCAACGGCCTGGAGCCCGCCGTGCCGCACATGTCCCGCCGCCAGGTTCTCTCCCTGCTCCCCGCCGCCGGTCTGCTGGCCGCAGCCACCC
>NZ_LAVL01000212.1 GCF_001083785.1 Nonomuraea sp. SBT364
CCGCCCCAAGAGCGAGTCGCCCTCCGGGAGCGCATCCCCCCGCGAGTGCGTCGCCCTCCGGGAACGCACCCCCCGAGGGCGACGCGCTCCCGGAGGGCGACGCACTCGCGGGGGGATGCGCTCCCGGAGGGCGACTCGCTCTTGGGGCGGTTGGGCCAGGAGCTGGTAGCCCGCTCCTGGCCCAACCGCCCCGCAAGGAAAGCTGGCCACCCCTCGGAGGGCAAGCTGCCACTCAGAGCCCTGCTGACAAAGGGGTTCGGTGTCGAGTTCGAGTCAGGAGGCCGCCGGGGTGAGGGGACGGCGGGTGCGGCGCTGGTAGGAGCGGGCACAGAAGGCAAGGGAGAGGCCCAGGCCAGCGAAGGCGAGTCCGCCCACGTAACCGACCCAGGGAGACCAGCCCTCGGCGTCGCCGACCGTGAAACCGACGGCGGAAGCGACCAGGGTGGCGACACCGTAAGGGGTGAGAACGACAGCACCGGCCCAGCCCGGGGCGAGCAGAGCCAAGGGCGGCAGCCGTTCACCCCAGGGGCGGGCGAGCGCCGCCAGTAGCACGATCCCGCCAACGGCGCCGAGCACCGTGAAGTCGATCCCGTGCTGCTCCATCCATACCAGAGCCTCCGGAGCCCCGTTGGCGCGCATCTCGGCAGGAAGATCGGCAGCGGGCCGCCCGGCGCTCCCGCCGAACGCCCAGTAACTCTTCATCAGGATGTAGGGGGTAAGCGCAGCGATACCGCTCCAAAGGGCCTTCATACCGTTCACCATGCCAATGCTCCGGCTCCCGGCCCTCCCCCGAGAGGGTCAACCGGCTCCCCCACGAGGGGGAGTCTTCCCTGACTCGAACTCGGCACCGAATCCCTTTGCCAGCAGGCTCTCAGGGGAAAAGGCCGCCCTCACGGCGTAACCGCCCCGGAAGGAAGGCCGGCTACCCCTCGGGGGGGTGATGCCTCGCGGTGAGCGGGTCGTGTGACCCTTGGGAGGTGGGGCGCCCCGGCGGGTCGTACGCCACGCCGGAAGAGGGCGCCGTGCCCCCGAGAGGGGTGCCGCCCGGCTGCAGGCCAGGGTACGCCGAGCCGTACCGCAGGAAGAGACGCCCCCTCGGAAGGGACAGCACCTCTCCCGAAGGGACCGCGCTCCTCGCGAGGGGGCGTCCCCTCAGAGGGTAGCGGCTCGGCCCCGGCAGATCATCCCAGCCGGTTGTCGGTGCCGCGCGGCCCCTGACGGACGGCTTCGGCGTTGAGCGTCGGCTGCCAGTCGAAGACGTAGCCGCCCTCCATCGGCCCGATCACCACCTCGGCCCCGGCGGTGGCGCCGGCCTTGACCAGCTCGTCCTCCACGCCGAGCCGCTCCAGCCGGTCGGCCAGGAAGCCGACGGCCTCGTCGTTGCTGAAGTCGGTCTGCCTGATCCACCGCTCCGGCTTCTCACCGGTGACCTGGAACAGGTTTTCGTTGACCCGGCGCACCTTGAACCCGGTGTCGCCGAGCTGCTTGGGCCTGATGACCAGCCGCGTCGGCTCCTCGACCGGCTTGTTGGCCCGGGCGGCGGCCACCCACTCGCCCATCGCGTACGTGAGCTCGCGCAGCCCGTCGTGCGTGGCGGCGGACACGGTGAACACCCGCAGCCCCCGCTCCTCGAACTCGGGCCGGACCAGCTCGGCCAGCTCACGGGCGTCGGGCACGTCGGCCTTGTTGAGCACGACCATGCGCGGCCGCCCTTCCAGCTTCCCGTACGCCTGCAGCTCGGCCTCGATCACCTCGTAGTCGGTGATCGGGTCGCGTCCCGGCTCCATCGTGGCGCAGTCGATGACGTGCACGAGCATGTCGCACCGCTCGACGTGGCGCAGGAACTCGTGCCCGAGCCCCTTGCCCTCGGAGGCGCCGGGGATCAGCCCGGGCACGTCCGCGACGGTGAACACGGTCTCCCCGGCGGTGACCACGCCCAGGTTGGGGATCAGCGTGGTGAACGGGTAGTCGGCGATCTTCGGCTTGGCCGCGCTCAGTGCCGCGATCAGCGACGACTTGCCGGCGCTGGGGAACCCGACGAGCGCCACGTCGGCGACGCTCTTGAGCTCCAGCATCACGTCGAGCGCGTCGCCGGGCTCGCCGAGCAGCGCGAACCCGGGGGCCTTGCGCTTGGTGCTGGCCAGCGCCGCGTTGCCGAGCCCGCCGTGCCCGCCCTGGGCGATCACGTAGCGGGTGCCGGTGCCGACCAGGTCGATGAGCACCTCGCCGGTCGAGGCGTCCTTGACCACGGTGCCGTTGGGCACGGGCAGGATCACGTCGCCGCCGTTGGCGCCGTCGCGGTTGGAGCCCTGCCCCTGCTTGCCGCTGTCGGCCTTGCGGTGCGGCCGGCGGTGGTAGTCGAGCAGCGTGGCGGTGCTGGGATCGACTTCCAGGATCACGTCGCCGCCGCGCCCGCCGTTGCCCCCGTCGGGGCCGCCCAGCGGTTTGAACTTCTCCCGGTGGATGGAGGCGCAGCCGTTCCCTCCGTCACCGGCACTGACGTGCAGGACCACCTGGTCCACGAAGTCCGGCATCCAGCTTCTCCTCCATCAGCCCTCACGGGCGTCTCACAAACAGCAAGAAGGGGTGGACCGGAAGACGATCCACCCCTTCGTACAACCCGTGGCGCTGGAGATTTACTCCGCGACCGGGACGATGCTCACCGCGCGGCGACCGCGCTTGGTGCCGAACTGCACGTGACCCGCGGCCAGCGCGAACAGCGTGTCATCGCCACCACGGCCGACGTTGTCGCCGGGGTGGAAGTGGGTGCCACGCTGACGGACGATGATCTCGCCCGCGTTGACCAGCTGGCCGCCGAAGCGCTTGACGCCCAGGCGCTGAGCGTTGGAGTCACGGCCGTTCCGGGTGGACGACGCGCCCTTCTTGTGTGCCATCTCTCAAACTCCCGATCAGGCCTGGTCGATACCGGTGATCTTCACCTGGGTGTACCGCTGACGGTGACCCTGGCGCTTCTTGTAACCGGTCTTGTTCTTGTACTTGAGGATGCGGATCTTGGGGCCCTTGGTCTCACCGAGAATCTCGGCGCTCACCGTGAACTTGCCCGCCTCCGTGGTCACATCGCCGTCGTTGACGACGAGCACCGTCGGCAGCGAAACCGAAGAGCCGACCTCGCCGGCGACCTTGTCCACCTCGAGGACGTCACCGACGGAGACCTTCTGCTGCCTGCCGCCGCAACGAACGATCGCGTACACCGCGGAACCCTTCTACTGACTCACTGTTGCGATCCTCGGCCACCCCGAGTGGGGCGGCCGCTGACTCCGAATGCTGCGCCCGTCATTCGGCTCATCCGGAACCGACGAACCGGGGGGCGCGCCAACAGGGCACGTCACCTGACGCACCGGTTGACTAGGGTACCGGATTACCGGGCCCCTAGGCGAACCGGACGATTCATCGGAAGCCCACCGAACTAGTCGGCAGACTTGGCTCGGCGGGAGCGTCGCCGCCCCCTGCCGGAAGTCTGTCCTGCCTGGTCGTCCTCGGACGGGACGTCTTCAAGCGCACCGGTCACGGTATCACGACCAGCGGAGTCCTTGGCCGCGGACACCTTGTCCGAGACCGCCTTCTCCACCGCCATCTTGCCCTGGGTGCCCCGCGGCTCGGACTTGCTCTCGACCGGCTCCGTGGAGACGATGAGGCCACGCCCGTTGCAGCAGTCGCACGGCGTCGAGAACGCCTCCAGGAGGCCCTGACCGACCCGCTTACGGGTCATCTGCACCAGGCCCAGCGACGTCACCTCGGCGACCTGGTGCTTGGTCCTGTCGCGCGCCAGGCACTCCAGCATCCGCCGCAGCACCAGGTCACGGTTGGACTCCAGCACCATGTCGATGAAGTCGATGACGATGATGCCGCCGATGTCACGCAGCCTGAGCTGGCGGACGATCTCCTCGGCCGCCTCCAGGTTGTTGCGGGTGACGGTCTCCTCGAGGTTGCCGCCCTGGCCGGTGAACTTGCCGGTGTTGACGTCGACGACGGTCATCGCCTCGGTGCGGTCGATCACCAGCGAGCCTCCGCTGGGCAGCCACACCTTGCGCTCCATCGCCTTGCCGAGCTGCTCGTCGATCCGGTACGACTCGAACACGTCGCCCTGCTCGACGTCCCACTTCGACAGGCGCTCACCCAGGTGCGGCGCGACGTACTTGACGTACTCGTCGACCGTCTGCCACGCCTCCTCGCCCTGCACGACCAGCGAGGTGAAGTCCTCGTTGAAGACGTCGCGGACGACCCGGACGGTCAGGTCGGGCTCGGCCGAGAGCAGCTCGGGCGGGCTGGCCGACTTGGTCTTCTTCCGGATGTTCTCCCACTGGGCGGACAGCCGGGCCACGTCGCGGGCCAGCTCGTCCTCGGAGGCGCCTTCCGCGGCCGTGCGCACGATCACGCCGGCGTTCTCCGGCATGACCTTCTTCAGGATGCTCTTGAGCCGGGTGCGCTCCTTGTCGGGCAGCTTGCGGCTGATGCCGGTCATCGACCCGTCCGGCACGTACACCAGGTAACGCCCGGGAAGGCTGATCTGCGACGTCAGCCGGGCGCCCTTGTGGCCGATCGGGTCCTTGGTGACCTGCACCAGCACCGACTGGCCGGACTTCAGCGCCGACTCGATCCGCTTCGGCTGGCCCTCCAGCCCGGCGGTGTCGAAGTTCACCTCGCCGGCGTACAGCACGGCGTTGCGGCCCTTGCCGATGTCGACGAAGGCGGCCTCCATCGACGGCAGCACGTTCTGGACCTTGCCGAGGTAGACGTTGCCGACGTAGGACTGGCTGGCCTCGCGGTTGACGTAGTGCTCGACGAGGACGCCGTCCTCCAGCACCGCGATCTGCGTGCGGTCGCCCTGGCGGCGCACGACCATCATCCGGTCGACGGACTCGCGGCGGGCCAGGAACTCCGACTCGGTGATGATCGGCGGGCGCCTGCGGCCGAGCTCACGGCCCTCCCGGCGGCGCTGCTTCTTGGCCTCGAGCCTGGTGGAGCCGCGTACGCTCTGCACGCCGTCGGCGGAGGTGTCGTGCGCGGCCGAGCGGCCCGAGCGGGGCGCGCGGATGCGCACGACCGTGTTGGGCGGGTCGTCAGGCGTGGCCTCGCCGGCCTCGTCGTCGGTGCCCCGGCGGCGGCGGCGACGGCGGCGGCGCGAGCTGGAGGCCTCTTCCTGAGGCTCCTCGCCCTGCTCCTCGTCGCCTTCCTCCTCGCCTTCCTCGCCGTCGTCGGCCTCGTCGCGCTCGCGGGACTTGCCGCGCCCGCGGCCACCCCTGCGGCGGCGGCGGCGACGGCCGGCGCCTTCCTCCTCCTGCTCATCGGAGGTGTCGTCGCCCTCGTCCTCGGCGACGGCCTCGTCCTCGGCCTCCTCGCTCGCCTCCACGGCGGGCTGGGGCTGCGGCTCCGGCCGCACCGGCTTGGCCTGCGACGGGTCGGGCGCCTGGAACAGCGGCGCGAAGATCGCGGCCGGCCGCTGGAACGCGGCGCCCGGCCGGTCCTCCTGCCGCGCCGTCAGCCCGAACGGGTCGGCGAGCAGGCTCGGCCTGCCCTCCTCCTCGTCCAGGTCCTCGCCGGCGGGCTCGTCGTCGAGCGGCTCGTCCTCGGGCAGGATCTCCAGGATGTCCTCGTCCGCGCCGGCGCGCCCCGCCTGCGGCTCGACCGCCTCGGCGACGGCCTCGGCCTCGGCCTCGGCGGGAGCGGCCACGACGGGCTCCTCCGGCTCGGCCTTCTTGCGCGAGCGGCGGCGCTTGACGGGCGCCTCCTCCGCCGCCTCGGGCGCCGCGGTGACGTCGGCGCCCTCGGGGGCCGCCACGCCACTCTCCGCGCCCGTCACGGCACCCTCAGCGCCCGTCACGGCGCTCTCAGGAGCCGTCACGGCACCCTCGGCACCGGTCTCGGCGGCTTCGGCCGCCTCCGCGGCCTTCTTGGTCGTACGGCGGCGCGTCGTCGTGGCGGTCGACCGGGTCCGCGTCGCCCTCTTGGGCTTGACCTCCTCGACGCCCTCCCCGACCGGCTCCCCGGCCGTCTCCCCGACGGCCGGCGTCACGGCGGCCTCGGCCGGGCTGGTCACCTCGGCCGTGGTCCGCTGCGGAGCGATGAGTTCCTCGGGCCGGCCGGCGGCACGCTGGGCCGCGGTGCTCGGAAGGGGACGCCCCTCCGCCACCGAGGGGGCCGCCTGGGCGGCCGCGACGGTGATCGGCGCGGTGGCCGGCGCTTCCGGCAGCTCGGGCGGAGGCCCGGCCGGGCGGCTCGCCGAGCGGCGCTTCGTCACCTTGGTCTGTTCTGTTGTCTCCCCGTCAGGGCCATGGGCCCCGGCGTTGGGCTCGTTCTCGTCGAGCATGCGGGCGCTCTCCCGTCAGCCCCCGGGCGCGTCGCCGCGCCGCGCAGGAGCTCTCGTGTCTCGTTGTCCGCCACGCCCCCTCTCGGGGGCATGGCGCCAAGTCCTGTCAGCGGCAGCGCCCGGCAGGGCGCTTCCTTAACCGGCGACGTGCTCACCCGCCGGTCCCGCCTCGCCGCCGCGCGTAGTCTCGCGGTCCAGGTCGAGCGGGTCGGCAAGCGCACCGGTGCGTACGTCCAGCGGCCCCTGCGCCAGCCTGGTCACCTCGGGGGGAACCGGCGGCGCGAAGTCGGCCACAAGGCGCAGCCCTGTGAGCACATCGTCGGGTCGAACGGCAGGAGTCACGTGCCGAACAACCATGCGCAGTATGACACACGACTGTCCAGCCACCTGAGCTGCAGTTCTGTCTGTTCCGTCAGAGCCGGTGGCGCTCAGCGCCGTGAGCCTCAGCACGGCCTCGCGCGCGTCGAAGCGACGCGGCCCCTTCTTGGTGAGGCGCTCGACCTCCACGGTTCCCGCCGCGAGGAACTTCTCCGCCGCCACCACGGCGAGCTCGCGATCGGCACCGGGCAGCCGCACCTCCCACTCCGAGACCTCCAGCCGGTCGGCCAGCGCGCCGGGCGCCGCCTCGACGACGTCGAGCACGTCAAGGCCCGGCGGCAGCGATCTGTCGAGGTCGTTCTTGACCTGTTGCGGATCGCACGGCGTCGTGACGCCGATCTCGAGGTATTCGGCTTCGCTGGCGACGCCGGTCGGCGCCGCTCCCGCGTAGGAGATCTTCGGATGAGGCGAGAAACCCGCGCTGAAGGCCACCGGAATGCCGGCACGGCGGACCGCACGTTCGACGGCCCGCGAGATGTCGCGGTGACTGGTGAAGCGCAGGCGTCCGCGCTTGGCGTAGCGCACACGCAGGCGCTGCACCGTTGGCGCGGGCGGAGGCCCATCGGGAACAGGTTTCAGAGCCTTGTCGTCCTTCCCTTGTCAGAGTTCCTTCTCCTCAGGATAAGCCGCCCGGAAGGCTGCACGTCTCAGGATCATGTACGGCGAGACACCGGGCGGCCACCGAGAGCGGCTAGAGCACCGTGAGGGGAAGGAGTTTCTTACCTGTCGGACCGACCTGAATCTCGGTCCCCATGGTCGGGCAGACGCCGCAGTCGTAGCAGGGGGTCCAGCGGCAGTCCTCGACCTCGCCGCCGGAGACGGCCTCCTGCCAGTCCTGCCAGAGCCATTCGCGATCGAGGCCCGCGTCGAGATGGTCCCAGGGCAGGACCTCGTTCTCCTCGCGCTCGCGCACCGTGTACCAGTCGACGTCGATGCCGGCCTTGGCGGCGGCGGCCATCCAGCGCTCGTAGGAGAAGTGCTCGCTCCAGCCGTCGAAGCGCCCGCCGTCTTCCCACACGGCGCGGATGACGGCGCCGATCCGCCGGTCGCCGCGCGAGAGCAGCCCCTCCACGATGGACGGCTTGCCGTCGTGGTAGCGGAAGCCGATGGCCCTGCCGTACTGCTTGTCGCCCCTGAGCGAGTCGCGCAGCGCCTTGAGCCGCCGGTCGACGGTCTCGTGGTCGGCCTGCCCGGCCCACTGGAACGGGGTGTGCGGCTTGGGCACGAAGCCCCCGATGGACACGGTGCACCGGATGTCGCGCGAGCCGGTGGCCTCGCGGCCCGCCTGGATGACCTTCTTGGCCAGGTCGGCGATGCCGAGCACGTCCTCGTCGGTCTCGGTGGGCAGCCCGCACATGAAGTAGAGCTTCACCTGCCGCCACCCCTGGGAGTAGGCGGCGGTGACGGTGCGGATGAGGTCTTCCTCGGTGACCATCTTGTTGATCACCTTGCGCAGGCGCTCGGAGCCGCCCTCCGGGGCGAAGGTGAGGCCGGAGCGCCGGCCGTTGCGGGAGAACTCGTTGGCCAGGTCGATGTTGAAGGCGTCGACCCGGGTCGAGGGCAGCGACAGCGAGGTGTTGGTGCCCTCGTAGCGGTCGGCCAGGCCCTTGGCCACGGCGCCGATCTCGCTGTGGTCGGCGGACGACAGCGACAGCAGGCCGACCTCGTTGAAGCCGGACTCCTTGATGCCGTTGTCGACCATGGCGCCGATCGTGGTGATCGAGCGCTCGCGCACCGGACGGGTGATCATGCCCGCCTGGCAGAACCGGCAGCCCCGGGTGCAGCCCCGGAAGATCTCCACGCTGAACCGCTCGTGCACGGTCTCGGCCAGCGGGACCAGCGGCTTCTTCGGGTAGGGCCACTCGTCGAGGTCCATGACCGTGTGCTTGTGCACCCGCCACGGCACGTCGGGACGGTTGGGGGCGACCCGCTTGATGCGGCCGTCGGGGTGATAGTCGACGTCATAAAATTTCGGGACATAGACGCCGCCGGACTCGGCCAGCCGCATCAGCAGCTCGTCCCGGCCGCCCGGCCTGCCCTCGGCCTTCCACTCCCGGATGACCTCCGAGATGGCGATCGCGATCTGCTCGCCGTCGCCCAGCACGGCCGCGTCGAGGAAGTCGGCGATCGGCTCGGGGTTGAACGCCGCGTGCCCGCCGGCCAGCACGATCGGATCGTCGTCGCCCCGGTCGGCCGCGACCAGCGGAATCCCGGCCAGGTCGAGCGCCGTCAGCATGTTGGTGTAGCCGAGCTCGGTGGAGAACGACAGGCCGAGCACGTCGAAGGCACGCACCGGCCGGTGGGCGTCGACGGTGAACTGCGGCACGCCCTCGGCGCGCATGAGCGCCTCCAGGTCGGGCCAGACCGCGTAGGTGCGCTCGGCCAGCGTGGCGGGCAGCTCGTTGAGGATCTCGTAGAGGATCGCCACGCCCTGGTTGGGCAGCCCGACCTCGTACGCGTCGGGATACATCAGCGCCCAGCGCACGTCGGCGGAGTCCCAGTCCTTCACCGTCGAGTTGAGCTCACCCCCGACATACTGGATCGGCTTCTGCACCTTGGGCAGCAGCGCTTCCAGGCGGGGAAAAATCGACTCGACAGGCATGACACCCAGGGTAGCGAAACCCGTGCCGTGGCCGGGACGCCCTACGCGTACGGCCGCTGCCGCGACCGGATCGACAGCAGCATCCCCACGGCGGTCAGGTTGGCGAAGGTGGCGGTGCCGCCGTAGGAGACGAACGGCAGCGGCAGCCCGGTGATCGGCATGATCCCGATCGTCATGCCCACGTTCACGAACGTCTGGAAGGCGAACCAGCACACGACCGTGCCCGCGACCAGCGTCCCGAACCGGTCCTCGCACTGCCGGGCGATCTTCAGCCCGCGCAGCAGCACCACGCCGAGCAGCAGCACGACGGTGACCGACCCGAGGAACCCGAACTCCTCACCCGCCACCGTGAAGATGAAGTCGGTGTGCTGCTCCGGCACGAACCGGCCGGTGGTCTGCCCGCCCCCGAGCAGCCCCTTGCCGAACAGTTGCCCGGAGCCGATCGCGATGAGCGACTGGGTGCTGTTGTAGCCCACGCCGCGCGGGTCGACGTTCGGATCGACGAACGCGGTGAACCGGGCGACCTGGTAGTCCTCCAGCATCTGGAAGTAGAACACGCTGAACACCCCGGCCGCCCCGACGAGCACCAGCAGCGCGATCAGCCGTTTGCGCACCCCGGAGATCACCAGCGCGGACGCGGTGATGGCGGCCAGCACCAGCGCGGTGCCCAGGTCCGGCTGCAGCATGACCAGCACCAGCGTCAGCGCGGCGGCCAGCAGGGCGAGCGCGATGTCGAGCGGGCGCGGCCGGTCTCGGCCCTCGGCGGGCTGCGCCAGCAGCATCGCGGTGATGAGCAGCAGCCCGACCTTGGCGAACTCCGACGGCTGCACCGCGAACCCGCCGCCCAGCAGGATCCACGAGTGCGAGCCGTTGATCGTCGCCCCCAGCGGCGACAGCACCAGCCCCAGCCCGATCAGCGAGAGCAGGAACAGCACGGGCGCATATGCGCGAACCGCCCGATGGTCCACCGAGGCGACCACGGCGCAGAGCACCAGCCCGATCGACTCGTTCAGCAGGTGCTTCTTCAGCAGCCCGGTCGACCCGGGCGCCCAGGTGCGGGTGGACGACCAGACCAGCAGCGTCCCGATCACCGACAGGGCGAGCACCGCCACCACCAGCACCCCGTCGAGCCGCCACACCGGCGATTCGGCGCCGAGGACCCGTCTGGCGAACGAGCGCCGTCCGTGCGCCAGCGCGCTCATTGCCTGATCACCGTCCCGTCGGGCGCGAACTTGGGCAGCCGGGACACGGGCTTGCCGCCGGGCAGCGCCGCCGGGCGCTTGATGCCGAAGATGCCCTCGTAGATCTGCCGGACCGCGGGCGCCGCGGTCTGCGAACCCATGCCGCCCTGCGACACCATGGCCACGACGACGAAGCGCGGGTTCTGCGTGGGGGCGAACGAGGCGAACCAGGAGGTGTCCTTCTTGCCCCACACCTCCGCCGTACCGGTCTTGCCGCCGATGCGCACCTTGTCCATCGGGAAGCCGGCGAACGCCCCGGCCGCGGTGCCGTCGGAGGCGACCTGGCTGAGCGCGTTCTTGATGTAGAGGCGCTCCTTCTCAGTGACCGGGAGCTTGCCCACCACCGGCACCGGGATCGTCTTGACGACCTTGCCGTCGGGCCGCACCAGCGCCCACCCGATGCGCGGGCTGCGCACCTTGCCGTCGGAGACCAGCGCCGCGTACGCCCTGGCCAGCTGCAACGGCGTCACCAGCACGTCGCCCTGCCCGATGGAGAAGTTGGCCGAGTCACCGGGGCGCAGCACGAACCCCTCGCTGCAGTTCTCGTGCGCCAGCCGCTTGAGGAAGGCCGCCCGCGCCCCGTCCTTGACCTCCGGGTAGCCGGTCTGGGCCCGCTTGCAGTTGGTGGCGCTGGTCAGCGCCCACATCTCCTTCTTCCACCTGCGGTCGGGGATGCGCCCGGCCGACTCGCCCGGCAGGTCGATCCCGGTCGGCGCGCCGAACCCGAACCCCCGGGCCGTGTTGGCGAACACCTCCTTGACCGTCTTCCTGGGCGTGCGCCCGCCATCGCGCAGGTACTGCTCGTACGCCGCCCGGTAGAAGATCGTGTCGCACGACTTGACCAGCGCCAGGTGCAGGCTGAGCGTGCCCAGCGGGATGCCCCGGAAGTTGTTGAACGCCCGGCCGCCCACCGTGACCGACCCGGGGCAGCTGTACTTGCCGTTCAGCGGGTATCCGGCGCGCAGCATCGAGGCCACCGACGACACCTTGAACGTCGAGCCGGGCGCGAACTGCCCGTTGATCGCCCGCGACACCAGCGGCTTGCCGGACTTCTCCGACAACAGATGCTTGTACATGTTCGCGGAGATGCCGCCCGCCCACACCGCCGGGTCGTAACCGGGTGCGCTGGACAGCGCCAGCACCCGTCCCGTCTTCGGGTCGAGCACCACAGCCGCGCCCCCGTCAGCGCCGGGCGCCGCCTTCATCGCGTCCTGCAGCGCCTTCTCCGTCACCGCCTGGATGCGCGCGTCGATGCTGGTGACCAGGTGGTGCCCACTGACGGGCTCGACCTGCTTCTCCACGCCGAGCGCCTTGCCCATCCGGTCGACCTGCACCCGTCGCAGCCCGGCCTTGCCGCGCAGGTCCTCGTCGTAGATGTACTCCAGCCCGTCGCGCCCGGCCAGGTCCACGCCGGAGAAGGCGGCCTTCAGGCCGACCCGCTTCTCCAGCTCCGCCTCCGTCACCGGCGACAGGTAGCCGAGCATCTGCGCGCCCGCCCTGCCGCCCGGGTACTCGCGGACCGCGTGGATCTCCGCCGTGACCCCGGGGAACTCCTCCTGGCGCTCCAGGATCTGCAGCGCCTCACGCGTGTCGACCTTCTCGTCCAGCGGGACCGGCTGGTACGGCGATCCTGTCCAGCACGGTTTGGACACGCCGGGACCGCACGGCGTGATGCGCCTGCGCAGCTCGGCGACGGGCCGGCTGAGCACCTCCGACAGCTTGGTGAGCACCTTCATCCCGCCGTCGCGCATCCCGACCAGGCCGGTGCGGTCCACGGAGACGACCAGCGAGGTCTTGTTGCGCACCAGCGGCCGCCCGGAGGCGTCGAGGATCTGCCCCCGCACCGCCGGCACGATCACCGTGCGGGTCCGGGTCTCGGTCGCCCGATGGACGAGCTCCGGACCGCGTACGACCTGGACCTGCCACAGGCGGACGGCCAGCGCCGCGAGCAGGCACACCACCAGCACCTGGATCACGACCAGCCGGGTGCGCATC
This sequence comes from Nonomuraea sp. SBT364, assembly GCF_001083785.1. Classification (GTDB taxonomy): domain Bacteria; phylum Actinomycetota; class Actinomycetes; order Streptosporangiales; family Streptosporangiaceae; genus Nonomuraea. The sequence continues at coordinate 12,545 of NZ_LAVL01000212.1, forward strand.
CGGCTCATATCTCATACCTCTGCCGCTTGCCGCGGGTCGCCAGCCAGATCACCACGGGTGCGGCGAGCATTGTGTAGGCGACGGTCACGGGAACCTGTTCGGTCAGCGTGGAGATCGTCACCCTCGGGTCGGACATCAGCCCGCCCACCGCGGCCGCCATCAGCGGCGCGAGCACCACGCACAGCGCCACGGTGGTGACC
>NZ_LAVL01000213.1 GCF_001083785.1 Nonomuraea sp. SBT364
GGTGGTGGGGGCGCTCGACGAGGCCGGGACCGCGCTGGGAACGGCGCTGGCCGGGGCGGTGAACCTGCTGGACCCGGCGGCCGTGGTCCTCGGGGGCGCCTATGCCGAGCTGGGGGAGTGGCTGCTGCCCGCGATGCGGCGCGAGCTGGCCGCGCGGGTGACCGTGCGGTCGTGGGACCCGGAGGCGCTGACCGTGTCGGAGCTGGGCAGACGCGGCCCGCTGGTGGGCGCGGCGCTGGCCACGGTCCGCTCGATCCTGGACGATCCGGCCGCCCTGTGGACGTGATGCGTCAGCCGTGCGGGCGGGGGCCGGCGGCGTGCCGGTGATCTTCGCGAAATCGTCGTGGCACGGTGCCGAGCGTGCTAGCGTATAAGGCGTTGCAGTTCTGGTACCCATGGATTTCGTATGCGCCTGGCGGGATGTGACCCTCGGGCGCATTTGTGTTGTCGGCGGTCATTTTCCTCAGGTGTCACTACGGCGACACGGGATCCGCGAACCGCGCTTCCCCGCACTCTTCGCCAATCGAAGGAGATTGACATGGCGACCGGCACCGTGAAGTGGTTCAACGCTGAAAAGGGCTTCGGTTTCATCGAGCAGGACGGTGGAGGCGCCGACGTCTTCGCCCACTACTCCAACATCGCGGGCAACGGCTACCGCGAGCTGCGCGAGGGTCAGAAGGTCAGCTTCGACATCACCGCCGGCCAGAAGGGCCCGCAGGCCGAGAACATCGTCCCGGCCTGACGATTCCCCTGAAGGCCTGACGCACAGCTAAGGCCTGAAGCACCGGCGAAGGCCCGTACCCCCCGAGGGGGTGCGGGCCTTCGTCATGCCGCCGTCCGCGCGGCTCTTCCGTCCCGCCGGACCGTCCGGCCTCCCGCAGGGCTAACCGGTCGGTCGGATCCGGCGGGACGTGGCCCCTATCGGGGGACGGGGCGTTCGGTCATCTGGCGATCCGCACCTCACCCGAGACGGTGTCCAGCTCCTCGACCTGGAAGCCGGCCAGCGCGAGCCGGATGTCACGCGCGCCCTCCTGCGCGGCGGCGGCCGCCTCCGCGCTCCGGAAGAGCGTGATCGTGACGACGGTGCCGTCGTCGGCGGCGATCGCGTAGTAGCCCACGATCCCTTCGGGCACCTTCACCGGCGACCCCTCGCCCTCCCCCGAGAGCTGGCCGGCGAACTTCCGTTCGACCGTCGCCATGAGTTCGTCGACCGTGCCCGCACCTCTGCTGTACCTGCGGATCATCGCATGCACGTTCATGTCTCCTCGTCTCGTGTCATCCCGCCGGGCCAGGACGACGACGCTAGGCGGCGGGCGTGCCGCCCCGCATCTGCGTCATGACCGGTCGAGCGGCAGCCGGGCGAGTTCGCCCCGGCCGGCCACGTTGAGCTTGGGGAAGACCTTGTGCAGGTGGTAGCCGACCGTCCGCGGGCTGATGGACAGCCTGGCCGCGATCTCCCTGTTGCTCATGCCGTCGGCCGCCATCCGCGCGATCCGCAGCTCCTGCGCCGTGAGCAGGCCGGACAGCTCCGGCTGGTCGCTCCTGCGCGACGGGCCGCGTTTCCCGGCGGCCCTGAGCTCGGCGCCCGCGCGTTCGGCCCACGGCCGGGAGCCGAGCGATTCGAAGATTTCCATCGCGGACTCGAGCAGCGGGCGGGACTCGGCGCTGCGCCGCTCCCTGCGCAGCCACTCGCCGTGGAGAAGCTCGGTCCGGGCCCGCTCGAAGACGCGCCCGCCCCGCCGGTGCAGCCGCACGGCACGCGCGTACGCCGCGCCGGCCTCCGCCCCTTCGCTCAGCAGCGCGGTACAGCGCAGGCCCACCGCCTCCGACCAGGGCTGCCCGGTCAGCCGGGCCCAGTCCTGGACACGCCTGTCCACGGCGCGGGCCACGTCGAGCCTGCCGAGCCGGACGGCGGCCTCCACCACGTCGGGCGCCCGGTGCAGCAGCGCCATCGCGCGGGCGGCGGGGGCGCGCAGCGCGTGGTCGCCCGCGCGCCGCACCACCGGCTCGAACCTGCCGTGGGCCAGGTCGAGGAGATTGAGCGCGGCGTACCGCATGCCGGCGCTGCCCGGGTCCCGGGTGTCGGCGATCTCCTTGACCAGGTCGCGGACCTTGTCCTCGTCGCCCTCGATGCCCGACAGGTAGGCCAGGATGCCGGTGAGCAGGTTCGCGTACTGCGGCTGTCCGGTGTCGGCCGCCACGCGACGCCCCTCCTCGGCGCTGGCCCTGGCCTCACGGTGACGGCCGCTCCACATCTCGGCCCTGGCCTTCAGCAGCAGCGCGACGGGCAGCACGCCGATCGCGCCGAGGGTGCGGCACTCGTGCTCGATCGCGACGGCCCGCGCACGGGCGGCGTGGTCGTCTCCGGCGAGCATGTCCCAGATCGCCAGCTGCGCCCGCTGCTGCAACCCGGCCGGTTCGCCCGTGGAGCGGACGCCCTCGATCACCTCGCGCAGCCACGGCAGCCGCTGCCCGGGCTCGTCGGTCGCCAGGCCGCCCAGGCCGGACATCGCCCGCCAGAGCGGATGGGCCCGGTCGCCGCCCGACAGCGCCGCGACTCGCTCCAGCGCGGGGAAGTCTCCCGCCAGCCAGGCGGTGGTCATGGCCTCGAAGTACAGCCCGGCCGCGGCGTCCGGGCAGGCGCTCAGCGCCCGGGCGGCGGCGGCGAGCGTGGGATGCGCGAGGTCGGTCCTGCCGCGGGAGGTGGCGACCATGGCCCGCGTCCCGGCCACGTGCGCGAGCTCCAGAGGGTCGTCGAGCACGGACAGGGCCTGCTCGGCCAGGCGCTCCGCGCGCCCGTGCTGCCCGCTCTCGGCCGCCGCCCGCGCCGCCGTGGCCAGCCGCCTGCCTCGCCCCGCGCGGTCCGCGCTCAGCTGGGCCGCTCGTTCGCAGGCCGCCGACACCGCCGCGCAGCCGCCCCTGCCGCGCGCCTCCGCCGCGCTCTCCTCCAGCGCTCGGGCCACGTCCTCGTCCGGGCCCGTCGCCGCCGCCGCCAGGTGCCAGGCCCGGCGCAGGGCCGCTCCCGGACGGCTGTCCAGGGCGCCGGCGAGTGCCCGGTGTACGGCCAGCCGTACCGTGAACGGGGCGTGCTGGTACGCGGCGGTCCGCGCCAAGGGGTGGCCGAACCAGAGCAGTCCATCGCCGACGTGGATCAGTCCGGCGGCCTCGGCGGGACCCGCGGCGGCCAGGGAGTGGCCCAGCCGTGCCGCGGCCTCGGCCACCAGGCCGAGCTCGCCGTCACCGGCGGCGGCGAGCGCGAGCAGTGCCCGGGTGTCCTCGGGGAGGGCGGCCAGGCGGTCGCGGAAGATACGCATCACGCGCTCGGGGAGCGAAGCGGAGCCGACGGCCCGCTCGGGGAGCGCCCCCGCACGCTGTTGCGGGCTGAGCGTGCCGGGGAGCTCGATCAGGGCCAGCGGGTTGCCTCGCGCCTGCTCCATGACGTGGTCGCGGACCGAGGGAGCCAGGCCGGGGGAGTGCTCCTGGAGCAGCAGCCCGGCGGGCGTGCGCGCGAGCGCTTGCAACCTGAGCTCGGGGACACCGGGGGCGGCGAACGGCGGGCCGTCGTCACGGGCCGCGAGGATCAGCGCGATGCCCTCGGCCCCCAGACGGCGCGCGGCGAACAGCAGCGCCTGCGCGGATGAGCGATCGAGCCAGTGCGCGTCGTCGACGAGGACGAGGAGCGGGCGCTCCCCGGCGAGATCGGCCAGCAGGGAGAGCACGGCCAGCCCGATCATGAAACGGTCGGTGCGCGGCGGCTCCTGCCCCAGGCCCAGCGCACCACGCAAGGAGGCCGCCTGACGGCTGGGCAGCGCGTCCGCCCTGTCCAGGACCCCGCGCAGCAGCAGGTGCAGTCCCGCGAACGGCAGCTCCATCTCCTGCTCGGCCCCGCTACAGCACAGCACCGTCAGCTGATCGCGCGCCCGCTCCGCGGCGTGACCGAGCAGGGCCGACTTGCCGATACCCGCCTCTCCGCGGATCACCAGCGCCGCGCTGCGGCCCTCCCGCGCGCCGGTCAGCAGGTCGTCGACCGCGGCCAGTTCGCCGTCTCTTCCGTGCAGCATGAGGCCTCCCCGGGTAAGTCCTAACATGGGGACATCGCGGCCCGGGTCAGGGGAGGGTGCGCGGCCGCCGCCGAGCCGCTGAGCTGGGCGTTTGGCGGTGCGGGGAGCGGGGGACGCCGGAAGGGTGATCAGGGGCTACGCCGAGCGGCCGCGAACCTGGTCGGCTACGAGTGTGACGGGGCCGAGTTCGACCGCGACGCCGACGTGCGCGCACGGCACGCCGCCGGACTTCACGATCCTGGCGGTCGGCGACGCGCGGCCTGGACAGCTCACCGGTGGTCGCCCGGATCACCCGCAACGTCCTGGACCGGCTCGGCCGAGGGCACCGGCGGCTCGTCGCGCTTGCGGATCAGGTAGGGCGGCATGGCGAGCGCGTGCAGGTTCGTCGCGCGCAGCGTCGCGATCGACTGCTCCGGCGTCTCGGTCAGCGGGTCGCCGGGGCCGTTGAGCGAGGTGCTGATCAGCACCGGGCAGCCGGTCAGCTCGTGCCATCGGGTGAGCAGCTCGTACAGGAACGGCGTGCGGTCCGGCTCGACGGTCTGCAGCCGGGCGGTGCCGTCCACGTGCGTGATCTCCGGCAGCGCCGCGCGGTAGGGCGGGCGCACGTCGGCGGCGTACTGCATGAACGGCGCCGGCCGGTCCACGTCGAAGAGCCGCCGGGCGTGCTCGGCCAGCACCAGCGGCGCCAGCGGCCGGAACCACTCCCGGTCCTTCACCTCGGTGTTGACGAAGTCGCGCACGCCGGGCCTGCGCGGGTCGGCGAGGATGCTGCGGTTGCCCAGCGCGCGCGGCCCCGACTCACTGCGTCCCTGGTGCAGGCCGACCACGCGGCCGCCGGCGAGCAGCTCGGCCATGGCGCGCGCGAGGTCGCCGGGCCGTTCGGCCACCAGGTCGCCGGGCAGCGCGCCGACGGCCGCGTCGATCTCGCCCGGGTCCGGGTCGGGGCCGAGGAAGTCGTCGGTCCAGCGGAATCCGCTCTCCTCGCCGAGGCACTCGATCAGGCCGTACAGGGCGCAGCCGATCGCGGTGCCGCCGTCGTGCGGGCTCGGCGGGATGAACACCTCGCGGAACGGGGACTCGCGGATCAGCGTCCCGTTGGCCGAGCAGTTGAGCGCGGTGCCGCCGGCGAAGGCCAGGTTCTCCAGCCCGGTCCGCTCGTGCAGCCAGGCCGCCAGCGCCGCCAGCGCCCGCTCGAACGCGCGTTGCCCGGCCGCCGCGAGGTCGGCCGAGCGGGCGAAGTCCGCCTCGCCGTAGCGGAAGGCGCCGCCCCGGCCGAACAGCTCCGTCCACGCGTCCGGGATGTGCGTCTCGTGGCCGCGCACGTCGAGGTCCGGCAGGCCGAGCGCGTCCGGGTCGCCGTACGGGGCCAGCCCCATCACCTTGCCCTCGTTGCCCTCGCCGGCCGGCCAGAGCGCCTTGGTCAGCAGCGCGTAGAAGCAGCCGAGCCCGGCCGGTCGCGCCCAGTCGCCGTCCCAGAGCTGCTTGGCCAGGCATTCGATCCGCTCCCGTGAGCAGCGGTAGAACGAGGCGACCTCCAGCAGGTCGCCGGAGGCGTGCATCGGCTCGGTGAGGTCGCGGGCCCGGCTGCCCTGCGCGTCCACCACCAGGCCGGCCGCCTCGGCGAACGGCGACGGGTGGAAGGCGCTGTACAGATGGCTCAGGTGGTGCGAGACGAGCACGATCGGGACGTCGTCCCCCAGGTCGAGTGTGTCGCGCAGCTCCTTTCGGTAGGCGTCGAGGTTGCCGATCTCGTCGTCGGAGGAGTAACCCTCCACGACCAGGTCCACTCGCCCGGCCAGCATCGGCAGCCTGGGCAGGTAGTGGTCCGGCAGGTCGCCGAGCCGCCCCCAGTGGTGCTTGCGGCGGCTCATCCGCTCCTTCTGCAGGCTGTACATCCCGGACCGGCCCACCGCCACCGCGATCGAGCCATCCTGTGTCCGGTTGATGCCGATCACGACAGGACTATCAGACATTTCAGCAACCCCCTCACCAGGGAGTTCTGTACCCATATCACAGTATGTAATCGATCCGTAGCAGATCGTGCGCCTGCTCCAGCACCGCCTCGACCGGGATGCCGGCCACCCACGACGGGTCGTGCGGGCAGCGCGGCGCGGCGGGGTCGAGCCCGTCGGCCCCGCACACCGGGCAGGCCGGTGTCCACGACACCAGCGGCCGGTGCCGGGCCCGGCTGAGCGGCCCGGCGTTGATCAGGTTGCCGCACCAGTAGACGCCGATCGTCGCCGTGCCCACGGCCGCCGCCAGGTGGCGCGGCCCGGTGTCGTTGGCCACCACCAGGTCGCACCGCCGGTAGAGGGCGGCCAGTCCGCCCAGGCTGAGCGCGCCCGCGAGCGGCACGGCGGGCCGCCGCATCGCCGACACGACCCCCGCCACCAGGTCGCCCTCGGCCCGGCTGCCCGTCACCACGACCGGCCGGTCGAGCCGGTCGGCGACGGCCGCGAAGCTCTCCACCGGCCAGCGGCGGCGCGGGTCGGTCGCCCCTGGATGCACCGCGACCAGGCCGGCCGGCGGCTCCCCGAGCACGGCCGCCACCTCGGCCGCGTCGCGCCCGGTGACCTCCAGCCGGGGTTCGAGCCGGTCCGCGGTGGCGCCCACCAGCGCCGCCACCTCCAGGAAGCGCAGCGTCTCGTGCTGGTGGTCCGCGTAGTGCACCCACCGGTCCAGCGGCTCGGCGTCCGGCGCCCGCAGCCCGACGGTCATCCCCGCGCCCAGCTCGCGCACGAACGGGTTGGAGTACCGCCCGCCGCCGTGGATCTGCACCGCCAGGTCGAAGCGCCGCTCCCGCAGCCGCGTGAACAGCCCCGGCGGCGCCCGGTGCCCGTCCTCCATGGTCGACACGCCGGTGACCGGCGGCAGCGCGACCACGTCGGCCACCGGCCCCGGCCGGTCCCGCAGGAACGCCGCGTGCCAGTCGAGCCCGAGCAGCGTGATCGCGGCTGCGGGGAAGCGGCTCCTGAGCGCCTCCAGCGCGGGCAGGGCGAGCAGGAAGTCGCCGACCGCGTTGGCGCGCAGCACCGCGATCCTCACCGCGACTCCATGACGTAGTCGTAGCATTCGGCGCTGCGGTCCGCGACGGTCGTCGGCAGCTCCAGGTGGTAGGCCATGCTCGGCAGCAGCCCGGTGCCGCCGTACTCCTCCATGACCCGCAGTTGCGCCACCACGTCCTCGCCCGCGTGCCGGCGCGGCACCGAGCGCCAGAAGCCGAACCCGCCGCGCTCCACCAGCCGCTGCCGGTCGTACAGCACGCAGCCGCCGACCCACGCCACCTTGTACGGCCACCACGGCCGCCCGCCGCCGCGGGCCCGCTCGGCCAGGTGCGCCGGGTCGGCCGCGTTGTGCAGCGTGTAGCGCTGCCAGGCCGGGCTGCCGCGCCGCACCCGCTCCGGCAGCACGCCGCCGGTCCACTCCTCGTACGGCGACAGCTCGTGCGGCCGCACGTCCGCCAGGTACGACAGCCCCTGGACGGCGAAGCCGACGAACCCGCAGCCCAGCTCCCCGATCGCGGACAGCAGGATCTCGGCGGCGGCCGGCTCCAGCCACACGTCGTCGTCCAGGTACAGCGCGAAGCGGCGCTCGGCCCGCTCCAGCAGGAACTGCCGCTGCCCGGCCGACCCGCGCGGCGGCACGTGCCGCAGCACCTCCACCCGGTGGCCGCGACGGCGGGCGATCCGCACCGCCGTGGCCGCCAGCGGGTCGTCCTCGACGGGCGTCCGCGACTGGTCGGAGATCACCACGCGGACCCCCGGGACGGTCTGCGCGGCCAGGCCCGCCGGCGTGACGGCCAGCGCCGCGGGCCGGTCCCTGGTCGGGACGAGCACGTCCAGCAGGCCGCCGCTCACGGCTGCTCCGGCAGCGAGCGCACCCGTTCGATGATCGCCGTCGTGGACCGGTCGGAGACGTAGTCGAGCACCATGACCTCGCCGCCCATGGCCCGCACCAGCGGCGCCTCCGGCAGCATGGCGGCCGTGTAGTCGCCGCCCTTGACGTACAGGTCGGGCCGGATCATCCGCAGCAGCCGCTCCGGCGTGTCCTCCTCGAAGGAGGTCACGTAGTCGACGTAGCCGAGCGCCGCCAGCACCGACATGCGGTCCTCGCACGAGTTGATCGGCCGGCCCGGCCCCTTGAGCCGCGCCGTGCTCGCGTCGCTGTTGACGGCCACCACGAGCACGTCGCCGAGCTGCGCGGCCCGCTCCAGGTAGGTGACGTGGCCCCGATGCAGGACGTCGAAGCAGCCGTTGGTGAACACGATCCGCTGCCCGCGCCGCCGGTGCTCGTCCAGCCGCTCGGCCAGTTGCTCGGCGTGCCGGTCGGCCGGGCGCAACAGGTCGTCCTCGCCGCGCAGCGCCTTCAGCAGCTCGTGCCGGGTGCACGTGGCCGTGCCCGGCCGCCGCACCACCACCCCGGCCCCCGCCTGCGCGGCCCGCGCCGCCTGCTCCGGCGCCGCCCCGCCGGCCAGCCACAGCGCGAAGGCCGCGGTGAACGTGTCGCCCGCCCCCGTCGTCATGTGGTCCGGCGCGGGATCGGCGTAGGTCCGGTACGGCGCCCGCCCCGGCCGGTGCAGCAGCGTGCCCTCGCCGTCGAGCGTCGTCACCACCATCCGCGCCCCCGACGCCGCCAGCAGCCGCTCCGATCGTTCGGTCAGGAACCGCACCCGGTCGGCCGTGTCGCCGTCCTCGCCGAGCAGCTGCAGCACCTCGCCGTAGTTCGGCAGCATCGCCGTCGCGCCGCACTCCCGCCACGGCGTGACCACGTGCGCGTCCACGACCAGCACCGGCAGCCCGGCCAGCGCCCGGCGCACCGCGGGCGTGCACACTCCGCCGCCGTAGTCGCAGGCCACCACCACGTCGGCGCCCGGCAGCGCCCGCTCCAGCTCGGCCAGGATCCGCTCCTCGGCCTCACCGTCGAGCGGCTCGCGGTCCTCCTCGTCGTAGCGGGCGATCAGTTGCTCGCCGGCCATCAGCCGCTGCTTGTGGGGAGTACGGCGGCCCGGCACGGTCACCAGCCGGGCCTCGACTCCCAGCAGTCCGAGCGCCCGGGTGAGCGTGCCGGAGCAGGCGTCGTCCCCGATCGCGCCGATCAGGCGCACCCGCGCGCCGAGCGCCACCAGGTTCGCCGCCGCGTTGCCGGCGCCGCCCGGCGCCTCGTCGGTGGCCTCCACGCTCACCACGGGCACCGGCGCCTCCTGGGCGATCCGCCGGACCGGCCCGCGCAGCCAGGAGTCGAGCATCACGTCGCCGACGACCACGGCGTCGATGTCGCTGTTCATACGCTGCGTCTACCTGGAGAAACGGCATCCAAACGAAGTTTTGCCGTGGCGGTGTCGATTCCATCGCCCCGCGCTTGCCGTACTAGGGAGGAGGGAACGGACACCCACGACGGAGGCTGACACCATGACACGGCACTACGAGATCCGCGGGGAGGTGGCGCGATGACCCGGTACGCGGTGCTCGTCTTCGAAGCCGTCGCCCCCGCCGACCTGCCCCACGAGGTCCAGGAGGCGCACCTGCGGGTGCCCGAGCGGGTCGCCGGGCGCGGCGGCCGGCTCGTCGCCGGGCTGTCCCTGGAGCAGCCCGAGACCGCCACGGCGATGCGCGGCGGGCAGGTGACCGACGGGCCGTTCACCGAGGAGCGGGAGGCGCTCGCCGGTGTCCTCGTCATCGAGGCGCGCGACCACGACCACGCGCTGTCGATCGCCGAGCTCGTCCCCGTCGTGCGCGGCGGCGTCGAGGTCAGGCCGCTGCTCGGCGTCCTGGTGCCGGAGGAGGGCTGAGGCCGGCCGGCGCGCTCAGGCGAACGGGAGCGCCATCTGCTCCAGCATCTCGTCGATGACCTCGTGCAGCGGGCGCGCCTGCTCCTCCTCGATCCAGGTGTGGGTGGCGACCCGGAGCGCGGCGAGGAAGGCGGCGGCGAGCACCCGGGGGTTGACGCCGCCGGGGCCCCGCCGCTCGATGGCCTGGGCCAGCTCCCGGTCGAAGGCGGCGTGGTTGGCGAGCTGCCGGGCCAGCAGCGACGGGTGCTTCATGGCCAGGCGGGCGCGGACCGCCCACTCGCGCTCGGGGACGCCGACCTCCTCGTAGAGCCGCTGGACGGCGCCGCGCAGCGCCTGCCAGGGCGGCCGGTCGGCCGGTTCGGCGCGCACCTGGTCGACCAGCGTGCGGATGCGCCGCTCCTCGCCGTAGAGGAGGGCGTCCTCCTTGCCGGCGAAGTAGTTGGAGAACGTGCGGCGGGAGATGTTGGCCGCGTCGGCGATGGCCTCGACGGTGAGCGCGTCGAAGCCGTGCTCGACGGTGAGCCGCAGCGCCGCCTCGTGCACGGCCTGCCGCGTCTCCGCCTTCTTGCGCTCGCGCAGGCCCAGCGTGCTGTCCATGATGCGGTCAATCTTACCGGCTGGGAATAACTGCCCGGTGCGCAAACTTGCTCAGTGCGCATGTAGGGTGTCCCTGCATATTTCTGATGATTTGGGGGGACGCGCGTGAGCGCAACCACGGAAGCACCGCCCGGGCAGATGACCCACAGGCAGATCCTCGAAGCCCTCAGCGGCCTGCTGCTGGTCCTGTTCGTCGCGATGATCAGCGGCACGATCGTGTCGGTCGCGCTGCCGCAGATCATCGGCGCGCTGGACGGCAGCCAGTCGCAGTACACCTGGGTGGTCACCGCCTCGCTGCTGGCGGCCACGGCGTCCACGCCGATCTGGGGCAAGCTGGCCGACCTGTTCAACAAGAAGCTGCTGATCCAGATCTCCATCGTGATCTTCATGGTGAGCTCGCTGGCCTGCGGGTTCGCCCAGAACACCGGCCAGCTCATCGCCTTCCGCGCGGTGCAGGGGCTCGGCATGGGCGCCCTGCAGGTGCTGGTGCAGGTGGTGATCGCGGCGATGATCAGCCCGAAGGAGCGCGGCCGCTACAACGGCTACCTGGGCGGCGTCATGGCCGTGGCGACCGTCGCCGGCCCGCTGCTCGGCGGCCTGATCGCCGACACCTCGTGGCTCGGCTGGCGCTGGTGCTTCTTCGTCGCCGTGCCGTTCACGCTGGCCGCGCTCGCCCTGCTGCACAAGACGCTGCACGTGTCCACCGCCCGCGCCGCCGATGTCAAGATCGACTACGTGGGTGCGACGCTGATCGCGGCCGGGGTCAGCGTGCTGCTCATCTGGGTCACCTTCGTCGGCAACTCCTTCGACTGGCTCTCCTGGCAGACCGCGGTCATGGCCGGCGGCGGGGTCGTCGTCCTGGCCGTCGCCACCTGGGTGGAGTCGCGGGTGAGCCAGCCCGTGGTGCCGCTGCACGTCATCCGCCGCCGCACCCCGGCCCTGGCGATCCTGGCCAGCCTGGCGGTCGGCATGGCGATGTTCGGCGGGTCGGTCTTCCTCGGCCAGTACTTCCAGATCGGCCGCGGCTACACGCCGACCGAGGCGGGCCTGCTCACCATCCCGATGATGCTCGGCGTGCTGGTCTCCTCGGCCGTGAGCGGCAACATGGTGTCCAAGTCCGGCCGCGTCAAGCCGTACATCGTCACCGGGTCGATCGTGCTGACGGCCGGGTTCCTCGTGCTGTCCACGATGGACCACGAGACCTCGCTCTGGCTCATCGGCGGCGCGATGGTGCTGGTCGGCGCGGGCGTCGGCATGTCGATGCAGAACCTGGTGCTGGCCATCCAGAACACCGTCCCGCTGCGCGAGTTGGGCGCGGCCAGCGGCGCGGTCACCTTCTTCCGCTCCCTGGGCGGCACCATCGGCGTCTCGGTGCTCGGCGCGGTCCTGGCCGGCCAGGTGGCCACCGACATCACGCAGGGCCTGGCCAGGGCGGGCATCACCGGCGCGGCCGCCGCCGAGTCGGCCGGTTCCCTCAACCTGGCGGCGCTGCCGGAGCCGGTCAAGACGATCATCCGCATCGCCTACGGCGACGCGACCGGGCACATCTTCCTCATCTCAGCCGCCATCGCCGCCGTCGGCGTCGTGGCCACGCTGTTCCTGCCGAAGATCACCCTCCGCGACAGCGTCGACCTCCAGCCGGCCGCCGGCGAGAAGGCTCCGGCCTGACCTCCCGCGCCGCCAGCCACGAGGCTGCGCAGGTGGCCAGCACGATCGTCAGGAACGGGGCGTACTTCTTCATTGGGTGTCGTCCTCCTCCTGGGCGAGCCGGGCGCGTTGCGGCTCGACGGTGTAGCGGGGGTCGCGGGCGGAGGCCATCCCGGCCTCGAACACGCCGAACCGGGTGCAGATCGAGCCGGCCAGCAGCGCCGCCCCGGCCGCCACGGCGGCCCGCCGGCTGCGGCGGCCGGCGGTCCGGCCGAGGATCGCGCCGGTGACCGACAGGGCCTGCCCCAGGCGCAGCAGCCGCCCGCCCCGGCCCCGCCTCAGCGGCTCGGCCGCCATCCCGAGCCGGCGTTTCATCCGCTCGGCGGCGGCCACCTCCACGGCCACCCCGGCCACCGCCGCCCGCCGCGCCGGTCCCGCCTCGGCGAGCGGCGCGGCCAGCATCCCGATCCCCGCCGCCGAGGCCGCCGCCGACCCGGCGAACAGGAACGGCATCTCCCGATGCCCGTCGTGCCACGCGGGCACGGCGGGGTCGCCGATCCGCACGGCCGTGTAGGTCGCCCGCGCGGGCCCCCGCAGCCCGGCCCCCACCGGGTT
>NZ_LAVL01000214.1 GCF_001083785.1 Nonomuraea sp. SBT364
GTGACGGACGTGATTGTGGTGATCAACCCGTCTACCAGGGGTTTCGCCATGCCATCAGGCGAATGTCGACCTTGCGATCATGCTGTGATCAGCAGCCCGCCGCACGGGGATGAAAACGGCTCACTGCGGCGAAGTTGATCACGGCTGCCGGCCCCGAAACGGTCCTGGCCGACCTCGACCGCCGGCTCAAGGCGCCGCCGTACCGGCTGGTTGTCAGCCATGCCCCATCGAGGCAGGTCTCATCGCCCACCAGCGACCGTGGGATCGAACGCCGAGGCCATCACGTTGAGGGCGAGGGCCGGTGAATGATCAGGCCGCCGGCAACGTGAGGTAGAGGCGTTGGAGAGCTGCTGCGCCGGCCTCCTCGACTTCTGGCAGGGCTCCTCTTGCGGCTCGTATGGCGCGTTGGATCTGATGAGGAAGCCGTGTGTTCTCCGCAGTCGCGATTGACTGCAGAAGTGCGTGAGAGGCTGCGGCCTTGCCGCCCGTGGCGCGGAAGACTCCGGCGACGGTGACACGTTCGATCGTCTGCCATTGCGGCGCGACACCGGCCGCATATGGTGTGTCCGCTTCTGCGACCCGTGTCGCGTCCTGTAGACGGCCTGTGGCGAGCAGGCCTCGGAGGTGGACTTCTCGTACCACGAAGGCGTTGACCAGTGGTGTGTCGTGGTGGGAGTCCACGAAGCGTTGCAGGTCGGTGATCGTGGTGTCGAAGTAGGCGACGTTGCCGAGTTCGGCGAGTGTACGGGCCAGGGGGATGAGGACTGCGCCGCGTTCGGCGGCTGGAGCGATGTCGCAGGCTCGTTGGAGACGAGCGGCGGCTGCCGGCTTCTTTCCGATCTTGCGTAGCTCGTTGCCGTGGACGCCTAGAGCGCGGCTCAGAAGGGGACCGAGGTCGCCCGGCCTACTCAGCGTCCTGTGCCTCGATCAGGTCGAGATCGCGGACGCAGAAGCCGTGGTGCTCGAAGGTCTCGTTGAGCACCGTGCCGAGGCACTGCCGCACCGAGCGGCCCCGGGCGTACGGCGGCCAGACATCGTCGTCGGGCACCGGCGCTCGCCCGGCGAGCTGCTCAGCGGTGACCTTGTCGAGCCAGGCCTCGAGCTCGGCGGCCTGTGCGTCACGTACGCTCACGATCTCGTCTAGGGACGGATCGAGCGAGAGGTCAAGCCCGTGCGCTCCACGGTAGGGCTCGACAGTCGTCCCGATGCCCATCGGCGTGAACAGCTCCGTCGAGCCCAGGCAGCAGCGGCGGAACCACGAGTCGTGGACGAAGACCAGGTGGCGCATCGTCTGCACGGCCGACCACTCGTCGTTCACGCTGCGGCGCTCGATGCCGGGCGTACGACGGATTCGCTCGATCGTGGCGGCCCAGCCGGCATGGAGCTGACGCGCTGCCTCGCGCAGCTCGGCAGGGTCCTCGGAGCGGATCAGCAGCCGCACCGGATTACGCCGGTCGAGCTCTGCCTCGACGTACTCGGTGACCTCGACCCCGTTCACCACGAGGTTGGTGATAAGCCCGTCGATCACGGCGTCCTGCATGACGACGCCGATCAGGCGTGCCCCGGTCAGATCGCACTCGCGGAACTCTGCACCGTGCAGGTCCTCGTCGACATATCGTTTCATGCTCCGCATGCTAGGGCCGAGTACTGACAAACTGGCCTCCCTGACCCCGCGACCTCCATCCCATGGTGCGGTCGGCTCTCCCGAACATTGAGCCGTTTTCATCCCCGTGCGGCGGGCTGCTGATCACAGCATGATCGCAAGGTCGACATTCGCCTGATGGCATGGCGAAACCCCTGGTAGACGGGTTGATCACCACAATCACGTCCGTCACAACCAGGGGCTTCGGATGCTGTTCTATCGTGCCGCCGTCGATTTGTCGCGCTCAACCCTGAACTACGTCGCCGGCCTCATCCGCCGGCACCGCAAGGCCATCGGCTCCACCTGGCGGTGAGCTTCCCTCCGTAGCACGGACACCTGAGGTGAGGTCACTCAGCGGTGTCTGACGGCCGGTAGAGGGCCTCGAACGTGACGGGGCTGTGCATTCCGATGCTGGAATGTCGTCGGCATGGATTGTACCAGCATTCGATCCATTCAAAGATGGCGTTGGCTAGTTCTTCTCGGGTTTCCCAGCTTTTGACATCGAGAAGTTCGAGCTGCATCGTTTCCTCAGAACGATTCCATCATCGCATTGTCGTAGAAGTCGCCCACCGTTCCCATGGATCCGAGCAGGCCCGCGTCTCGCAGCCGCTTTCCAAGGCCCACGATGTATATTGGTCGGAATGCAGAATGGTCGAGCGGGTGTCCGGATTTCGCCGGGCCACCGCCATCGCTAATGCGTTCACCACGAGATCTGTATCCTGTCGTGCGTCGATGGACCAGCCGATGACGCGTCGTGAATAGGCGTCCATGACGGTGGCGCAATACAGCTTTCCTCGCGGGTGGGATGCTCGGTGATGTCGGTCAGCCAGAGCCGATCGGGCGCTTCGACGTCGAAGCGGCGCTGCACCAGGTCCTCCTCGGTGGCCTGGTTGACCAGGCTGCGGCGGCCCTTGCGCCGGTAGATGCCCTGCAGGCCGGCCGCGCGCATGAGCTGCTCGACGCGCTTGCGGTTGACCTGCTCACCGAGACCGAGCGTGAGCTCGGCGTGCACCCGCGGCGAGCCGTAACTGCCGCGCGAGTCGGCATGGATCTGCCGGATCATTTTGCTGAGTTCCTTATTGCGGAGTTCACGCGGCGGCTCGGGCCGGCCGAGCCACTCGTAATATCCCGAGGTTGACACCTGGAGTACTCGGCAGGCCACCGCGACCGGAATGCGGTCGTCGGCGAGTTCCTTCTTCTCTGCGCTGGTCAACCGGTCACCGGGGCCGGCGTTGTCGTCGGCGTCAGCTTGTCGCAGCCAGTTCTGCAGGCACGAGCGGCTGACGCCCAGGTCCTTGGCGAGTTGGAGGAGCGGTTTGTCACCTTGGCGCGCGAGCTCGACCGCGCGACGCCGGAACTCGGCAGGGTGTGGCGAGGGCATGGAGGACATCCTTCCTGATGATCAAGGGTGACCTCAGGCCAAGTGTCCGGAGAACGGGGGAAGCTCAAGGAATACACCGCTGCCCGCTACCAGGGGCTGTGCCGGCGCCTGGGCGTAGTCCAGTCAATGGGCCGCGTGGGCTGCGCGCTCGACAACGCAGCCGCCGAGGCGTTCAACAGCACGCTCAAGGTCGAGTACGTGCACCGCCACCGGTTCCGCACCCGGGCCGAGGCCCGCCTGAAGATCGCCACCTGGATCGCCGACTTCTACAACACCAACCGGCGGCACAGCGCCAACGACAGCCTGCCGCCCATCACATTCGAACGTCACATGATCGAGAAGAGACAAGCCTCATCGGCCCTGCTGAGGACCGCTGTGGCATAGAACCGTCTCCACGCTTTCAGGGGATTGACATCTGTTTCGCTACGTTAGATGCCCGGTCTTCGTGCTCACCGCTTCTTCGCCACCATGAACGGTGTGCCGTCGACAACGCCGGACAGGGCAGGGCGCTTGTGCGGGGTGAAGGGCAGCCACGCCAGTCTGATCCGATGCGGCTGCCCATCGCCTGTGGAAACCTCTAGCGTGGCCACTGCTTGCCTGTTGGAGACGACTGCGATCTGTCCGCTGACCTCTAGGCCGCTCACGAGACTTGTCCGTTCCAGCGTGATCGTGGTGTCGCTGAAATCGACCCGGCCGCCTCGTAGTCCCGGCTGGGTGTCGAGCCGACTGTGGGTGGGCGAATAGGGGTTGCGGCGGGCGACGGCGTCGGTTGCGGTGGCGAAGGTGACCGCGAGCAGGCGTCGCTGCTTGTGGGAAAGTCCGGCTGCGGGTATCGGCGGCACGTCGCTGATCGTGCGAGGGAAGCTGCCGATGGCCCGGTAGTTCTCCGCAGCACACCGCATATCCGGAACTCTGTGGCTGGTCAGGAACGATCGCATTGCCGTACGAATGCACTCGCCCACCTCGCCCGGCACCATCGCGAGGCTGTGCGCCGCGAAAGGGACCCGGACGAACGTGGCGCTGGGGAAGGCGCGCATCGCGTGGGCGACTTCAGCTGGACTATGTGTGTCGAAGTCACCGCCGACTACCATGATCGGCACGTTGGGCAGGTCCGCCCGTGGAGGCAGGGGAGGGCTGTGCCGGAGGGTGGGCCACTGGACGCAGAAGTCGAGATCTTTGGTGATGTCCAGGCCCAGATCGGCCGGTGTGTATGGCGCCAGCGGCCGTTCCTGAAGGTAGTAGCGTTGCAGCTGGGCTTGTCGTTCGGCGGGTGAGGCGTCCCGGCCGAAGGGGAAAGACCCGTCGCCGCATCGGTAGGCCAGGTACCCGGCCCACTCCGGGCCCTCCACCGGTTGCTGTGGCAGACCGGGCACCACTTGGGTCAGCCGTCGCAGTGGTGCGGGGTCGCCGTGGAGGTAGGCCATGGCTGCGGCGTTGGCTTCTCTGCCGAATACCGCGTCATGGACTTTGTCCACCATGCCGAGTGCGGCGATTGGCACCTTCGGGTCAGGATGTGCACGAAGCCGGGTTACCAGGTCCGTCCAGATGTTACTTGCTCGGCCTGGCAGGGCGCGGCAGGCGCGCGACTGTCTGCACACCAGATCGAGGTGGTCCAGGCGTGAGCGAACCGGCCACAGCGCGTATCCGTCGGCCGAGGTGATCATAGTGCTGTCCAGGAACGCGGCGGCCAGGCTGCCGGGGTGCCTGGCGGCGTACGCCTGGGCGAAGAGGGTGCCGTACGAGTTGCCGTAGAAGGTGATCTTCGAGACGCCCAGCGCCCGGTGCACCGCGTCCATGTCGTGCACAGCCTGGTCGGCAGTGAAGAACTGAACGCGCGGGCCGAGGCGTTTGGCGCAGGGCGCGATCGTCTCCGGGACACGGAGGTTCAGCCCTGGGCACAGTAGGGGGGACGACGTGCCCAGCCCGCGGGGCTCGACCACTAGGAGGTTCTGGTCCTCCAGCACGGGGCCGAGCACCTGCTGGATGCGTGGGAGATCGGGCAAGGCGGCCATCGGCCCGCCGGGGTTGGCGAGGATGGTGCCGGTTGCTCGGCCTGGGCGTTTCGTTGCCGGGAGCCAGGTGAAGGCGACGGTGATGCGCTCAGACGATGGGTCGCCCCAGTCCAGCGGCACCGCCAGTGTGCCGTCGCAGCGGTCGGTCGCCGCTGCGCACTCGTGGGATGGGGCGGCGACCGCCTGAGATGTGGCAGCCGGAACGGCAGGCAGGAGTACCGCGGCAAGTACTCCTCCAGCAGCAAGGACTCTGGAGATCATTTCCCTGGCCCTGCATCGGGATGCTTGGTTGTCGTCATGGTGATCACTGTGGCGAGGACGGACGAGTGTTCACCACGGGGACATCCTCCGTGCTGGCTTCGGGATATCCCCCATGGGCTCTCCGGCTGTTCTTGTGGGTGAGTGTCCGCCAGGCTTTACGGCGTGTGGCCGTGATCACCCGCAGGATGGCGTCAGATGAGGAGGAGCGTGGGCAAGCAAGCAGAGAGCGGCTCCGGCCTGTGGCGGGTGCTGATCACGGCTCCATTGAATAGGCGGGCATGGTGTGAGCTCGCTTACGCGCTGATGTTGCCGTTCATGGTGGGCGCCGGCCTGGTCCATCTCGTTCTCGTGCTGCTGAGCGTCATCCTGACGGCGAATCTCGTCGGAGTGCCGATGCTGGCCCTGAGCGTGATGGCGGCCAGAGGGCTCGGCACGGCCAATCGACGGCTGGCACGAGCGTGGGCCGGGGTGCGGGTGCCCGATCCCGCCTCGTTCTGTGCCGGGCCTGGCCTGCTGAACCGGCTCGGCGCGGCGCTCGGTGACGTGACGGGATGGCGCGCCGTCATCCATAGCCTGCTGCGGCTGCCGGCGGCCGTGGTCGCCTGTGCGGCCGCCGCCGGGTTGTGGGGAGGTGGCCTGCTCCTGCTCGGCTTCCCCCTGTGGGGGCAGTTCTCCGCCTTGGCGCACCTCTCTCCACCCGGCTGGCCGGTTGCGGTGCTGGTGAGCGTCGCCGGACTGGCGCTGCTGCTCCTCGCCCCGTGGGGCGTCCACGTCGCCCTGACCCCCGAGCGCATGCTCGCCCGTACGCTGCTCGGGCCCGCGCCGGGCGACATCCGGATCCGCCGGCTGGAGCAGGCACGGGCGCTGGCCGCAGAGGACGCGATCGCCAGGCTCCGCCGGATCGAGCGAGACCTGCACGACGGGACGGCGGCACGGCTGGTGACGCTGGCCATGAGCCTGGGCATGGCCCAGGACGAGCTCGAGCAGGCCGACCAGCCCGAACGGCTCCAGCGCGCCCGCGTCCTCGTCGACAGCGCGCACCGCAGTGCCAAGGAGACCGTGGCCGAGTTGCGTGACCTGATCCGCGGCATCCACCCGCCGGCGCTCGATCAAGGGCTGGAGGTCGCCCTGACCACGCTCGCCGCACGGAGCCCGATCCCCGCCCGGTTCGAAGCCGACCTGCCCGCACGACCGGCTCCCGCCATCGAGGCCATCGCCTACTTCTGCACGACGGAACTGCTCGCCAACGTGGTCAAGCACAGCGGCGCCAGGCACGCCGCCATCGAGGTACGGGTGCGTGATGGACTACTGACCCTGCGGGTGCGCGACGACGGCACCGGCGGCGCGGCGCTCGGCACCGGATCCGGATTACGCGGACTGGCCGCCCGGGTCCATACGTTGGACGGCATGATCGACATTCACAGCCCGGCCGGAGGACCTACGGTGATCACAGTCGAACTCCCCCTGTACATCTGAACGGAGCAGTGCATGCGCATCGTGATCGCCGAGGACGCCGTGATGCTCCGGGAGGGCCTGTGCATGCTGCTCACCTCCCGCGACCACGAGGTGGTGGCCGCCGTGGGTGATGGCGACGCGCTCCTGGCCGCTGTGGCGGAACACGGCCCCGACATCGCCGTGGTCGACGTACGCATGCCGCCTTCCCACACCGACGAGGGCCTGCGAGCCGCGATCCAGATTCGCCGTGATCATCCAGAGGTGGGCGTGCTGGTGTTCTCCCAGTACATCGAGACGCGTTACGCGACCCAGTTGCTCGCCGGCGGCGCCCATGGCGTGGGATACCTGCTGAAGGAGCGCGTCGCCGACGTCAAGGACTTCCTGGCCGCGCTCGACCAGATCGCGATCGGGCAGACCGTCCTCGATCCCGAGGTCGTCACCCAGATCATGGGCGCCAGCCGCCGCGCCGAGACCCTGGGCACGCTCACCCCGAGGGAACGTGAGGTGCTGGCCATGATGGCGGAGGGGCGTTCCAACAACTCCATCGCCGCCGCGTTGTTCCTGTCGTACGGCTCGGTGGAGAAGCACGTGACGCAGATCTTCACCAAGCTCGGCCTGTCTCCATCGGACAACGACCATCGCCGGGTACTTGCCGTCCTGCACTACTTGCAGGCCTGACCATCCCCCATCGCGCTCCCGCGCGGATGGGAGGTTGTCAGGGGTTCGAGTCCCTGGGGCGCACCGCACAGAAACCCCATCTCGGTACGCCGAGCTGGGGTTTCTTGGTTCCCGGAGAGCCTCGGGCGAGGTCGAGGTGCGCGTCGGGCTTGAGCGCCGACAACGTGGCTTGAGGGCGGTAGCAGTTGGCGTACAGACTGCTGATCATGCTCAAGCTTGTGTGCTGGGCCCTGTCGCAGACAGTGGAGGTTGTCCAGCCGTGCGCCCACCTCTGTGCGCTCAAGCCCTTCGACACCCGCCCCGGCCAGGGAGTGGCACTGGAGCGGTTCTACGAGTTCTCGAGTCTGGGAGCAGAAGTGCCCGGTCATCTTCGAAGGTGATGGCGAAGCCGTTCAGCGCGGCCTTCCAGCGGGTGATCCAGCGTTTGCGTAGAACCGCCCGAGCGCGGCCGCCTCGGTCGGGGCGGCCGTGTGCCGCGATGAGTGGCGTTCTGGACGGCTTTGGCCGGGTAGGGGCAAGGCTGGCGATCGGGGCCATCGGGGGAGGTCACCGTGGGGGCGGTTGACGATTCGAGGGATGGCGGGCTGCCGTTCGAGATGCTGGATCCGGCTCCGGTGGGGGTGGCGGTGACGCGGGGGCGGAAGCACCGGCTGATCTACTGCAACGAGGTGTACCGGTCGGTGGTCAGCGTTCCTCGGGGCGGGATGCCCGTCGAGGAGGCGTTCGCTGCGTTCGTGTTGCCGTACTACCGAGGGCGTTTCGACCGGGTGTACGCCACGGGAGAGCCGGTCATCGCCACCGCCGAGCCGGCGGTGCAGATACCCGGCAACAGAGCGCTGGGGGAGCGGTTCTTCACCTTCAGCCTGTCGCGGGTCGTCCATGGCGCCGGCGAGTACGGCGTGCTGGTGGTGCTGCTGGACGTGACCGAGCAGACCTCTGCCGCACACCGGGTGTCAGCCGTCGCCGAGGAACGCCGCCGCTTCCTGCGCCGCTACGAGAGCTTGATGCGCGTCAGCGCGGACATCTTCTGGGTGGCCAGCAGGGACGGCTACGTTTCGGAGCCGAGCCCGAGCTGGGAGCGGGTGACCGGGCAGCCGTGGGAGGGACACCGAGGGCAGGGCTGGCTGCGAATGGTGCACCCCGACGACCGCCAGGCCACGATCCAATCCTGGTCACGGGCCGTCGGCAGGACGACTGAGCTGTGGGAGCACGTCTACCGGCTGCGCACCGTCGAGGGCGGTTATCGGCACTTCCAGCTCCGCGCGGTGCCGATCTGCGAGCACGGCGAGGTAGTGGAATGGGTGGGCACCTGCACCGATATCGAGCAGCAGTGGCAGGATCAACGGCGCCAGCGCCTGCTCGACCGTGCCGCCTCCGCTACCGTGCAGTTGCGGAGCCTGGAGGAGATGCTGGGCGCGCTGGCCGATGTGATCGTGCCCGAGCTGGCCGACGGCTGCGGCGTCTACCTGGTGACCGACTTGATCGACGAGCGGCCCGGCGGCGCCCCGTTCGTCGTCGAGCGGCTGGCCACCGCCGCACGCCCCGGCATGCGGCGGCTGCCGCCGTACAGCGAGGAACAGCTCTCCGCCGCCAATGCTTTCGTCAAGGCCGCGCGGAGCAGGAGACCCCTGCTGGAAATGTTCCCCGCCGGCTCGCCACCGCCGAACGTCGCCCCCGACGGCACGCTGCCCTGGCTGACCGCGAACGGCGCCAACGGCATGCTGATCCTGCCTGTCGTGGTGGACGGCACGGTTCCGGCTGTTGTCAACGTGGTGACGTGCGGGGACCGCCCGCCGGTCAGCCGAGACGACATCACCCTGCTGAGCCGCATGTTCGACCACGCCCACGACGCCCTGAGCAGAGCCATCCGCTACCAGCGCGCCCAGCAGATCGCACTGGCTCTCCAGTACAGCCTGCTCGCCGAGCCGCCGCGGCTGGACGGCCTGCAGATCGTCGCCCGCTATCGGGCCAGCCCGGCCGCGGCGGAGGTGGGCGGCGACTGGTACGACTCCTTTGTTCTGCCCGACGGTGTTCCGGTGCTGGTGATCGGCGACGTGGCCGGCCACGACCTGAGTGCCGCCGTGGCGATGAGCCAGCTGCGGAACATGCTGCGCGCCCTGGGCATGGATCGGTGCGAGCCACCGGGGGAGATCCTCACCCGGCTCAACGTCGCGATGGAGTCGCTGTCGGGCGACGTAACCGCCACCTGCGTGTACGCCCGCGTCGAGAAGCGCGGCGATGGCTACCGTGTCCGCTACGCCGCGGCCGGCCATCCGCCCCCGCTGCTGATCACTCCAGATGGCGGGAGTCGCTTCCTGGACGACGCCGTGAGCCCGCTGCTCGGGTTCCCGTACGAGGGGCCACGCCCGTCGAAAGCCGAGCCGCTGCCGCCGGGCAGCACCCTCCTGCTGTATACCGACGGCCTCGTCGAACGGCCGGGCGAGCACCTCGACCGTGGCCTGCAACGACTGCGCCGCCTGACGGAACAGGTCGCCGACCAGCCCGTGGACAAGTTCTGCGACCAACTGCTCAGCACAATGCCCACGACCGGCTTGGACGACATCGCCGTGATAGCGCTGCAGCTGCCCGTTCAAGGCTGAACCTGCGCCCGGCCTGACGAGGAGCCGCAGCCGGCGCAGGGAGGTCACGCGGCAGTGAGGTCAGAGCACGGCGAGAAGGACCAGGTCCTCGGGCGCGGACTGCGGTGTCAGCGCCGAGTACGGGCAGGGTAGGCGACTGAACCGTCGGCTGACGCGCTGCACTGCAACCCCGTCACTTCTGTGGTTCGTCGCAACTCCCATTGCGACGAACCACCCTAAACGCTGCTAAGTGGCTTGTGCCGCCCTCCGGTCGGTGCGGTTCACAGAGGGGCGTGGAGCGGCGCCCAGTGTGAGCGGACACGAGTTTCTCCAGGGAGACGGTCACCAGGAGGCCAGTTCGGCGGCCATGTAGAAGCCGGTGATTTGACCATGACGACCGCAGAGAACGCATCGGAGCACTCTTTCCCAGCTCCTGTCGAGCCCACCAGGCCGGGTTTGGGAAGCCGCCGATACGCGCCGGTCAGGGCCTACCCTGACCATCCGGCCCCTTCCGAACCATCACCTTGTCCCGATGCGGTAGCGCAGATGTGTGGCGTCGCTGCCTTCGAGCCTGCGCACCGGCTCCAGCTCGACGGGATCGAGTCCCGTGGCCTCGAACAGCCGACGGCCACCTCCCAGCAGCACGGGTACGAGATGCAGCTCGAGCTCGTCGAGCTGACCGGCCGCCAGCAACGCCTGCGCGGCACCTGCGCCGTGCACCAGCACCGCACGGTCTTGCGCGGCTTCCCGGGCCTCGACGGCACACGCGTTGACGTCGGTGTAGAACTTCGCGCTGCCAGGCGGCACGTCACCCGCCTCCACGTGGTGGGTCAGCACGTGGATCGGCACGCCGTCGTGATGATCGCCCTGCCACCTGCCCGCCAGCTCGAACGTGCGGCGCCCCGAGATCACGGCGCCGGTCGCCAGAGCCTCGCGGTAGACCTGCCCATCGACCCCGGCGGACATCCGCTCGTCAAGCCAGTTGAACAACCGCCCACCCCCGCGTCCCAGTTCCTGGCCCTTACGGTCGTCCGGTCCGGCGATGAAGCCATCGACGGACATGGACATGTACAGGCGGATCGGCGCGTCACCCATCGGAGTCATCCTTCCCGTGCGAGGCGAGGGCCTCCAGCGTGTCCGCCATCGACTCGGCGAAATCGGTCACCCGCAGCTCCATGTGCGATGTCCTCATCATGGCTCCTCCATTCCGTGTGACCAGCCTCCCGCGACCGCGTTCTCGCGGGTATCCCACTTTTCTGGGGGTCCGGCTACGCTGAACCATGGTCCACAGTCAGGCGATGCGTGACAGGGTCCGTGACGACATCGGGCTGCTGGTGCACCGCGGGATGCCGGTGGAGGCCTACTGGCGCGCGGTGAGCGATGCCCTGGATGTCGCGGTGCCGTCAGCGGGCTCCTGCTTGATGACCATGGACCCGGCCACCATGCTGCCGACCGCGGAGTTCGTCGAGAACGGGTTGCCCGCGGATTCGATCAGCCGGCTCGTCGAGATCGAGTTGCGCGAACCGGACTACACCAAGTGGGTCGACATGGCCCGCGAGGGTACGGCGGCGGCGAGCCTGAGCCACGTCACCGCGGGCGACCTCGACCTCAGCCGCCGTCAGCGAGAGGTCCGACGTCCTGGGGGTTATTCCGACGAGCTCCGGGTCGTCCTGTCCAGCAGCACCGGTACATGGGGCGCTCTCACCGTTTTCCGCGAGACGGACAGCCCGTATTTCTCGTCGTCCGAGGTACGGCTCCTTTCATCGCTGACCGGACTGATCTCGGACGGGCTGCGCCGGGCGCTGCTGCTGGATGACGCATGTGCCGACCGCCCCGACACCGGAATGCTCGTGCTGGACCCGGGCGACGGCGTCGACCTCGCCAACCGGGAGGCCGACCAGTGGGTCGACGAGCTCGGTATCGGCGATCGAGCCGGCACCAGACTGCCGCTCGTGATCCGCTCCGTCGCCAGCCAGGCACGTGCCATCGTCGCCGGTGAACCGGTTGCCGACGTCGGACTGGCTCGGGCGCGTGTGCGAACCCGGACGGGCCGTTGGGTGATCGTCCGCGGGTCATCGCTGGGTGAGGGGCCGCTGGCGCCGGTCGCTGTGTTGCTCGAAGCAGCCCGTCCTGCCGAGATGGCCCCGTTGCTGGCTGACATGTACGGGCTCACCCAGCGCGAGAGACGGGTCACCGAACTCGTCGCGCAGGGACTACCGACCAGACAGATCGCCAACCGGCTTCAGATGGCGACGTACACCGTTCAGGACCACTTGAAGTCGATTTTCGCCAAGTCCGGCACCGGGTCCCGGGGTGACCTGGTCGCCCGCCTGTTCTTCGACCAGCGCACCACGTCCCTGACCGCCCCATCGGCGTAGTGGTGGAAGACAGCAGCGTCGAGTCAAGAGTCGTGGTCGTGTGCCTCAGGTCAAGTCGCGGCTGTAGCTGGCCGGGCCACCCGGTCATCGGCTCGCGTCGTAGATGATCTCGACGCGTCGGTTGAGCGCCCGGTTCTTGGCGCTGGGGCGGTTGTCGACCATGTTGGGCACCCGCGGTCGGGCCTCGCCGTGCCCGGTGGCCTGCAACGGCACGGACTGCCCTGCGAGCAACTCGGTGAGGACGCCGCGCACTGCTTCGGCGCGGCGCTCGGACAGCCGG
>NZ_LAVL01000215.1 GCF_001083785.1 Nonomuraea sp. SBT364
GTGCGCGCCGCGCCCGGCTCGTCACCGGCGCCGTCAACGCGCTGGTCGCCTTTCCCGGGCTGCTGCTGGCCATGTTCACCGCGGTCGTCGCCGGGCTCGGCGCGCGCGGCGCGGTCCTCGGCATCGGCGCCGCCATCGCGCCCGGCTTCGCCCGGCTCACCCAGACGCTCGCCGCCTCGGTCGCCGGAGCCGACTACGTCTCGGCGGCCCGCATGCTCGGCGTGCCGCGCCGCCGCGTGCTGGTCAGGCACGTGCTGCCCAACATCGCCGAGCCGCTCATCCTCAACCTCACCCAGGCGCTCGGCGGCGCGCTGCTCGGCCTGGCCGGCATGTCGTTCCTCGGCCTAGGCGTGCAGCCGCCGGCGTTCGACTGGGGGCGGCTGCTGTTCGACGGGTTCGGCCGCATCTACGTCACGCCGGAGGTCGCGCTCGGGCCGGCGCTGGCCGTCGCGCTCGCCGGCATCGGCTTCAACCTGCTCGGCGACGCCCTGGCCAGGGGCGCCGCGCGTACCTCCGGGTCCGGGGCGCGGGCCGTACCGCCGGAAAGCGCCGACCCGGGCGAGCCCGAGCCGGACGCCGTGCTCGACGTGCGGGACCTGACCGTCACCTTCCCCGGCGGCGTCATGCCGGTGCGCGGCGTGACGCTGAGCGCCCGCCCCGGCGAGATCGTCGGCCTGGTCGGCGAGTCCGGCAGCGGCAAGTCGCTCACCGCCGCCGCCATCGGCGGCCTCGTCCCCTACCCCGGCGTCGTCGGTCACGCCCGGCTGCGGCTGAACGGCCGCGACGTCGCCGACCTCAGCCGCAAGGAGCTCGGCACCTCGCTCGCCATGGTCTTCCAGGACCCGATGGCCTCGCTCAACCCCGCGCTCAAGGTCGGCGGCCAGCTCGCCGAGGTCGCCGTCGTGCACCAGGGCGCCACCCGCGCCGAGGCCCGCGCCCGCGCCGTCGACCGGCTCGGCCACGTGCACCTGCCCGAGCCGGAACGCCAGGCCGGCAGGCACCCGCACGAGTTGTCCGGCGGCATGCGCCAGCGCGCCGTGATCGCCATGGGGCTCATGGGCACGCCCCGGCTGATCATCGCCGACGAGCCCACCACGGCGCTCGACGTCACCGTCCAGCGGCAGATCCTGCGGCTGCTGCGCGAGGTCACCGAGGAGATCGGCTCGGCCGTCCTGTTCATCTCCCACGACATCGCCGTCGTCGGCGAGCTGTGCGACCGCGTCGTCGTCATGTACGCCGGCCGCGTCGTCGAGGAACTGCCCGCGGACCGGCTCGCCGGCGGCGCCCACCCCTACACGCGGGCGCTCATCGCCTCGCTGCCCGACATGGACACCGACCGGTCGCTGCCCCTGGCCAGCATCCCCGGCCGCCAGCCCACCCCGGCCGAGGTCGGCGAAGGCTGCGCGTTCGCCGGCCGCTGCCCGCTCGCCACCGACGCGTGCGCGGCGGCGCGTCCCCCGCTGATCGAGCACGGCCCCGCCCACCGGGTCGCCTGCTGGGAGGTCACATGCACATCGACGGCCTGAGCGTACGGTTCGGCGCGTTCACCGCGGTCGACTCCGTCACCCTGGAGGTCCCGCCCGGCCGCGTCGTCGGGCTCGTCGGCGAGTCCGGCAGCGGCAAGTCGTCGCTGGCCAAGGCCGTGTGCGGGCTCGTCCCGCACACCGGGCGCGTCACCGGCGCGTCCCGCGTCCAGATGGTCTTCCAGGACCCGTACGCCTCGCTCGACCCGCGCATGCGCGTGGCCGAATCGGTGGCCGAGGCCCTGCTGCGGATGCCCCGGCAGGCCAGGCCCGCCGAGGTGGAGCGGCTGCTCGGCCTGGTGTCGCTGCCCGCCGAGGTGGCCGCGCGCTACCCGCGCGAGCTGTCCGGCGGCCAGCGCCAGCGCGTCGCCATCGCCCGCGCCCTCGGCGCCGAGCCCGACCTGCTGGTCGCCGACGAGATCACCAGCGCCCTGGACGTCTCCGTCCAGGGCGCGGTGCTCAACCTGGTCCGCTCGCTGCGCGACCGGCTCGGGCTGCCGATCCTGTTCATCTCGCACAACCTGGCCGTGGTCCGGTACGTGTGCGACGAGGTCGCCGTCATGCACCGGGGCAAGCTCATCGAGCACGGCCCCACCGAGAGCGTCGTCGGATCGCCCGCCCAGGACTACACCCGCGCCCTCCTGGAGGCGGTGCCCCGGCTGCGCCGCTGACCTACAACGGGATCCACTCCGTGGCCGTGGTGACCTCGTCGAGGACCGACGGGACCGGCTCCACGCCCAGGCCGGGCCCGGTCGGCACGTCGAGGTGGCCGTCGCGCAGCTCGAACGGCTCGGTGACGTCCGTGGCGTAGTAGCGGCGCGAGCCGGAGGTGTCGCCCGGCAGCGTGAAGCCGGGCAGCGCGGCCAGCGCCACGTTCGCGGCCCGGCCCAGGCCGGTCTCCAGCATGCCGCCGCACCACACCGCGACGCCGTTGGCCCGGCACAGGTCGTGGATGCGCCGCGCCTCCAGGTAGCCGCCGATCCGGCCCGGCTTGACGTTGATGATCGAGCAGGAGCCGAGCGCGATCGCCGCGGCCGCGTGCTCGGCCGACTCGATCGACTCGTCCAGGCAGATCGGCGTGCGCAGCTGCCGGGCCAGCCTGGCGTGCTGGACGAAGTCGTCGTTGGCCAGCGGCTGCTCGATCAGCAGCAGGCCGAAGTCGTCCAGCCTGGCCAGCTGGCGGGCGTCCACGAGCGTGTAGGCGGCGTTGGCGTCGACCTGGAGCAGCAGGTCGTCGCCGAAGCGTTCGCGCACCGCGCGGACCGGCTCCACGTCCCAGCCGGGCTCGATCTTGAGCTTGATCCGCACGTAGCCCTCGTCCAGGTAGCCCTCGACCGCGTCGAGGAGCTGCGGCACCGAGTCCATGATGCCGACCGACACCCCGCACGGCACCCGGTCGCGGGCCGCGCCGAGGAACTGGCCGAACGACTCGCCCGAGGCCCGCAGCTGCGCGTCCAGCACCGCGGTCTCGACGGCCGCCTTGGCCATCCGGTGCCCCTTGACGTGCTCCATCGCCCGGCCGGCCGACTGGGCGTCCAGCGTCGCGGGCAGCGCCGGCAGCAGGAAGCGGCGGATCACCTCGGCCGCGCCGTCCACGTACTCCGAGGAGTAGAGCGGCTGCGACATGGCCACGCACTCGCCCCAGCCCTCCGCCTCCGGCGTCACCACCCGGACCAGCAGCACGTCGCGCGCGGTCTCGGTGCCGAACGAGGTGCGGAACGGCGCCACCAGCGGCATCGCGATCCGGCGCAGCTCTACTCCTGTGATCTTCACGCCTTCTCCACTACATAGAACGATTTATCGTGAAATCCCGTGACTTTACGGCCTTCGGCCAGCATGTCGCCCAGCGTGTTCCGTACGGCGTGCCGCCATGCCTTGGCCGTTCCCGGGTCGGCGCGGCGCAACCGCTCGACGTCCTCCGGCACGGCCACCAGCACCGTCGCCGCGTCGGTCCGGCCGGGCACCGGCCGGCCGCCCTCGTCCGCCAGCGCCACCACCGCGTCCCGGGGCACCCGCGCCGGCTCGATCCGGCCCTCCTCCAGCGCCCGCACGCGCGGCGCGGTCAGCGGCCACACCGCCAGCACCCGGTCAGACTCGTCGCCCTGGTTGATGGCGTCGTCCATCACCCCGTAGAAGGCCGGCAGGTACTCCCGCGGCGAGGCGCCCAGCTTGGCCAGGTTGAAGTGCGCGTTGCGGCGCACCAGCGGGTCGAACGTCCAGGTGATGCGCTCCACCCCCCGCTCCAGGGCCCACCGCCGCTGATGCAGCTTCAGCGCGAACCCCGCGCCGGGCGCCCCGGACACGCCGGTGATGTGCGAGTGCAGTGTCGCGTCCGCGCCGAAGAACGCGACCGACGCGCCCGCCAGCCGCTCACCGTCGAAGGCGCCCGCCACGTAGTTGCCGGCGTGCGCGAGCGCCAGCATCAGCTCGACGGTGATCGGCCGGCCGGCCGGCTCGAAGTGCCAGATGTCCTCGAACAGCGCCATGACGTGCTCGAACTCCGCGAGGTCGTGGAGCTCCCTGATGGCGATCAAGCTGTCGGCCCTCTCCCTGGATCGGATGTCACCGCGACCGTACTTCGCTGCGGGGCCGCCCGGATTCGTGCCAGAGCACCAAGAGCGCGCCGACCTTCGTCCGGCCGTCCTATGCGGCCGGGGGCCTGGCGCGGGTCAGCGGTCGAGGACGTGGAGAGGGTGCGGGCCGCTCGTCAGCAGCGCCGCGCCGTGCGCCGTGCAGGCCGCCACGTCCGCCACCCGGGCGCCGAACAGGTCGGGCACGTAGATCGCGGGCTCGACGCAGAGCACCATCCCGGGCTCCAGCGCGGTATCGTCGCCGGGCCTGAGGCGGGGTCCCTCGTCGTGGCCCAGGCCGACTCCCCGCCCGGCCGAGCGGGCGGCGAAATGCCCGTAGCCGCTGCCCTCGATCACGGCCCGGGCGGCGGCCGCCACCGCCTCGGCCGTCGCCGAGGGCCGTACCGCCGCGAGGGCCGCGCGGTGCGCGGCGAGCACGACCGAGTACATGGCCTCGAAGTCCTCCGGCGGCTCGGCGACGGCGAACACCCGCCCGGCCTCCGCGCAGTAGCCGTCCCAGCGGCCGCAGACCGACACCAGCAGCGCGTCACCGGGGTTGATCACCCGTCCGCCCGGCGGATGAGCGGGGCGGGCGGTGTGCTCGCCCGCCGACACGCGCACCGACAGGACCTCCTCGCAGCCGCCCTCCAGCAGCAGCAGCCGCAGCCGGGCCGCCATCTCCCGCTCGGTCGCGCCGAACCAGGCCAGCTCCCGCGCCTGCGCCAGCACCGCCTCGGCCGCGCCGGCCGCCGCGGCGACGGCCTCGACCTCGGCCGGGCGCTTGCGCAGCCGCAGCGGCGCCAGCACGGCCGTGGCCGGGACCAGCTCGGCCTCGATCGCCAGGGCGAACAGCTCCCGCACCCGCATCTCCGGGTCCACGCCGACCCGGCGCGCCCCCTCGGGCACGTACGGTGCGGGATCGGCGGTCTCGACGGCCGTGTCCATCGTCAGCACGAGGAACCCGCCGCCGCGCCCGCCCAGGAACCGGAAGTCCGGCGACGGCCGCAGCACCAGCGCGTCGACCTCGGACCCGGCCATGGCGGCCCGCACGGCGGCCCGTACCTCCGCCAGCCGCGCCCCGCCCTCGGGATCGCCCGTCACCCCGGCCTCCGTATCACGCCGTCCCGGGCCGGCCGGCCTCCGGGGGAGCGGAGGGGATGCCGTCCGCGTGCAGCCAGCAGGAGACCGGGCCGAACACCGGATCCTCGACCCGGCACACGTCCATGACGTGCGGGCAGCGCGGATGGAAGCGGCAGCCGCTCGGCGGGTCCGCCGGGTCAGGCACGTCGCCCGGCAGCTCGGCGGGCAGCACGCCCAGGCCGTCCGGAGCGGGGATCGCCCCCAGGAGCGCCCGCGTGTACGGGTGACGCGGGTTCGCCCACACCTCGGCCGTGTCGCCCGCCTCGACGATCCGCCCCAGGTACATGACCGCGATCCGGTCGGCGATCAGCCGCACCACCGACAGGTCGTGGCTGATGAACAGCAGCCCCGCCCCCGACTCCACGGCCAGGTCGCGCATGAGGGTGGCGACCTGCGCCTGCGCCGAGGCGTCCAGCGCGGAGATCGGCTCATCGCCGATGAGCAGCCGGGGCCGGGCGGCCAGCGCCCGGGCGATCGCGATGCGCTGGCGCTGCCCGCCGGAGAACTCGTGCGGATGCCGCCCCGCGAACTCACGCGGCAGCCCGACGCGTTCCAGCAGGTCGGCGGGCCGGGTGGCGGTGTCGCCCGAGGTGCGCAGCCCGTCGGCGATCTGGTCGCCGACGCGCCGGCGCGGGTTCAGCGACGCGTACGGGTCCTGGAACACCATCTGGATCCCGGTCAGTCTGCGCCGCCGCAGCCCGAGCGGGGTGACGGCGTGCCCCTCGAAGGAGATGCCGCCCGAGGTGATCGGGTTCAGCCCGCACACGGCCCTGGCCAGCGTGGACTTGCCGCAGCCGGACTCGCCGACGAGGCCGACGACCTCGCCCGCGCGCACGTCCAGGCTCACCCCGGCGACGGCCCGGACGACCGGCCGGCCGGGGGAGCGGTGCTCGACGACCAGGTCGTCGATGGTCAGCAGGCTCATCGGCCGCCCTCCTCGATCTGCGCGTCAGGCAGGGAATCCAGCAGGGACCGGGTGTACGGGTGCGACGGCTCGCGCAGCACCCGCCCGCGCGGCCCGGTCTCGACGACCAGGCCGTCCCGCATCACGCTCACCTCGTCGGCGACCGCCGACATCACGCCCAGGTCGTGCGTGACGAGCAGCACCGCCAGGCCCAGCTCGTCGCACAGCCCGCGCAGCAGCCGCAGCACGCCCGCCTGCACGGTCACGTCCAGCGCGGTCGTCGGCTCGTCGGCGATGAGCACCTTGGGCGAGCAGGCCAGCGCCACCGCGATCGCGACGCGCTGCCGCATCCCGCCGGAGAACTGGTGCGGGTAGCGCCCGCAGGCCTCCTCCGCGCCCGGGATGCGCACCTTGCCGAGCAGTTCCACCGCCCTGGCCCGCGCCTCCCGCTTGCCCAGCCCCAGGTGGTGGCGCATGTGCTCGGTGATCTGCTTGCCGATGGTGAGCATCGGGTGCAGGCTCGTGGCCGGGTCCTGGAAGACCATCGCGACCTCGCCGCCGCGTATCTTGTTCAGCTCCCGGGGCGCCATCGTGAGCAGTTCCCGGCCGCCGAGCGTGACGCTTCCCGAGGTACGCGAGCCGTGCGGCAGCAGGCCGAGCACGGCCAGCCCGGTCATCGTCTTGCCCGAGCCGCTCTCTCCGGCCAGGCCGTGCACCCGGCCCTCCTGGAGCCTGAGGTCGACGCCGCGCAGGACGTCCTTGCCGCCGATCGACACCTTCAGGCCGGTGATGTCCAGCGTCACAGCGCACGCTCCTTGATGGCCCGGGCCGTACGGGGGTCGAGGGCGTCGCGCAGCGTGTCACCGAGGAAGTTGAACGCCAGCACCACGGTCAGGATGGCCAGGCCGGGGAACGTCGCCACCCACCAGCTGTCGAACACCTCGACGCCGGACGCCACCATCGAGCCCCACTCGGGCGACGGCGGCTTGGCGCCCAGGCCCAGGAACGACAGGCCCGACAGCAGCAGCAGCGCGGTGCCGATGTCCAGCGTGGCCAGCACCAGGATCGGGCCGGTCACGTTCGGCAGCACGTCCACGCGCAGCGAGCGCCAGGCCGAGAAGCCGAGCAGCCGCCCGCTGAGCACGAACTCCCGCCCGCGCACGCCCAGCACCAGCCCGCGGGTGACGCGGGCGTAGGCGGGCCAGGCGACCACCAGCACGGCCAGCACCGCGTTGGTCAGGCTCGCGCCGAGCGCCGCCGCGACCACCATGGCCAGGATGACCGTCGGGAACGCGAACACCAGGTCAGCGAGCCGCATGATCGACTCGTCCACCCATTTGCCGAAATATCCGGCGCAGGCGCCGAGCAGGCCGCCGATCAGCACCGACATCGCCACCAGCAGCACGGTCAGCGGGATCGACACCCGCGCCCCGTACATGACCCTGCTCAGGATGTCGCGCCCGAGCTGGTCGGTCCCGAACCAGTGCTCGGGGCCGGGCGGGGCCAGCCGGGGCAGTTCCTGGGCGAGCGGGTCGTGCGGCGCCAGGACCGGGGCCGCCACCGCGATCACCACCCAGGCGAGCGCGATCACCACGCCCACGACGGCCAGCGGCTGCCGCCAGGCCTCGGGCAGGCGCCGCAGCAGCCCCTTGCGGGCCAGCGGATCCCGTCTCATTGCAGCCTCACTCGGGGGTCGATCACGCCGTACAGCACGTCCACGATCAGGTTGATGACGAGATAGACCACGCCCACCACGAGCCCGACCCCCATGACGGCGGGCAGGTCGAGCGTGGTGGCGCTCTTGTAGGCGTACTGCCCGATGCCCGGCCAGGCGAAGATCGCCTCCACCAGGACGGTCCCCGACAGCAGGCTGCCGAACGCCAGCCCCGCCACCGTGATGACCGGCACCAGCGCCGAGCGGAGCACGTACCGGAACAGGACCGTCCGCCCCGGCAGGCCCTTGGCCCGCGCGGCGCGCACGTAGTCCTGGCCGAGCACCTCCAGCACCGCCGACCGGGTGAAGCGGGTCAGCAGCCCGATCGTGTAGAGCGCCAGCACCAGGGCCGGCGTGATCAGGTGGCCGACGGCCGAGGTGAACACGTCCCAGCGGCCGGCGATCAGCGCGTCCACCGTCTGCAGCCCGGTCACGCCGGGGGCCATGCCGAGCGCCGGGTCCACCCGGCCGCTGCCCGGCGTGATCTGCAGCCGGTAGAAGAACACGTAGAACGCCACCAGCGCCAGCCAGAACGTCGGCACCGAGATGCCGATCAGGCTCAGCACGCGCAGCACGTGGTCCGGCAGCCGGTCCCGGCGCAGCGCGGCCAGCACGCCGAACGCCACGCCGAGCACCAGCGACACCAGGATGGCCGCGCCGGCCAGCTCCAGCGTCGCCGGGACGAACTCGGCCAGGTCCTGGGCGACCGGGCGGTGGCTCTGCTGGCTGGTGCCCAGGTCGCCCTGGAGCATGCCCTGCAGGTAGAGCCCGTACTGCTCCCACAGCGGCTTGTCCAGGCCGTGCTCGGCCCGCCACTGCGCCACGATCGCCGGGTCGTTCATGGCCCGCTGGCCCAGGTTCGCCGCCACCGGGTCGCCTGGCACCAGGTTCGTCAGCACGAACGTCACCAGCGTGATGCCCCAGGCCAGCAGGATCGCGGTGATCACCCGCCGGATGAGGAACCGCGCCAGCGGCGGCAGGGTCCTGGCCATCGGCTTACTTCACGCCCAGGTCGGCCACGTCGACCGTCCACACCGGGTGGTACTCCACGCCGGTCACCGAGGTGGCCGTCACGATGTTCTGGCCCGGCTGGATGAGCGGGACGAACGGCCCGGAGGCGTTCAGCTTGTCCTGCACGTCGTGGTAGGCGGCGGTGCGGGCCTCGTCGCCGATCGCGGCGGCGGCCTTCTCGCCGGCCTCCTCGATCTCCTTGGCCGAGCCGGTCTTCCACCCGGCCCGCGCGCCGACCGTCTGACCGGGCAGGAACGCCAGGTAGTCGTTGGGGTCCGGGTAGTCAGGGCCCCAGTACCACAGGCCCATCTCCTCCTTGCCGTTGCGGTAGTTGTCCAGCGCCACCGTGATCGGCGCGGGCTGGAGGTCCACCGTGATGCCGACCTCCTTGAGGTTGGCCTGGACGCGCTCGGCCAGCGGCTGGAACGACAGGCCGTTCACGGTCAGCTCGCTGGGGAACTCCAGCTTGACCGTCGGGTTGGACAGGCCGCTCTCGGCCAGCGCCTTCTTGGCGCCCTCGACGTCACGCGCCGGCGCCCGGTCGGCCGGCAGCGCGCCGAGGAGCTGCGACGGGATGACGCCCGGCGCCCGCGTCGAGCCCTCGCCGGCCAGCTCCAGCAGGCCCGCGTAGTCGACGCCCTTGCGCACGGCCTCGACGAACTTGGCGTTCGTGGTGGTCCTGCTGATCGCCGGGTCCTGGTTGGCCAGCAGGAAGATGACGTTGGCCGAGGCGGTCTTCTTGACCTGCAGCGTCGCCGGCATGTTCGTGACCTGGTCGCCGGACAGGTTGAGGGCGATCTGGCTGTCGCCGCGCTGGACGTTCAGCTTCTGCGTGGCCGCCTCGACGTTGCGGATGACGACCTTGTCGTAGGCGGGCTTGGCGCCGTGGTACTTCGGGTTCGCCTTGAGCACGACCTGGCTGCTGACGTTGAACGACTCGATCTGGTAGGGCCCGGAGCCGGCCGAGTTGGCGTTCAGGTACTGCTCGGCCTTGTCCTGCGCGTCCGTCGTGCCGCCCTGGGCCTTGACGACCTTGCTGTTGAGGATGCCGAGGGCCGGGTTCGGCAGGATGTAGGGCAGCGCCGCGTTGGCCTTCTCCGACGTGAGCGTGATCGTCGAGTCGTCGGTCTTCGCGATCTCCACGCCGTCCAGCAGGAACGACGGGGTGCCCTTCATGTCGCGCACCCGGGTCAGCGAGAAGACCACGTCGTCGGCCGTCAGGGGCGAGCCGTCGGCGAAGGTCGCGCCCTGCTTGAGCTTGAGCGTCACGACCTTGCCGTCCTCCGACAGCTCGTACGACTCCGCCAGCGCCGGGACCGGCTTGGTCACGTCGCCGCCGTCGAAGGTGAGCAATGTCTCGTACGTGGCCTTGCCCACGATGAGGCCGGTCGGCTCGTAGGTGCGGCCGGGGTCGGCCGTCTTGAGGTCGAAGGACGTGTCGATGACGAGCGTCCTGGCGCCGCTCTGCGCGGCAGGGGCCTGGGAGCCGCCGCTTCCGCAGGCGGCGAGGGCGAGTGCACCGGCGAGCAGCACAGCCGCCGTCTGCGAGCGGGTCGCCATGGTCAGTCCTCCAGATGGACGTTCGGAACGAGGATGCCGAGGATTGTCCGGCAGAAT
Source organism: Nonomuraea sp. SBT364 (assembly GCF_001083785.1). Classification (GTDB taxonomy): domain Bacteria; phylum Actinomycetota; class Actinomycetes; order Streptosporangiales; family Streptosporangiaceae; genus Nonomuraea. Next base: position 10,480 of record NZ_LAVL01000215.1, read on the forward strand.
GTCCAGGCCCCGTGCGGTCACCAAGACGGATATAAAGGGGCGAGAGGTAACAATGAGTGAAATTTCCAGAAATGGTGGCAGTGGTGGCGCTCAGCCTGGACGGATCGGCATCGGTCTGGAGCTGGACGACATCCATATGAAGATCCTGGAGGTCCTCCGGGAGAACGGCCGGATCTCGGTCGCGGCCCTGGCCGAGCGGGTCGGCATCTCCCGCGCGAACGCCTACACGCGTTTCGAGGCGCTGCGCGCCGACGGCGCGATCAAGCGCTTCACCGCCGAGATCGACCACGTCAGGACCGGTCTCGGCATCACCGCGCTGATCTTCGTGACCGTGCGGCAGCAGATGTGGCGCCAGTTCAGGGCCGAACTGGCCAGGATGCCGGAGGTCGAGTACTGCGCGATCACCACCGGCCAGCACGACGCGATGATCCAGGTCCGCATGTCCGACGTCGCCGAGGTGCACGCCATGGTGACCGAGCGGCTGGCCAACATCCCGGCGGTCAAGGCGACCGAGACCGTCTTCATCCTCGACGAGGTGCTCAGACGGCCCTACGTGCTGCCCGGCGACGGGGACAAGACCCGCCCCGCCCGGCGGCCCGCCCAGGAGGCGCCCGGCGACGTGCCGCTCGGCAAGATGCGCTTCGTCGGCGCCGCCGAAGGGCGGGCGGCCCTGCGCAAGGACGGCTGAGCGCCTGGCTGGACGGATCTCCCCCGTCCGCGCCGGGCACCGGCGATCCGTCCAGTGACGGTCATGACTTCCTTTGCGTTGCGCAATGTGATAGCCAGATAACCGTCAGTAGTCGACGGGCAGGGGGAGATCCTCATGATGGCGTACATGCTCTCGGTCATGGCGGCGGTCGGTGTCGTGGCGGCCGCCGCCGTGGCCTTCCGGGTGGCCCGCAAGGGCACCGACGACCGTCACGCCGACGGGCCGTCGGCGGGCCACGCGGGCGCGATGCTGTCGGCGCTGTTCCTGCTGGTGTTCGCCATCGCCATCATCGTGCCGTGGACCACCGCCGACGCCGCCAGGCAGAACACCTACACCGAGAGCCGGGCCGCGATCGACGCCTACTGGTCGGCCGCCGGCCTGCCCGCCGACGCCGCGGCGCAGGTCCGCGGCGGGCTGCAGGAATACGTCGCGTTCGTGGTCGAGGACGAGTGGCAGGTCATGGCGCACGGCCGGCTCGACCCGGCCGGAGCCGTCCGCCTCGACGCGCTGCGCTCGCAGGTCTCCGCCCTCGACGCCGGCACCGAGGACGAGCAGGAGGCCAGGAGTGCCGTCCTCGACCAGCTCGCCGCCGTCCGCGCCGCCCGCGCCCAGCGCTCCGCCGACGCGGCCGCCACCCCGCCGGACGGCCTGCTGCTGCTGACCGTCCTGACCGGCCTGGTGGTGGTGGTCTTCCCGTTCCTGGCCGGGGCCAGGCCGCGCGGGGCGTCGCTGCTGCCGCTGGGCGCGATGGCCGCGATGCTCGGCTTCGGCGTCTACCTCACCTGGGACATCTCCCGCGCGTTCGCCGGGCCGCTGGCCGTCGGGCCGGAGGCGTTCGGCGGCGCGCTGCAGGAGTTCGCCCGCATCGCCGGCGGGGTGTGACATGGCGGCCAGGCACGCGCCCCTGCTCGCCGCCGCCGCGCTGCTCGCCGTCTGCGCGAGCGGCCCGGCCACCGCCGAGCACCCCCGCCGCACCGCGACCGAAGGCGGCCTGTACGGCGTCCGCGACGCCGACGTCCCCCCGGTCCGCCTCCCCGCCGCCGGATCGGGCACGAGCGCCGGACTGCGCGGATCGCCGCCCGGCGACCTGCCCGTCGACGTGGACCGGCTGGTCAAGGGGCCGCAGAAGGTGACCCGCGCGGTGCCCTCCCCGCCGCGTGACGTGCCCGGCGTCTCCATCCGCAGCACGCCGCGGCCCCGCAAGGCCACGCCCAGGCCGAGGGTGTCGGTGCCGGGCGTGTCGGTCTACGACGACGCGGTCTGCGTGGACGTGCCCGGGTCCAGCGTCCACGTCGGCACCTGCCGTCCGCCCGCGCCCCGCGCGGCCACGCGTCCCCGGGCCACCCTGGAGGCGCGGGCGCCCGTGCCCGCCCGGGCGGCCCCCACCCTCGGGGT
>NZ_LAVL01000216.1 GCF_001083785.1 Nonomuraea sp. SBT364
CCGCGAACCTGGCCTTCTGGCGGCGCCGGGAAAGAGTGGGGCTGCTGATGCCACTGATAGCCCGAACTCACCTATGCCCCATTTGTGCGATTGAAAGTCCCGGGGATGCTATCAGCGGGCCTGGAGCAGAGGCTCGATCCGGTACGGGATCTGCGTGGACAGCGCGATCGTGGAGTCCGTGCGCTGCACCGCGGGCGAGGTCAGGATGTGCGCGATGATCTCCTGGAGGTGGTCGGTGCTCGTCGCGACCACCCGGCACAGCAGGTCGTGCTGGCCGCTGGTGCCGTGCGCCTCCAGGATCTGCGGCACCGCGCGCAGCGCCTCGACGGCCTCCGCCAATCGGCCCTGGGCGATCTGCAGCCAGACGAAGGCAAGGATGGGGTGACCCGCGTGCGCGGGCGACACCGTGGGGCCGAAGTCCTGGATCACGCCGCGGGCCGTCAGCTTCTCCACCCGGGCCTGTACGGTGCCGCGCGCCACGCCGAGCAGCCGGGCGAGCTCCGTCAGTCCGATGCGCGGATGCGCTCGCATGGTGACGAGCAGCCGGGCGTCGAGATCGTCCATGTAGGCCTCCTCGAAGGCTGTGCGATTCGACTGGAAATATCAGCGGAAGCCATACCAAATCCAGCGTATCGCGCAGGGAAACTGCGCGCTCTTGCCAGGGATCGGGGGAGTTGCTGTCATCTGAGACATGTTCGAGGAAGCGCAGTACTTCGCCCCGATCGCCACCCAGGATGACGGCTCGGTGGTGGTCGAGCTGGCGGCGTCGCATCCCGGGTTCGCCGATCCGGTGTATCGGGCGCGGCGCAACGCGATCGCCGGGCTGGCCGTCAACCACCGGCGCGGGACGCCGATCCCCGTCGCCGAGTACACCGAGCAGGAGCACGAGGTCTGGGCACTGGTCACCAGGGAGCTGGCCGTCAAGCACCGCGCCTACGCCACGGCCGAGTATCTGGCCGGGGCCGAGCGGCTGGGGTTGCCGCGGGCGCGGATCCCGCAGCTCCAGGAGGTGAGCGAGCTGCTCGAACCGCTCACCGGGTTCCGCTATCTGCCGGCCGCCGGGCTGGTGCCGCTGCGCGACTTCTACGGCGTGCTGGCCGACGGGTACTTCCACTCGACGCAGTACATCCGCCACCATTCCGTGCCGTTCTACACGCCGGAGCCGGATGTGGTGCACGAGGTGATCGGGCACGCCAACGCGCTGGCCCATGACCGCTACGCGGCGCTCTACCGGCTGGCGGGCGAGGCGGCGCGCCGCGTGGAGGGCGAGGAGGCGCTGGAGTTCATCTCCAAGGTGTTCTGGTTCACGCTCGAGTTCGGCGTGATGCGGGAGGGCGGCGAGCTCAGGGCGTACGGGGCGGGGATCCTGTCGTCGTACGGGGAGATCGAGGAGTTCAGGGGGATGGACATCCGGCCGCTGGACGTGGCGGCCATGGGAACCACCCACTACGACATCACGAAATATCAGGACGTGTTGTTCGCGGCGGACTCCCTCCGGCATCTGGAGGACGTCGTGGGCGGGTTCTGGGCCACCTGCGACGACGACTCGATCGCGAAACTGGTCGCCGACGCCTCCTAGCGAACCGTCTCGATATTTCGTGATAATGCTCGAATGATCGCGGGCCGCGGGCGCGCGTTGTCACGAATCATCCTGGCGTTCGCCCTGCTGACTCCCTTCGCCGTCTCGACGTTCCCCGACCGGGCGGCCGCCCGGCCCCGGGCGCACGGTCGCGTCCAGGCTGCCGACGCACGCGCCGCCGTGGCGCTCGGCCCGCCGGTCCCCGCCCTGGGCGGCAAGCGGGCGGTTTCCCGGCAAGCCCCGCGCGTCGACGCCAAGCGGATCACCAAGCTCCTGGACCGCTTCCTCGCGGGCCGGCCGGGGCCCGTCACCGCCATGGTCAAGGACCTGACCACCGGTGGCCTCTACCGCTACCACCGCGGCGAGCGGCTCATCACGGCCAGCACCGCCAAGGTCCAGATCCTCCTGGCGCTCCTCCTGCGCACCCCGTGGAAGAAGCTTCCCGCGCAGGTCAGGCACGACGCCGACCTGATGATCCGCTACAGCGACAACCACGCCGCCGACCGGCTCTGGCTGCGCATCGGCGGCGCTCCCGGCTTCACCCGGGCGGGCAGGAAGCTCGGTCTGCGTCACACCGCGGGCGTCCCCGGCTCGTGCGTCGACCTCTACTGCTGGGGCATCACCCGCACGTCGGCCGAGGACCAGGTGCGGCTCATGCGGGCGCTCGTGTCGGACGGCAGCCCGCTGCCCGCGAAGGACCGCGATCAGGCGCTCAGGCTCATGGGCGCCGTGATCGACGGCCAGGACTGGGGCATCAGCGCCGCGAAGTGCCGGGGCGACCGCGTGGCGCTGAAGAACGGCTGGCTGAAACGCGTGTCGACCAAGCGCTGGGCCGTGGTCAGCGCCGGCCTGCTCCGCGGCCGCGGCCACGACTACGCGGTCGCGGTGCTCACCGAGGGCAGCCCGGAGGTGGGGTACGGCATCGCGACCGTCGAAGGGGTGGCCGGGCGGATCATGCGGTCGTTCCGGAAGTGCCGGACGTGACCAGCCGGTAGCCGACACCGCGCACCGTCTGGATGAGCCGGTCGTCGTCGTCGCCCAGCCGTGCCCGCAGTCGCTTGACGTGCACCGCGATCGTGTTGGTCGACGTACTGGCCGCCGCGTGCCACACATGACGCATGATCTGCTCGCGGGTGACCGTCCGGTCCGCGTTGCGCATCAGATAGTGCAGCAGCTCGAACTCGCGCAACGGCAGATGCACGATCCGCCCGTCGACCCGTACCTGATAGGCGTGCACGTCCAGCTCCACGCCGCCGACGGCGAGCACCTTGCGCGTCTCCGGGGACGCGGCGTGGATGAACGGCAGCAGCTCCGGCACCCGGTACGGGCGCGCCACGCACGCGGCGGCGCCGGCCGCGAGCGCGCGCACCGCCTGCTCGGCGTGCCCCTCACCGACGCCGAGCAGGACGGGCACGGCACGCGAGCGCCGTACCGCCAGGACGAAGTCGACCGCGTCGATCACCGGCAGGGTCGCCGACACCAGCACCACGTCCGGCTGCAGCGCGCCGGTCTGGAGCAGCCCCTGCGCGCCGTCGGCGGCACCCGTGACCGCCACGCCCTCGCGTTCGAGGGCGGCGGCGACGTCCTGCACGACCTCGGCGTCGGGGTCGGCGATGAGGAGTACGGGTTTCGTCCGCGTATCCCCGTTCACCGTGCTTGCCGCCTGGTCGATCATCAGCCGAAGCGCCCGGTGATGTAGTCCTCGGTGGCCTTCTCGGAGGGGTTGGTGAACATGCGGGAGGTCTCGTCCATCTCGATGACCTTGCCGGGCTTGCCCTGCTCGGCCAGGTTGAAGAACGCGGTCCGGTCGCTCACCCGGGCGGCCTGCTGCATGTTGTGGGTGACGATGACGATCGTGAAGTCGTCCTTGAGCTTGGCCATCAGGTCCTCGATCGCCAGCGTGGAGATCGGGTCGAGGGCCGAGCACGGCTCGTCCATGAGCAGCACCTGCGGCTTGACGGCGATGGCCCGGGCGATGCAGAGACGCTGCTGCTGACCGCCGGACAGGCCGGCGCCGGGCTTGCTGAGCCGGTCCTTGACCTCGTTCCACAGGTTGGCGCCCTTGAGCGACTCCTCCACCACGCCGTCCATCTCGGACTTGGAGGTGCGGCCGTTGAGGCGCAGGCCCGCCGCCACGTTCTCGTAGATGGACATGGTGGGGAACGGGTTGGGCCGCTGGAACACCATGCCGATCATGCGGCGGACCGAGACGGGCTCGACGGTCGCGGCGTAGAGGTCCTCGCCGTCGAGCAGCACCTTGCCCTCCACACGCGCGCCCGGGATCACTTCGTGCATGCGGTTGAGGGTGCGCAGGAACGTCGACTTGCCGCACCCGGACGGGCCGATGAAGGCCGTGATCGAGCGCGGCTCGATGGTCATCGAGACGTCCTCGATGGCCTTGTGCCCGCCGTAGTAGGCGTCGAGGCCGGAGACCTGGATCTGCTTGGACATGAGGCGGTTTCCCCCTATCGGCCCCTGGCGGGCGAGCGCCACCAGGCGATCAGGCGCGCCACCAGGTTGAACAGCATGACGATCAGGATGAGCGTGAGGGCTCCGGTCCAGGCCCGGTCGATGGCGGTGTCGTTGGGACGCGCCGCCTGGTCGAACACGAAGAGGGGGAGCCCCATCTGCGGCCCGTTGAACGGGTCGTTGTTGATGGAGTCGGTGAAGAAGACGGTCAGCAGCAGCGGCGCGGTCTCGCCCGCCACCCGGGCCACGGCCAGCATGACGCCCGTGATGATGCCGGTGAGCGCCGTCGGCAGCACGACCTTGACGATCGTGCGCCACTTGGGCACGCCCAGCGCGTAGGAGGCCTCGCGCAGGTCGGCGGGCACCAGGCGGAGCATCTCCTCGGCCGACCTGACCACGGTCGGCATCATCAGGATCGACAGCGCCATCGCGCCGGCGAACCCGGAGTAGGGCATGCCCAGGAACAGGATCCAGAACGCCAGCACGAACAGACCGGCGACCACCGAGGGGATGCCGGTCATGACGTCGACGAAGAAGCTGATGGCCCGGCTCAACCGGCCGCCGTTGCCGTACTCGACCAGATAGATCGCGGTGAGCAACCCGATCGGGACCGAGATCACCGAGGCGAGCAGGACCTGTTCCAGGGTGCCGATGATGGCGTGGTAGGCGCCGCCGCCCGCGTCGCGCGCACCGATGTTGCGCATCGAGTGGGTGAGGAACTCCATGTCGAAGCGCGCCAGGCCGTTGGAGATCACCAGCCAGAGCACGGACACGAGCGGCACCACGGCCAGCGCGAACGCCAGATAGACCAGCCCCTGGACCATGCGGTCCTTGACCCGGCGGCCGGTCGAGATGTGCTGGATGGTGGTCATGTGCCGGCCTTCATGAACTCTTTGCGTCGGTTGATGATCATGCGAGCAGCCATGTTGACGAGCAGGGTGATGACGAACAGCACCAGACCGGAGGCGATCAGCGCGCCCCGCCCGATGTCACCCGCCTCGCCGAAGCCGTTGGCGATGTTGGCGGCGATGCTGTTGCCCTGCGGGGTGAGGATCTGGAAGCTGATGCCGAACGTCGCCGGGAAGATCAGCGCCACCGCGATCGTCTCGCCCATCGCCCGGCCCAGGCCGAGCATCGCGGCGCTGATCACGCCGGGGCGGCCGAACGGCAGCACGGCCATCCGGATCATCTCCCAGCGGGTCGCGCCGAGGGCCAGCGCGGCCTCCTCGTTCATCTTGGGGGCCTGGAGGAAGACCTCGCGGGAGATGGCCGCGATGATCGGCAGGATCATGATCGCCAGGACGATGCCGCCCGCGAGCATGGTCTTGCCGCCGATCGCGCCCTCGCCGGCGAACAGCGGGAACCAGCCGAACGTGCTGTTGAGCCACTCCGACGGCGTCTTCAGCAGCGGCACCAGGAACGCCACGCCCCACAGGCCGTAGATCACACTCGGCACCGCGGCCAGCAGGTCGATCAGGTAGCCCAGCGGCGCCGCCAGCCTGCGCGGCGCGTAGTGGGAGATGAACAGCGCGACGCCCACCGCGACCGGCGTGGCGATGACCAGCGCGATCGCCGAGCTGAGCACGGTGCCGAACGCCAGGGCGGCGATGCCGAACACCTGGCCGCCGTTGGGGTCCCAGGTCAGCTCCGTGAAGAAGTTGGACTTGTTGGCCCGCAGCGCGGGGACGGCCTCGCTGACGAGGAAGACCGCGATGGCCGCCATGATGCCCAGCAGGACGATGCCCGACCCGGTGGACAGCCAGCGGAACAGGCCCTCACTGGAGGTGCGCCGCGGGGCGGGCCGGCCCGTGGCCGGTCCGCCCTCGCGAACTTCGACTTTGGTCGCCATCGGGGACTAGGAGATGGCCTCGACGGCGGTGCGGACCTTGGTCAGCAGCTCGCCCGACAGCGGGGCGTAGCCCAGGTCGGTCAGCGCCTTCTGGCCCGCGTCGCTGGCGGTGTAGGTCAGGAAGGCCTTGACCAGCTTGGCCTCCTCGGCGGGCAGGCCCTTCTCGCAGGTGATCTCGTACGTGACCAGGACGATCGGGTAGGCGCCCGGGGTCTTGGTGGCGTAGTCGATCTCCAGCTTGAGGTCGTTGCCGGTGCCGGTGATCTTGGCGGTCTCGACCGTCTTGGCCGCGCTCTCCGGGGTCAGCTCGACGAACTCGCCGCTGCCGTTGGCCACCTTGGCCTTCTGGAGCTCGGAGTTCTCGGCGTAGGAGAGCTCGACGTAGCCGATCGCGCCCTCGGCGCCCTTGACGCTGGCGGCGACCTGGTCGGAGCCCTTGGCGCCCTGGCCCTTGGCCTCGGCCGGCCACGCCTTGCCCGGCTCGTGCGGCCAGTCGGAGGTGGCCTTGAGGAACTTGGTGAAGTTGTCGCTGGTGCCCGACTCGTCCGAGCGGTGGAACGCCTGGATCGGGGTCGAGGGCAGCTGCGCGTCGGGGTTCTCCGCCTTGATGGCCGGGTCGTCCCACTTGGTGATCTTGCTGTTGAAGATGCCGGCGAGCGTCTTCGGCGACAGCTGCACGCCGTCGACGCCGGGCAGGTTGTAGACCACCGCGACCGGGCCGGTCACCATCGGGATGTTGATGGCCTTGCCGGTCTTGCAGCGCGCGTCGGCCTGGGTGGGCTCGTCCTCCTTCAGCGCGGAGTCGGAACCCGCGAACGCCACCGTGCCGGCGATGAACGCCTGGATGCCCGCGCCGGAGCCGCTGGGCTGGTAGTTGACGCTGACCCCGGAGTTGGCGCCCTGGAAGTCCTTCTTCCACTGGTCGATCGCGTTGGCCTGGGCCGAGGAGCCGGCGGCGTTGATCGAACCGCTCAAGCTGCTGTCACCGCTCGCGGCGGAGGTGGCGGCGGCCGAGCTGGTGCTGCCAGCCGGCGAGTTGTTATCTGTGCCGCACGCAGCGAGCGAGAGCGCGCCGACGACGGCGACGGCGGCGAGCCGGCCTGCATACTTCACGATGGGTTCCTCTCCCACTTCGATCCTTAGACGTCCATGAAGCTATGCAGTCAAGGTGACTCGATCCCCTAACGAGGGTGAACGGACAGTGAACACCTCATGATTGAAGGCATGACCTCACTGACGTACCGCGTATGTGTCGTATGCATGGGAAACATTTGCCGCTCCCCCATGGCCGAGTCGGTGCTGCGCAAAGTCCTGGCGGACCGGGGCCTGGGCGACCGGGTGATCGTGGAGAGCGCCGGCACGGGCGGCTGGCACGCCGGCGGGCCGATGGACGAGCGGGCCCTGCGCGTCCTGTCCGATCACGGCTACGACGGCGCCGACCACAGCGCCCGGCAGTTCACCCGCGACTGGTTCGACCGCTACGACCTGGTCCTCGCCATGGACCGCGACAACCAGGCGTTCCTGCGCCGGATGGCGCCGGCGGCGTGGAGGTGCGACTGTTCCGCTCCTTCGACCCGGCCGCGCCCACCGGCGCCGAGGTCCCCGACCCCTACTACGGCGGCGACGAGGGTTTCGAGGACGTCCTCGCGCTCGTCGAGGCCGCCGCCGAGGGCGTGGCCGGGCACATCGCCGATGAGATCGGCTGAGGATCTGGGCAGCTCCCACGGCCGGCGGCTGCAGCGGGGCGTGCTCGACGACGGACGCGTGGTCTTCGCCAAGATCGGGGCCGTTTCTCCGGTGTTCACCTCCGAGGCGGCCGGGCTGCGCTGGCTGGGCGAGGCGGTCACGGTGCCGGAGGTGATCGAGGTCGCGGACGACCGGCTCGTGCTGTCCTGGGTGGAGGAGGAACCGCCCACCGCCGCGGCCGCCGAACGTCTCGGGCGCGACCTGGCCCGCATGCACCGCGCCGGGGCGCCCGCCTTCGGCGCGCCGTATCTGGATCGGGTGCTCGGCGCCTACCGGGAGGAGGCGCCGCTCGCCGACGGCTGGCGCGAGCGGGTGCCGCTGCACCAGCTCCACCCGCTGCTCGTGCACGTGGTGCTCTACGGCGGCGCGTATCGGGACGGGCTGATGGCGGCGGTCAGGCGGGTGCTGGAGCTGTGAGGCGGCGGATGACCTCGTCGTGCAGGAGGCCGTTCGTGCACACCAGGCTGCCGCCCTCCAGGCCCGGGACACCGGCCACGTCGGTCCAGCGGCCGCCCGCCTCCTCGACGATCACCGTCAGCGCGGCCATGTCCCACGGCGACAGCTCCGGCTCGGCCGACACCTCCACCGAGCCCTCGGCGACCATCATGTGCGACCAGAAGTCCCCGTACGCCCTGGTGCGCCAGCAGGCCCGGCCCAGGTCCAGGAAGTTGTCGAGACGGCCGATCTTCTCCCAGCCGCCGAAGCTGGAGTAGGAGAACGAGGCGTCCTCCAGCACGGGCACCTGCGACACGCGCATCCGGCTGGCCTTGGTCAGGCTCTTGCCGGTCCACGCGCCGCCCTCGGTCGCGGCCCACCACCTGCGGCCCAGCGCGGGGGCCGACACCAGGCCGACGACGACCTTGCCGTACTCCATCAGGGCGATCAGCGTCGCCCACACGGGGACGCCGCGCACGTAGTTCTTCGTGCCGTCGATAGGGTCGATGATCCACGACCTGGCGCCCCAGCCGGTCTTGCCGAACTCCTCGCCGACGACCGCGTCACGCGGCCTGGCCCGGCGCAGCGTGCCGCGGATCGCCTCCTCGACGGCCCGGTCGGCATCGCTGACCGGCGTCAGGTCGGGCTTGGTCTCGACCTTGAGGTCGACCGCCTTGAACCGGCGCATGGTCAGGTCATCGGCGGCGTCCGCCATGACATGCGCGAGGCGTAGATCGTCGTTGTAACCCTGCACGGACAGCCACGCTACCGTGCCGGGTGTGCCGAGCATCAGTCACCGGTCGCGCCTTTTCTGGTAAGTCCGGTTCCGGGACTCCTGGGTTCGGTTACCGGCCAGTAGGCTGAGCGCATGTCTCTCGACGTCGGCGACCTGCTGCTCCAGACGGTGCCCTTCGCCCGCACTCTCGGCATCACGTTCTCCTCGACCGGCGACGGCAACGCCACCTGCGTCCTGCCGGACCGGCAGGACCTTCACAACCACGTGGGCGGGCCGCACGCCGGGGCGATGTTCACGCTGGCGGAGTCGGCGTCGGGGGCCGCCATGCTCTCGGTGCTCGGCGATCAGCTCGACCGGGCCGTCCCCCTCGTCACCACCTCGACCGTCCGCTACCACAAGCTGGCCAAGGGCGAGATCACCGCCGAGGCGCGCCTGCTGGCCGCCCGTGAGGACGTGGTGGCGCGGCTGGACGCCGGGGAGCGGCCCGAGTTCGACGTCGAGGTGGAGGTGCGCAACGCCGACGGCGTCACCGTCGCCACCCTCACCGTCAGCTGGGCCTTCCTGCCCAACCGCCGCTGACGCGCTGCCGGCCGGTCAGGCGGGGTCGTCGGGGGCGCCCTCGCGGCTGGACAGGAGACGGCGCAGCGACTCCAGCCGGGCCGGATCGGCCTGCCCCTGCGCCACCCAGGCGTCCAGCGCACAGCCGTCGGCCAGATGCGTGCACCCCTTGGGACAGCCGACCGTGCCCTCCACCAGGTCGGGGAAGGACGCCAGGACCGTCTCGACCGATACGTGCGCCAGCCCGAAGCTCCGCACCCCCGGCGTGTCGATGATCCAGCCGCCCTCCGGCAGCTCCAGCGCCACCGCCGACGTGGACGTGTGCCGCCCCCGGCCGGTGACGGCGTTGACGTGCGAGACCGCGCGGTTCGCGTCGGGGACGAGGCTGTTGACCAGCGTCGACTTGCCCACCCCCGAATGCCCCACCAGCACGCTGATCCGGCCGGTGAGCCGCTCGCGCAACTCGTCCAGCGCGCCGCCCTTGCGGACGACCACGTGCGCGACCCCGAGCGGCTCGTACAGCGCCACCAGCTCGTCCGGCGGCGCCAGGTCCGACTTGGTCAGGCACAGCAGCGCGTCGATCTCCGCGTCGAACGCGGCGACCAGCATGCGGTCGATCATGCGCGGCCGGGGCGGCGGATCGGCCAGCGCGGTCACGATGACCAGTTGGTCGGCGTTGGCCACCACCGGGCGCTCGATGCCGTCGGTGTCGTCGGTGTCGTCGGCCGAGCGCCGCAGCATCGACGTGCGCGGCTCCACCCGGACCACCCGGGCCAGCGTGTCGGGCTGCCCCGAGACGTCGCCGACCAGGGCCACCCGGTCGCCGACCACGATCCCCTTACGGCCCAGCTCCCGCGCCTTCATGGCGACGACCAGCCGGGACGCCTGCTGCCTGCGCTTGGCGGCCGACCCCTTGGCCCGTCCGGGCTCGACCAGCGTGGTGTAGCGGCCCCGGTCGACGGCGACCACGAACCCCTCCACGGCATCCTCATGCGCAGGACGGATGCGGGTCCGGGGCCTGGAACCCTTGCCCGGCCTGACCCGTACGTCGTCCTCGTCGTACTCCCGCTTTCTCAGCGGTCCACTCCCATGTGCTCGCTCGATCCTGGTCCGCCGGTGCCCGCGCCCTTCGCGGGCGGTCGCCCCGGGTCTGTCGTCCGGTCCACTGCGAACCTATGCCCGCTGCGCCGCCGGTCTCCCCCCGCACCGGGGAACGGCTCCGCTCCGGGGCGGGCCGGCCGGGGACGGGAGGTCATCGGGGGGCCAGCATCGACGTCCACATCCGGGCGAACTCCGGGAGGGTCTTGGCGGTCGTGGCGATGTTCTGGACCTCGATGCCCGGGACCACGAGGCCGATCACCGCGCCGGCCGTGGCCATGCGGTGGTCGTCGTAGCTGTGGAAGGTGCCGGCGTGCAGGGGGCGGGGGCGGACGAGGAGGCCGTCGTCGGTCTCCTCGGCGTCGCCGCCCAGGGCGTTGATCTCCGTGACGAGGGCGGCGAGGCGGTCGGTCTCGTGACCGCGCAGGTGGGCGATGCCGCGCAACCGGCTCGGGGAGGTGGCCAGGGCGGCCAGGGCGGCGATCGTCGGCGTGAGCTCGCCCACCCGGCCCAGGTCGGCGTCGATGCCGCGGATCTCGCCGGTGCCGGTGACGACGAGGTCGTCGGCGTCCTGCCCCGGGGACGGGGTGGCGCCGGTGCGCCAGGCCACCTGGGCGCCCATGTCGGCGAGCAGGGTGCGCAGGGCGTCGCCGGGCTGGGTGGTCGTGAGCGGCCAGTGCGGGATGGTGACCGTGCCGCCGGTGGCGAGGGCGGCCGCCAGGAAGGGGGCGGCGTTGGACAGATCGGGCTCCACCACCCAGTCGCGGGCCGCGATGGGGCCCGGCTCGACGTGCCACACGTCGGGCTCGGTGTCGTCGACCCGGACACCCGCCTCGCGCAGCATCTGGATCGTCATCTCGATGTGCGGCTGGGACGGGACCGGCGGGCCGACGTGGCGGATCGTGACGCCCTTGCCGAAGCGGGCGGCCGTGAGCAGCAGGCCCGAGACGAACTGCGAGGAGGCCGAGGCGTCGAGCGTGACCTCGCCACCGGTCAGGGGGCCGTGGACGGTGAACGGCAGCGCGTCGCCCTCGACGCGGGCGCCGAGGGCGCGCAGGGCGTCGAGGATGGGGCCCATCGGGCGCTTGCGGGCGTGCGGGTCGCCGTCGAAGGAGACCGGGCCGTCGGCGAGCGCGGCCATCGGGGGGACGAAACGCATGACCGTGCCCGCGAGGCCGGCGTCGATCGAGGCGCCTGCCAGGACCGGGCCCGGCGTCACCTGCCAGTCGACGCTGGACGGGGTCTCGGCCGTGGCCGTCAGGGTGGCGCCCAGGGTGCGCAGCGCCGCCGCCATCAGATCGGCGTCACGGCTGCGGAGCGCCTGGCGTACGGAACCCGGGCCGTCGGCGAGCGCGGCGAGCAGGAGGGCGCGGTTGGTCACGGACTTGGACCCGGGCAGCGGGACGGTCGCGACGACGGGTGCGGTGGCGAGCGGGGCGGGCCAGTGCGCGGTGGGCATGGTCAAAGACTACTGGGCCGGGTGCGGGGGAGCGGCGGCCTGTGGACGGGTGAGGGGCGGGTTGTGGACAAGTCGCTCAGAGGAAGACCGAGGTGTCCAGGAGGAAGTCGACCGGCGCGGGGATGTGGATCTCCTTGCCCAGGTCGACGGTGGTGCAGAGGGTGTAGCGACCGTCCTGCGGCGCGCTGAGCACGGTCACCGTGGCGGGCTCGGCGACCGGGTCGACGATGAGGTAGATCGGGATGCGGGCGGCGGCGTAGATGGCGGGTTTGTGCTCCCGGTCGTCGCGGGTGCTGCCTCTCGACACGATCTCACCTGCCATGATCAGCCCGCTGGCGTACACCTCACGACCTCCCCACCGGGGGGCGTCGGGAGGGCACATGGCGAAGTCGGGCTCGTAGGGGTCGCGGCTGCCTTCGGCGCAGATTCCGAGTCCGGCATAGACCTTCCAGCCGCCGTCCAGGGCTCGGGAGCGGAGCACCGCGCTGAGGGTGGTCGCCATGTATTGATGTTCGGGGGTGCCTAGGGGGCTCACTATCAACCTTCCGTTGATGATCTCGGCGCGCATCTTGGTGCGGCCGACGAGGGAGTCGTAGACCTCGCGAAGGGTGGTGAGCTCCTGGTCGGGGGCGGGGG
>NZ_LAVL01000217.1 GCF_001083785.1 Nonomuraea sp. SBT364
CACCACCGCCTTCGCCCTCGTGGCGGCCAGGGCGGCCGCGGTGAGGGCGAAGGCGGTGGTGGCGGCGTGGCGGCGCAGGCGGCCGCGCGGGCCGCCGATCGCCCGGCGCCAGGCGCGGCCGTGCAGACGGCGCATCAGCGCGTCGTCGGCGTTGCCCCGCTGGAAGCGGGCGCTGGACCAGAAGCCGTCCTGCCGCAGCGGATGCGTGGTCACGCGCGCGCCCCTGACGAGCCGGTGGCCCGCCGCCCGCACCCGCAGGGCCAGGTCGGCGTCCTCCCGGTACGCGCGGGGGAAGCGCTCGTCGAAGCCCCCCACGCCCCGCAGCGCCGACACCCGGTAGGCCATGTCCGCCGTCGGCCACTCGGCCGTCTCCAGACCGGCGGTGTGCCGCTCGGCATCGGTGGGCGGGCGGCCCCGGGGCAGCGGCACCACGATGCGGCCCTGGCTGCCCGCCACGTCGTCCGGCAGCCCGGCCAGGTCCTTCCACACCGCCTCGGCCCACCCGGGCTCCGGCACCACGTCGTCGTCCAGGAAGGCCACCCACGGCGTCCCGGCGAGCCGCCAGCCGGCGTTGCGGGCCGCCGCCGGGCCCCGGCCGCCCGACCGTACGACGCGCACGTGCGACGGCAGCGCGAGCGGCGGCGACGGGTCGGGCCGGTCGTCGGCCACGATGATCGGCAGGTCCGTCCCCAGCGAGGCGAGCGTGGCCGCGAGCGACGGCCGCCCGATGGTGGGGATCACCACGGTGATCACGATCCGAACACCTCCCCGCGCCGCACCAGGTACGGCCCGAGCGCGAGCACCTCGACGGGCGAGGAGCCGAAGCACTCCAGCGCGTCACGCGGGTCGTCCACCATGGGCCGGCCCGCCGTGTTGAGGCTCGTGTTCACCACCACGGGCAGCCCGGTGCGCGTCTCGAACTCGGCCAGCATGCGCGCCAGCAGCGGGTTCGCGCCGGGGGAGACGGTCTGGACGCGGGCCGTCCCGTCCACGTGCACCACCGCCGGGATCCGGTCGCGCCAGTCGGGGTGCACGTCGTGCACGAACAGCATGTACGGCGAGACCGCCGGCCCCCGGCCGAAGATCTCGCCGGCCCGCGACTCCAGCACCATGGGCGCGATCGGCCGGAACTGCTCGCGGCCCTTGACGTCGTTGAGCCGCTCGGTGTTGCGCGCGTGCCCCGGATGGGCGAGCAGCGACCGCTGTCCCAGCGCCCTCGGCCCGTACTCCGACCGGCCCTGGAACCAGGCGACGATCCGGTCGGCGGCGAGTTCGGCGGCCACGGCGGCGGCCAGGTCGGCCGGCCGCGAGTGCGGCACCCGGGCCACCTCCAGCCACGCGCCGATCTCCTCGTCGGTGAACCCGCGCCCGAGCGCGGCGCTGCCCATCGGCGCGGCCGGCTCGCCGTGGGCCTGCGCCAGGTGCAGGGCGCCGCCCAGCGCGGTGCCGGAGTCGCCCGCGGCCGGCTGCACCCACACCTCGTCGAACGGCCCCTCGGCCAGCAGCCGGGTGTTGGCCACGCAGTTGAGCGCGACCCCGCCGGCCAGCGCCAGCCGCCGCTCACCGGTGCGCTCGTGCAGCCAGCCGGCCAGCTCCAGCAGCACCTCCTCCAGCCGTGCCTGGACGCTGGCGGCCAGGTCGGCGTGGTCGGCGGTCCACGGCTCGCCCCTGCCCAGCGCCTTGGCGTAGCCGTTCCAGTCGACGGGACCGGCGCGGAAGCCGCCGTCGCCGGTCGTGCAGATGAGCTCACGCAGCTCGCCCAGGTGGCGCGGCGTCCCGTAGGAGGCCATCGCCATCACCTTGTACTCGTCGCTGGAGCGCAGGAAGCCCAGGTGCTCGGTGACCTCCTCGTACAGCAGCCCCAGCGAGTGCGGCAGCCGCTGCGCGGCGAGCACCTCCAGCTCGCCGTCGCGGTAGCGGCCGGCCAGGTGGGAGACGTCCTCGCCGCGCCCGTCGCACACCAGCACCGCGCAGTCGCGCCACGGCGAGGCGAGCCCGGCCGAGGCGGCGTGCGCCACGTGGTGCGGCACGAACCGCACCTGCGCCGGGTCGAGCCCGGGCAGCGCCGTGGCCAGGAACAGCGGGGCGCGCACCGCGTAACGGGTGCGCAGCTCCTCCCAGTCGCCGTCGGGCGCCTGCCGGACCAGGGCGGGGTCGTAGGAGTAGGCCACCGCGTCGATGTCCTCGGGCCCGATGCCGGCCTCCCGCAGGCACCAGGCGGCGGCCTGCTCCGGCAGCTCCCACGCGGAGAACGGCAGCGGCCGCTTGCCGTGCTTGCGGCGGCTGAACCGTTCCTCCTCCGCGGCGGCGACCACCTTGCCGTCCGCCACGAGCGCGGCGGCCGGGTCATGGAAGATCGCGTTGATGCCGAGAAATCTCATCAGTCTCCTCCCCCTGCAGGATTGGAGAACCGCTACCGAGAGGAGCGGCTCTCAAACATGGCCTAAGCCCGGGAAATGCGGAAACACCTGCGCCAAAGGGGTATTGATTACTCTAAGTAGTTGTTTGCCGGACATGTGGCCGGGTAGCTGCCGGGCACGCGACGGAGGTGAGCAGTGTTCGAACAACGACGTCCCGGGGCCGTGCTCTTCGACCGCGACGGGACCCTGATCAGGGACGTCCCGTACAACGGCGACCCGGCCAGGGTGACCCCCATGCCGGGCGCGCTGGAGGCGCTCGGCAGGCTGCGCCGCGCCGACGTGCCGGTGGCGGTCGTGACCAACCAGTCGGGCGTGGCCAAGGGCCTGCTGACGCCCGACGAGATGGAGCAGGTCAACGCCCGGGTCGAGGAGCTGCTCGGGCCGTTCGACGCGTGGGCGATCTGTGTGCACGACGACGGCGACGGCTGCACCTGCCGCAAGCCCGCCCCCGGCCTGGTGATCAGGGCGGCCGCGGTGCTCGACGTGAGCCCGCGCGACTGCGTCGTCGTGGGCGACATCGGCAGGGACATGGAGGCCGCCAGGGCCGCGGGCGCCCGCGGCATCATGGTGCCCACCGCGCTGACCCGGCGCGAGGAGATCGAACGGGCCGCCGAGGTGGCCGCCGACCTGCTCGACGTGGCCGACCGGGTGCTGAGCGACGCCGTCACCGTCGCCGCCGGCCCGGCCGCCCACACCGTCGGGTGGAGCCACTGGTGAGGATCCTGCTCTGGCACGTGCACGGCTCGTGGACGACCGCGTTCGTACGGGGCCGCCACGACTACGTCCTTCCGCTCGTCCCCGGCCGTGGTCCTGACGGCCGGGGACGGGCCGCCACCTACGACTGGCCCGCCACCGCCCGCGAGGTGCCCTGGGACCGGCTCCGCGACGAGCCCCTCGACCTGGTCGTCTACCAGCGGCCGCACGAGCTGGAGCTGGCCCGCGAATGGCTCGGCCGCGATCTGCCGGGCGTCTACGTGGAGCACAACACGCCCATCGGCGACGTGCCCCGCACCCGGCATCCGCTGGCCGATCGCGACGACGTCCCCCTCGTGCACGTCACGTACTTCAACGAGCTGTTCTGGGACAACGGCCGGGCGCCCACGCGGGTGATCGAGCACGGCGTCCCCGATCCCGGCCACCTCTACACCGGTGAGCTGCGCAGAGCCGGCGTCGTGGTGAACGAGCCGGTCCGGCGCACCCGCGTGGCCGGCACCGACCTGCTGCCGCGCTTCGCCGCCGAGGTGCCGCTCGACCTGTTCGGGATGCAGGTCGACGGCCTGCCGTACGGCACGTACGAGGACCTGCCGCAGGAGCGCATGCACGCCGAGCTGGCGCGGCGGCGCGTCTACCTGCACCCCTACCGCTGGACCTCGCTCGGGCTGGCGCTGATCGAGGCGATGACGCTGGGCCTGCCGGTGGTGGCGCTGGCCGCCACCGAGGCCGTCGAGGCGGTGCCGCCGGAGGCCGGCGTCATCTCCACCCGCGTGGACGTGCTCGCCGACGCGCTCAGGGGCTTCGCCGACGACCCCGAGCGCGCCGCGCAGGCGGGCAAGGCCGCCCGCGCCGCCGCGCTGGCCCGGTACGGGCTCGACAGGTTCCTGCACGATTGGGACCACCTGCTCGAAGAGGTATGACCCGATTTCGCCTGGGTAGGCGCGATGAGCATGATGACGATGCTCGAATGGTCACGCAGGGCCGCCTGCCTGGACCTGGACCCTGAGCTGTTCTTCCCGATCTCGCACCAGGGCCCCGGCCAGTCACAGGTGGAACGCGCCAAGTCGATCTGCCGGGACTGCCCGGTGCGCCGGCCCTGCCTCGACTACGCGATCAGCAGCCGCCAGGCGCACGGCGTCTGGGGCGGCACCGACCCCGAACAGCGGCGGGCCCTCATCCCGAAGGCGATGCCGCCGCCAGGAAGCGCGCCCGCTCGTCCGCTTCGAGGTGGTCGCTGAACAGCACCCCGTCGAGGTGGTCGGTCTCGTGCTGCATGACCCGGGCCAGCACCCCGAGCGCGCGCACGGTCACGGGCTTGCCGAACATGTCGCGGCCGCGCGCCGTGACCATGTACGCGCGTTCCAGCGGCCACCACACGCCCGGCGCCGACAGGCACGCCTCGTCGGCCGTGATCCGGCGCTGCGACAGCTCCAGCCTCGGATTGATCAGATGGCCCGACGCGCCGTCGTACGCGTAGACCAGCACGCGCAGCGGCACCCCGAGCTGGGGAGCGGCCAGCCCGGCCCGCCCCTGACCGGCGCGCAACGTCGCCGTCAGGGACTTGACCAGCCTGCGCAGCTCACGATCGAAGTCTTTCACCGGCTCCGCCACCGAGCGGAGCGCCGGATCGCCGAACATCCGGATAGGCAGCACCGTCACCCGCAACTCCCCGATACGTCGCGTCGCACACCCAGGGGTTTCCCGCGCGCGGGGCTCGCCAACCGCACGGGTTCCGGGTTGTAGCACGGCGGTAACAGTGCCGAAACGCCCCGATCGCAGGATCGGACATGTGATTTCACCATCGGCTCACGCCCGTGTGATGCCCGGCAGTCCCGGCGAGGTGCCCGCATGATCCTGGAGACCGCGCCCGACGCGCTGGCGGGCTTCACCGTCGGCGTCACCGCCACCCGGCGGCGCGAGGAGTTCGGCGCGCTGCTCGAACGGCGTGGCGCGCGCGTGCTGAGCGCCCCGGCGATCAGGCTCGTGCCGCTGGCCGAGGACGCCGACCTGCTGGCCGCCACCCGCCGCAGCCTGGAGGGACCGGTCCACGACGTGGTGATCACCACCGGCGTCGGCTTCCGCGGCTGGATGGCCGCCGCCGAGGGCTGGGGGCTCTCCGGCGACCTCGGCGAGCACCTGTCCAGGTCGCGCCTGCTCACCCGCGGCCCGAAGGCCAGGGGAGCGGTGCGCGCCGCCGGGCTGAACGACCACTGGACCCCGCCCACGGAGTCGTGCGACGAGGTCAAGCGCTACCTGCTCGACCAGGACCTGCGCGGCCGCCGCATCGCGGTGCAGCAGCACGGCGAGCCGCTCACCGACTTCGTCGACGACCTGCGCCGCGCCGGGGCCGAGGTGATCGAGATCCCCGTCTACCGGTGGCTGCCCTACCGCGACCCGTCGCCGCTGCGCCGCCTCATCAGCCAGACCGTCTCCGGCGCGGTCGACGCGGTGGCCTTCACCAGCGCCCCCGCCGTGCACGCCATGCTCGGCGCGGCCCGGGCCGACGGGCTGGAGGACGGGCTGCTGGCCGCGTTCGCCGGGCCCGTCGTGGCGGCCTGCGTCGGCCCGGTCACCGCCGCGCCGCTGGCCGAGCGCGGCGTGCCCACCCTCCAGCCCGACCGCTCCCGGCTCGGCGCGCTGGCCCGCGCGCTGGCCAGGCACCTGCCCGAGCACTCCGTCACCCGGCTGGACGCCGGCGGGCACCGGCTGGAGATCCGCGGCCACGCGGTCGTCGTCGACGGCGAGCTCAAGCCGCTGCCGCCCGCCCCGATGGCGGTGCTCAAACGCCTGGCCGCCAAGCCCGGCCACGTCGTCTCCCGCGCCGACCTGCGCACGGTGCTGCCGGGCAGCGCGGCCCGGGAGTCGGCCGAGCACGCCGTCGAGATGGCGATCACCCGCCTGCGCCGCGCCCTCGGCCCGTCCGGGATCGTCGAGACCGTGGTCAAACGCGGCTACCGCCTGGCCTGCGCCTACGAGGCCGGGCAGTGAGGCCGGCGCAGAGGCCCGCGCTGGTCCTGGTGGCGCACGGCACCCGCAGCGTGGAGGGGGAGCGCACCCTGGCCGCGCTGGCCGCCGCCGTCCGGCGGGCCCGGCCCGGCGTCCGCGTCGAGCAGGCCTATCTGGAGATCAGCTCCCCGCCGCTGCCCGCCGTGCTGGCCGCCGCCGGGGGCCCGGTGGTCGTCGTCCCGCTGCTGCTCGCGGGCGGTTACCACGTGCACATCGACCTGCCCGCCGTCGTCGCCGCGCACCGCCCCGACGCCGTCGTCGCGGGACAGCTCGGCCCGCACGACCTGCTCACCGGCGCCCTGGCCGGCCGCCTGGAGGGTGCGGGCCTGCGCGACGGCGACGCGGTCGTCCTCGGCGCGGCCGGCTCGTCCGACCCGTCCGGGCTGGACGACGTCCGCGCCGCCGCCCGCCTCCTGAGCGCGCGCCTGTCGCGGCCGGTCACCGCCGCGTTCGTCTCCTGCGGCGCCCCGGCGCTGGACGAGGCGCTGGAACGGGCCCGCGCGACGTCCGCCGGGCGCGTCGCCGTGGCCTCCTACCTGCTGGCCCCGGGGTTCTTCCACGGCCGGCTGCTGGCCTCGGGCGCCGGCCTGGTCAGCGACCCGCTCGGCGACCATCCCGGGGTGGTCTCCCTCGTCTGGCACCGCTACGACGCCGCCGTGCGCGCTCAGCCGGCGGCCGGCTCCAGCCGCAGCTCGCGGACGATCTCCTCGGCGCTCACGTCACGCTCCGGCACCCCGTACGTCCCGACGAACAGCTCGATGTAGGCCCGGTGGAAGCAGCCGGCCAGCAGCAGGCGCGCGCTCGCCCGCGGATCCACCTGCGGGGCGAGCCGCGACAGCCGCCGCTCGGCCTCCAGGTAGGCGGCCAGCGGCTCGACCTCGGCCCCCGGACCCAGCCCGGTGTCGCGCAGCGCCTGCCGGAACCGCACCGTCACCTGCGGCGAGGTGAACGCCGGCAGCGCCGCCGACTGCACCTCGACGTAGTGGTCGATGCCCGCGCGGGCCACCGGCGCCAGGTTGCCGCCGACCGTCCCCCGGCCGGCCCGGTGCGTGAGGTCGTGCAGCATCCGCAGCCACAGCGGCAGCCGATCCTGCAGCAGCGCCAGGAAGTGGTCGACCGAGCCGTCCACCCGGTCCCGGCGGAGCGGGACGGCCATCTCCAGGACGCGCCGCCTGGTGTCCTGGCTCTGGTGCGGATCGCTTCGTGAAGTCTGCGGATCGCCCTGTGAAGTCTGCGGATCGCTCTGTGAAGTCGCCATCGCCGGCCTAACGTGAGCAGCCACGTGAAACCACGATTATGACCCGCTTTGCCGGAAAAGTACGGCGGTTGGCCAGGTGTGCGCCGTCAGCTGTCCGTGTCGCGATCGCGCCGCCGCAGGTAGCGCTCGAACTCGGCGGCGATCGCGTCGCCGCTCGCCTCCGGCAGCTCCGCCGCGTCCTTGCGCTCCTCCAGCTCCTTGACGTACTCGGCCACCTCGCTGTCCTGCGAGGCGAGCTCGTCCACGCCGTGCTCCCAGGCGCGCGCCTCCTCGTCGAGGTCGCCCAGCGGCATGGGGATCTCCAGCACGTCCTCCAGCCGGCGCAGCAGCGCCAGCGTGGCCTTCGGGTTGGGCGGCTGCGCCACGTAGTGCGGCACCGACGCCCACAGCGTGATCGCGCCCAGCCCAGCCTCGCCGAACGCGTGCTGCAGCACCCCCACGATGCCCGTCGGCCCCTCGTAGCGGCTCAGCTCCAGGTTGGTCGAGCGGGCCAGCGCCTCGTCGGTGGCCCCGCCCAGGATCGGCACCGGACGCGTGTGCGGGGAGTCGTTGAGCAGCGCCCCCAGCATCACCGCCAGCTCCACCCCCAGCTCGCGGCAGACCTCCACGATGTCGGCGCAGAACGAGCGCCAGCGCATGTTGGGCTCGATGCCGCGCAGCAGCACCACGTCACGCTCGCTGCCCGGCGGCCGGGCGCGCAGCAGCCGGGTCGTCGGCCACACGATGGACCGCGTCAGGCCGTCGCCCATCTCCACGACGGGGCGGGTGACCTGGAAGTCGTAATAGTCGTCGGGGTCGAGCTCCGCCAGAGGCTCGGCCTTCCACGCGGACTCGAGATGGGCGATCACACCGCTCGAAGCCTCGCCCGCGTCGTTCCAGCCCTCGAACGCGGCAATGAGCACCGGGTCGACGAGCTCGGGGAGCCCTTCGAGCTCGATCACGTGTCGCCTCCTGTCTCCGCCATCCCGCTAAGCCTATGCGGTGGGGGCCCACTCATGTCACTCGGTAAGCGTGATCAGCGCCGCGTGCCTGCCGGGCATCCCACAGGAAATTCCGCGCGGGCGCAGCCGATAGGCTTTGCCCATGAGCATCTCCTCCTTCCGTGAAGTGCTGTCCCAGCGTGTGGTCGTCGCCGACGGCGCCATGGGGACGATGCTGCAGGCGCAGGACCCGACGCTCGACGACTTCCAGGGCCACGAGGGCTGCAACGAGGTGCTCAACGTCACCCGGCCCGACATCGTCGCCGGCGTCCACGACGCCTACTTCGCCGTGGGCGTCGACTGCGTGGAGACCAACACCTTCGGCGCCAACCTCACCGCCCTGGGCGAGTACGACATCGGCGCGCGCGTCTACGAATACTCCGAGGCGGGCGCCCGCATCGCGCGCGAGCGCGCGGACCACTGGTCCACGCCCGAGCGGCCGCGCTTCGTCCTCGGCTCGATGGGCCCCGGCACCAAGCTCCCCACCCTGGGCCACCTGCCGTACGAGACCCTGCGCGACGCCTACCGCGACAACGCGGCCGGCCTGATCGCCGGCGGCGCCGACGCCCTCATCATCGAGACCTGCCAGGACCTCCTCCAGGTCAAGGCCGCCGTCATCGGCGCCAAGCGGGCCATCGAGGCGGCCGGCCGCGACGTGCCGGTCATCGCCCAGGTGACGATCGAGACCAACGGCGCCATGCTCCTCGGCTCCGAGATCGGCGCCGCGCTCACCGCCGTCGAGCCGCTCGGCGTCGACGTCATCGGCCTCAACTGCGCCACCGGCCCCGCCGAGATGAGCGAGCACCTGCGCTACCTGGCCCGCCACTCCCGGCTGCGGCTGTCCTGCATGCCCAACGCGGGCCTGCCGGTGCTCACCTCCGACGGCGCCTACTACCCGCTGAGCCCCGGCGAGCTCGCCGCCGCGCACGACACCTTCTCCCACGACTACGGCCTGTCGCTCGTCGGCGGCTGCTGTGGCACCACCCCCGAGCACCTGCGCCAGGTCGTCGAGACCGTGCGCGGCCGCGAGAGCGCCGCCCGCCGCCCGCACCCCGAGCCGGGCGCGTCCTCCCTCTACCAGTCCGTCCCGTTCCGGCAGGACACCTCCTACCTGGCCATCGGCGAGCGCTGCAACACCAACGGCTCCAAGGCCTTCCGCGAGGCCATGCTCGAAGGCCGCTGGGACGACTGCGTCGAGACGGCCCGCGACCAGGCCCGCGGCGGCGCGCACATGCTCGACCTGTGCGTCGACTACGTCGGCCGCGACGGCGTCGCCGACATGAAGGAGCTCGCCTTCCGGCTCGCCACCGCCTCGACCCTGCCGATCATGATCGACTCGACCGAGTCCGAGGTGATCCGCGCGGGCCTGGAGATGCTCGGCGGCCGCGCCGTCGTCAACTCCGTCAACTACGAGGACGGCACCGGCCCCGACTCCCGCTTCCAGCGGATCATGCGGCTGGTCCGCGAGCACGGCGCCGCCGTGGTCGCCCTGACCATCGACGAGGAGGGCCAGGCGCGCACCGCCGAGTGGAAGGTCCGCGTCGCCACCCGCCTGATCGAGGACCTGGTCGGCAACTGGGGGATGAAGGTCGAGGACATCATCGTCGACTGCCTCACCTTCCCCATCGCCACCGGCCAGGAGGAGACCCGGCGCGACGGGCTGGAGACCATCGAGGCCATCCGCGAGCTCAAGCGCCGCTACCCCGGCGTGCAGACCACGCTCGGGCTGTCCAACATCTCCTTCGGCCTCAACCCGGCCGCGCGCATGGTGCTCAACTCCGTCTTCCTCAACGAGTGCGTCAACGCCGGGCTCGACTCCGCGATCGTGCACGCGTCCAAGATCCTGCCGATGGCGCGCATCCCCGACGAGCAGCGCCAGGTCGCGCTCGACATGGTCTACGACCGGCGCCGCGAGGGCTACGACCCGCTGCAGCGGTTCATGGACCTGTTCGAGGGCGTCGACGCCGCCGCGATGCGCGCGGGCAAGGCCGAGGAGCTGGCCGCGCTGCCGCTGTGGGAACGGCTCAAGCGCCGCATCATCGACGGCGAGAAGAAGGGCCTGGAGGCCGACCTCGACGCGGGCCTCGCCCAGCGGCCCGCGCTGGAGATCATCAACGAGGTGCTGCTCGACGGCATGAAGACGGTCGGCGAGCTGTTCGGCTCCGGCCAGATGCAGCTGCCGTTCGTGCTGCAGTCGGCCGAAGTGATGAAGAACGCCGTCGCCTACCTGGAACCGCACATGGACCGGGTCGAGGGCGAGACCAAGGGCCGCATCGTGCTGGCCACCGTCAAGGGCGACGTGCACGACATCGGCAAGAACCTCGTCGACATCATCCTGTCCAACAACGGCTACGAGGTCGTCAACCTCGGCATCAAGCAGCCCGTCTCCGCCATCCTGGAGGCCGCCGACGAACAGCGCGCCGACGTCATCGGCATGTCCGGCCTCCTGGTCAAGTCGACCGTCGTGATGAAGGAGAACCTGGAGGAGATGAGCTCCAGGGGCCTGTCCGACCGCTACCCGGTGCTGCTCGGCGGCGCCGCGCTCACCCGCGCCTACGTCGAGCAGGACCTGGCCGAGCTGTTCCCCGGCGAGGTGCGCTACGCCCGCGACGCCTTCGAGGGCCTGCGGCTGATGGACGCCTTCATGGCCGTCAAGCGCGGCGTCGAGGGCGCCACGCTGCCGCCGCTGCGCGAGCGCCGCGTCAAGACCGGCGCCGTCCTCGACCGCACCCCCGTCGAGGAGCTGCCCGCCCGCTCCGACGTGGCCGCGGACAACCCGGTGCCCACGCCGCCCTTCCACGGCGACCGCATCGTCAAGGGCATCCCGCTCGCCGACTACGCCGCCTTCCTCGACGAGCGCGCGCTGTTCCTCGGGCAGTGGGGGCTCAAGCCCACCCGCGGCGGCGACGGCCCCGGCTACGAGGAGCTGGTCGAGACCGAAGGGCGGCCGCGGCTGCGCATGTGGCTGGAGCGCATGCAGACCGAGGGCCTGCTGGAGGCGGCCGTCGTCTACGGCTACTTCCCGTGCGTGAGCGACGGCGACTCGCTGATCATCCTCGACGACAAGGGCGACGAGCGCACCCGCTTCACCTTCCCGCGCCAGCGCCGCGACCGGCACCTGTGCCTGTCCGACTTCTTCCGCGGCAAGGACTCCGGCGAGGTCGACGTGGTCGGCTTCCAGGTCGCCACCATGGGCAGCAAGATCTCCGAGGCCACCGCCGAGCTGTTCGCCAAGGACGCCTACCGCGACTACCTCGAGCTGCACGGCCTGTCGGTGCAGCTCACCGAGGCGCTGGCCGAATACTGGCACGCCCGGGTCCGCTCGGAGTGGCGGATCGGCGGCGAGGAGTCCCTGGACGACATGCTCAAGGTCAACATCCAGGGGTGCCGCTACTCCTTCGGCTACCCCGCCTGCCCCAACCTGGAGGATCAGGTCCAGCTCTTCCAGCTGCTGGACCCGGAGCGGATCGGGGTCACGCTGTCGGAGGAGTTCCAGCTCCACCCGGAGCAGGCCACCTCCGCCCTGGTCGCCCACCACCCGGAGGCCAAGTACTTCAACGTCTGACATCGTTCCGGACGTTCCGTCCGGCCCCGGGGCCGGGGCCGGCATCCACGATCTCCCGGGCGGCGGCCCTGGCGGGCTGCCACCCTGCCTGCCCTTGAGCACCCTGGGCGAGCCGGGCCCGCCGGGTCCTGGTCCAGCGTGCCCCGGGCGCCGGGTCCTGGTCCAGCAGGCCCCGGGCGCCGGGTTCTGCTCCAGCGGGCCCCCGGGTGCCCGGTCCTGGTACAGGGGCCCTGGCATCGGGTCCTGGCATCGGGTCCTGGCATCGGGTCCTGGCATCGGGTCCTGGTCCAGCGGGCCCCAGGTGCCGGGTCTTGGTGCGGCGGGTCTCGGGCGCCGGCTCCTCAGGTGGGTCTGTCTGGATCGTGGCCGCGCCTGGTGGAGGCTCCGGGCGGGCTTGTAGGGGCTCGGGCGCGTCTGCCGGCGTCGTGGCCGCCCTCGAAGGGGACGGCCGTCTGGCTGGTTGGCCGCTGCTGCTGGTTCCCGGGCGCGGCCGGGCTGGGCTCGGGCCGGGGCTCCGGGGCCGGGTTCGGGTACGTCGCCCGGTCCGGCGCCTCGCCCGTCCTCACCGAGCCGGTGGGGGCGCCTGTGATGCGGGCGGGATCCGGGCCCCTGTGGGGG
>NZ_LAVL01000218.1 GCF_001083785.1 Nonomuraea sp. SBT364
TCGCCCCCCGTTCCGCCAGCGCTCCCGTCGCAGCCGGGCCCGGAGCGGATCGGCACGTTCCCGTCGTATCCCAGCTCGGACGGGGTCTTCCCGCCCGCCCCGGCCTACAGCACGAACGACGTGCGCAGGCCCGAGCCGCCGCCTTCCGTGGACGTCTCGCCGATGGAGCCCGAGCAGGAGGAGTTCCTGCCGATCTTCGCCTCGGTGGAGTCCGCCTGGTTCCGCAGGCCTCCAGGCGATACAGCACCGGAATCGAACCGGGATGAGCAATCGCCCGCGCAACCCGTACCCTCTGGGGAGGAAGCGTGGCGAACCGCCGCTGACGCCGGTTGGCGGGCGGCGGCCGCCGCGAGCGACCCCAGCCTCGGTGGCACCACTGCCGCCGGGCTTCCCAAGCGCACCCCCAAGGCCAACCTGGTCCCGGGCACGGCCGCCGCTCAGCCGGTGGCACAGCCGCAGCAGCGGCAGGCCCCGGCCCAGCCGTTGTCACCTGACCGGATACGCAGCAGGATGGCCAGCTACCAGCAGGGAGTTCGCCGGGGTCGGGCGGAAGTACGTGAACAGGAGGAACGAGAGTGAGTGAGCGTCCTGCTAGGGAGGGCGAGTGACGACCCTCAGCCATGAGGCGCACCGGTTCGACTGGCTGATCACCGACTTCGTGCGGAACACGCCAGGAGTCGCGCACGCGGTCGTCGTATCGGCGGACGGGCTCTGCCTGGCCGCCTCGGAGGGTTTCCCTCCGGACCGGGCCGACCAGCTGGCCGCGGTCTCCGCGGGTCTGCTGAGCCTCACCGTGGGCGCTTCCCGGGTGTTCGAAGGCGGATCGGTGTCGCAGACCGTCGTCGAGATGCAGCGCGGACTGCTGATCGTCATGGCGATCAGCGACGGCTCGGTGCTGACCGTGCTGGCCGGGCCCGACTGTGACATGGGGCTGGTGGCGTACCAGATGACGCTGCTCGTCGACCGGGCGGGCCAGGCGCTCACCCCGGCCCTGCGGGCGGAGCTGCAGGCGGCCAGGACGCGGTGATGCAGATGACGGGAGAGGGTCGTGTACGGCAGTGACGGCGCAGGGGACGACGAGCCCCTGTTCCGTCCCTACGCGGTGACCGGCGGCCGTTCCGAGCCGCGTTATCACCTCGCGATGGAGACGCTGATCTCGTCCATGTCCATCCCGGACGACGAGATGGCCCTGCTCACCCCGGAGCAGGAGGCGATCATGCAGCTCTGCAGGTCGTTCCGGTCGGTCGCCGAGATCTCGGCCCTGCTCCGCGTCCCGCTGGGCGTGGCTCGCGTGCTCGTCGCCGACATGTCGGACGAAGGGCTCGTCCGGCTGCACGCGCCACGCCTCAGCCAGGGACAGCCAGACCTCAATATGCTCGAAAGGGTGCTCAGTGGACTTCGCAGGCTCTAGCCCCGGGCTGACTTCGACGAAAATCGTCGTCGCGGGCGGGTTCGGCGTCGGCAAGACGACGTTCGTAGGGGCGGTGTCCGAGATCCTGCCGCTCACCACGGAGGCGGTGATGACGGACGCGTCCGCGGGCATCGACGACCTCGGCCACACGCCGAACAAGCGGACGACGACCGTCGCCATGGACTTCGGGCGGCTCTCGCTCGACCGTGACCTGATCCTCTACCTGTTCGGCACGCCCGGACAGCACCGGTTCTGGTTCATGTGGGACGACCTGGTGAAGGGCGCGATCGGGGCGGTCGTGCTGCTCGACACGCGGCGGCTGGCCGACAGCTTCCCCGCCATCGACTACTTCGAGGAGGCGAAGCTGCCGTTCGTCGTCGGGATCAACGGCTGGGACGGTCAGTTCCACCACACCGACGACGAGGTGCGCGAGGCGCTGGCGCTCTCGCCGCAGGTCCCGATCGTGCGCACGGACGCGCGCAATCGCGACTCGGTCAAGGCGACGCTGATCTCGCTCGTCGAGCACGTGGTACGGCTGCGCGCCGCGCCTGTTCGGTGAGCGGGGCGGTAGCAGGTCGTTAGCTGGAATTGTCGGATATATCCGGCATGATCACACTACGCTGCTAGGTCTTTCTTCGGGTCAGCTGAAAAGGCGTGCACAGGAGTGTGAATCGTGTGGATCGCGGTGGGGGTGGCCCTGGCCGTCGCCGGGGTGATCGTCTGGTCGTTCCGGCGCGGGGCCTCCGGCGCTGACGAGGCGCCGGAGCCCGGCTGGGACTGGGAGTCCCGGCTGGAGGAGAACGCCCGGGTGGCGTTCATGGAGGGCCTGCGGGCCTGCCACGACCGGGCCGTCGTGAGCGAGGAGCGGGGCGTGCTCAGGCTCTTCGAGCCGCCCCGCGTGATCTCGCTGCCGTTGCTGGCCGACCGGTTCGCCGCGCGCGGCCAGGACGGGCTGCACGACCCCGAGGGCGTGGTGCGCGAGCTGGTCGAGTGGTGTGCCGCCACCGAACGGCCCGGCGTGCTGCACCTGAGCGAGGGCCTGCCGGCCGGCGAGGCCGACGGCATGGACGGGGCGGCCTTCGGCGCCGCCGTGCGCGAGCTCGTCCGCCCGGGGAGCCCGGCGGGCGGCTCCTGGTACCTCGACGAGGCGGGCGGCTGCCTGGAGGTCGTCGTGCCGGGGGAGTACGCCACCACGCTGCTGCTCGACCTGGGGCGGGTGCACGAGCGCTATCGGGCGGCGCGCGGCGAGCGTGCCGGGATGCCCGCCGGGGCCGTGCTGCGCGACGTGGTGTTCGGCCTCATCGCCGCCGACGGCCCCGGGCTGACCTGGACCAGGCCGCCGTCCGAGCGGCACCGTACGGCCGTCCTGGCCGCCGGCCGCACCGCCCCGGAGCACCGGACGGCCGGTTGAGCGCCCGGCCGGCGCGGACCGGCTGAGCCTCACCCGGTCGTGCGGCGGTGGACCAGGGCCTCGATGCCGTCGAGGACCCGCTGGAGGCCGAACTCGAAGGCGTGCCCAGCGCTGTAGGCGCTGCCCATGGCCTCACCCGCCGCCTGGCCGACCCGGGTGGCCGTCGGGAAGCGGCTGGCGTCGGCGATCCGGCTGAAGAACGGCGCGTGCGCTGCCCACCACTGCTCGTCGCTCACCCCGGTCTGGCTCTCGGCCTGCGCCGCCTCCACCGCGCCCCTGGCGGTGCCGTGCACGAACCCGGCCACCAGGGTGATCACCGAGTCCATCTCCACGTCCGTCAGGCCGATGCCGTCGACGGCGCGCAGCTCGTGGTCGTACTTGGCGGTGGCGTTGGGGCCCAGCACCGGGCGGCTGGCCGCCACCTGCAGCAGCCAGGGGTGGCGCAGGTAGAGCTCCCAGTTGTCGCGGGCGATCCGCTCCAGCCTGGTCCGCCAGCCGCCGGGCACGTCCTCCAGCGGCGCCTCGCCGTAGACGGTGTCGAGCATGACGTCGAGCAGCTCCGGTTTGCCCGGCACGTAGGTGTAGAGCGACATCGTGCCCACGCCCAGCCGCTCGGCCACCCGGCGCATCGACAGCGCCTGCAGTCCCTCGGCGTCGGCCACCTCGATGGCGGCGCGCACGATCCGGTCGACGCTCAGGTCGGGCTTGCCCTTGCGGCTGACGCGCTCGCTGGTGCGCCAGAGCAGCGCGAGGCTGCGAGCCGGATCTCCCTTGCCGCTGTACTCCACTGTCACCCTCGTACGGTACACCGTACGGTCAATCATGCGCGGTAGAAGGGCACCGGTTCCGGGGCGAGCGGCGTGTTGCCGAGGACGAGATCGGCCGCCTTCTCCGCGAGCATCATGACCGGGGCGTAGATGTTGCCGTTGGTCACGTAGGGCATGGCCGAGGCGTCCACCACGCGCAGCCCGTCGAGGCCGTGGACGCGCAGCGTGGCGGGGTCCACGACGGACATCGGGTCTACGCCCATGCGGCAGGTGCACGAAGGGTGCAGGGCCGTCTCGCCGTCCCTGGCCACCCAGGCCAGGATCTCCTCGTCCGTCCGCACGGACGGGCCGGGGCTGAGCTCGCCGCCGTCGAGCCCCGCCCAGGCCGGCTGGGAGAGGATCGCGCGGGCGTGCCGGACGGCCTCCACCCACTCACGCCGGTCCTGCTCGGTGGACAGGTAGTTGAAGCGCAGCGCCGGCTTGACCCGCGGGTCCGCCGAGGTGATGCGCACCGAGCCGCGCGCGTCGGAGTACATGGGGCCGATGTGCACCTGGTAGCCGTGGCCGCCCGCGGGCGCCGAGCCGTCGTAGCGCACGGCGATCGGGAGGAAGTGGAACATCAGGTTCGGGTAGGCCACGTCGTCGTTGGAGCGGATGAACCCGCCGGCCTCGAAATGGTTGGTGGCCCCCGGGCCGCCGCGCAGGAAGAGCCACTGCGCGCCGATGAACGGCCTGCGCCACAGCGCCAGCGACGGCTGCTGCGACACCGGCCGCGTGCACGCGTGCTGGACGTACACCTCCAGGTGGTCCTGCAGGTTCTCGCCGACGCCGGGCAGGTCGTGCAGCACCTTCACCCCGGCGGCCGCCAGCACGGCGGCGGGGCCGACGCCGGAGACCTGCAGGAGCTGCGGCGAGTTGATCGCGCCGCCGCACAGGATCACCTCGCCCGCCGTGATGCGCTCGCCGTCGCACACCACGCCGGTGGCGCGCGTGCCGTCGAAGACGATTCGCTCGACGAACGCGCGGGTCCTGACCGTCAGGTTGCGACGGCGCCGCACCGGGTGCAGGTACGCGCGCGCGGCGCTCAGCCTGCGCCCGCGGTGCAGGGTGCGGTCGAACGCGGCGAATCCCTCCTGGCGGAACCCGTTCACGTCGTCGGTGAGCGGGTGCCCGGCCTGCTGCACGGCCTCGAAGAACGCCTCGAACAGCGGCCCGTGCGCCGGCCCGCGCTCCAGCTTGAGCGGCCCGTCGCCGCCCCGGAACTCCGAACCCGGGTCGGCCAGGCAGCTCTCCATCCGCTTGAAGTACGGCAGGCAGTGCGCGTGGTCCCACTGCTCCATGCCGGGGTCGGCCGCCCAGCGCTCGTAGTCGAGCGGGTTGCCGCGCTGGAAGATCATGCCGTTGATGCTGCTGGACCCGCCCAGGACCTTGCCCCTGGCGTGATAGACGCGGCGGCCGTCCAGGTGCGGCTCGGGCTCCGACTCGTAGCGCCAGTCGTAGAACCGGTTCCCGATGGGGAACATGAGAGCCGCCGGCATGTGGATGAACACGTCCCACCGGTAGTCCGGCCGCCCGGCCTCCAGCACGAGCACCGACACCGACGGGTCGGCGCTGAGCCGGTTGGCCAGCGCGCAGCCCGCCGACCCGCCGCCGACGATGACGTAGTCGTAGTTCACCTGGCGCTCACCTGGGCATCCAGTCCTTCCACACGATCTCGTTCTCCTCGACCCACCGCTGGGCGGCCTGGTCGGCGGTGAGCTTGCGGTTGATCATGTCGCTGGCCACCGCGTTCTGGTCCTCGTTGCTCCAGTTGAAGTTGCGGACCAGCTCGTACGCCTTCCCGCCGCGCTCGGCGAACCGCTTGCTGACGATCTTGTCAAGCAGGTACGGGGGGTAGTCGCAGGCGACCTTGACCGGATCGGCGTCACAGCCGATGGCGTGGGGCGGAAGGTTGATCTTCGCCAGTTTCACTTTGCTGAAGAGCCATTGCGGTTCGTAGAAATACATCAACAAGGGCGTCCGATTCTTCGTCGCCGCTTGGGCCGCCTTGATGAGCGCGGCTTCGCTGCCGGAGTAGACGACCTGGTAATTCAGGTTGAGGTTCTTGACGATCGCCTCGTCATTGGTGACGAAGGTGGGATCGCCGTCCAGGACCTGTCCGGCATTTCCGGATCTTGAGGTTTTGAAGAGGTCGGCGTACTTGTTCAGGTTCCGCCAGTCGGTTATGTCCGGATATTTCTTGACCATCCACTCGGGGACATACCAGCCGATCACCCCTTTGTTGCCCGTGAGGCCGGCGGACAGCGCGACCTTCTTGCGCTCGATGTACTCCTCTTTCAGATGGTTGTGGCCCCAGTTCTCGACGATCACGTCGACCTCGCCGGTCTCGAACCGCGCCCAGGTTTCGTCCTCCTTGATCGGTCGCCTCTCCACCCGGTAACCCAGCTCGTGCTGGAGCAGGTAGGCCAGCACGGCGGCCTGGGCCTCGTACCCGGCCCACGGGTGGATGTCGATCCTGACCGTGCGGTCGCCCACGGCCGGCGGGGTGGGCGCCGCACTGGTGCAGGCCGTCAGAAGCAGGGCCAGCAACAGCGGCCCGGCGAGCGTCTTGGTTCGCATGAGAGTCTCCGCGACCGTGGCCCCGGTCCGGCGGGGCCACGGGTCAAGGGGTTACTGGGGGATCCAGGCCTGCCACTTGGCGGGGTTGGCCTCCACCCACTTCTTGGCGGCCTCCTCGCCGGTCATACCGCCGTTCGTCATGTCGTCGGCGACCGCGTTCTGGTCCTCGTTGGTCCAGCTGAAGTTCTTGACCAGCTCGTACGCCTTGCCGCCGGACTGCGCGAACCTGGTGCTCACGATCTTGTCCAGGTCCATCTCGGGGTAGTCGCAGGCGACCTTCTTCGGGTCGGCGTCGCAGCCCTCGGTCCACTCCGGCAGCTTGACCCTGACCAGCTCGGTCTTGCTGAACAGCCAGTGCGGGTCCCAGAAGTAGAACAGCAGCGGCTTCTTCTGCGCCTGCGCCTGCTGGGCGCCCTTGATCAGCGCCGCCTCGCTGCCACCGGTGACGATCTTGAAGTTCAGCTTGAGGTTCTTGATGAGCGCCGCCTCGTTGGAGACGTACGACGGGTCACCGAACAGCAACTGGCCCTTGCCGCCCGATTCGGAGGTCTTGAACAGGTCGGCGTACTTGTTCAGGTTCTTCCAGTCGGTGATGTCTGGATGCTCGTCGGCCATCCACTTGGGGATGTACCAGCCGATGACGCCCTTGTTGCCGGTGGAGCCCGCCTCGACGGCCGTCTTCTTCTCCTCGATGAACTGCTTCTTGAGGTCCGGGTGGCCCCAGTTCTCGATGATGACGTCGACGTCGCCCGTCTCGAAGCCCTCCCAGGCGAGCTGCTCCTTGATCTCCGGCAGCTCCACCGTGTAGCCGAGCTCGTTCTTCAGCAGGTAGGCGACCACGTTGGCGCTGGCCTCGTAGCCCACCCACGGGTTGATCGCGATCTTCACGGTCCCGGTGGGGGCGGAGGCGCTGGCGGAGCCCTCTGCGGGGGTGGCGCTGGGCGCGCTCTCCACGGTGGCTCCGCCGCACGCCGTGGCGAGCCCGAGCGCCAGCAGGCCTGCGAGCAGGCGAATCTTCATGTGACTTTCCTTTGGTGGGGGGAGGGGCGTCTGTCGGCGCCCTGCGTGATGCGGTCGAGCATGACGCCGAGCAGCACGGTCGCCACGCCCGCGATGAAACCCATGCCGAAGTCCGTCCGCTGGGAGAAGCCGAGCACCACGTCGTAGCCGAGCGCGCCGGCCCCGACCAGCCCGCCGACCACCACCATGGCCAGGGTCATGACGATGCCCTGGTTGGCGGCCAGCAGGATGGCCCGCCTGGCCATCGGCAACTGGACCTTCCACAGGAGCTGGCCGGGCGTCGAGCCCGCGGAGGCGGCCGCCTCGACGACCGTGCCGGGCACGTTCCTGATGCCCTCCTCGACCAGCCGCACCACCGGGGGGACGGCGTAGACGATCGAGGCGAAGATCGCGGTGAACCGCGTGGTGCCGAACAGGGCCAGCGCCGGAAGCAGGTAGACGAACGCGGGCATGGTCTGGGCGGCGTCGAGCACCGGCCGCTGCACCGCCGACCAGCGCGCCGAGCGGGCCGCGGCCACGCCCAGCAGCAGGCCGATGACCAGCGTGACGCTCACCGCGACCGCGACCGTGGTCATCGTCCGCATCGCGTGCTCCCAGGTGCCCAGCAGCGCGATCGCCAGCAGGCAGCCGAGTGCCGTGAGCGCGGGCCGCACCCCGCTCACCCGCCAGGCGGCCAGCAGCACCGCGGCGGCGACCAGCCACCACGGCGCCGTCGTGAACAGGCTCTCCAGCGGGTTCAGCAGCAGGTACGAGGTGGTGTCCTTGATGAACGTGGTGACGCCGTACCAGCTCGTCTCGGCCCACAGGACGGCGTCGTTGATCTCGGCCACCAGATCGACCGTGAGCGCCTCCGGCCACTCGTGCGGCAGCACGAGGCCGAGCGTCACCCCCGCGGCGGCGAGCGCGCCCGCGCCGGCCAGGCCGGCGCGGCCGATCCGGCTGTGCGGGCCGCGCCTGGCCACCGAGACCGTCATCCGGTCCAGCACCATGGCCATGACCACGATCGCCACGCCGGCCGGGAGCATGATGCCGACCTGGGCGCGCGAGAGCCCGAGGATGATGTCCGAGCCCAGGCCCGGCGCGTTGATCAGGTTGGCGATGACCACCATGGACAGCGCCATCATGATGGTCTGGTTCACCGCCAGCGCCATCGTGGACCTGGCCAGCGGCAGGTGGACCTTGACCAGCGTCTGGGCCCGCGTCGCGCCGAGCGAGGCCGACGCCTCGACGGCGGTGGGGGAGACCTGCTGGACGGCCAGCGCGGTGATGCGGATCGCCGGCGGGATGGCGTAGATCATCGTCGCGATCGTGCCCGCGGGCGCCCCGATGTGGAAGAACAGCGCCAGCGGCGCCAGATAGGCGAAGGTGGGCATGATCTGCATGACGTCCAGCACCGGCGTGACCGCGCGGTGCGCCCGCCGCGACAGTCCGGCCCAGATGCCCAGCGGCACACCGATCGCCAGCGACAGCAGCACCGCCGCCGCGACCAGGGCCAGCGTCTCGACGCTCGACTCCCACAGCCCCAGCACGCCGAACGAGCAGAACCCGGCCACCGCCGGGAGCGCGATCCGCCAGCCGCCCGCCAGCCACGCCAGCGCCCCCATGACGCCGATCAGCCCCGGCCACCCCAGCGCGGTCAGCGCGCCGTGGAACAGGCCGTACACGCCGCCGACGAACAGCCGGACGTAGTTGAGGAAGTACAGGAAGACCGGGTTGTCGTTGCGGTGGTCGTCGATCCACTCGCGCAGCTCGGTGACGGCCGCGAACTGCGGGGCCTCGCTGTCGTGCGGCAGCGTGCCGGTGCCGCGGAAGACCAGGTACGCCGCCGCGAACAGGACGGCGACCCCGGCGGGGGCCAGCCAGCCCGGTACCCTCAGGCCCGAGGGCGTGCTGACCGCCGTGCTGCTCATGCGGCCGTCACCGTGTCCCCGGTGTCCTGACCGGACAGGAAGGTGAGCAGGTCGACCCGGTCCACCACGCCGACCAGCTCGTCCCCGTCGACCACCCGGATCGGGCGGGAGGACTCCGAGGCGGCGGCGATGGCGTCCTTGATCACGGTGGAGGCGGGCAGCTCGGGCCCGTCGAGCGGCTCGCCCGGCTCGGGCGGGCGGCTGATCCAGCGCAGCGAGAGCACGTGGCTGCGCGGCACGTCCCTGACGAAGTCGGCCACGTAGTCGTCGGCCGGCGCGCCCACCAGCTCCTCCGGCGTGCCGAGCTGCACGATCGAGCCGGCCCGCATGATCGCGATGCGCTCGCCCAGCTTGAGCGCCTCCGACAGGTCATGGGTGATGAACACCATGGTCTTGCCGACCTCGCGGTGCAGGCGGATCACCTCGGCCTGCATGTCGCGGCGGATGAGCGGGTCCAGCGCGCTGAACGGCTCGTCGAACAGCATCACCTGCGGATCGACGGCCAGTGCCCTGGCCAGGCCGACGCGCTGCTGCATGCCGCCCGAGAGCTGGTCGGGGAAGGCGTCGGCGTGCCCGTCGAGGCCGACGAGCGAGAGAATCTCCGCCGCCCGCGCATGCCGCTCCGCCCTGGGCCTGCCCTGCACCTCCAGGCCGTAGGCGACGTTGTCGATGACGCGGCGGTGCGGCAGCAGGCCGAAGTGCTGGAAGACCATGCTGACGTGGTGGCGGCGCAGTTCGCGCAGCCGGGCCGGGGTGGCGGCGCCGACGTCCTCGCCGCCGATCACGACGCGGCCGGCGGTGGGCTCGACGAGCCGGGTGAGGCACCGGACGAGCGTGGATTTCCCGCTGCCCGACAGGCCCATGACGACGAACACCTCGCCGGGCCGTACGTCGAAGCTCACGTCCCTGACGGCGGCGGTGCAGCCGGTTTTCTCCCTGAGTGCGGCGGGTTCCAGAAACCTGTCATCGCACGCCAGCACCTTCGCCGCCTTGGGGCCGAAGATCTTCCACAGTCCCTCGACGCCGATGGCCGCGCTGTCGGGAGAAACCCGCACCACTCGCCTCCTCGCTTTGAGGGGGCAAACATATGTCGGGATTCACGACAATCTCAACGGTGTGACTCTCTGGAGACCTGGGTGCCTCTCCGGTGTTATGGATCTGGAACGCGACAAACGCCCATCAGCGGACATCCATCGATTTAGTGTGGTATTTCGCGCTGAAGGTGCGCTATATGTGGAGCTCCAGGTTCTATGCTCATGCGTCACACTGCTTGACTTATGTCGCGTTATGTTCTCTTGGCCGAGCTGGTCGGCATGTGTTCCAATTACCTGGATTTCCCCGCGGGTCGCATATAGCGCCGATTCCGGCGAGAGGGTTGCGTTCGGTGAGTACAGAGTTAGGGCAGCGGCCGCCAGAGGAAGGAAACTGGCGGCTGCGCAACTGGCGGGTCCGGGCCCGCCTCGTCGCGCTCATCCTCGTGCCGACCGCGGCCGCCGTGCTCCTCGGCGGGTTCCAGGTGTTCGCCTCCACCGGCGCCGCCGACGACTACGAGCGCACCAGCCGGCTCGCCCAGCTCTCCGGACAGGTCGGCGCGCTCACCCACGAGGTCGCCGCCGAACGCGCCAGGATGTCCTGGTACATCGCACGCGGCCGCCCCCAGGCCCAGCTCGCCGCCGTCCGCGAGCAGATGGAACTGTCCGACGGCGTCATCCAGGAGGTGCGCGGCAGCGCCGGCGCCATCCTGCCGGGCGTGACCGGCCGCACCGCCGACCAGATCGAGAACATGCTCAACCGGCTCGACGACCTGCTCGCCCTGCGCCAGCAGGCGCTCAAGGCCGATCTGCTGGCCGCCCCCGCCGTCGAGCTCTACACCGTCGTCATCGACGACCTGCTCTCCGTCCACGACGAGCTCATCAAGGGCAGCCAGGACGACGAGCTGATCCGCCAGTCGCGCATGCTGCACGCCCTCGCCGGCGCCAAGGAGAGCCTCTCCCTCCAGCAGGCCATGCTCACGACCGCGCTGAGCGAGGGCGCCATCAGCCAGGAGCAGCTCAAGCGCCTGCTCGGCGAGCTGTCCCGCGAGGAGAACGAGCGCGCCTCCTTCGCCGACGAGGCCACCGCCGCCGAGCGGCGCTTCTTCGACGAGACCGTCAACGGCCGCAGCGCCGACGACATGCTCTTCCTGCGCGAACTGGTGCTCATCAGGGCCACCGCCGGGCAGCCGCTGCGCGGCCTCGACCAGAGCACCTCCGACGACGCCGGGCTGTGGTTCAAGGCGTCCACCACCGTCGTCGACTCCCTGCGCGCCGTCGAACAGCGCCAGGCCACCGGCATCCTGGCCCGCTCCCAGGCGCTCAGCGCCGACGAACGGCAGCGCGCGTACGTGATCGCCGGCGCGGTCGTCGCGCTGCTCGTGGCCGTCCTGCTGATCACGACCGGCGTCGCCCGCTCACTCGTCCGCCCGCTGCGCCGGCTGCGCGCCGAGGCGCTGGAGATCGCCGGCCGCCGGCTGCCGGACTTCGTCCAGCACCTGCGCGAGTCACGCGACGGCGACGTCGACGCCGAGGTGCCGCCCATCCACGTCTTCTCACGCGACGAGGTCGGCGAGGTCGCCCGCGCCTTCGACGAGGTCCACCGCGAGGCCGTACGGCTCGCCGGCGACGAGGCGCGGCTGCGCTCCAACGTCAACGCCATGTTCGTCAACCTGTCCCGGCGCAGCCAGACGCTCGTCGAACGGCAGCTCACGCTCATCGAACGGCTCGAACGCGGCGAACGCGACGACACCCGGCTCGGCGACCTGTTCAAGCTCGACCACCTCGCCACCCGCATGCGCCGCAACAGCGAGAACCTCCTCGTCCTGGCCGGCCAGGAAGCCGCCCGCCGGTGGAGCGAGCCCGTCGAGCTCATGGACGTCGTCCGCGCCTCGCTCGGCGAGGTCGAGAGCTACGACCGGGTCAGCATCCAGATCCAGTCCGAGGCGGCCATCCTCGGCCAGGCCGTCAACGACGTCGTCCACCTGCTCGCCGAACTGATCGAGAACGCCGTGTCGTTCTCCTCCCGCGACACCAAGGTCGTCATCTCCAGCAACCGCATCGACGGCGGCGGCCTCATGGTGTCGGTCTCCGACAGCGGCATCGCCATGACCCCCGACGAGCTGGCCCAGGCCAACTGGCGCCTGGCCAACCCGCCGGTGGTCGACGTGTCGGTGTCGCGCCGCATGGGCCTGTTCGTGGTCGGGCGGCTGGCGCTGCGCCACAACATCAAGGTCCAGCTGCGCCGCCAGGACGCCGGCGGCCTGACGGCCATGGTCCTCCTCCCCGAAGCCCTCCTCACCGACATCCCCGGCGCCACCGCCACCCCCTACC
>NZ_LAVL01000219.1 GCF_001083785.1 Nonomuraea sp. SBT364
GCCAGCCGCCTTCCGGGGCGGGGCCGGCTTCGACGGTGCCGCCCGCCTGCGCCAGCCGCTCGGACAGTCCCCGCAGGCCGGTGCCCGCTCCCCCGCCGGAGATCGGCGGATCGCCCGGATCCGAGGCGTCGCCGGGACCGGGCGGCGCGACGGCCCCGGCCGGGGCGGGGCCGTCGTCGTGGATGGTCACCGAGTGGCCGGTCAGGTGAATGGTGACCCGGGTGGCGCCGCTGTGCCGGAGGACGTTGGTGACGCCCTCGCGTACCACCCAGCCGAGCAGCTCCTGCGCCCGCGCGTGCGGCGGCTCGCCGGTGCGGCGCACGGACGCGGAGACGCCGGCGGCGCTCAGGGCGTCGCCGGCGCGGGCGAGCTCCGCGCCCAGCGAGCCCTCCCGGTAGCCGGTGACCGCCTCGCGGACCTCGGCCAGCGCCTGACGGCCGACGGTCTCGATGTCGGCGGCGTGCCGTTCGGCCTGGCCGGGGTCGCGGCGGGCCAGGCGGCGCACCGCCTCGGCCTTGACGACGACGACCGACAGCGTGTGCCCGAGCAGGTCGTGCAGGTCGCGGGCGAAGCGCAGCCGTTCGCGTTCGACGGCGGCGTCCGCCAGCCGCCGCCGGGTGCCGGCCAGCTCGGCGATGAGCGCGTGCAGGTGCATGATGAACGCCACCACCAGCCCGGCGCTGAACGTCCCCCACGCCAGCGCCATCACCGGTTCCAGGCCGCCGCCGGTGAGCCAGGTGACCAGCGCCGCCGCCGCGGTCACCGCCAGCAGCGGCGCCAGCAGCGCCGCCCGTACGGTGCGGCCGGCCAGCACCAGCCCGCACGCGATGCCCGCCAGCGGGAACAGGTACAGCCACCCGCCGGCGAAGACGGCCGCCAGGGCGGTGACGGCGGCGGCCAGCAGCGCCAGCGCCACCGTGGCGGCCACGGGGCGTGACCGGAAGGCGAGCAGCACCGCCGCCGCGTACAGGGCGGTGACGGCGGCCAGGCCGAGCCAGGCCAGCCAGGCGGGACGGCTGTCGCCGGCCGCGGTGTCCCACGCGGCGGCGGCGCCGATCAGGGCGAACGCGAGGAACCCGGTCCCGGACGGCGGCCCGTAGGGGCGGGAGCCGATCGGGCGGGCGTGGTCGGTGGTCATCACCTCCCACGTTAGACGGATGACCGATCACGGTAAGTAACACGGTGATCGGGGGATCCGCGTGAATCTGTGGGAGTACATCGCCGACCGGAGGGATTTGCTGCTCTTCGAGACGGCGCAGCACGCCAGCATGGTGGCGCAGTGCGTGCTGGTGGCGGCCGTGATCGGCGTGGTGGTGGGGGTCGTCACCTACCGGCGGCCCCGGGGGGCGGCGCTGGCCACCGGGACGGCCGGGGTGCTGTTCACGGTGCCGTCGCTGGCGATGCTCGGCCTGCTCATCCCGGTGCTCGGGCTGGGGGTGGCGCCGAGCGTGACGGCGATCGTGCTGTACGCGCTGCTGCCGATCATCCGGAACACGGTGGTGGGCCTGCGGGGGGTGGATCCGATGCTGGTGGACGCGGCGCGCGGGATCGGCATGAGCCGGCTGCGGGCGCTGACGCGGATCGAGCTGCCGCTGGCCTGGCCGGTGATCCTGACCGGTATCCGGGTCTCGACGCAGCTGGCGATGGGGATCGGCGCGGTGGCCGCGTACGTGTCGGGGCCCGGGCTGGGCGAGCAGATCTTCTCCGGGCTGGCGCGGCTGGGCGGCGCGAACGCGGTGAACTCCACGCTCACCGGGACGCTCGGGGTGGCGCTGCTGGCGCTGCTGTTCGACGCGTGTTTCGTGGTGCTGGGGCGGCTGACGACGCCGGGAGAGCGACGTGGCTGAGACGGGCGGCGGGGTGCCGATCGAGCTGCGCGGGGTCACCAAGACGTTTCCCGGGGCGGCCGGGCCGGCGGTCGACGAGCTGGACCTGACGATCGCGGCCGGGGAGATCGTGGTGCTGCTCGGGCCGTCGGGATGCGGCAAGACGACGACGATGCGGATGATCAACCGGCTGGACGAGCCGACGGCCGGCGACATCCTGATCGGCGGGCGCAGCTCGCGCGACATCGACCCCGACCGGCTGCGGCGCAACATCGGGTACGTGATCCAGCAGGCGGGGCTGTTCCCGCACCTGACGGTGGCCGCCAACATCGCGCAGGTGCCGCGGCTGCTGAAGTGGGACGCCGATCGGATCGAGCGGCGCGTGGACGAGCTGCTGACGCTGGTCGGGCTGGACCCCGCGACGTTCCGCCAGCGCTATCCGCGCCGGTTGTCGGGCGGGCAGCAGCAGCGGGTCGGCGTGGCCAGGGCGCTGGCGGCCGACCCGCCGGTGATGCTCATGGACGAGCCGTTCGGGGCGCTGGACCCGATCACGCGTGAACGGCTGCAGGACGAGCTGCTGCGGCTGCAGGAGGAGCTGGCCAAGACGATCGTGTTCGTGACGCATGACGTGGACGAGGCACTGAAGATCGGCGACCGGATCGCGATCATGGAGCGGGGGGCGCGGATCGTCCAGTACGCGCGGCCGGCCGAGATCCTCACCGCGCCCGCCGGCGAGTACGTCGAGCAGTACCTGGGCGGCGGGTCGTCGATGCGGCTGCTGCGGCTGACGAAGGTGGGCGACATCCGGCTCGACACGGTCCCGCACGCCACCGCGGGCGCGGACGCGCGGCAGTTGCTGGCCGAGGTCGAGGCCGGGGGCCGCGACTTCGCGCTGATCGTCGACGAGGCCGGGCGGCCGCGCCGGTGGGTGAGCGCCGCCGACCTGGCGCGGGCCCGAGGGCCCGTCGGGGAGCTGGGCGAGGAGACGGGGCCGCCGATCGGGCACCGGATGACGTTGCAGGACGCGCTGGAGGCGCTGCTGAACGCCGACAGCGACCTCGTGCCGGTCGCCGGCAGAGGGCAGGCGTACGCGGGGGTGCTGTCGCTGAGCACGGTGCAGAACGCGATCCAGGTGATCAAGGCGCGCGAGCGGGAGCGCCGCCGGCGGCGGCTGTCCGGGCTGACCGGCGACGGCGGCCGTACGGAAAAGGACGGTACGGGCGGCGGCGGTACAGGGAGCGGCGGTACAGGGAGCGGCGGTACGGGGGGCGGGTCGTGACCGTCAGCGGGTCGGCCGCGCAGCAGGCCGCGATCCCCGAGCCGGACGTCGGCCGCTCGTGGCACATGCTGCTGGTGCCGCTGATCTACCTGGCGGTGGCCGCCGCGATGGTCGCCTACACGCAACTGGTGCCGCTGGACGACATCGAGCGCAGCGCGCTGCGGCTGCCGTTCCTGGCCCGGCGCACGTGGGAGCACATCCGGCTGGTGTTCTTCTCCACGGTGCTGGTGCTGGCGGTCGCGTTGCCGGCCGGGGTGCTGCTGACGCGCCGGTCGCTGCGCTGGGCCACGCCCGCGGTGCTGGCGGTGGCGAACCTGGGACAGGCCACCCCGGCGGTCGGCCTCATCGTGCTGCTCGCCGTGCTGTTCCAGATCGGGTTCTGGACGGCGGT
This sequence comes from Nonomuraea sp. SBT364, assembly GCF_001083785.1. Classification (GTDB taxonomy): domain Bacteria; phylum Actinomycetota; class Actinomycetes; order Streptosporangiales; family Streptosporangiaceae; genus Nonomuraea. Next base: position 3,497 of record NZ_LAVL01000219.1, read on the forward strand.
GGCCGCGCTGTTCGCCTACAGCCTGCTGCCCACGCTGCGCAACACCATGGTCGGGCTGGAACAGGTCGACCCGCGGCTGATCGACGCCGGGCGCGGCATCGGCATGTCGGCGCCGGCCGTGCTGTGGCACGTCGAGCTGCCGATGGCCGCGCCGGTGATCCTGTCGGGGGTGCGCACCACGCTGGTGCTGAACGTCGGGACGGCCGGGATCGCGGCGTTCATCGGCGCGGGCGGGCTCGGCGACCTGATCACCGCCGGGGTCAGCACCCAGCGCAACCTGGTGCTGATCACCGGCTGCGTGCTCATCGCCGTGCTGGCGATGCTCATCGACTGGCTCGGCGGCGTCGCGCAGCGCCTGCTGTCGCCGAAGGGCCTGACGTGAGGCGGGCCCTGCCGGCGCTGCTCCTGCTGCTCGTGGCGGTGCTGGCGGCGGTGGTGGCGGCGGCGGAGGGCGGGCTGCGGCCGGCGTCGGCGTTCATCCCGCCGGTGGGGCCCGGCAGCATCGAACCGGTGCCCGGCCTGGAGGGCGTACCGCTCAGGGTGACGTCGAAGGAGTTCACCGAGCAGCTCATCCTGGGCAAGATCGCGGTGCTGGCGCTCACGGTCGCCGGCGCCGAGGTGACCGACCGGACGAACGTGCAGGGCAGCGTGAACGCGCGCCGGTCGCTGACCCGCGGCGACGCCGACCTGATGTGGGAGTACACCGGCACCGGCTGGATCACCTACCTGGGCAGGTCCGATCCGATCCCCGACCCGTGGCGGCAGTACGAGGCCGTGCGGGAGCTGGACCTGGAGCGCAACGACATCGTGTGGCTGCCGCCCGCGCCGCTGAACAACAGCTACTCGATGGCCGTCACCCGCGCCACCGCCGACCGGTACGACATGCACGACATCTCCGACATCACGAACGTGCCGCCGGAGCAGCGGACGTTCTGCGTCGACCACGAGACGTTCGGCCGCTCCGACGGGTTCCTCGGCATGCTGCGCGCCTACGACCTCGGCTACGGCACCGACGTGCAGCCGTCGAAGGTGCGCCGCGTGTCGACCGGCGTGCTGTACAACTCGATCGCCAGCGGCCAGTGCACGCTCGGCATGGTGACCACGACCGACGGCCGCCTGGAGGCGCTCGGGCTGGCGCTGCTGGAGGACGACCGCCACTTCTTCCCCCTGTACAACCCGTCGGTCACCATCCGCGGCCCGGTCGCGCGCGCCCACCCGGAGATCGCGCGCGTCTTCGCGCCGATCAGCGCCAAGCTCACCAACGAGGTCATCCGCAAGCTGAACGCCCAGGTCGACGTCGACGGCGACGTGCCGGTGCTGGTCGCCCGCGACTGGATGCGCTCCCAGGGCTTCCTCACCTGAAGACGGGCCGGGCGGGCGGCCCCCTCAGGCATCGGGGACGACATCAGGGACGACATCCAGGATGGTGTCGGGGACGGCGAACTCCAGGTCGCGCAGGCGGTCCGGGTCGGCGATCACGTCGATGCCGGTGATCAGGCCGGCCTCGACGGTGAAGGTGAGGACGAGCCGCAGGCGGCCGTACGGCGCCATCGCCAGCGCGGCGGCCCCGTCGATGAGCGCCACGCCCGTGAAGCGCGCCCGCCCGGTGGCGGCCATCGCGCCCTGGGCCACGACACGCGCGCCCCGCACCACGACCGGCTCCGGCGTGGGCACGACCAGGCGGTCGGCGCGCAGCACCACGTCCGGGTGCAGCAGCGTCACCAGCGCCTCGAAGTCGCCGCCCCGGGTCGCCGCCAGGAACGCGTCGACCACCCGCCGCCTGCTCGCCGCGTCGCTCACGGGCGCCGACGCGCCCCTGACGCGGCGGCGTGCCCGGCTGGCCAGCTGCCTGACCGCCTCCGGTGAGCGTTCCACCATGGCGGCGATCTCGTCGAACGGCACCGCGAACATGTCGTGCAGCACGAACGCCAGCCGCTCGGCCGGGCTCAGCCGGTCGAGCACCACCAGCAGCGCCACCCCGACCGAATCGGCCAGCACCGCCTCCCGCTCCGGGTCGGCGCCGCCCTCCAGGGCCGGCTGCGTCTCCAGCGGATCCTCCCGCCGCGTCTGCCGCGAGCGCAGCATGTTCAGGCACAGCCGCGCCACCACGGTCGTCAGCCACGCCCCGAGGTTGTCCACGCCGGTGACGTCGGACCGGCTCAGCCGCAGCCACGCCTCCTGGACGGCGTCGTCGGCCTCGCTGACCGACCCGAGCATCCGGTAGGCCACGGCCCGCAGCTGGCTCCGATGCTCCTCGAACCGCCCGGCCAGCCGGTCGTCCCCGGCGTGCTCGTCCACCGTCGCCCTTGTCCTTCCTCGTTCGTGCTCGTTAGTGCTTGCTCGTGCTCGTTCGTGCTGGTCAACGTCTGGCCACACTAGCCGGACGGCCCGCCGGCGCCGGAGGCGAGGGGGGCGCCCGCTCTTCCGGGGACAGGTTGGGCCTGGCCGGTAGCGGCGAATCCGCTGAGGATGGCCGGGGTCAGGCGAGTTTCGAGGGAGTGCTCATGTCCGCCACCTCCACGCTGGTGTTCGTTCACGGCTTCTGGCACGGCTCCTGGTGCTGGAGCGAGGTCATCCCCCACGTGGTTGCCGCCGGCCGCCCGGCCGTCGCGGTGGACCTGGCGGGGCACGGCCTGTACGCCCGGCGTCCCCGCTGGCTCACCGCACGCCCGTACGATGCCGCGGCGGTGAGCGCGGAGGTGTCTCCGGTGGCGGACGTGGATCTCGGCGACGCCGCCGAGTTGCTGACATCGCAGATCAAGCGGATCGGCGGCGGCGCCCCCGTCACCGTGGTGGCCCACAGCGCGGCCGGCCCGGTGCTGACGCGGGTCGCCCAGCGGACGCCCGAACTGGTCGCGCACGCGGTGTACCTGACCGCGTACATGCCGGCCTCCGATGTGCCGGCCGCGGCCTACACGCGGACGCCGGAGGCCGCAGACGACCAGGTCGCGCCGTTGCTGCGGGGCGACCCGGCCCGGATCGGCGCGCTACGGCTGGACCTCGCCACCGGCGACGCCGACTACCGGCAGCGGCTGCGCGAGGCGTTCTACGACGACGTGCCCCCGGTCCTGGCCGACGCCGCCACCGGCCTGCTGACGCCCGACGGCCCCATCGGCATCATGCTCGGCACCACGACCCTGACCCGCGACGGCTGGGGATCGGTGCGGCGCACGTACGTCACCTGCACCCGGGACAGGGCGATCCTGCCGGCGCTGCAGGCGAGGTTCGTCGCGGAGGCAGACGCGGCCTTCCCCGGCAACCCGACCTCCGTCGCCGCGCTCGACGCCTCCCACTCGCCCTTCCTGTCCGTGCCCGGCGAGGTGGCCGGCATCTTGACCAGCATCTTGACCAGCATCGTGACCCCGCTCGGCTGAGCCGTTCCCCCGCAGGGGCGCTCAGCCGGCGTCGGGCCGAGGAGCCTGGAAGCGCTCGTGGTTGACGACGGTCGACAGCGAGCGCGGCTCGGCCCGGTCGAGGTACAGGACGCCGTTGAGGTGGTCGGTCTCGTGCTGGGCGATGCGCGCCGGCCAGCCGGACAGCTCCCTCTCGTACGGGCGCCCGCCGCCGTCGGAGGCCGACAGCCGGACGCGGGCGTGACGCGCGACGACGGCCGTCAGCCCTTCGACGCTCAGGCACCCCTCGTGGAAGGCGTGGTAGCGCGAGCCCAGCGGGGTGAGGACAGGGTTGACCAGCTCCAGCGGCCCCTGGGGCACGCGCTCGCGCTCCGCGGCGACCTCCGGCGGCACCTCGGCCGGGTCCTCGATGACGGCCAGCGCCAGGGGGATGCCGATCTGCGGGGCGGCGAGCCCCACCCCGACGCCCGGCAGGTGCCGGAACATCGCGTCGAGCAGGTCGCGCAGCAGGTCGTCGGGGAGCTGGCCGTCATACGGTTCGGCCGTGCGGCGCAGCACCGGGTCGCCGACCTGCGTGACCTGCCAGGGCCGGGGGGCCGCCAGCAGGGCGTGCACCTGCTCGGCGAGCTTGTCACCGCTCCCCGCCCGCCCGGCGCGGGAGGTGTGCTGGTGTTCCATGGGCGAAGGTCCCTTCGGTCGGCCGGCCGGCTCCCGCGCGCGGTGAATCAGGGCGAACGACGGGAACTCTCCCCGGGTCGGCGGCGAGCCCGTCGAGCGCGGGCTGCCGCGGCGGCGGTCTTGGGAGCCGAGTGAAGCAGCCTGCGGCCGACGCCCGCAAATCGGTTCCGGGGCGCGCCGCGCCCGGCGTCCGGTCAGGCGGCGTCGAGGGCCTCGGTGATCTTGCGGGCCATCTCGGTCATGGTGGGGCTGGGCTCGCCGTGGTGGGGGCGGGTGGCTGCTTCGACGGCGACGATGACGGTGCGGCGGAAGTTGCCGGCCTCGGCGGGGTTCTGCTGGTTGAGCAGGTTCATGGCTTCGGTGAGGGCGGGCAGCACCTGGTCGGCGAGGTCGGCTGTGGTCCTGCCGTACTTGACGCCCTTGGGCGCCTTGGCCAGGACGTGTCCGATGGGGCCGGTGGCGGAGGTGAGGGCGATGGAGCCTTCGGTGGCGGCCTTGTGGGCCGAGCCGGCGACGCCGGCGGCGGACATCAGGGAGACGGCGCCCCACGCGGCAGTGCGGAGGGTGAGCTTGTCCTGGTCGGTCAGGGTGATGGCCATGGTGTGCTCCTTCACAGCGACGGAGGCGCCGGGCCCGGTGGCCGCGGTCGCCGCTCCGTTCATGTGCTCAACCATGGCCGGAAGCCCTGATACCGGGCCGCCGCCGCCCTGACACGAGCGCTGACACGAGCGCTGACACGAGCGCTGACACGAGCGGCGGGGATGGTGCCGGTTAGGATGGGCGGGTGTCTCATGGTGATCAGCCATCGCGCCGCGACGGGGAGGGGCCGAGGCGCTCCGCGATGCCGAACGGCGTCTGCAGCGCGCACAACTGGCCTCGGACGTGGCCGAACTGGACGGGCTGATCGACGACCGGCTGCTGTTCACCGGTCCCGACGGCCGGTGCTGGTTCCTCGGCACGCTCGAAGGCGCCGTGAACGGCGAGCCCTTCCGCGCCCGCGTCCGCTACACCCGCACGTGGATCCGCGACGGCGGCGGCCGGCGCCTGATCGCGGCCCATGTCGGCCCCGCCGGGGCGGACCAGGCCCCGGCCTGACCGCCGGGACTCCTTCTGCTCGGAGCGCGGTGCCACGTTCCGCGAAGTGCCGGACATGTACCCGATGTCCGGCACTTTTCGGCAAGGAGACTTCGTGACACACCGGGATCGCTTCGAAGCGGTCTATGACGCGCACTATCCGGCGATACACCAGTACGCCGCCCGCCGTACCGGCTCCCCCGACGACACCGCCGACGTCCTGTCGGAGACGTTCCTGACGGCCTGGCGGCGCATCGGCGACGTGCCCGAGGGCGAGGAGGCGCTGCTGTGGCTGTACGGGGTGGCCCGCCGGGTGCTGGCCAACCAGCGGCGCGGCGCCGCCCGCAGGGCCGTGCTCACCGAACGGCTGCGCGCGGAACTGGCCGCCGACCGGCCGGTCAGCCCGGCCGGCCTGGAGCACGTCCGCGCCGCGTTCGACGGGTTGCCCCAGCGTGACCGCGAGGTCCTGGCGCTGGCGTGCTGGGAGGGCCTGACCGGCGAGCAGATCGCCAAGGTCGTGGGATGTACGGCCATCGCCGCCCGGACCCGGCTGCATCGGGCGCGCAAGCGGCTGACGGCGGCGCTGGAGCGGCAGGCGTCCTTGACGATCGCGATGGAGGAAGCATGAGCGACATCGACCACCTGGTCAAGGCCATCGACCCGGTACCCCACGCGCCGCAACCGGGGCCCGGCGCGGGCGAACTGCGTGCGGCGATCATGGCGACGGCGGCGCCCCCGGCCCGGCGGCGGCCGCCGTGGCGGGCCGGTGCCCTCGCTCTCGCCGCGGCCTCGGCCGCGACGGCGGTCTTCCTCAGCCAGGCCGCCCCCACCGAGACGCCCTCACCCGCGCGGAGCACCGGCGTCACCTCCCTGTCGGGCGCCTCGGTGCTGCTGGCCGCCGCCGTCAAGGCCGATGCCGCGCCCGAAGGCGCCTACTGGCACCTCAAGGAACTGCACGCGGGGCAGCGGCCCGGGCCCTACGGCGAGAACGGCGACACCACCTACCACCTGGAAACCTCCAGCCTCTTCGAGCAGTGGGTGGCCAGGGACGGCCGGACCTGGCGCGGTTTCAGGCAACTGGCCGCCCGCCCGCTGGACGTGGAGGCGTGGCGCCGGGACGGCTCGCCGACGGAGTGGCCGAAGGGACGCGACCCCGGTCCCCCGTACTCCACCTCGCCCGGTGAGAGCCTGTTCTTCCGGAACAAGGGGAAGCCGAGGCTCTACTGGAGTGCGATGCCGCTGACCCTGAAGGAGATCGAGGAGCTGCCCGCCGACCCTGAGGCGCTGAAGAAGCGCGCCCTCGAGGCGATCCGCAGGGACAAGGGCGCCGGTCCGGCGCGGGACGCGCTGGCGGGCACCCTGTCCTCGCTGCTGTACGAGCTGCCCGTCTCCCCGCAGGTGCGCGCCGCCGCGTACCGGGCGCTGGCGACGCTGCCGGGGGTGCGGGCCGAGGGGCCGGCCACCGACCCGCGGGGGCGGGCGGGCGTGGCCGTGACCTTCCTGACCCAGGGAGATCGGACGCCCCGGACCAGGTTGATCATCGACCCCGGCACCTCCAAGGTGCTGGCCGCCGAACGCATCGGCCTGCCGGACGGGAAGGAGCGGCGCCAGGTGGTGCTGGAGTCGGGCTGGACCGACACCGAGCCGTCCCCGCCCTCGGCCGGGTGAAGCCTCCTGCGGGCCGGGTCAGGAACCCTCGGCGACCTGCTGGAGTTTGGCGAGGACGGCTCGCGGGTCGCCGTCGGGGGCGAGGGCGGTGCCCAGGTCGGCGGCCATCGTGCCGCGCAGCTCGGCCCAGACCGGCTGGGAGGTCGGGTCGAAGCGCGCCTTGGCCACCATGTCCAGGATCGGGCTGATCTTCGGGTCCTTGCGCATGACCTCCGAGGCGGACGCGGTCGTCGGCAGCAGACCCTCGACCTTCAGGTACTCGGCGTAGTTGCCGGCCTGGTAGAAGTAGTTCAGGAAGTCGCCGACCAGCTGCTGGTTGCCGTCCTTCTTGAAGGCCATGAGGTAGTCCTGGATGCCGTGCGTGGCGGGCTCGGCCCCGTGGTTGGTGGGATGCGGGGCCGTGCCGTACTCGATGCCGGCCTTCTCGACCCGGTCGAGGAAGGCGCGGGTGCCGAAGGAGCCGTACACCATGCCGACCTTGCCCTGGGCGAACAGCGGCCAGGTGCCGTCGGGCCGGTTGGTCTGGCCCGGGTTCGGCTGCGTGTAGCCCTCCTGGGCCAGCGACTTGAGGAACTCCAGGGCCTCGGCGTTGCGCTCGCCGTTGACGGTCCACTTGCCGTCGGTGCGCCAGTCGCCGCCGTTGGCCCGCACCCAGGTGCCGAACTCGTAGTCGCCGGCCTCGGCGCCCATCGCGAGCGCGTACGGCACGTAGCCGCCGGGCAGCGCCTTGATGGCCTTGGCCGCCGCGCGGAACTCGTCCCACGTGGCCGGGGGCTTGTCGAACCCGGCCTCCTTCAGGACCGTCTTGTTGTAGTACATGCCGTTGACGGTCGCGACGAACGGCAGGCCGTACTGGGCGCCGTCGTAGGAGGCGTTCTCGGCGAAGGCCGGCAGGAAGTCCGACAGCACCTGCTTGGAGACGACCTCGTCGGCGCGGTACAGCAGGCCCGCCTCGGCGTAGTCGGCGAAGACGTTGATGTTGAGGAGGTCGGGCAGCTGCCGGGTCTGGACCATCGTGTTGACCTGGCTTTGCAGGTTGCCCCAGTCGATCACCTGCAGGTCGACGTTCTTGCCGGGGTGCTCGGCCTCGAAGGACTTGATCAGCTTGTCCCAGTAGGGGCGGGTGCCCTCGGTGTACTGGGCGACGACCAGCTTGATGGACTGCTGCTCGCCGCCGCCGCCGCCGCCACCGCCACCGCCGCTGCCGCTGCCGCATGCGGTCAGGGCGAGCGCCAGGGCGGCGGCCGCGGCCAGGCCGCCGAGCCGCGATCTTCTGGAGGTCATGTCACACCGGTCTTTCTCTTGTCACTTGGTGCTGCCTGCGGTAAGGCCGCTCACCAGATGCTTCTCGATGAGCGCGAAGAGGATCACCGCCGGGACGATCGCCATCAGCGCCGCGGCGAAGAGGTACTGGTAGTTGGTCTCGTACAGGCCGATGAACTGCTGGACGCCGACCGTGAGCGGCACGCGCCCGCCGGCCGGGTCGTTGAAGAGCGTCAGCGCGATGACGAACTCGTTCCACACCTGGATGAACGTGAAGATCATCACGGTGACGAGGCCGGGCGCCGCCAGCGGGAGGATCATGCGCAGCATGATCCGGAACCGGCCGAGACCGTCCATCATCGCGGCCTCGTCGATCTCCACGGGGATGGAGCTGAAGTGCGCGTGCAGGATCCACACCGCGAACGCGAGGTTGAAGGCCGCGTTGATGGCGATGATGACGCCGTAGCTGTTGATCCCGTCGACGAACAGTGCCTGCTGGTAGAGCCCGATGAGCAGCGCCACCGCCGGGAACATCTGCGTCACGAGGATCACGCCGAGAAACGCCGTACGCCCCCTGAACCGGGAGCGGGCCAGCACGTAGGCCGCGGGCGCGGCGACGACCAGCACCAGCGCGGTGGAGACCAGCGCGATGGTCATGCTGACCCGGAAGTAGTCGGCCAGCGGGATCCGGTTCCACACGTCGAGGTAGTTCGACCAGGCCCAGCTCTCCGGCAGGTACGTCGCGGGGACGGCGAACAGTTCCGCGTCGGTCTTGAGCGAGCCGGACAGCATCGCGGCGTAGGGCGCGACGAAGAACAGCGCCACGGCGAGCCCGACGAGCGGGAGCACGACGGGCCGCACGCGCCGCCATCCCCGGCCCGCCCGCACCAGCGCCGGCCGGCTGCGGCGCACCTGCGGCGTGCGCGGCCGGCGCTGGTGCGGGCGGGCCGGGGA
>NZ_LAVL01000021.1 GCF_001083785.1 Nonomuraea sp. SBT364
TTGGTGATCAGGCCGGTGAGATATCCGTCAGGCGAGGGCGCGCAGCACTGGCTTCGCGGGCGGATATCTCACCGGCCTGATCACCAACCTCGGCAATCCCAAGGCGGGCGTGTTCGCCGTCTCGGTACTGCCCCAGTTCGTGACCGCGAAAGGCCCGGTGTTCCTGTCGACCGTCGCCCTGGGAGCCCTGTGGGCGCTCGTCAGCGCCTCCTGGTACATGTTGCTCACCTGGGCCGTCAGGCGAGGGCGCGCCCTGGTATCGCGGCCGGCCGTCCTGCGGGGGCTCAGCGTGACCACCGGCGTCGTCCTGCTGGGGCTGGGCGCCGCGGTGATAGCAGGTGCCTGAGGGCCGGGCCGGCATTCCCTCTTCACGCCGCTTCCCGCCGAGGCAGCGGCACGACCAGCGCGGCAATCGCGATGACGCCGTCCTGGCCGCCGCGCTCGGCACCGCCGCCGCCTTGGCCGCCCGCGACCTCGCCGACCAGGCGAGCCCGGCACGATCGTGCACGTCATCACCACCGGCCCGGCCGCGCCCCTCGACCTGCCCGCCTGGTGCCCTCTGACCGGCCACAGCTACCTCGGCCCGCTCCCCAACCGCCAGCAGCCCACCTATGCCCTGCGAGTCAGCGACCACCCCCGCCCGGTGGACGCCGACGCACGCCGGCGCCCCGGCAACCGCTGAGGCCGCCCCTTGCCGGTGGAATCGCGACACGCGGCCTGACGCCCCACCTGGAGCGCCGGGCAGACCGAAGCAGGCTGGGCAACTGGTCGTGCTGCGCCGCCTCAACGCGCTTGGACAACCGCGCGGTTGACGTCGACGTCAGTCGCCCCCACTCGGGCTCGTCCGGGTTTCGCAGCTCCCGCACACTCCCCGGGCCGAGATCGGGCAGCGCGAAAGTGTAGGTGCCGATCACGTTGATGTGCCGGCGGCCGAACGGCGACAAGCGGGCGACATCCTCCTCCGCAAGCGGGTAGCCCGCCCTCTGCAGAGCACCCAAAGCCTTATCGACGTAGAAGCTGTTCCACAGCGTGACGCTGGAGCCGCGCGCCGAGCGTCAAGCCGACGGTCGCCGCCGCCAGGCGCCGCGAAGCCGCTGGCACCATGCTGCCCGGCAAGAAGACCGGCCGCCCCCGTGCGGTCGGCCCAGCCGAGCCGGCCGTGCTGCGCCACCTCGCCGACGAAGGCGTCAGCGTCACCGAGGCTGCCCGCATTCTGAAGATCTCCCGCAGCACGGCCTGCGCCGCGCTCGCCGCCAGCCGGTAGGTCCAGGACTCCGGAGGCTCCGTCAAGGCGCGGCAGGCCGTGCGGCTGGCATGTCAAATGCCGGACTTAGCCGGTTCTGTCGGCATATCGGCTGGGTGGCGGAGCAACCCTGCGGCGACGGCGATGATCCAGCAGAATCCGGCCAGCAGGGCGAGGTGCTCGAGCAGACCGGCCGGAGCGGGCCGCCAGATGCCGAGCGTGTCGAGGCGGTAGGCGATGCCGGCGGCGAAGGCGAAGATGATGACGAGAGAACCTGAGGCGCGCAGATGGCGCGCCCGGGCGCGACTGGCCGCGCCCAAGCGTCGGGCCAGGACGAAGGCGGCGCCGCTGAGGCCCGCGAACAGGGCGAGCCCTGCCGCTTGGTGAACGCCTCCGGCGGCGGTGATGCCTTCCGGCTGTCCGGGCGGGTAGCCGAGGGCGGGGTCGGTGGGCACCAGTCCAGCCACGGCCAGGCCGACGGCTGCGGTGGCGATGAGGACGGGTCCCCAGGTGGCGCCGCGGCCGGAGTGCAGGGCCCGTCGCAGGCCGATGGCGAACAGGCCTAGGAGCAGAGCGCCGAGCAGGGAGTTGGCGGTCTGCAACCAGGCGCGCTCGCCCGTGCCGAGCTGGCTGGCGCCATGATGCCACAGGCTGTAGCCGGGACGGGTGGCGCCGTCGCCCCACAGCACTGCCGGAACCAGGACACCGGCGGCCACGCCGCAGCGCAGCGTCCATGTGATGAACATGGGGAAAGCCCTCCTTCTCCGCGACGCGCGTCGCGGGCCGACCAGACTTCCCGGCTCACCATGTTGTTGGATACACAGATTTTAGCTCATACTGAAACTCGCGAAAAGGGGGATTCATTGGCCGACGACGAACAACTGTTGGAATGGGCTGAGCAGGTCGCCATGCACCTGGCACGCGATGGCGTGCCGCCGATCGCCGGGCGGATCCTGGGCTGGCTGATGGTCTGCGATCCGCCGGAGCAGTCGGCCGGCCAGATCAGCGCCGCCATCGGCGCCAGCCGCGCGTCCTTGACCATGAACCTGCGGTTGCTGACCGGCATGGGCTTCCTCACCTGGCGGACCCGGCCGGGCGATCGCACCATGTACTACCGGATGGCCGACGACGCCTGGCAGGCGGTGGTGCAGAAACAAGTGGCGGGGATCGCCTCGTTCCTCGACATCACCCGCCAGGGCCTCGAACTGGTCGGCCCCGACGACGAACGGGCCGCACGCGTCCGTCAAGCGCACAGCACCTTCGCCTGGATGGCCAAGGTGTTCGAACAGGCCCCACCCCTGAACAAGGAGGATTCATGACCGGTCACGCGATCGTGATCGGGGGCGGCATCGGCGGTCTGGCCGCCGCCGTCGCTCTGCGCCGCATCGGCTGGCAGGTGGATGTGCTGGAGCGCGTGCACGCCTTCGGCGAGGTGGGCGCCGGCCTGTCGCAATCGCCCAACGCGATGCGCGCCCTGGCCGAACTCGGCCTGGCCGGACAGGCCGAAGCGGCGAGCATGCCGACCTGGGCCACCCACACCATGCGCCTGCCCTCGGGTCACCACCTGATGCGCGCCCCCACCGGCCAGAACCCGCCGCTGCGCGCCTTCCGCCGGGCCGCCCTGCACCGGCTGCTCCGACAGGCGCTGCCCGAGGACGTGGTGCACACCGGCGTCGAGGTCACCGGCCTGGCCCAGGACTCCGAGAAGGTGACCGTCACCCACGCCGCCGGTCGGCAGGACGCCGACCTGGTCGTCGGCGCCGACGGCATCCACAGCCTCACCCGCCGCCTGCTGTGGCCGCACGCTGCCGCCCCGCGCTTCCTCGGCTACACCTCCTGGCTCGGTCTGGCCGACACCTCCGTCCCGGTGGGTGGCAGCATGACCCTGGGCCGCGGCTGCTACTTCCTCATCCACCCCGTCGCGCCGCACCAGATCTACTGGGCGCTGGGCACCACCGCCGACCAGCCCGGCCTCCGCTTCGACGACGAACTTGAGCAAGTGCGGCAACGCGTCTCCGGCTGGCACGCCCCGATCCCCGCCCTCCTGGAGGCCACACCGCCCGAACTGGTCCGCCACCTCGACATCCACGACCTGCCCGATCTGCCTGCCTACACCAGCGGCCGGATCGCCCTGCTCGGCGACGCCGCCCACGCCATGAGCCCTGATCGCGGCCAAGGCGCCGGCCAATCGATCGAAGACGCCGTCGTCCTGGCCGCCGCCCTCGCCGCCAACGCTTCCGTCCCCGCGGCACTGGACGCCTACGATGCCCAGCGCCGCCCCCGTACCCAGGCCACCGCCCGCAACGCCCGCCAGGCCGGTCATCAAGTGATCAACGCCGGGCCGATCACCCACGCCTTGACCGCTCTCGCCCTTCAGCTCACTCCCTCAACACTCTGGGCGCGCCTCGCACCCCGCACGCTCGGCCCCCTATGGGACTGGACACCCCCGGCCCTGCCGACAACGCCGGACGCACTCCCCCATGGCTGACTCACCGAGCCAAAGACCGCGCCGCCCCGAACCCGGAAACCGTCACCAACCAGCATGAACGCCAAGACCCCAGTGGCGGTGATCAAGCACGCGGCCCGTATCTGCCGTATTCCGGTGGCCCCCCTGACGGCCCATCCGTAAGGCTGCTACCACCAGCCGCCATTTGCGATTGATCCGCTGGTCACGAATCCTGCGTGACTGCCTTCTTCTTCGACTGGCGTGGCACCGTTGCCTCTTTGTTCAGGTGTCCGTACACCGTGGACCGCGGCACACCGAACAGGTCGGCGATCTGCTGGACCGTCTTGACGCGGGCGTCGTAGAGCTCCAGGGCAAGCGCCGCTTGGTCCTCGGTCAGCCGGGGGCGACGGCCGCCGACCCGGCCGCGGGCCCGCACCGAGGCCAACCATCCACCGTGTTCGCCACGATCAGCTCGCGCTGCGGCTCGGCCAGGACGCTCAGCATTTCGAACATCGCCCGGCCTTCGGTGGTCTCGGTGTCGATGCCCTGCTCAATCACGTGCATGCCGATCTTCCGCGTCCGTAGGTCCGCCCCGAGCGTCACCAGGTGCAGTACCGACCGCGACAGCCGGTCCAGGCGGGTGACCTTCAGGGTGTCGCCCTCGCGCAGCAGTTGCAGGACGAGATCGAGCTCCGGGCGGGAGGCCTTCGCGCCGGAGGCCCGGTCGAGATGGGTGTGCTCCAGATCGACGCCCGCGCGGATGAGCGCGTCGATCTGGTGATCGGGGATTTGGTCCGCGGTCGATACCCCGTGCGTGGATCGGCCACCGCAGGTTGCTGATCGCGGGCGCTGCCGTCTTCGCCGGTGTCTCACTGATCACCGCCACCACCTCCGACCCCACCCTGATGATCGTCTGGCGGGCCGTGCTCGGCATCGCCGCGGCCACCCAGATGCCCGCCACCCTCGGGCTGATCTTCTCCACGTACACCGACCCGCGCCAGCGCGGCCTCGCGGTCGGCATCTGGTCGGGCGGCATCTCCGTCGGCACCGCGCTCGGGCCGGTGATCGGCGGGGCGCTGCTGGAGGCCAACCCCGAAACCCGACGGCGGGGCGCCTCGACCTGTTCAGCGTGGCGCTGTCGCTGGCGACGCTGCTGCCGATCGTCTACGGCGTCAAGGAACTGGCCAGGCCTGACTCCCTCATCCCGGCGCTGGCTGGCATCGTGGCCGGGCTGGCGTTCGGCGCCTGGTTCATCGTGCGCCAGCTGCGCCTGAGCGAGCTGCTGCTGGACGTGCGGCTGTTCGCCAACCGCGCCGTCGGCGGCGCCCTGGGCGGCATCTACCTGCTGTTCACCCAGTACCCGCAGCTGGTGGAGGGCCTGTGGGTGCTGCCCGGCGCGGCCCTGCTGGTGGTCGCCTCCACCGCCTCGCCGGTCCTGGCCCGGCGTACCCGCCCCGGCTACCTGATCGCGGCCGGGCTGGCCATCCAACTGATCGGCTACCTGATGCTCAACCAGGTCGGCGCCGCCGGCGGACTGCCACTGCTGGTCGCCGGCTTCACGGTGCTGTATCCGGCCGTCGCGCCGTCCATGGCGCTGACCACCAACCTGGTCGTCGGCTCGGTGCCGCCGCACCAGGCCGGACAGCCCCTGCACTTCGCGCCGCACGACTTCCGCCGGAACCCCTTGCCAGCATGAACATTCATGTTTGAGATGTCCGATGCTCCGGGTCTCGCCCAAGCAACGAGGCCGGTTTCATCGAGATCATTCACAATTTGACCGAGCGCATCTCAGAAGCGCGCATCAACGGCTGGCTCGGTGAAGTCCACGGCCTTCAGGTCAGCCTCACCAAGGCCAAGGAGAAGCTTGCCAGTCTCGACCGGAGTACTGATCGCACTCGCACCGCAAGTGGATCCGTCCACCTCGGTATGCCGCTCCGCGGCAAGCGGTCGTGAAGGAGCCACCGCCGGCTCGGCCGTGATGGCAAAGATATTGGAGCCACTCACGCGCCCAGCCGCGAGGGCATTCGCACCCGGGCGTCTTCCACGCTGACGTGGCGCACCGCAGACCCCACGGTCAGGTAGCGCTGGTAGAACACCACTGCCCTTCTTGCCGCGCACCAGCCCTGGGCTGAGAGGTGCCCGTTCTCTTGATCGACACGTTCGTACAAGCCGCGCAGGTGATCTCGCCGCATTCTGAGGTCAGACAAACCCCCCAGAGAAAGGCGTGGCATGAGGTCCTTGGCCATCGTCATCGCGGTACTCATCGTCTGGTTCGGGGCGGCTCCCGCCTCGGCCGCGGAGCCTCCCACCGTCTCAGCGGTCGAGGCGTACGAGCAGGTCAAGAAGAGCGTCGCGGACGGAGTCGGCGGGCGGCGACTGACGGGCGGAGTCACCGTCTACGACTCTGATCCGTTCTTCTTCCACGTACGCGCCTACGGAGACTCCTACTGCCTGGACAACTTCGCCAGCGGCAACGGGGCGAACAACTCGCCGGTCGGCTTCTGGATCTGCAACCGCGGCATCACCGAGCAGTGGCGGTGGCGGTACTACAGCTCCACCGCCTACTACGGATGGGAGCTCGTCAACCAGGCCTCAGGACGCTGCCTCGACTACCCCGAATCCGCCGACGGCCAACTCGGCTGGCAGTTCAACGTCTACGACTGCAAGGACGGCGCCGCCGGCGGCCAGACCTTCAGGCTCTACAGCAATGGCTCCAGTCTCGCTCTGGCCTCTCCGGTGAGCCAGTGGTACGCCTGCCTGGACGGGTACTCCTCGCGCTGGCAAGGCAGCGGCAGCCCGGTCGGACTGTGGCGATGCGACCTGAACAACCCGAACGACTACCAGCGCTGGTACTGACACAGCATCGTCCTGCGGCTCAGGGACTCAGGCCACGGCGGCAGAGCGCGCAACCTGTTAGCCGCTTCTACGGGAAGACGGAAGACGGGAAGCCGTCCGGTCCGGACGGCTTCCCACTGCCGGGCTGTGGCCGCCCACAGCCATACGAACGATCTGGGGCCACGGTCACCGGGTCACATAGACGCGGGCGTGGGTCCAGGTCGGCCAGACGTAGTCGAAGTTGGTGGTGCCGGCGTTGTACGCCTGGTAGCGGTAGCCCGGCTCGTAGGGCACGTACAGTTTGTCGGTCTGGCAGTACGTGGGTCCCCGGCCGGCCTTGGCACAGCCTTCGATCTTTTTGTAGATCTTGTTGCGGGCCCAGACGACGATCTCCGGCCGCATGATCGCCTGGGGCTTGTTGCACGTCACCATGCCGATCCCGAACATGCGCCCGCCCTCGCGGTCGAACACGACATAGTTGCTGCACCCCTTGTACTCCCCTCCCCACGCCGAATCGGCATGGGCGGGAGCGACGGAGATGGCCATCATGGCCACCGCTGCGGCGCCGGCACCGACTGCTTTGATTGCGTTTCTCATGGACCACGCCTTTCCATGAAGAGTTCGAGTTTCTGCGTGCGCATGTCAATGGTGCGGCGCGATCGCGGTCAGACCTTGTACGAACGTGTCGCATCCTCGACCTGCAAGGCGTCATCGCAGGGACCGGGCACGGACCTTAGTCGTCGCCTTCGGCCAGCGTGGCGGCGAGTTGTTGGAGCAGGCCGGCGAGCTGCGTCCGCTCGTCCCCACTGAGCCCGGCGAGGTCGAGCGCTTCGGCCTCCCACTGAGTGGGCGCGGCCGGGTCCAGGGCGTGGCGGGCGGCGAACGCGGGCCAGCGCGGGTCGCTCGCCTTGCCCGGCGCTGCCGGCAGCCCGTACTCGAGCACTTGCTCGCGGGTGAGCGCGACCTGTTCCACGGCCAACCAGCAACCGCTGGTTCGGGCGAGCCAGTCGGTCAGGATCGCCTCGCCGCCGGCGTCGTGATCGCCGACGTAGGCCAGCACAGCCAGGCGCGGATCGGCGGCCAGGCGCTCGCGGACCCGCCGCACATAGGTCTCGCTGGAAAAGCCGCGCAGCGCCAGGACGGGCAGGCCGTAGTCGAAGCTTGCGGTAGGCCGCCGCGGTGTTCGGGATGATGCCGGTCACGGCCAGGTGGTAGAAGCACTGCCGCAGCGTCACTCCGCCCTCGTGGGCGGCGACAATCGGGCGGGCCTGTTCGACGACCTCGGCCCACCGGATGCGGCCCGGGGTACATGTACCCGTTCTTCCCCGCAGCAGGCCACCCAGCGACATCGCCCGCGCCATCGGCATCACCCCGCGCGCCGTCACAGGCATCATCAGCGACCTGCGCGCGGCCGGCTACATCGAGGTGTCACGCGACGGCACACGCAACCGCTACGTCGCTGGACCTGTTCACCCAGCATGACCTTCGCCGTGACGACGCTGGCGCTGACGGCGGTGCTGACCTCGCATCGGAGTGCCGCTGATGGGAAGCTTGGGAGGGTTCGCCCTGGTGAGGGAGAGGTGAGCAGGCGTGGCTGAGCATGCCGTGCTGCGCTTCCCGATTGCCGCGGACCTGGGACCGCTGCGGGATCAGGTGCGCGCTTTCGCGGCGGCCCGCGAGCAGCATCTGACCGAGATGGCCAGATTGATCGAAACGATCCGCAGACGGCGCGAGAAATCATCGAGACCGGCCTACTGACGCATCCAGCCGCACTGCCGAGCCTGCCCGCCTCTGCGGACGCCTGACCAGCCCGCCAACGATTACCCAGCGTTACATTGCTCCGGTCGGTTCGACCCGAGCGGGAGCCCTTCACCATGGCCGGCCCCAGAGCCGAGCAGATCACCATTCGCCAGCTGCTCGACCACAGCTCCGGCATGTCGGATACCACCTACCCCGAGGCCGGCCTACCCCAACCGGACTCCCCGCGCCCGGCGTCGTGCGATCCACAAGGCCAGGCTGACCATGCCCTGCAGATCGAACGCCACGATCCGTCGAACCTGATCGGGGACCAACCGGCGGAAGGCCGCCCGCAATGCCGTTCGTCGGTTCGCGCCGCCCCTGCGCTCCGCTCCGAACAGGCGGTACCGGGTCGTCGCCTCCAGGGCGAGCACCGCGACGACGGCCGCCTCGGCGATCACGATCAGCGGGCGGGCAGTGACACGCCGGCCACGAGCAGGACCGTGACCAGCAGCTCCACGGGGGACCATGGCGAACAGCGCGGCGCGCGCGATCCTCAGCATCACCTTCGCTCCGTCAGCTTGATCATGAGCAGCCGGAGCACCTCGGCCTGGGCGGCGGACACGTCGGCGTACATCGTCCTCAGCCACTGCCCGCCACCCGCGTTCTCCACCGGGTCGGTGCCCGGCGGGCGCATGTGATCGGGAGCCGAGTCCAGGTTCGCGACCATCGCCGTCGCCATCTCGTCGGGAATGTAAGCGGCGAGGTCGGCGGCGAGCGTGCTGACGCGGGAGTCGTCGGGGCCGGCGTCGGCGAGCTCGTCCAACCGGGCGTAGAGGGCGTGTCCCCGCGCGACCGCCTCGGGCTCGGTGAGCGGGCGGTACAGATCGAGGAATACGGCCCGATCGGCAGGGTCAGCCACGGTGTCCATCAGGGCCAGCAGCTCGCGGTCGATTTCAGCGGACTTGGAATCCCCGGCGGGGAGATCGCGCAGCACGGCCGCCATGTCGGGCGACACCGCCGAGTCGGGATGCACGTCCACCTCCGCCAGCAGCGCGGCCAGCCGAGCCCGTCTGTGGCTGATCGTCTCCTGCTGCGCAGCCAGGTCGGCGTCCAGCTCCTTGAGCACTTGCGGCAGCTCCCGGCCCTGGCCGGCCAGGACGTCGCGGATCTCGTCCAGGGACAGGCCCAGCTCGGCCAGCCGGCGCACGCGCGCGAGAGCCACCGCGTCCCGCAACTGGTACTCCCGGTAACCGTTGGCCAGCCGTTCGGGCTCGGGGAGAAGTTCCAGGTGGTGGTAGTGGCGCACGGTCCGGGCGGACACCCCGACCAGCGTGGCAAGCTCGCTGATCCTCATGTCCTTATTGGACACATTAACGCTACGTCAAGGTCAAGCGCTCCAACGCCTCCAGCACCAGCGATCGCGCCGACAGCAGCCGGACGTGGTGGTCGCCGGCATCGCGCACCGATGTCCCTCCGCAGCCAGGCGGCCCAACAGGCGATACGGCTGGACAGCCCCTTGGTCGACACCCCCGGCGCCGCGCAATTGACCTTGACGTAGCGTCATGGCTTTTCCTGAAGCCATGAAGATTCTCAGTGATCGGCGCCACGGCGTTGAACGTGTCCCGCGCGGCAACCTCGACGTGGCCTATGTGCGAGCGGGACGGCGAGGGACGACGCCTCTGCTGGTGATTCCGGGTGGACCGGGGATGGGCTCGGTCCTGCCGTATCGCCGGCTCCGGCGCATGGCCGCGAACCGCGGGTTCGACGTCATCATGGTCGAGCATCGGGGTGTCGGCTTCTCCCGTCGTGACCGTGCCGGGGTGGATCTGAGGTGGGAGGATCTCACCGTCGCCGCGGCGGTCGAGGATCTCGTGGCGGTGCTCGACGCGTGCGCCGTGGACCGCGCCGTCGTCTACGGCACCTCCTACGGTGGCTATCTCGCGCAGGTGCTCGGCGCCACCCACCCGCAGCGCGTGGCCGCCATGGTGCTCGACTCCACCTACGCCTCGGTTGACGACTTCGACCTCTGCCGGGCGTACCTGCGGCGGTTGTTGTGGGACGGGGACGACCCCACGACCAGAGGCGTGGCAGCGGCGCTACGCGCCCTGGTGGAGTCGGGAAAGGTCACGGACGACGAAACGGCCGTCGTGGTCCCGCTCGTCTACGAGATCGGCGGGGTTCCGCTCCTGTCCAAGCTGCTCATGGCGGTGGGCAGAGGCAGGCGCCGCCTCTGGGATCGGCTGGCCGCCCTGGTCACCGGCGAGCTGTCCCGGATACGCCCTTACGTCATGGAGTTCGACCTCGCCGGAGCGATCAACTTCCGTGAGGCCTACGCGCAGAAGCCGGACGGCCTCCCCCTGGACCCCGCCCTGCCCTTCGCCTCCATCGCCGACCGCTTTCCCTCCTTCATCGGCGAACCCATCGACGCGCCCGCCGCCCTGCGAAACTTCACCTGGCCTGTCGCCGTCGTGTCCGGAGCCAGGGACCTGCGCTCCATACCGGCTGTCGCGCAACGGATCCGCGACCTGACTCCCCACGGCGTGCTCGTGCCCTTCGACGGGCTGGCGCACAGCATTCTGGACAACCATCCCGCTGCGGCCCTGGCCATCGCCCGACAGACGACAGAAGAGCATCTTCACCTCCTGCCTACGCGGACGGCCCACCTGGCCGCTCTCCGTGGCCGCGGCAAGGTGGCACTCGGCGGCCCGCTGATGAACCTCATGCTGACCGGGAGCGCAAGAGACCCGCGCGGCGAAAGGGTCGCCGGCATGCTGGGGGTCGACTTGCCTGACGTTCCTGACAGATCTCCAAGCAGCTGACCAGCCAGTTCGCCGTACAGCAGTAGATAGGGGGCAGACCAAGTACGGCGGAAAGGGTGACATCGATCGTGCTCGATCAGCTCGTCAAGCCGCGCCAGCCCTGGTTGCGGCGCGATCTCTGGGGCGGCCGGGATGTCGGCGCGGAGCACGCTGAGCAGGCGGCGCATCTCGGTGAGCGTGGTGCGGACGTTCGTCGCGATGTCGGTGGATTCCAGGCATTCTTCACAAGCGCTTTGTTTTGACGTCACCCGCGCTACAGAGGTTGAAGGACTGAGGTATCACCGCGCGGTTGCGTGCTCTCGGAGGGGTTCGGGAGTATGCCGGTGGAATCCGTTATCCGGATGGTGGCAGTCTCACCCCGGCGGCGCGGGCCGAGCGTGAAGAGGTCCGCTTGGAGATTGCCGGGTTGTTCGCCGCAGGCATGTCACCGCCTCAGGTGGCCAAGAAGTTGCGGGTCTTCCGCAAGTCGGCCTACGTCTGGCACAGGGCCTGGCGCACGGCAGGGGTCGAGGCGCTGGCGTCGAAGGGCCGGGTGGGCAGCGCTGCCGGTTCAGCCCAGCGCAGGTGCAGCGCTTGGAGGCCGCGTTGGACGGCGGTCCGGCCGTGTGGGGCCTGAACCGAAGATCAGCGTTGGACATCGGGGCGGGTGACGGTACTGGTCGGCAGGTTGTTCCACCTCTCCTACACCCCGCGCGGGATCTCCTACCTGCTGCATCGCGCCGCGCCGCCGAGCGAGACGAGGAGGCGATCGCCACCTGGGTGAAGGAGACTTGGCCGTTGGCGGAACAACGGCGCGGGACCAGGAAGCGTGGATCTGCTTCGCCGACGAAGCAGGGCAATCGCTGACGCCGCCCAAGACCCGTACCTGGTCCCGCCGTGGCTGTACCCCGATCGTCACCGTCTCCGGCAAGGGCTCCGGACGCGTCAACCTGGCCGGGCTGATCTGCCTCAAGCCGGGACATCGGGCCCGGTTCATCTACCGCATGAGAATCTATCGGCGTCGCAAGAACGCACGCAAAGGGTTCAACGAGGGCGACTACGCCCGTCTGCGGGATGCCGTCCACAAGCCGCTCGGCGAGCCGATCGTGCTGATCTGGGACAACGTCAAAGATTCGTTCGTCGTTTGCGCTCAGGATCGCCTGATGGGGCCAGAAGACTCGTTCCGTTGGGGCCGGAGGACTCGTTCAAAGCCAGCCGTCGATGAATGAACTGCCTGCCGAGCAGGACCGTCGCTGACACACGAGCAGTTGATCTCGATGCTCGTGAGTGGGGCCCGCAGCTACGGGCTGCAGCTGACCAAGTGGGTGCTGGAGTCGGCGGGAAGGCGAGATCACCGATCACCTCGGCCATGACGCGATGTCTGCCCGGTGGAGGTGCGGGTGCCGCGCGATGTCGGCGGCACTTTCGAGCCCCCGCTGGTGCGCAAGCGGCAGCGCCGGCTGTCCGGGATGGGATGAGATGGTCTTGTCCTTGCCGGCCAGGGGCCTGACCCATGGAGAGCTCTCCGGCCACCTGGCCGAGGTGTACGGCGCCCTGGTGCCCAAGCAGACCATCTCCTCCATCACCGACGAAAGCGTCGACACCCGCACCGCCGTCCTGACGCGTGTCTTCATGGCGCCGATGAGTCTGGATCCGACCGGCAAGGGCCGCAAGAGATGGACCATGCGCTGGAAGGCACCCTTGACCGCCTTCCAGATCGCCTTCGAAGGCCGCCTCACCCCTGCCAGCCTCTGACCACCTCAACAACCAAGATCAGCCGAGGACAGCGACATCTCGCCCGTCACGCAGGTGGGTGCGGGGTGGGGTGGGCGGCGGCCATGACGCCGTGCACGGCCGCCGCGATGCGGTCGGCGGCTTGGCCGGGGTCGGGCCGGCCGGCGTCCAGCCAGGCGATGACGGCCTCCAGGGTGAAGGCGGGGATCAGGTTGGCGGCCCAGTCCAGCCAGGGCCCCTCGGGGATGACGCGGGCCAGGTTGCGGCGGGCGACCTCGCGGGAGACGGCGGTGATGGAGTCGATCAGGTCGCGGAAGTCGGGCTCGCGGGCGGCGTAGCGGAACAGCAGCCTGAACCCGTCGGGGTCGGCCGTGGCGGCGCGCAGCAGGGCGGGAATGGAGTTCTCGTCGAAGTCGTCGGCGCCGGTGGCCTCGGCCAGCCGTGCGCAGGCGCGGTCGAGGACGGCCCGGTACAGGTCGGCCTTGGAGTCGAAGTGCCGATACAACATCGCCCGTGTCAGCTCGGCCTCAGCGGCGATGTCGTCCAGGCCGGTGGCCGCGTATCCGGCGCGGGCGAACGCACGGGTGGCCGCGTCCAGGATCTGCTCGCGCCGCTCCGCGCGCCGCAGCCTGCGCACTGGTTGACCCGGCCCGGCCTCGTGCCCGCTCTGGCTCGCTTCGGTGCTCATCCCGACCTCCACTTGTAGAAGGCAAAGTATACATGTAGCTTCTTATACATTAGAGTCTACAAAAACGAATCTACTTCAGGTGGAGCTGTGTCCGATCCCGTACAGTTGCCGTTCGAACAGCCAGGACCGCTGGAACCGCCGCCGCTGCTGCGCCGGTTGCAGGCGGCGGGCCCCATCCACGCCATCCGCACCGCCGTCGGCGACCCCGGCTGGCAGGTGACGGGATATGCGGAGGTGCGCGCCCTGCTGGACGACAGCCGGCTCGGCCGTGCCCATCCCGAGCCGGAACGCGCCTCCCGCACGGGCGAGTCGGAGCTGTTCGGCGGCCCGCTGGGCGGTTTCGACACCGAGCGGGCCGACCACCAGCGGATGCGCTCGCTGCTGCAGCCCCACTTCTCGCCCAAGCGGATGCGCGCCCTACGAGGGCGCGTCGAGCAGCTCACCTCGCAGCTGCTTGACGAACTGGCCGACGCCGCCCCGCCCGCCGACCTGCACGCCGCGCTGGCGCTGCCGCTGCCGATCGCGGTCATCTGTGAGCTGCTCGGCGTCCCGTACGAGGACCGCGAGCAGTTTCGCGCCTGGACGCGGGAGGTGGCCGACGTCACCGACGGCGCCCGATCGGCCCAGGGATTGGGCGCGCTGTTCGCGTACGGGCAGAAGCTGGTGGCGCGCAAGCGCGCCGCAGGTGACGCGGACGGCGATGTGATCTCCCGGCTGGCGGCCACGGAGGGGGTGAGTGACGACGAGGCTGCCGCGATGGGGATGTTCCTGCTGTTCGCCGGGCACGAGACCACGGTCACCGCCATCGGGCGGGGTGTGTTGTGGTTGCTGGCCACTCCCGGTCAGTGGCAGGCCCTGGTCGGTGACCCGTCCCGGATCGACGCCGCGGTGGAGGAGATCCTGCGCGCGCCGAGCCTGGGCGGCGGCGGCATCCCGCGCTACGCCCGCGAAGATCTGGTCATCGCCGGTGTGCGGGTGCGCGCCGGGGATCTGGTGCTGCTGGACACCGGCGCGGCCAACCACGACGCGGGCGTCTTCGCCGATCCCGACCGGTTCGACGTCGACCGGCCCGCCGTGCCGCATCTGGCCTTCGGGCACGGCGCCCGCTACTGCGTCGGCGCCCCGTTGGCCCGCATCGAGTTGCAGGTCGTCTTCTCCCGGCTCACCGCCCGCTTCCCCACCTTGGAACTGGGCTGTGCGGTGGAGGAACTGACCTTCGACAAGCGCACCCTGACCGGCGGGCTGACCGCCCTGCCGGTGACCTGGTGACCGGCATGAGCGCGGCGAAGGAGAGCAGGCAGGTCAGCAGGCGGCGGCCGTTGTTCAGCCGGATGTATCCCAAGATGGCCGCCGGCATGGACCGGGGCGGCATGACGGAGCGCCGCCGTGAGCTGCTGGCCGGCCTGTCCGGGGAGGTGGCCGAGGTCGGCGCCGGGCACGGCGTCAACTTCTCGCACTACCCGGCCGAGGTGACACGGGTGACGGCGGTGGAGCCGGAGCCGCGCCTGCGCGCTCAGGCGCAGGCCGTCGCCGCCGCAGGGACGGCGGCTCCTGTGGAGGTGGTGGCCGGCGTCGCCGAGCACCTGCCGACGGCCGATCGCAGCATGGACGCGGTGGTGTTCTGCATGGTGCTGTGCTCGCTGCCCGACGCCGGTGCGGCGCTGGCCGAGGCACGACGCGTGCTCAGGCCGGGCGGGCAGCTCCGATTTCTGGAGCACGTACGAGCCGACACGCCCGGCCTGGCCCGGCTGCAGGATGTGCTGGATGCCACCATCTGGCCGCTCATGGTCGGCGGCTGCCACCTCGGCCGCGACGCCGAAGCCGAACTCCGGCGGGCCGGGTTCCACATCGATCAGCTGGATCGCTTCCTGTCCCCGCCCGTACGGACCCCGGTCTCCTTCCACGTCATCGGCACAGCCCTGCGTGATGGCGATGAGTGAGCGGCATGGCGAGGGGCGGCCGAAGTCGTCATCGATACGGACAGCAGAGAGGAACGCCATGGGCGCCACGCCACTCGCATTGACCACGGCCGGCTTCGATGCCGAGCTGACGGGCGCGGGGACGCAGCCCTTCCTGGTGGACTTCTGGGCGAGCGGATGCGGTCCGTGCAAAGCGCTCGCCCCGGTGCTGGAGGAGGTCGCGGCGGAGCAGGCGGGCCGGCTGCGGGTGGGCATGGTGCAGTTGGACAACGCGCCGGAGCTGGCGGGCCGGTTCGAGGTCATGGCACTGCCGACACTGATCGTGTTCGTCGGCGGGGTGGAGAAGAAGCGGCTGACCGGGGCGCTCACCAAGGCCGAGTTGCTCGCGGAGCTTGAGGAGTTCAGCAGCTGAACCACCGCACCTGGCAGCTCAGTGACCACGGGGCTCGGTGATCCAGCGGGCGGCGAGCAGCCCGGAGGCGGCGGTGAGCACGGCGGCGGCGACGACGGTGGCCTCCAGGCCGAGTGCGTCGGCCAGGACACCGGCGACGAGGGCTCCCGCGGCGTAACCGATGTCGCGCCAGAACCGGTAGGTGCCCAGGGCGTTGGCCCGCCAGGCCGGGTGGGCGTGGTCGGAGACGGAGGCGATCAGCGCCGGGTACACCATGGCTGTGCCCAGGCCGAGCGCCACGGCGGACAGGATTCCGGCCAGCAGCGGACGCTCCAGCAGCGCCAGGGCCAGGACGAACCCGCCGGCCTGGACGAGCATGCCGTACACGATGAGGGGTTTGCGGCCGATGCGGTCGGCGAGGTGGCCGGTGGGGATCTGCCCGAGGCCCCACAGGATCGGATACAGACCCTTGATCAGGCCGACCGCGGCCAGGCCAAGCCCGTAGTCGGTGAACAGCAGCGGGAACACGCCCCAGGTCAGGCCGTCGTTGAGGTTGTTGACCAGCCCGGCCTGGCTGGCGCCGCGCAGCGACCGCTCCCGCCAGGAGGTGCGTACGAACGTCGCCGCCGGCCCGGTGTTCCCGCCCTCGGGCAGCGGCTCGGGATGCTGGGCGAGTTCGAGGGCGACGTGGGCAGCGGTGTCGCGCACGATGAGCGCCAGGGCCAGTCCGGTGGCGACGAAGACGACACCGATGAGCTCGGGGGCCGGGCGCAGCCCGTAGGCGGTGGCGAGGTAGCCGGTGAGCAGCGCGGTGACGCCGACCGCGGTGTAGCCGGCGGCTTCGTTGAGCCCGGTGGCCAGGCCGCGGCGGGCCGGCCCGACGAGGTCGATCTTCATGTTGACGGTCATCGACCAGGCCAGGCCCTGGTTGAGGCCGAGCAGCACGTTCGCCGCCACGATCCACCACCACGACGGCCCCCAGGCCAGCATGAACGGCACCGGCGTACCGACCAGCCACCCGGCCAGCAGAAGCTGCTTGCGGGTGAAGCGCGCGGTCAGCGCACCGGCGGCGAGGTTGGTGGCCGCTTTGGTGAGGCCGAAGGCGATGATGAAGGAGAACACCGCCAGGTCGCTGGTCAGGCCGAAGATGTCGGTGCCGATCAGTGGGACCGTGGTGCGCTCCAGCCCGACCAGGCCGCCCACGCAGACGTTGACGACGACGAGCAGGGTGAACTGCAGCCAGTTCTCCCGCAAGCCGAGCCGCACGGGCGCGGCCGTGCCGGAGCTCACCGGGCACCGCCCCCGGTGGCGTCGAGCTTCGTGCCGTGGGCGGCGGCGTAGTCGGCCGGGCCGCCGTCAAGGACGGTCACGCCGGGGTGACCGGCGCGTTCCAGCAGGCTCGCGGCGGTCATGGCGCGCTCGCCGTGCCCGCACCCCACCACCGCCCCTGCCGCGACGTCGGCGGCGCGGGCGGCGAGCTCGCCGAGTTCCAGGTGCAGCGCCCCGGGCACGTGCCCATCCGCATACTCGGCTGCCTGCCGCACGTCGAGGTACGGGCCGGCCGGTGCGCGGTCGGCGGTGACGAACGCGGTCGACGCCTGCGGATGGCCGGCCGCGAGCCAGGCGGGTATTCCGCCGGCCAGATGTCCCGCCAGCCGCTCGTAGCCGATCTTGCGGGCCTGCCAGATGACCTCGTCCAGGTCCTGGCCGTCACCGACCACGAAGGCCAGGGGGGCGGTGTCGGGCAGCAGCCAGCCGAGCCAGGTGGCGAACTGATCGCGCAGTGGGATGGACAGCGCGCCGGGGATGTGAGCGGCCGCGTACTCGGCCGCCGGGCGGACATCGACGACCTGGCCGCCGTCGGCGAGCAGCGCCCGGACGCGCTCGGCGTTCAGCGCGGGCAGCGGCGGCGTGCCGGTCAGGACGGCGGGGCCGCGCCGGTTGCGCTCGGTCAGCCGGTC
The DNA here is from genome assembly GCF_001083785.1 of Nonomuraea sp. SBT364. Lineage (GTDB taxonomy): Bacteria > Actinomycetota > Actinomycetes > Streptosporangiales > Streptosporangiaceae > Nonomuraea. Next base: position 17,756 of record NZ_LAVL01000021.1, read on the forward strand.
GAAGTAGGCGGGGTAGGAGCCCAGGCTCGCCACCAACCGGCGGACGAAGGTGTCCTCGTCCGGCGCGGCCAGCAGCGCGTTGGTGCGTTTCTGGGCGCCGATGGTGGTGGTGCGCTCGGCGCCGGGCGGGGCCGAGCAGAACGAGCCCGCGCCGTGGGTGGGCCACACCGCGGTCGCGTCCGGCAGGGTGGCCAGCCGGTGCAGCGAGCGGTACTGGGCGCGGGCCAGTTCCTCGGTGCGCTCGGCGCCGAGCAGATCGGTACGCGCGGCCGAGCCGACGATCAGCGACCCGCCGGTGAACACCCCCAGCTCCCGGCCGTCATCCAGCAGCAGGAACGACAGATGCTCATCGGTGTGGCCGGGCGTGGCCAGCGCGCGCAGCCGCAGCCCGCCGAGATCCACCTCATCCCCGTCGGCCAGGCCCCGGTGCGGAATGCCGCGTTTCCCGGCCGCCGAGGCGAGCACGGCCGCCCCCGTGTCGTGGGCGAGTTGCACGGCGCCGGACAGGAAGTCGGCGTGCAGGTGGGTGTCGGCCGCGTACGCCACCCGCAGGCCGCGCCGGGTGGCGGCGGCGCGCAAAGCGCGCAGGTCACGGCTCGCGTCCACGGCCAGCGCCCGGCCGTCACCCAGATCGACCAGGTAGGCGCTGTTGCCCAGCCCTTCGTCCACCAGCGGTATCAGATACTCCTCGGCGAATCCCACGATGTCCCTCCAAGATCTGGCCCCCGGCGGGGCCGGGCAGGGGCGCGCACCGCTCCCCAGAAGGTACGATATTCCATAGATTAATGGAGGATTGGATGAGTGACGCAACCCCCGCCCAGGCCAAAGCCCGGCTGTATGAGGCGTTCGCCGCCAGCGGCAAGGCGCTGGCCAGCGGAAAACGCCTGGAGCTGCTCGATCTGCTCGCCCAGGGCGAGCGCACCGTCGAGGCCCTGGCCAAGGCCGCCGGGCTGAACCTCACCACCGCCTCGGCCCACCTGCAGACCCTCAAGCAGGCCGGGTTCGTCACCACTCGCCGCGACGGCGTGCGTATCCACTACCGGCTGGCCGGTGATGACGTCGCCCAGCTGTTCGCGCTGCTGCGCAAGGTCGCCGAGACCCACCAGGCCGCCGTCCCCCAGGCACGCCTGGCCTATCTCGGCGACGACAGGGCGGAGGAGGTGACCCGGGAGGAGCTGTACGCCCGCGCCCGGGCGGGCGAGGTGCTGGTGCTGGACGTGCGGCCGGTGGAGGAGTACCTGGCCGGCCACATCCCCGGCGCCGTGTCCATCCCGGTCACCGAGCTGGCCGACCGCATCGAGGAGCTGCCCGAGGGTGTCGAGATCGTCGTGTACTGCCGCGGCGAGTATTGCGTGCTCGCCTACGATGCGGTCCGGCTGCTGACCGGCCGCGGCCGCCGGGCGATCCGGCTCAGCGACGGCATGCTGGAGTGGCGGCTGTCCGACCTTCCCGTCGAGGCCGGAGCACCCGCATGACCGGCGCGACCGGTGGGCCCCGCCCGCAGGCCCTCCAGCATCCGGGCCTGGCCGGCGGGCCGGTCTACCTCGACTACAACGCCACCACCCCCGTCGACCCGCGCGTGGCCGAACAGATGGCGGCGCACCTGGATGGCCTGTTCGGCAACCCGTCCAGCGGCCACCGCTATGGTGTGCGGCCCCGTGCGGCACTGGGGCACGCCCACGAGCAGGTCGCCGCCCTGATCGGCGCCCGTCCGGACGAGATCGTCTTCACCGCCTCCGGTTCGGAGGCCGACCTGCTCGCCCTGCGCGGCGCGGTCCTGGCCGCCGGCCGCCCCCGCCCCCACGTGATCACGCAGGCCACCGAGCATCCGGCCATCCTGGAAACCTGTCAGGCGCTGAAGCGCCTGTACGGCGCCCGGGTGACGGTACTGCCGGTCGATGGCGACGGGCTGGTGGACCCGGCCGTGCTGGCCGCCGCGCTGGATGAGGACACGGTCCTGGTATCGGTGATGGCCGCCAACAATGAGACCGGCGCCCTGCAGCCGATCGCCGACCTCGCAGCGCTCGCCCATGCCCGGGGTGCGCTGTTGCACTGCGACGCTGCTCAGGCCGTCGGCAAGATCGGCGTGGACGTCGGAGCGCTGGGCGCGGACCTGCTCACCGTGGTCGGGCACAAGATGTACGCGCCCAAAGGCATCGCCGCCCTATACGTGCGCGACGGCGTCATCCTGGAGCCGGTCGTCTACGGCGGCGGCCAGGAACGCGGACTGCGCGCCGGCACCGAGAACGCCGTCCTGGCCGCCGCGCTCGGCACCGCCGCCGACCTGGCCGCCCGCGATCTGGCCGACGGCGAACCCGCCCGGCTGGCCGCCCTGCGCGACGACCTGCACCGCCGGCTGGCCGAGTACCTGCCTGGCCGGGTGCACCTCAACGGCCCCAGCCGGCAGCGGCTGCCTAACACGCTGAACGTCAGCATCGACGGCGTCCTCGGCCACGACCTGCTCGCCTCCGCGCCACAGCTCGCGGCCTCCACCGGATCGGCCTGCCACAGCGGCACCCACACCCCCTCCCCGGTACTCACCGCCATGGGCCTGAACCCCGAACGCGCCCTTGCTGCGGTCCGGTTGTCGCTGGGCCGCTGGAGCACCGAGACCGACATCGAAACGGCCACAGCCGCCCTGATCAAGGCCGCCTCTTGACCACGCCCACCGGTCCAGCGTGAAACGACCCGCAGGAGAGGCATGACCGACCACACCTCGCCCGAGATCACCACACCGGACACCACCACAGCAGGCACCAGCGCACCGGGCCTCATCGTCCGTGGCACCAACGGCCAGGGGCTGGCCACACGCAGCGTGCACGCCGGCGAACACCGCGACGGCGAAGGCGCCGTCCACACCCCGCTGTACGCGCACTCCACCTTCGCCTTCCCCTCCACCGCCGACCTGCTCGACGTCGTCGAAGGCCGCAAGAGCGGCAACCTCTACACCCGCTACGGCCTCAACCCCACCATCCGCTCCCTGGAGGACAAGCTCGCCGACCTGGAAGGCGGCCAGCAGGCGCCGGCCTTCTCCTCCGGCATGGCCGCCGAAGCCGCCACCTTCCTGGCCCACACCCGCACCGGCGAGCACATCGTGTGCCTCGGCGACGTCTACGGCGGCACCTTCGAACTCCTCGGCGCCAATCTGCCGCAACTCGGCATCACCACCACCTTCCTGCGCGCCGACGAGACCGACCGGCTCGGCGAGGTGCTGACCGGCCGCACCCGCATCGTGTTCTTCGAAACGCCGTCCAACCCGAAGCTGGACGTCTTCGACATCGCCGCGATCTCCGCCCAAGCCCGCACGGCGGGCGCGCTGACGGTCGTCGACAACACCTTCGCCACCCGGGTCAACCAGAACCCGCTCCACCATGGCGCGGACCTGGTCATCCACTCGGCCACCAAATACCTCGGCGGCCACTCCGACCTGACCGCCGGCGCCCTCATCGGGGCGGCCGAACTGCTGGCCCCAGTTGCGATGTGGCGCAAGAACCTCGGCCAGGTCATCGCCCCACAGGTCGCCGACCTGCTGGCCCGCTCCATCCGCTCCCTGCCCGTCCGCGTACGCGCGCAGAACGAGACCGCGGCCGCCGTCGCCGCCTTCCTCGCGGCCCACCCGTGTGTGCGCCGGGTGCACTACCCCGGCCTGGCCACCGGCGACGCGAAAAGGATCGTGGACGCGCAGATGCGCGGCAGCGGCGGCATGCTCAGCGCCGTGCTGGACGCCACCGCCGAGCAAACCGCCGCCGTGGTGGACCGGCTGCGCCTGTTCGCCATCGCCCCCAGCCTCGGCGGCGTGGAAAGCCTCATCACCCAGCCCATCACCACCACCCACCACGGCCTCGACCCAGACGAGCGCGCCCGCCGCGGCATCACCGACAGCATGATCCGCCTGTCCGTCGGCATGGAAGACGCCGACGACCTCATCACCGACCTCGCCCAGGCCCTCGATCCGGAATCTCACCGGCCCGCTCCAGCGCCTTTTCCATGTTCCGGCCTGAGGGCACCGACGGGCCCTTGCGCCAGCGCTCCAGATCCGAGGCCCGCGCCCCCTCCGGTACCTCCAGCAGCCGGGCCAGAATCGCCTGCTGCCGCGGCGACAAGATGCCGTACAGCGTGTCATGCAGCCGCTCGGTTGCCTCATCGCGCACCCGGGCGATCAGCCGGGTCAGCGTGGTCACCCCCGGCAGCAGTACCTTGTTGGTGCGCAGCCAGCTCACCCCGTCGACGAAGATGCTCTTCTTGCCGTCCCCGGTGTTCCACGCCCGCGCGTCCACCCACGCGACAAACGCCGCCTCGACCGCGGAGACCTCCCGCAGCCCGTACGCTTTCTTGATCTCGTCCTGGTGGTCGAACTGCGTCTGGCGCCGCTCGGTGTACTGCTTGATCTGCGAGACGTCCGCCACGCCGAGCTGATCGGCCAGGTAGTCGATCACCTCGGCCGGGACCTCGAGCGGGTCCGGCGGTCCGCGTCGTCGAGGAAGAACATCTTCTCCAGCTCGGCCCGCGTCGGCGCCCCTACGTAACGGCCGTGGGCGGCCGCCTCTTCATCGCTCAAGAACTCAACTGGCATGGGCCCCGAAAGTAGGACTCATCCATCAGCGCCGGCCAGGCTCAAGATCGAACTGTCACGGGAGAAACGGCTTCAGCGACCCTCTGAGCAGCACGTTTCTGCAGGTCAAGCGTGTCGGAACAGCCGTCCACGCCAAGCGGGGTTTCGGGGGCGGCTAAACGAGACTTTTCGTTCGCATGCTGCTCAACCCCGGTGACCATCCAGCCGGCGGGGTCGCCAGTGTCGGCCACGGCCATCACGCGATCTTCAGATGTCTTCACGAACTCCGAATGATCATGTGATGGCCGTCTTCATGTGGCTGAACCGTCAAGACCTCGACGTGTCACTGGAGCACTAGGCCAGGTGGGGCCAGAAGACCCGTTCGAAGCCGTCTGCGAGATGGCGATCGATGGTCTACGAGTAACGGAGAGCGCTTAAACCGTGATACGGCGATATGCGCCTGACGCGGGAATTTCACAGCCGATTGAGGCCAGGCTCGGTGCCCGTGCTGCGCGAGCCTCGGCCGGCAGTATGGTGGATCGTTTCGGCGGCGGTGGCGGTAGCCGGAACGGTGGGCGTGGTGGCATGGTGGTTGCTGTCCGGACTGCCCGCGCCGCGGGCCGATGCAGCTGGAGCAACGGCACGCAGCGAGATCATCCGAACTGCGCTGGCCGCCGGAGCCGGGGTGGGCGCGGCGATCACGCTGATGTTGGCCTTCCGCCGACAGCGCCACCACGAACTGGTCGAACATGTCGCCGCGCACGACGCGACCGAGCGGCGGGTGACCGAGCTGTACACCAAGGCCGCCGAGCAACTCGGCCACGACAAAGCTGCGGTCCGGCTGGCCGGGCTGTATGCGCTGGAACGTCTGGCCCAAGACAACCCCGGACACCGGCAGACCATCGTCAACGTCATCTGCGCCTACCTACGCATGTGGGGCCCGCCTCCCAGCCAGGAGTCTGCTCCAGCCACGCCGGGACCACACCCGGCCGCACAGAACGGCGTTGACCAAGAAGGCGAGCTTCAGGTCCGGCTCACCGCGCAGCAAATCCTGATCGATCACCTGCGCGACGATCGGCGCAATCCCCACCTGCGGGTGACATCTCCGGGCGAGCAGTTCTGGGACGGCATGCGCATCGACTTGACCGGTGCCACCCTCATCGACCTCGACTTCACCTACTGCCGCACGGCAGAGGCGCTGTTCCGGAGGGTTACCTTCACTGGACAGGCCCGGTTCGACTGGGCGGTCCTGACCGGGGACGCGTGGTTCGACGGAACGACCTTCACCGAAGAGGCCAAGTTCTTGTCGGTCAACTTCGGCAGGGACGCCCGGTTCGACGGAACGACCTTCACCAAAGGGGCCGAGTTCGTCGGGGCGACCTTCAGCCGGGATGCCTGGTTCAGCGGGGCGACCTTTGCCGGTGCCGCCCGATTCAACGGGGCGACCTTCACCAGGGACACTCGATTCGACGGGACGACCCTCGATCAAGGGATCAGTTTTGACAGGGCCACTGTGAGGGAAGCGCCTGACATGAAAGTCACTGTCAGCGACTGGCCGGCAGGTTGGCACTTGCAACCGAACGGCAATGGCACCTGGCGCCTCGTAAGGTAACCCGCCGCCAGAAAAGATCGTGCCACCAGTTCAGAGACACCCTCGGCCAACCACCCTCCGTCACCACCGAAAGTGGGCCAGAGCCGTTCTTCGTACGGTCCCCGTCAGCCGGCTTCGGGTTTCTGGCATGAGGACGCGGCGGGAGTTTCGCCAAGCCGGTCGAGGTGTCACGTGCGATGCCGTCGGCTTGAGTGGTGGCGGTGTTGCAGCGGATGGTCACCTCGGCAGAGAACAGATTCAGAAGGCGCATCGGCTGCGGGAGTTCGCCGAGGGTGCGGCCGAGTTGGCTTCGGTGCTGGTGGCGCATGCTGTGGACAGGCGCGGGAGCAGGTGTCCGCCCGGATGAGATCGTGAGACCTTCTCCGTTCTGGATCAAACGTCGCGGACGGCCTCTCGGTTGAGGTAGCGCCCGGGTGAGGTGCCGACGGTCCGGCGGAACGCCGCGAGGAAAGCGCTTGAGGTCGCGTACCCCACCGTGTGCGCGACCTGCGACACCGGCCGGCCTTCGGCGAGGAGAGGCAGGGCGGCCCGCAGTCGCATATGAGTGCGCCAGCGGTCGAAGCTCAACCCGGTGTCACGGACGAACAGCCGCGTCAGAGTGCGTCGGCTCACTCCGATGGCGCGCGCATGGCCGTCAAGGCTCCGGGAGTCGGAGGGGTCGGCCAGCAGGGTGTCGGCCACGGCGCGTACGCGTTCGTCCACGGGAAGCGGGACATCGATGGGCAGGGCCGGCACGGGGTGCAACAGGTCCAGCACTACCGCCTCGGCCCGCAATCGCGCGTCATCGGCGAGGTCTTCACGGGCGAGATAGGCGATCAGATGGGCCAGCAGCCCGTCGACGCCGACCGCAGTGGGCTCCGTCCAGTCCAGTGCGCACCGCACTGGATTGAGGTAGAGGCTGCACAGCAGCGCGTCGCGGGTCGCGCCGGTCCGATGAACGACTCCCGCCGGCAGCCACAGGGCCCGGGTGGGTGGCAGGATCCAGTACGCGTCGTCCACGGCGACGCTGAGGACGCCGCTCCGCGTCCAGGCCAGCTGGTGGTGCGTGTGGCTGTGCGGGGAGATCCACTGCCCCGATGACAGGGGGAAGTGCCCGACAACGATCACGCCTACCGCGGTCGGGACGGCGGTTTCGACGGCCTCGATCATGGATTCGGCGGCTTCGATCATGGGCTCCAGCCTATGTCCTCAACGCGATACGATATGGCCTGATCGCGGCTTGTGGCCAGCAGCCGCCCTAGCGCTACCGTCAAGTCGCCACGCACTGCTGGCCCGCGACGGCCTGGCTTGGGCGGAGCGGGGTCCAGATCCTCACCGGGGAGCGGCTGTCTGCGCGCTTCGGCCGTCGGCTCCATGCCCAGCGGGCCGCCGCGGACCGCCGGCACGCGAGGGCAGTAGCACGAAGATGAGCACGGCACCGAGCGCCACGCAGAGCGCGCCCGCCGTGAGCCCGCCTGAGTAGCTCATGGTGGCCAGCGCGGCCACCCCTACGGCGCCGCCGATCTGCTGGACGGAGGTGAACAGGGCCGAGCCGAGACCGGCGTCGTCCTCGGTGGTGCCGTCGACCGCGGCCACGGCCATGACGGGCAGGCTCAGCCCGTTGCCCACGCTCAGGATGAGCATGCCGGGCAGGACGTGGGCGGCGTAGGAGTCGCCGGCCGCCACGCCGGACAGCAGCAGCAGGCCGGCGATGTTGACCAGGAACGCCAGTAGGAGCGCCCAGCGCGTCCCAATCCTGAGCGAGATGCGGGAGGACAGCCACATGCCTGCCAGGATGTCGGCGCCGTAGGGCAGATAGGCGATGCCGGCCAGGAGCGGGCTGTAGCCCAGAACGGTCTGGATCTGGATCATCAGCAGGAACGACATCGCGTACATCGCCATCGAGAACAGCAGGGTCGCGCCGTTGGCGACCGCCCGCGTCCGCGAGGCCAGGAACGACCGGGGCACCAGCGGCGCCGCCGCCCGCGACTCGGCCACCAGGAACGCCACCGCCAAGGCGGCGGAGAGCACGACGGCGCCGACGACGATCGGATCGCCCCAGCCGGTCTCGCCGGCCCGCAGCAGCCCGTACACCAGCGACACCGCCGCACCGGTGACCAGGGCCGCGCCGGGAACGTCGAGGCGGCGCCGGCCGGGGGCGCGGGACTCGGGGACCAGGCGGGGTAGCAGCGCCAGGGCCACGGCGACGATGGGCAGGTTGATCAGGAAGATCCCCCGCCAGGACAGCAGGTCGGTCAGCGCCCCGGACAGCACCAGGCCCGAAGTCCCGCCCAGGGCCGCGATGCCGCCCCAGATGCCCAGAGCCCTGGCTCGCTCCTCCGGCCCCGGATACAGCAACGTGATCATCGACATCGCCGCCGGGCTGGCCATCGCAGAACCCGCACCCTGCACGAACCGCCCGATCACCAGCTGCCACGGCTCCTGGGCGAGCCCGCAGGCCAGGCTGGCCACCCCGAACAGCGCCACCCCGAACAGGAAGACCCGGCGGCGGCCCAGCAGATCCGCCATTCGGCCGCACAGCAACAGCAGCCCGCCGAAAGCCAGGAAGTAGGCGTTGACGACCCAGGGCAACCCGGACGCGCTGAACCCCAGCTCATCGCGGATGCTGGGCAACGCAACGTTCACGACGGTGTCATCGAGCACGAGCATGAACTGGACGAGACACAACACAATCATCGGCACCCGACGACGCTATGATCCGCCGTATTTGGCCACAACCCACCATGAGGCCAAGCTGTGTCGCATGGAGGACATGGGCGCGATCATCGTCTGCGCTTCCCCGATGGCCCCGCTGCGGCCCACCTTGTTCAAGGACCGCATGCAGAAACTCGGCGACTTGCCCTTCACGGCGATGACACAATATGCGAATATACGTTCGAAGAACGAAGATCGTCTTTCGAACGGAGTGCATGTGCGTCCTTCAGCCTCTGAACGCATCGGCCGATTAGTCGCCTCGGCCGGGTCCCTGCTCCTGGCGGCGAGCCTGCTCGTCGCCCCAGCTCCCGCCGCCGCGGCCGCGGCCGCCGATCTCGTCGCCGACCTCGGGGTCGCGGGCAAGGGCGGGGACCTGGTGGCCGGCCACGGCAAGGTCTTCGTCGCCGCCGACGACCGGATCGTGGTCACGCACCTCGACGGCGAGGCCGTCACCACGATCGGCGGCCTGTCCGGAGTCACCGCCCTATCCGCGCCGGACGGCGCCAGGAAGGTGTACGCGACGCTGAGAGGCACGCATGAGGTGATCGAGATCGACACCGCCACGGTCGCCGTCACCCGGCGCATCGACCTGTCCGCGTATCCGTGCCCGTCCACGCTGGCGCAGGCCCACAACCGGCTGTGGATCGGATACGGGTGCGGCGGGGCGGGTGAGGGAGGGGTCGTCGCGCTCGAGGTGCGGGCCACCCCCATCCTCGTCAAGGTCGGGCCGGCCACGACCCGACCTCCGCTGGTCGCGGTCGCCGGCGCCTTCCTCGCCGTGTCGGAGCCGGGAGTCAGCCCCGCCACCATCAGGCTGTACGACGTCAACCGCGACCCGGGCAACCCGCTCGGCGAGATCCTCGGCGACGCGGACGGGCTGCCGTCCCTGGAGGACCTGGCCCTCGCCTACCAAGGGTCGGCGGTGCTGCCGGTGCCGTCCGGCGCCCACGCCTTCGACGCCTGGGACACCACGACCTTCGACCGGGCCCACGCCTACGACGAGAAGGGGCCGGCCGGGCACGACCTGGCCGCCACCGTCGCGGCCAGTGAGAACGGCTACTACGTGGTGGGCGGCTGGAACTCCGCCGCGGGTGACGCGGCGGAGCTCGTGGTCTACGACGCGATCACGAGAGAGGTGATCTACACGGCCGGCCGCCAGGGGAAGGCACTGGTGCCGGGCAGCATCGGCTTTTACGGCATCTACACCTTCGCGGTGCTGAAGGAGCCGGGCACCGGGCGCATGCACCTCTGGCGGCTGCCGTCCGCGCCCTACCACTCCTCGGCCCTGACCCTGACGGCGCCCGCCGAGGCGAACGCGCTCAAGCCGCTGACCATCAGCGGACGGCTCACGCTCAGCACCGGAGCGACCCCCGGCGTGCAGACGCTGGAACTGTACAGCTGGCTCCCCGACGGCACCGACCGGCCCTTCCGAGAGGTCACCACAGCGGCGGACGGGACCTACGAGTTCACCGACACCCCACCGGGCATCGGGGCGTTCAGGTATCGCCTGTCCTGGCCGGGCAACTCCTGGTACTACGGGGCCTACGCGACGGCGACCGTCGCGGTAGCCAGGTACGAACCGGCGCTCACCGTGACCGGGCCCGCGACGGGCGCCGTCGGCGAGCTGCTGGAGTTCAGCGGCACCTTTGCCGCCACGGGCGTCGTCTACCCTCGCACGACGGTCACCGTCAGCCGCAGGGCCGTCGCGCCGGACGGCACCGTCACCACCAAGGGTCAGAAACTGGCCGCCGCCACCGACGGGACGTTCGCCTTCACCGACACGCCGGCCACGGCCGGGAAGCACACCTACACCGTCACGCTGGTCGGGAGCTCGACCGTCAAGGGAACGAGCACCAATCACGTGGTCACGGTCGTCGAGGCGGCGGGATAGCGTCCCAGGGAGCCGAGACCTACCTCGCGTAGGCCGGCGATGCGGGCCCGCGGCGGCCCGCAGAGGGGCAACTCGCGAGCGCGCCGCGCGGACAGCACGATGCCCAGCGCAGCAATGGCTGCCCGGGCACGACGACCGGAGCGGCGGCCGAGCATGAGCCGGCCGTCATCTCCTCGTCCGTCAGCGCGTACCCCTGCGCCTGCGGTGATCGTGTGCCGGGTCAGGCGTTCGGGGCTGGGCCGCCTGGCGGCTTGGGCGAGGCATGGCCCGGGCATCGGTCGGCTGATGACACGACAGCTTCGATGGCTGGGCGCAGGGCCGGCTTTCAGCTCGCGTACACCGGCCCTCTGTCGGCCCCTGCTGGTGCCCGGAGAACTCGTGGCCGCAGATGCAATGGCAGAAGCCGGCTCGTTGCAATGCCCCGAGGTCGTCACCGTGGAACTACGTGGCCGGGTAGTTGACAGGTCGAGCCGGCGTTGCTGGTGGAGTACGACTGGTCAGGCCGGTCGATCGAGCGGCACCGGGCCCAGGTGCGGGGCATGCTGACCGAGTGACTGGCGGACAAGATCTGCCCGGCGGTGTTCACAGACGAGGGATTGCGGGCGGCGCTGCTGGCCGTTGAAGATCGAGACGCCGGGCCAAGAAGGCGCACCGCAAGACCGAGAAGCTGTTCTCCATCGCCGAAGCGTAGCTGCGGGCTCCGGAGGGCACCGTCCGGCAGGTGGTGTTCCCAGCGGTACCCGGCGGAGAGGCGACACTGCAGGCGCGCCTGCGGACGGTGCCTGCTCCAGACGGTGACGTGATTCAGCGAAGTAGTTCGGGGAGATTTGGCTTCCTTGGGCGCCAAGGGTGTTCCAGTCCCGATCGCTCATCTCGGCGGCAGGCGGCTCAGTAGCAGCGGGCACGGATTGGCGTCACCCGGATCGCGGTGGAGAAGTCGGCAAAGGTCTCCTCGGGCGTCAAACCGGCCCAGCGCATCGATTCCAGGTGCTTCTCCAGGTAGGTGGAGAGCTCCCACTCACTCAGCGGCGCAGGCCCACCCAGGGGCGCAGGTTCCAGCTCGGCGATGCCCTCGATGGTGAGGACGCTGAATCGCTCCGCGTTGCCGTCGAGGTCCAGGTGCAGCGTGACCTTGGGGTTGTCGCGCAGGTTGCGGATCTTCGGGGCGCCGGGGTTGCTGATGATCAGGAATCTCACTCCGTCCCACACGTACCCCACAGGCGACGTCTGAGGCTGGCCGTCGGATCTGACCGTCGTCAGCCAGATGATCGTCTCGTCTTGGAGGCGTTGCTCGGCGCTGGCACCCGCCTCGCCATCGAGGTTAGGAAGCATCCGCGTAGTTTATGGGGAATGAGCCGATCAAGGAGCCCTTTTCATCCTGAGTAGCGGCCCTCTTCGATGAGTTGCAGGACGAGGCTGGCTGCACGAGTGCGGTCGCTCGATGCGGGCGGCAGCGCAGCTTGGTGAGCACCTTCCAGCTCCAAGGTCGCGACGGCGCGTTCGGCGATGGCGCGGATGCGGGCGTGGGCGTGGTTGACGTCTCCCTGGCTGCGGGAGAGCCAGGGCCGATGGCGATGTCGTTTGAACGGTGTGCAGATCGTGCCACCGGCACCGGTCAGAGCGTCGATCAGGCCGACCGTTCGAGCAGCACCAACGTCGTGCACCGCTCCCGGGTAACGCCGGCGAGACCCGTACCAGCCGGCCCATCTGATCGGCCAGCAGTCGCACTTCACCTTCTGGCTGGTCGGGCGCTTCTCGGCCGGATACGGGCGGTTGAGCAGGCGCAGGGCGCTGTTCACATGCGGACTCTGAAGCCGGACCAGGTTGTGCGACGGACCACTGGTGTTGTCAGATCCACGGTTCGAGGCCGAAGCGCAGGAACGTCCCTTCGGTGACCTGGTGGGCGAAGCTGGCGTAGCTGGCCGGGTTTCGGAGCGCCAGCTCGGGAGTGAGCGCGTCGTAGGCCTGGATCTGCCATTCGAGGGCGGTGTCGGGGTTGTCTCCGAGGAAGTGCGTCGTTTCGTGAATGAGGATCGCTGCCCGTAGCCGGGGGCCGGCGCCGTCGAGTCCGGGATGGCCGATCGTGTCGTTGGTGCGATAGGCGGGCGTGAGCCGGGTGCCGACGCCCTGGGTGCTGTAGCCGCGGGTGTAGTCGGACACGCCTCCGAGGTCGGAGATGGCGGTTTCCTTGGTGACCTGCAAGATCGAGCCGGTGCCCGTCGAGAAGCGGTTCATCATCCCGACGTACATGTCGAGGATCGCGGCCAGCGCGAACTGCAGACCCGATGGATGGTCTTGTGCGTGGAAGTGGGTGCGCAGCGCATCATCGGTGGCCGAGAAGTTGGGGTCGGTGCCGCTGCCTGCGAGCGCGACCTGGTAGGCGACGATCCGCTCCTGTGCTCGGGCCACCCAGTGCGCAGCCGTGTCCAGGTCGGTGTTGAGCAGGAAGTCGAACTGCGCGGCCGGCATCCTGGGCCGGTCGAAGCTCCAGATCCGGTGCGAGCCCGATGTCGGATCCCAGTCCAGCACCTGGTCCTCTCCCAGGTAGAGGATCTTGCGGCCCGGTTCGATCTCGCCCGTCCAGCTGTCACTCATCTCGAGATCGGTGAACGGGTCGACTTCTCCGAGCAGGGTGCGGTCGTAGCGCCAGACCTCGACTTCGCCGGACGTTTCGTTCCAGATCAGCAGCATGTCGCCGCCGAGGTAGACGATCTGGTGGTCCTCGCGGACGTTCGGGAACGAGGTGCTGTTGAGCCGGGTCGGGAAGGGGTCGGTCGTGGTTGCCGAGCGGTCGTAGTCCCATATGAGGATGTCGCCGGTGAACCGGTCCCAGTCGAGCACCCGCTCGTGGTCGAGGTAGATGAGTTCGCGCTCGGGCGGAATCGAGAATTGCGAGGCGTTGAGGAGTTCGGGCATCGGGTCTCCGGCAGTGATCGACCGGTTGAGCTCGAAAATTCTGCCGCCGGAGTTCGGCACCCAATCCAGCACGCTGCCCTCGTGCCACAATCCGAGCTGGCTGGCGAGCCAGACCAGGCGATGTCCCTGGCCGATGGTGAGAAACGTCCCGCTGGTGCGCGGGACGGGCTTGTAGGGGTCGTCGGTGGGGCCCGCGTCCGGGTCGGCCACCCACACCTTGAAGGCGCCGGTCTCCTCCACCCAGTCGAGCAACTCGCGGCGCTCACCGCCGATCGGGACCAGGTGGTGTGTCTCGCCTGGCCGGTTCCGGCGTGACGTCGAGGTGTGCTCGATCAGCAGGCGATTGAGTGGGTCCGTCATCGTGGTCAGCTCCGGTGCCTCAGGAGAGGTGAATTCACCCTCCGGGATCGAGCGGCGCCCGCGCGGCGGCTGACCTCAGTGTCAATTCGCCGATCGCAGTCGCGAAGTCGCTCGGATGCGTTGTTTCCACCCGGCAATCTTCCCCGGCGGAGCCCTGCGTCCACGAGCAGGTCGTTGTTTGACCAAGGATTGACGATCGCTGCACGACGGCCAAGCCCCCGAGAACTCACGCCTGAGAACTCATGACGTTCTCACGACCGGTGAGCGACTATAACGCGCTCGGGAGCCGGGAAAGTGTCGACGTGGACAGACCAAAGCGGACCGTTCGCCGGCTGTCTTCGGCGCAACCGGTCCGGGAGCCAGATACCCGCAAGCCGGCCGACTCGACATGTTCGTCTACTCCCGGCCATTCATGCGCAGTACTTCCCGGGACAGCGGTCTCGGTGGTAGCGGGAAGGGAAGTACCCTCTGATGTCTGGCGCGGTTCGTGGCTACGCTGGGGGCGTCTTGGCCGTCGTCGATGGGCACGCGGGCGATCCGCGGGCCGTCGAGTTGCGGAACGCCGCCGACGCGCTCGATGCGGCGCTGGGCGCGCCCGCATCCCTTGACCCGGCACTGGCCAGATGGCGCGCGGCCATGGGCGCCGTGCGTGACTGGCTGGCTGCCTACGTGCTCGCGGGCTTGCCGCTGCCGAAACCGTCGTTGCAGGACTGGGCAGCCGACGACGGCGTCCGCCTGGGCGCGGGCCTCGGCCCGTTCGCGGTGGAGGCCGTGTGCCCGTCGCTGCTGCTGCCCGACCCGCGCAACGCGGCCGCGCCCGCCATCGCGGTCGGCCCGCTGCCGCCGAAGAACGTCAGTGCCCGCGTTGATGCCGGTGTCGTGGCCGGCGGGGGCTCCCTCGATGTGCTCCCGGACGGGACGCGCGGAGTGCTGGGGCTGGACCTCGGCGTGGTCGAAGTGGCGGCGCTGGCGAGCCTGCGCCAAGTGGACGGCCGGTCCTCGGCCGCTGCGGTCTTCTCGGCGGGCTTCTCGCCGGGCCTGCAGCTCGGGTTCGGTTTCCAGTTGTCGCGGGTGGGTGGCGTCATCGGCGCCAACCGCGGCGTGGACCCTCAGGCACTGGCCGCCCCGCTGCGTGACGGCAGCGCGGGAGAGGTGCTGTTCCCGCTCGACCTCGGCAACGGCGCCCGCAACGCGCTCGCCGCGCTGGAGACCATCCTGCCGCCCAGAGCCGGTGTGTCCGTCGCAGGGCCGACCCTGCGGCTGTCCTGGCTGGAGATCGCCGGCCAGGGCTTTTGCTCATTCGACCTGGCCGTGCTGATGGAACTGCCGGGCCCGCAGCGGGTGGTTGTCGTCGGGGTCGCGCGCGCGGGTATCCCGCCCGTGCTGAAGCTGCGGGTCGACGTGGCCGGCGTGATCGACCTGGTCCAGAGCACGGTGGCCGTGGACGCGAGTCTGATCGACAGCGGCCTGCTCGGCGTCTTCAGCGTGTACGGCGACCTGGCGTTCCGGCAATGCTGGGGGCCGCAGGCCCACACCGTGCTGACCGCCGGGGGCTTCTACCCGGGCTTCCGCCCCGAGCCGGCCGTCATCCCCCCACTGCGCCGCCTCGGCTACCACCTGGACGTCCCCGTTCCCGGAATCTCCCTACGGGCCGAGGGCTACCTGGCGGTCACGTCCAACAGCGTCCAGCTCGGCGGCCGGATCGAGGCGAACGTGGGCATGGCGGGCTGCCGCGCGCGCGGGTTCCTCGCCGTCGACTCCATCGTCCAGTTCACCCCGTTCCACGTGCACGCAGAGGTCAGCGCCGGTTTCGAGGTCAGAGTCCTCGGGGTGACGTTCTGCGGGGTACGCCTCGACGGCACCTTGGACGGACCCGGCCCGGTCACCCTGCGTGGCAGGCTCACTGTCGAGACTTTCCTGCACGACTTCCACTTCGATGAGACCTTCACCTTCGGCAGCGGTGGCGGCGGCGCCGTGCAGGTGGCGCCGACGCGGGCGGCGCAGGTGCTGAGGGACGAAGTGCGGCCGCAGGCGCTGCGCCCGGCCGGCGGGAGCGACCCTGACGTCGTGCCCGCCGGGCTGCCGGTGCCACCGGGGATGGCGCTGATCAGTCCGCGCGGCGGGGTGTGCTGGCAACAGCGCAGGGTGCCGCTGAACATCCCGATCGATCGTCTTGACGGTGCGCCGCTCGGTGGTGTCCAGACCGTCACGGTGACGGCTCCGCGGTTGACGTCCACCGTCGCGGACTTGTTCGCGCCGGGCTCGTTCATCGCTCTGGCCCAGGCTGAGGCGCTGAACCGGCCCGCGTTCGAGCAGTTGCCCGCCGGAGTCGTCTGTTCGGGTGGTGAGGACCTCGCCGGCCGCGCGAACCCGCAGCCGACCGGGCACAAGGTGTTCAAGAAGGTCCGCACGGAATCTCTGGCCCTGCTTTTCGAGGCCGACGTCTTGGCGTTGCCGGGAATCCTGGCCGGGATGCTCACCGCCCGGGACGCCGCCCCGTCACCCGCCACCACGGCTCCGATCGTCGAGGTTCAGAGCGAGTCCTGGATCGCCACCCACGACGAGTTCGTATGCGACAGCGCGACCGCCGCCCATCAGAGCGCCAGGCTTCATGGCGGTTTCGCCGTCGCCGAACCCGATTTCGTCGAACCCGTCTTGCTGGAGGGGCTGTGACGCCCGAGTTCGTGTCCTGGCAGCGCCCGGCAGTGTACGCGCTGGCCACCGAGGAGGGCCTGCCCAGCGACCCGAGGCTGACCGCCACCCTTGCGCTGACTCTGCACGACGACCTGGGCGAGATCCCGGCGGCGGCCGGATTCCTGCTCGCCGGCCCGGGGGACGTGGCCATGCTGGCCGCGGGGCAGGTCACCGGGCGCCGCCCGCACCCCGGTTGCCCCGATGCGGACTCGACGATGATGCCGCACGTCGAGCTCGCCGCACCTGACCTGCCGTGGCGTTACTCCCGGGCCCGGCATGTCGCCGGCGCTCCCCGGGTGCGGCCCTGGCTCGTCCTCGTGGTGGGAAGCCGGGAAGAGGTGAGCCTGCTGCCGGACGGGCGGGTGCGGCTCAGCGGCGCCGAGTTGTTCGCCCAGCATCCGCTGGCGGCCTCGCATCGCTGGGCGCACGTGCACCGCACCCCTGGCGGAACGTTCTCCAGGATCCTCAGCCCGAGACTGCTGCATCCGGGCCGCGATTACGTGGCCGCGCTCGTGCCCGGCTGGCGGTTGCTGCCCGGCCGGCAACTGGCCGATGCCTGGCAGGACGGAACGGACGCGGTGACGCTGCCGTGCTTCGACAGGTGGAGTTTCCGCACCACAGCCGACGCGGGGGACTTCGCCACGGTCGCCGCCCGGCTGGAGCCGCTCAGCCCGGCCGAGACGACGATGCTGGCGGACAAGCAGTTCGGCCGAGCCCACGTGGAAGCACTGGGCGTGACACTGTCGGCCGGCGCGGCACTCACCGCGGTCACGGCCCCGGCAATCGGCCCGCTGCCCTCGCACGTGGCCGCCGGCGTGGAGAAGCTGACCGAGGACCAGCCCGGGGACGCCCCCTGGGTGCTCAGGCTGCCGCGCTACGACGTGCCGTGGCATCCCGGCCCGGTCGACGGCGAGCCGTGGGCGTGGCCGCCGCCCGGCGACGACGTGCCTCCCGGCGGCTGGCGGCGGGAGTTGCGGTTGGACCCGCGTCACCGGGGGGCGGCCGGGCTGGGCGCCTGGATCGCGATCGCCTGGCAGGACCGCATCGCCCTGGCCGCCGCGCAGCAGGCCGGGGCGGTGGCCACCGCGGCCCAGCGGATCCGGCACCTTGCCCTCGGCCTGCGTGCCGCGGGCAGCCTCTGGCGGGGGCGCGTGCCGGAAGAACCTCTCGCGCGTCTGGCCGTGCTGGCGCCGCTGCTGGCCCGGATGCCGGTGGCCGGAGGAGGCAACGCCCTGCAGGCCGTCGCCGGGCGTACTCCGGCCCTGGTGCCCGCGCTTTTCTCCAGCGCCGCCCGCCGCCTGTTGCGCAGGCGCGGGCCGCTGCACCGCTCCGCCCAGGACGGAGCCACCTCGCTCGCCACCCTGATCGCAGCGGCCAACACCTGCCCGCCACAACAGCGCCTGCCTGAGACCGACCAGCAGATCGCCGACAGGGTGGCCGACCTCGATGAGTCCCTCCCCCGACAGCTGAGAGATCGGGCCCATGACGTGTTCCACGAGTTCTTCGATCAGGAGACCACCGGCATGCTGCTCGAAACCCTCCAGCCGGAGGACCTGATCGACCTCGTCAGGCAGACGCCGCCCGAACAGGAGTGCCGCCCGCTGCCGGACCTGGGGGCCTTCGCCGACTCGGTCGCCGCGGCCGTGGACCCGGAAGCCGACCGGCCGGTCGCCGTGCGCCGGGTGCTCGGCACGCTCCGCGGCCTGCGCGAGCCCCTGCTCGCCGAACCCGACGTCGCGCCGGAGTTGGACATCCCGCTCTGGCGGTTCCTGGCCGACCACGCGCCGGACTGGCTGCTGCCGGGCGCCGGGGACATCCCGCCCGATCGCGTGCTGGCGGTGCAGAGCAACCCGAGCTTCGTCGAGGCGGTGCTGCTGGGCGCGAACGCGCAGACGATCGGCGAGTTGCGGTGGCGCAACCTGCCGATCACGTCCCGATGGACGCCGTTGCGCCGGTTCTGGCAGCGCATCGATGTGGAAGGCGACGCCGTGGCCACCGACCTCCGCCCGGTCGTCGCACTCGATACCGGCCAGCCGCTCTGGCCGGAGGCCACCGGACTGGGCGACGACACGCACCAATCCGATCCCGAGCGCGGTGCCGAACTGGTGATCGTGCTGCACACCGAACTGTTCCGGCGATACCCGGCCACCGCCGTCTACCTGGCCCCGAACCCCGGCGGCACGGGTGAGTGGAGTCAGGTGCCCGACGTGGACAACGCGGGCACCCTACGCGAGTACGCCGCCTTCAGCGGACGGCTCACTCCCGATCTCGTCTTCTTCGGCTTCGGCCTGCCGCCCGCCGCCGGTGAGGACCATTGGCTGGTGCTGGAGGAGCCGCCGCCGGGATACCGGTTCCGCCGCCCGTCGGGTGGCGGTGCGCCGGACGCTGCCGGGTTCGCCGCGGTGACGTTCGCCCCTCCCACCCGTGTCTTCCTCGGGAACCTGCTGTGACCGGCCGCCGAGACCCCGTGCAGAGCGCGCGGGACGCCCGCGAGGCGGGGCTGCGCCGGGTGGCGCAGTTGGCCGCCGAACTGGCCGCGACGCCGGGCTGGCTCTTGGCCGGCGACCCGTCCCGGCTGGACGACCCCGGGCACCGGGCCGCCGCCGAGCGGGCGACCGGGTGGATGGCCGAGCTGGAGGCCGCCCGTCTGGGGTTGGCCGCGCTCGACGCGGAGCTCGACGCACTCGACGGGCCTCGGACGGAGGACGAGTTCCTCTTCACGGAATGGTCGCTCTGGCTCCCCGCCGTACCTGATGCCGAGACGCTGCTCGCCGAACTGCGCCCCGACCCGCGGCGGCTCTTTCTCGGCGACGAGCCGCGGATGAGCGCCGAGACCGCGCGCCGCCTCGTCGACACCGTCGCGGCCAACGGCGGCGACGTTGGCGACCGTGAAGCCTTCGTGCACGACGCCATGCTGTCCGACGACGACGTGCTCGACTTGGAGCACACCGCACGGACCCGGCTCGACCCCCTGCCCGGCGACCAGGCGATCGGTGTTCTGCTGCCGCTCCGGTTGGAAACCCGATTCAGTCCGCGTGAGCACAGCGGCGATCCGTGGAAGCTGCGGGTGCGGGTGCATCCCGACCCCGTCGCGCTCGCCGCTCCGCCGCCCGCACCCACCGTGGCCGAGGCGGAACTGGTCGCCTTGTGCTGGAGCCGATGCGACGGCGACCTGAGCACCGACATGGGAGAGGCGGCGTTTCGCGCGCTCGCGCAGGCGGTCGGCGGCGGGCGCGCCGCCCACCTGCTGCGCACCGTGCCCGTGGTACCGGCGGATGATGGCTTCACCGCCTCGGGCACGTACCGCGATCAAGGAGATCGGTCCGTGGACCACCGCGCCGCGCTGCCCGACGTGCTCCAGCTATGGGGCGAGGAGGGTGGCGGCGGCCTGCGACTCCTCGGTGAGCTGCGACCGGATCACGCCGGCATCGCCGAACAGGCCGACTTCGACTCCTCGCTGAGCCCTCTCGAGCACGGCGTGATGCCCGAACTGTGGTGGAACTCCTATCAGGCCGCCGAACGGGTCGGCCTGGCCACGGAGGTGGTCCTGCCCGACGGGCCGCACCTCGACGTGCTCCTCGTCACCGGACTCGGCGGCAGCCGCCCCGGCGATGCCTTCGAAGCGCAGGCCGGCCGGGGCGCCCTCGGCGTCGTCGCCCCGATGACACCG
The DNA here is from genome assembly GCF_001083785.1 of Nonomuraea sp. SBT364. Lineage (GTDB taxonomy): Bacteria > Actinomycetota > Actinomycetes > Streptosporangiales > Streptosporangiaceae > Nonomuraea. The sequence goes on from NZ_LAVL01000021.1 coordinate 38,145, forward strand.
ACCAACACCGTCGCCGGGGCGCCCGCCGCTGACCTCGGCCGTGATCCGGCGACGTGGCTCGCCGTCGCCCGCTCGCACGGGGGCGGCACCGCGGACGGGCTCGTGTTCTGGCTCACCGGGGAACCGACGCTCCACGGCGTCCCGGCCGCCGACACGTCCCTGCTCGCGTCGGTGCCGCCGCTGGTGACCGCGCTCTGGCCGGTGCTGTGGCAACGCTGGCTCAAGGACGTCGTGGGCGCCCCGCACGAGGTGCTCGGGATGGGCGACTGGGCCGCCCGGCTGCTCGCTCCCCTCGGCCCAGCCCCGGTCCTGCGGGTGGGTGACGTCCCGTATGGCGTGCTGCCCGCCGCCGACCTGTCCCGGTGGAGGGCCGGGCCACAGGACCCACCGTGGGAAGCCCCGCTGGTCAAGGCGCTGGACACGGTGCTGCCACACTGGGCCGGGACCGCGGCCGGGGCAGGCACCGCGGCCGGAGCCGGCCCCGGGGAACTGCTGGCCATCCTCGGCCAAGTCCCCACCAGCCGCGCCCCCGGCTCCCGGCTCCTGCTACCACTTGAGCCGATCATGCTGCTGCGCAGCCTGGCCGTCGACGAGCAGCCGTGGCAGGTGGCTCTGCGCTGGCGGGAGAACGCCGCGGCGGTGCTGGATCTCGCCGCCGCGCTGGACGCGACCCAGTATCCGCTGCGGCGTTACCTGGCGTACGGCTACGTCGAGCCGGCGCCCCCGGGCAAGGAAGACGTGCGGGAACTGCTCCACCGCTATCTGGACATGCCGTGGGAGGCGCTGGCGTTCCTCCCGAGCGAGGATGATCACCAGAGCGAGACCGGCCACCCACTGCTCGTGCGGCTGGTGCGCCAGTCGCTGCTCCTGACCCAGGCCGAAGTCTCCCGCCTCGACGCCGATCATTGGCCGTTCTGGACCCCGCACTACCTTCCGCCGGTGTACGAAGCCGAGCGGCTGGCCGAGGACGCGAGGCGGGGCGAGACCGTCGCCGAGCTGCCCGACTACGCCCTGGACCTGCTCGGCGAGCAGATTCCGCCCGACTCTCGCGTGGCGGCGATCACCCGGCAGTTCCTCGACGTCAGGCAGGCCGTGCGGCAACTGGCCGAGCTCGGCGACGGACTGGCCGAGGGCGGGGCTCTGACGCCGGCCATCACCGCCGTCCTGGACTCGGCGAGCCACCGCATCGACCCGTGGGCCACCGCCCCGGCCACCCGCCGGCTGCGCCGGCTGGCCGCCCGGAACGTACGACGCCACCTGGGCGCCTACGGCTGGGTCGACGACCTGAGCCCTGCCGAGGACCCCACACCGCCCACCCGAGCCGGACTGCTGCACGCGCCCGGCCACAGCCAGGCCATGTCCGCCGCCGTGCTGCGCGATCACGCGGTACACGACGACGACCCGCGCTGGCGGATCGCCACGAGGTCTGATCAGGTCCGCCTGGCCGCCCGGCTCGGCGCGGACGTCCGGCTGGGCGTGCATCCCAGCGAGGCGATCGGCCGCGAGATCGAGCGCCGCGTGGGAGATCCTGCCCGGGTTCTCGAACTGCGCCGACGCTTCGCGCCACGTCCGGAGCAGGCCGGGCGACGCGTCTGTGACGGGCTCATGATCCTCGACGCCGGCCCGGCGGACCTTCCCACGTGGCTCGGCTCGCTGGAGGATCTGCGCGAGGTGCTGGACACCTACGGCGACCTGCTGGTCGCCGACGCCGTCCACCACGTGGTCTCCGGGCGGGGAGCGCAGGCGCAGGAGGCGATGGAGGCGGCCGCAGGGCTCGCCGCGCCGCCGGAACTGCGGCTGCTGCAGACCCAGCGGCAGGGCGCGTCAGTGCGCACCACGGTTCTCATCGCCCTGCCGCTTCCGGCAGCGCACGACCCCGCCTCACCGGTGACCACCGCCGACCCGGCCCTGGCCACCCTGCTACGTGACCGATCCGGTCCCGCCACGAGCTGGACGTGGACCCGCGACGGCGCTTCCGTCACCCTGGCAGACCTGGGCCTCGACGTCCCCGACACGGTGCTGATCACGCAGCAGCGGCTGGACGAGCTCGCCGCAGGACTGCTCGGCGGGCCCGCCGACCGCGGCACCGCGCCCGCCGAACGCGCGGACCTCGAACGGCTCTGCACCCTGCTCGACGCCCAGCGCGGCCTGCCCGACCTGGTCAGCCCTGCCGGCGACACCGCCGCGAACGAGCTGCGTACCCGGCTCGGCGCCCTGCGAACGGCCGCCGCGGACGTACTCGCCGGGCTGGCCGCACAACCACCGCAGACCGGGCCCGCCTTGCGCTGGGGCCTGTCCTCCGACCCGGTGGAGGCCACCGAAACGCTGACCGCCCGCCTCGAACAAGCAGGCGACCCGGGCGACGACGCCGGCGCCGACGAGGCGGCACTCGGCGACCGGATCCGGGCTCTGCTCGCACCGGTCGCCGGACTGGCCCTGCTGTGCACCGGCACCCTGCCCACCATGGTCGCCGCGCGCACCCTCGACCGAGACTGGCTCGAAGTGATGGCCGCCGTGCGACCGGCGCTGGCCAGGTTGGAAGCCCACCAACTCCGGCACCCGTGGCCCGCGGCCGCCGACGACCCGGCCCGGCTGTGGGTACGACCCGAACCGGGCGAACATCGCGTGATCGTCTACGGCCCCGCCTGCACCGGGGGCGCCCCTGCCGCGATCGGCCTGCTCGACGACTGGGCCGAAACGGTGCCCGGTGACCAGCACACCACGTTCGCGGCGTTCGGCTTCGACGCCCCCAGAGCCCGTGCGCCGCAGGCGGTGCTGCTGGCCGTACCATCCGACGAGCAGCGACCGCTCACCGTGGAGGCGCTGCCCGGCATCGTGCTCGCCACCCGCGAACTGGCCAAGGCCAGGATGGTCCAGCCCGACCAGCTCGGCACCTGGGCCGCCGCGCTGCCCACCTCGATGATCCTGGGCGCCGGGCCCGCCGGGACGAACCTCGTGGAGCCCTGATGACCTGGGAACACTACTACCGCGTCGAACCCGTCCCGCCCTACACCGACCTGCAACGCGGCTTCTCCGCGGAACTGGCGGACCCGGCCTGGATGCTCGGCCGGCAGTGGCAGATCGGCGAGCACGCCGGCGAGGACGCCTCAACCCCCGTGCTGGTCAAGGTGCCCGTGGCACGCACACCGCTGGAACCGGTGGCCGGCCTGGACCCGGCCGTCGTGCCCGCAGAAGCACTGCTGGAAGGCTCCGCGGAGGACTGGTGGACGATCGGGCGGCGCATCCGGGTCGGCCGCGCCTTCGCCGGCACGTTGTCGTCGGCACAGCGGGCTGCCGCCGCCCTCGGCACACTGCCGGAGCCTTACGGCGACGCCTTCGCCGGCGAGGTGGACGGGCGAGAACTGGCCCGCAACGGCCTGCTCGACATGACCCACCCCGAACTGGCCGGGCTGTCGCAGCGGCCGGACTTCTGGCGGTCCGACACCCTCACCCACGAGTGCGACGTGCCGGTCGGCGGCACCACCCTTCAGATCACCGCCCACGACGGCGGGGACGTCGACTGGTACACCGCCGACGCCACCGGTCCGCTGGCCGCGCCCGCCTTCACCACCCTGCACGTAGTGCCGCAACGGCTGCAGTACCCGGGCGCCCCCGGCCCGCGCTGGTGGCAGATCGAAGATGGCGCGGTCGACATCGGCGGCTTCCCGCCGGACCGCGCGCACCTGGCCACCGCCCTGCTGATCGAGCTGATCTGCGACCACGCCAACGACTGGTTCACCTTCCCGGTGCCCACCCCGCGGACGGAACCCGGACAGGATCCGAGCCCGACCTCCGGCGTCGTGGTCAGCCTGGGCACCGCACTCGTGAAGGACGCCTTCGACGACGAATGGGAACTCACCATCCCGCCGGGCCCGGCAGATCCACCCGCGGGACCGGACGAGGCTCCCGGCCCCTGGTCGTTGTTCCGCACTGCCGGGCTCGATCGTTCCTCGCTGGTTGTGTGGCCGACCGCGACGACACCGCTCACCGGACCAGTCCTCGACGACGTGCTGCTCGGCGTGGACGAGGACGCGAACGTGCTGTGGGCGGCGGAGCTGCGCGCGAACGGCAGCGACCGCGCGCTCTCGGGCGACAGCGCGGCTGCGCTGCAGGAGACCCAGCGCACCGGCACCCGTAAGTTCACCTGGCGCGCCTCCACCACCCTGCCGGAGCACTGGCATCCCTACCGGATCGAGCACCACTCGTCGCGGGTGTTCGTGCAGGGCGTGGTGAACGGGCGAGAACCCGCCACATCCGAATTGCTCGGCGCCGGCAAGGGCCATGTGCTGGCGGCCACCGCCGTGCCGAACCAGGGCATGCGGCTGGAGCGCCGGTACGTGCTGGCGCGCGACACCGAGGGAAAACCCGTGTTGTGGCGCCAGCGACGACGGCTGCCCTTGCTGGCGGGGCCCGTCTCACATCTCAGGTTCGACCTGCTCCAGGAAAGCCCCCCATTGCACTGAACGTCGGCCTCGCCGAAGAGTGGGCGCGCCCCTCGGATTTAGGCGGGGCCGCTGCTCCCCAGAGTCGGGGGTCGGAGTGTGGCGGAACGGAAAACGTACGCTGGGTCTCGTTCCCGCAACTCATCGCTGGCGCAGATGAGGTTGCTTCCTACGTCATCGGGTGAGCTCCTCCGCGGCTGCGGATTCGGCTGTGGGAGCCGGCCGGTTCTTCATGGTCAGGGCCAGGAGGATTGCGCCGGCGGTGAATACGGCTGCGACAGTAAAGGCCGCGGTGACTCCCTCGGTGAGGACCTGGTGGGCCGGTCCACGCGAGGCGCGCGTGGCTGCGCCGAACACCGTGACGAGGATGGCCAGCCCCAGCGCACCACCAATCTGCTGCATGACATTGAGCAGGCCGGAGGCGGCACCGGCATCCTCGGCTCGGATCCCGGAGGACAACACTGTGGTGGCTCCAACCAGCAAGATGCCCATGCCAAGACCGGCAATCATCATGGGGCCGAGTAGCGCCGTAGCGTAGTCGGCCTGGGGCGTCAGCTGCGTCATCCACAGGAGGGCCAGGCTGATCGCCCCGGCACCGAGGCCAATCAGCGTCTTGGCACCCAGGCGCGGCAGCAGCCGGGCTGCCACACCGGAAGACGCCAGAATCACGAGGGCCAGCGGCACGAAGGCGAATCCCGCCTGCAGAGGGCTGTACCCGCGGACCTGCTGCAGGAACTGGGTGAGAAAGAAGAACATGCCATTGCCAGCGGCCAGGACGAACAGCAGCACGACGTAGCCGCCGGCGCGGTTGCGGTCAGCGAATAGCCGCAGCGGGACGATCGGCTGCCGGGCACGGGACTCGACGGCCACGAACAGGACCAGCAGGATGGCGGCCACGCCGAGCGCGCCGAGCGTGACCACGTCGCCGAAGCCCTGCTCAGCGGCGCGGATGAAGCCATAGACGAGGGCGGTCATGCCAAGCGTCGAGGTCAGCGAACCCGCCAGATCGAAGCGGCCCGGGTGGCGATCGGTCTCGGTGATGAACAGCGGGGCCAGGATCAGCAGGACGACGCCGATCGGCACGTTGATGAACAGCACCCACCGCCAGGAGATCCAGTCGGTGAGCATGCCACCGGCGATGAGGCCGATCGCGGCGCCGGAGCCGGAGACCGCCGCGTAAGCCCCCAGCGCCCGAGCCCTGCGTGCAGGGTCCGGAAAGCCTACGGTGATGAGGGCGAGCACGGTCGGTGCGGCAATGGCAGCGCCGATCCCCTGACCGGCTCGGGCCGCCAGCAGCATCCCAGCCGACGTGGCCAGCCCTCCGGCCAGTGAGGCGAGGGTGAAGATGACGACCCCGCCGATGAGAGCCCGCCGTTGGCCGACGATGTCGCCCACGCGACCGCCGAGCAGCAGCAGACCGCCGAAGGCCAGCATGTAGGCATTGAGCACCCAGGACAGGCCGGCCGCAGACAGGCCGAGGTCGTGCTGGATGTCGGGGAGGGCGATGTTCACCACGTTGGTGTCCAGGATGAACATCGTCTGACAGATCAGAACGATGGCGAGCACCAGGCCGGGGTGGCGCTGGGGGCGGGAGGCGCCGGCGGGCCCGGATCCCGCTGTCGCCACGTGCGTGCTCTGTTCGGTCATGGCACTCCTCAGGATGGTACGCAACGAAACGAGGAAGGTCCTCGGTTTTCTCGTGAGCTAAAATACGAGGAGGTTCCTCGTTTGGCAAATGTGTGGAGGGTTCCCGTGGTGGATCGATCAACGCAGGCCCGGCCCGTAGGGCGCAAAGATGCGCGACGCAATTACGAGCGGCTCTTGACGACCGCCCGGACGGCTTTCGCCGAGCACGGCGTTGGCGCCTCCTTGAACGACATCGCGCGCACCGCCGGTGTCGGTAACGTGACCCTCTACCGGCACTTCCCGACCCGCCAGGCACTATTGGAGGCATTGCTGGGCGAAAGCCTGCGCGGCCTGAAAGCCCGCTCAGATGAGCTGCTCGCCTCCCCATCCCCGCACCAGGCCCTGGCCACTTGGCTGACGGCTGCGGTCGAGCACGCCATGGCCTACCGCGGCCTGGTCGACGCCCTCGTCGAGAGCCTCGCTGACCCCACATCCGAGCTCCACGCCACCTGCCAAGCCGTCAAGGCCGCTGGGGCGCAACTACTGACCAGAGCCCAGCACACAGGGACGATCCGACCCGATATTGACGCTTCCGCTCTTTTCTCCCTGATCGCTTCAGTCGCCTGGGCGGCGGAGCGGAGCCCCGCACATCGTGATCAGCTTCTGGCCGTCATGTTCGACGGGCTCCACCGCCGGGTAGACGAGCGGGCCTAAACCTGCTGGTCCAATGAGGTGTGAACGGCGCAGCAAGCGAGCGGCGCCCGTGCCCTGTTGCGGAATAGCCTTCACTATCGATGGCACAGTGCCAGGAGATCGCAGCACACTGGATCGTCTCCGGCACGATGTCGATCATATGTATGACGACGGAGACAACCTGGTGACGTGCTAAACGAGACGGCACGCGTGCGGTGAGCCACCGCGGCGTTCCTGGCTAGATGTCGCGCCAGACCACAGGCATGCGCACCAGCGCGATCCTGGCGTCGGTCCACACCCCCGGGGAGATGCGATCATCGTCGGCGAGCTGGCGCAGCGCGGTGTCGAGGTCGTCGAACACGTGCAATGCGTCCGCGGCCGGTCTCGGCGATGCCGGTCCGCCATTCCGCGCTTGCTCCTTGCACCGCAGAGCGTCGCGCAGCGCCTGGAAGGTGACGATCTCGTACACCATCCGCACCACCCGCCGGCGCCCGCGCTTGTCGTTCTTGAACACCAGGTCCTCCCACGCGCCGGACGTGCCGCGGTGCTCGGGCACCGTCTCGCCGCGCGGGTAGTAGGTGGTGTTGCCCGCCTTGGCGTAGCGGCGGATCAGCTCCAGCGCGCGGATCACCGGCTGGTAGGCGGTGTTGGTGCTCTTGAACTCCAGCGTCTCCAGCAGCGCGATCAAGCCACGCCGGTAGTGGTTGGTGTAGGAGGCGCGCAGCGTGGTCTGGACCGTGGTCCGGTAGGCCGGGCCTTTGGTCTTGGACTCGTGGACCAGGTCCTTGAGCGTTTGCTCGCCGCCGGTGACGGCAGGGAAGATGACCGCGCGGACCGAGTCGTCGGGATGCCCGAGGGCGGCGTCGGCGACCTTGAACAGGATGTTCTCCTTCCCGGTCACCCGCTTGAACGCGTTGATCAGCTCCTTGGTCACCTTGCTGTCGGGCCGCGCCTTGATCCGATGCACGGTGGCGATCAGCAGCTCGACCAGGGTGTCGGTGATCTCCCGTTCCCGCTCGTGGATGAGCGCCGCCAGCAGCAGGACCGTGAGCTCGCGCGGATGCGTGCGCATGTGCGAGGGCGCCTCCACCGCCGCGCGAGTCCTCCAGGCCGCCAGCACCTTGGCCGGCACGTCGGCGAACAACCCCGGAGGTAGCTCGATCGAACGCACCGCGGCCAGCTTGCGGATCTCAGTCATCATCGACTCCAGGCTCACGTTGCCCGGCGCCGACTTGATGAAGGCCAGCAAGGCGAAGTCGTTGTCATCGTCGGCCGGCGACTGGTCGCCGTCGCCCGACTCCTCGCTCACCACGTCGCGCTCCTTGTCGAAGTCGACCAGCCCGCAGATGCGCTGCGTGGTCTCGCTGCTCAACCGGGAGGGGATCCGCAGAGACCAGGTGACCTCCGCGTTGTGCAGCGCCGAGGCGACGATCCGAGAGATCCGCCCGGGCGTGGGCGGCTCGATCCTCTCCTCCCGCAGGTGCTTCAGTAGCTCTTCCCGCACCCGCTCGGAACGTCGCTCGGCCTGCGCGACGTTCTCGGCCAGCCACCCCGTCACCTTCGTGGCGTCCGCAGTCGTACGGGTGCGGAAGCCGAGGTGCGTGCGGATCCGATTGCGGTGGTACTCGATCGTAGAGCCGGACCACTCGTAGAAGCCGAGCTCCGAGGCGGGCACCTGGACCTGCTTGGCGACGTGCTCGACGACCTGGTCAAGCAGCTCCGAGCGGCCGCGTGGGAAGCGTCCGTACTGCGTGCAGAACTTCAGCAAGATCGCGAAAGCGAGGCGGGTAGCGCTGCTCGACCAACTCGTCGATGTGCATCGGGGTGCGTCATGTCCGCCCAACATTGACCAGGCAAGTCACAACAAGATCAACGCCGTTTGGGGCTCATGACATGTTTCTTACCGGCACCCCAAGTTCCTGCCCCAGGAGCTGGGCTTCGGTTCCGGGATGACCTGCTGGACACGCCTACGCGACTGGCACCAGGCCGGCGTGTGGGAGACGTTGCACCGGATGCTGCTCGCCGAACTGCACACCGCCGGTCAGCTCGACTGGTCCAAGGCGATGATCGACAGCTCACACGTCCGGCATCTGACGCGGCCACCATCGCCAGCGCCGTTGCGTTGCTTCCTGGACTTCCCGGTGGCGCCTACGACCCCGTAGCCGATACTCGGGCGCGACGCTCAGGAGTCGCGGCGGGCATTCCTTCGCGGCGCGATGAAGACGAGCCAGAGGACCAGACCCAGGAGCGGACCTAGCGCGACACCGTAAGTGACGTTGTCGAAAAAAGCCCCGACGACGACGCCGAAGAGAAGGCCAAATGCGATCCAGATCCCGAGATTTGCCCAGATTCCGAGACCTGCGGCGGGCGGGGGCGTGTTGTTGCTCGTCATTGCATCTCTCCCAAGGACGCGGGCGGACAGGGCTGACAATCTGGCGGCCCATCACGGCGGAGTTGGCGTTCGCGTTGTGCGGTGTCCGGAGCGGCCGAGTGCCCGCCGCGCCTACGCCGTGGCACGGCGCATGAGCCCGTACCCGCCGACCGCGAACGCGGCGGCCACCAGGACCGGCCAGCCGGCGAGCAGCGCCGTGGGGGACTGGTCGAGCAACCAGCGGCCGATCGCGTGCCATTGCCGGGCCCACGTGATCAGCGCGGCGGCCAGCCCGAGCGCTGTGAACGCCAGGGTGAGGCCGGCGAGGACGCCGGTGGTGCCCCAGCGCAGGTGCAACGTGCCGAGCAGGATCCCGAGGTGGGTCACGACCAGCATGGGTACCGCGTACCCGAGCAGGAGCAGCACCGGGTTGGCGTCATCCATGAACGGCAGGCCGAAGAAGCGCATCCCCACCCCCCAGTAGCCGGTGGCCTGTTCCACGGCGCGCAGCAGGCAGAGCACCAGCGCGTAGACCACCGACTGGACGACCGCGAGCAGCGACCAGGCCAGGTAGAACTCCCGGCGGGTCACGCTCATGCCCAGCGCGTACGGGAAGATCTGGGTGACCGAGACGGCGGCCATCCCGATCGCCATGCCGCACAGGCTGACCAGGCCGCCGGTGGTCGTCACGCCGTCGCCCGGGTCGTAGTTCGCCATGAAGCTCAACAGGTTGATGCCGAACGCGACGGCCATCATGCTCCACGTCCAGCCCACGATCTGCGGCCAGGCCGGCATCTGGAGACGGGCCACCTGACGGATGCGGTTCATCGGGCGGCCTCCCGGTCCGCCGGCGCCGTTGTCATCGGCGGTACGGTCAGGTGGACCACGAGTTGCTGCAACGACAGCGGCTCCAGCTCGACGTTGAGCGTCTGCGCGAGCGCCTTCGCGTGCGGTCCGAGCCCACCGAGGATGGTCGACCGGACCAGGCCGCTCAACCGCTCGCGGTGCAACTCGGTGCGTCCGGCGGCGAACCCGTCCACGGCCTCCGCCCGTCCGGTGGCCGCCACCGCCCGCCCGCGCAGGTCGTCGGCGTCCTCATCGAGCAGCAGCCGGCCACGGTCGATGAGCAGCACCCGCTCGACCAGATCGCTCACCTCGTCGATGAGGTGGGTGGACAGCACCACGGTGCGGGGATGCCCGGCGTAGTCGGCGAGCAGGCGGTCGTAGAAAAGCTGCCGGGCGGCCGGGTCGAGCCCGAGGTACGGCTCGTCGAAGAACGTCAGGGGCGCCCGCGCGGCCAGCCCGACGGTCACGCCGAGGGCCGACAGCATGCCCCGTGAGAGCCTGCGGACCAGCCGCCCGGCCGGTAGCTGGAAGTCCGCGGCGAGGCCGTGCGCGAACGTGTCGTCCCAGTTCGCAAACAGCCGGCGTGCGGCGCGAAAGACGTGGCGCACGGTGTAGACGTGGGGGTAGCGCTGGCTCTCCCGGACGAAACAGACCTTCGACAGGACGGCCGGGTTCTCCACCGGTGGCGCGTCGAAGACCGACACGTTCCCCGACGACGCGAACGCCTGCCCGGTGAGGATCTGCATCAGGGTGGTCTTGCCCGCCCCGTTGCGCCCGAGCAGGCCATAGATCGTGTGCTCGGCCAGCGCGAAGCTCACGTCGTCGAGCGCCGTGACGTCACCAAAGCGCTTGGTCACCCCGTGTGCCGTTACCACCGCCGTCATCCCAGCTCCCTCCCGACAACCGCACCGAATGAATCGATCATCTTCATCAGCTCGTCGTGGCCGATGCCGAGCTTGCGCGCCTCGGCGAGCAGGGGTTCCACGTACTGTTCGGTGAACCGTTCCCGTCGCCGCTCGCGCAGCCTGGCCCGGGCCCCACCGGCGACGAACATGCCGATGCCGCGGCGTTTGTAGAGCGTTCCCTCCGACACGAGCTGGTTGACGCCCTTGGCCGCGGTGGCCGGGTTGATCCGGTGAAAGGCGGCAAGCTCGTTGGTGGACGGGGCCTGGGCCTCCTCCACCAGCGACCCGTCGATGATCGAGTTCTCAATGAGCTCGGCGATCTGAAGGAAGATCGGTCGGTCGTCGTCCATCGTTGGCTAGCCGCCCAACTGGTTAGCTATATGTGTAACTAACCATGCAACCTTGCGCCGCGGCTGTCAAGCCGAGGGCCCATGTAGGAGTGGAACGCTGAACCGGGTTTGGTGTCACATCGGTTGACGCTGTGCGGGATGATGATCGGCGGCGGCCCTGTCGTGATCTCTGGCGGGAGTCTCTGACCAGCCGATCTCTACAGGAGAGGTGCCTCATGGCCCTGCCGGCGATGATGGCGGAGCAGCGTGCGAAGGCGGCCGAGGCGCGTACAGCGCGGCGTGCGCTGTTGGCGGAGGTGGCCTGCGGCGCGGTGAGCGTGGCGGAGGTGTTCGCGCGCAGCGGGCAGGATCTGGCGGGCAGGACCCGGGTGGTTCAGGTCCTGCGGGCCGTTCCCGGGTACGGGCCGGCCAGGATCTTCGCGCAGTAGGCTGCACGGGCTTCCTCGTCGATCTGCTCCTCGTATTCGGGGCGCAACCCGGTCCGGCCGTCGAGGCCCTCGCGCAGGATGTCGGCGTGCCCGGCATGCCGGGTGGACTCGACGAGGACGTGGACCATGATGGCGAACAGGTTCGTGTGCCAGGCCGGCGTTGACTCCGGCCACCACGGCACGTGGCCCGGGGCGTCGAGGGGAAGCTCGTTGATCGTCGCGTCCGAGTGTTCCCACGTGCGCCGGTAGAACCCGATGATCTGTTCGCGGGTCTCGTCCTCGGTCGCCCAGTGGCTGCCGTCGGAGTCCTGCCACCGGGGCAGGGGTTCCGGGGAGGGCGGTCGAAGACCTCGCCGTCGGTGAACGGTGTGCGGAGTAGATTTCGACAGTGCTCTTCGGCTACGCGCGGGTCAGTACCGCAGACCAGAACCCGACCACCAGATCGACGCGCTGCTGCGCGCGGGCGTTGACCGTGATGCCATCCATCTGGACAAGGCCGGCGGCGCCAAAGCTGAAGGTCACCCGGCTGGACCGGCTGTCGCGCTCAGTACTGCACTTGGTCACCCTTGGGGCGGACCTGCGCGAACGCGGGGTGGGCCGGCACGTGATCGAGCAGGGTATTGACACCGACACGATGGAGGGCCGCGCGATGTTTGGCATGCTGTCGGTCCTGGCCGAGCTGCAGCGCGAGTTGATCGTGGCCAACACGATGGACGGCCTGGCCTCCGCCCGTGCCCGCGGCCGTGTCGGCGGACGCCGGCCCAAGCTCACCGCCGACCAGGCCGCCCTGGCCCAGCAGCTGTACGACACGCGGGACAAGCCCGTCCAGCAGATCGCGGACTTGTTCGGAGTGGCACGCTCGACGATGTACGGGCACCTGAAGGGCGACACCATGCCCCGCCAGCCGAAGAAGACTTCAGACAGGGTGTGATCGGGGCGCGGGGACAGGGTTTTGGTTATCCGGGTGGCTCTGCAGGCGGAAGGTGGGACCGGATGTCGGTCAGCGAAGGCGCCACCATCCGGCCGGATCACCGAGCTCGGGGCGTGGTGGACGCCTCGTAGACCTTGGCTACTCGGGGCCAGGCGGAGGTGCCAGGCCGGGCATCGGGTTCATCTACTTGTTCGACCAGCGGCCGGTGAAGAGCTCCTCGCCCGGCGGAGAACCGGGCAACGGGCTATGTCCCGGCCGCAACCCGTCGAGCGCTATCGCGATAAGCCGTCGGCGGGCCTCGGCAGCGGCGGTCAGCAGATCGCCCCTGCCCTGCTTGCGAAGCTGATCGACCACCGGGGAACGGCCGAACTGCTCGATGAGCAGCGAGATGTCAACCGCGGCCACGTCCTTGCGGAGTACGTCGGCCTGGTGCGCTCGCTGTACCAGCTCGTCGAGCAGTTCGTCGCCGCGGCGGGCTTTGGCGCTCATCTCCTGGGTCACCTCGATGGTGCCGGCGACGGGCGCCAGCGAGCCCTGCCCGAACACGACACAGCCGTAGATGAAACCCGCCAGCCCTGCCCACGGGTCGGGATCGGCCAGGCCCTGCTCGGCCGCTTCGTTCCAGTGGTCGAGGGAGAGCACGCTGAGCCGCTGGAACAGCTCTTCCTTGGTCTTGTAACGGCGGTAGAGGCTGCCGATGCCGACGCCTGCCCGGGCAGCGATGGCGGCGACGGACGCGTGCGCGCCGTCTTCGGCGAGCACGTCGCGGGCGGCCTGGAGCAACGTGCGGTCGTTGCGTTCTGCGATGTCTTTGCGTGTGGTCATCGCCACACATTCTACCAGTTGCGGAGTGATTCGCTCCGGCATAGTCTCAAGGCGGAGCGAATCGCTCCGTACTCTGAGGAGATGCGACATGAATCCCGATATCGAGGCGATCGAGCAGGTCGTCCGCGACGCCGAAGGTCTGCAGAGCGACGTGGCCGGATTCACCGGGCTGCTGACCGAGGAGGTGACCCTGGTCAATTTCACCGGGATCCGGCTGCGCGGCCGCGACCAGGTCAGGCAGGTCATGGCCAAGGCGCTGCGCACCCCGCTGAAGGACGTGCTGACCAAGAACGAGCTGGTCGACGTCACGTTCCTGCGACCGGACGTGGCGCTGGCCAACCTGATCAAGCACGTCAATGACGGCCGCACCGGAGCGCTGACTTTCGTGCTGGTCAAAGACGACGGCACCTGGCGGATCGCGCTGGCCCAGACCACCCCGGTGGTGACGTCATGAGCGTGGCCCTGGTCATCGGCGCAACCGGTCAGCAGGGCGGCGCCACCGCACGTCACCTGTTGAGCCGCGGCTGGCACGTCCGTGCCCTGGTCCGCGATCCGAAGAGCCCTGCCGCCGGCCGGCTGACCGGTGCCGAGCTCGTGGTCGGCGACCTGGAGGATCCCGCATCCCTGGAGCGGGCCATGCGAGGCGTGGACGCCGTGTTCAGCATGCAGGCACTGGCGTATGAGCCGGAAACCCTCAAGGCCGAGGTACGGCAGGGCATGCGCGTCGCCGCCGCCGCACTGGACGCCGAGGTCGGGCACCTGGTCTACAGCTCGGTCGGCGGAGCCGAGCGGCACACCGGGATCGAGCACTTCGAGAGCAAGGCGGCGATCGAGGCGTACATCCGCGCTCTGGGGTTGCCCGCGACGATCCTGCGGCCGGTGTTCTTCATGGACAACCTGCTGCACTACGCCGGTGTCGAAGGGGAACGGCTGATGGAGCTCCCGGTGCTCCCCGACCGGCCGATACAGCTGATCGCCACCGACGACATCGGCCGGATCGCCGCGCACGTCATCGACCACCGCGACGACTACCTGGGCGTGGAACTCGAGATCGCCGGCGACGAGCTGACCTTCGCCGAGGTGGCCGGAATCTACGAGAAGGTCACCGCAGTGCCAACGCGCCTCGTCCCCCTGCCGATCGAGGAAAGGCTGTTCGAGTGGTTTGCCGAGAGCGGCTACCAGGCCGACCTCGCCCAGCTGCGCAAGGACTTTCCGGGCTTGCTCACCTTCCAGGACTGGCTCGGCGGGCAGATCCGCTAGACGCCACTGACACTCACCACCGAAAGAACGGAAGACACATGAGCAAGGCGGCGACAAGGTTGCCGCTACCGCCCGCAACACCGCGCACCTTGATGACTTGGCCGCGGCGTACGGCGATGCGATGCTTCCGCTTGAGCTGGACGTGACCAGAAGAGCCGCGGTCTTCGAGAGCGTGAAGCGCGCCAGTGAGCACTTCGGCCGCCTGGACGTCATCGTGAACAACGCCGGCTACGGACTGTCCGGCGCGGTGGAGGAGCTGACCGAGCAGCAGCTGCGTGACCAGCTCGAGACCAACCTCTTCGGCCCGCTGTGGGTCGTCCAAGCCGCGCTGCCCTACCTGCGGGACCAGGCCAGCGGGCACATCATCCAAATCTCGTCGGTCGGCGGCCTCACCGTGTTCCCACTCGGCGGCGGCTATGTCGCCTCCAAGTGGGCGCTGGAAGGCCTGAGTGAAACCCTCGCCCAGGAGGTCGCCGACTTCGGCATCAAGGTGACCTTGGTCGAGCCCGGCTCCTACGCGACCGAAGGAGCCGCCGGCGGCGTCCACGCCGACGCCAACCCGCTGTATGACGGTCTGCGCGAGAGTTTCGCCGACTTCGCCAAGACGCTAGATGTCGGTGACCCGGCCGCGGCAGGCCGGGCGCTGCTCAAGGTGGCCGACTGCGGCAACCCGCCACTGCGGGTGTTCTTCGGCGCCCAGGGCAACCAGATCGTTCCGCAGGTGTACGCCGACCGGCTCAACACTTGGGCCGACTGGCACGACCTCGCCGAGGAGGCGCACGGACACACCCGGATGGCACCGGCTGTCTGACCCGCCGACCGATCTGCGGTAGGGGCGCAGACCTCACCACGGGAATTTCCAGCAAGACGACGGCTCTCCAGGCATGACTGCGGTCGGAGGTCTCCTCGCCGAGGCGGAAGTAGCGGCCAAGGTCGGCCGGGTGCCGGCGCCAGCTCCTGGCCTGGGGCTCCGGCGCAGCCCGGCCCGGCTTGGGCCGGATGCTGCAGCACCGGATGACCGAGCTGGCGCAGCGTCTACCCCTGCCGCTACGGGTCGAGCTGGGCCGCACTACCCGCTGAGCGTGAACTCCAACAGGCCGCCGGTCACCCGGCGCTCGGCCCCGGCCCGAGGTCGAGCTGTTTGCTCATGTCCAGCTCGAACCTGCCCTACAGGTTCAGATGGGACCAGAACAGAGCCGCCAGGGCGCGCCGGTCGGCGTCGGTGAGCTTCTTTCGCCACTTCGGCTCGGCCAGGACGATCTGCACCATTCTGGTGTGCAGGTAGACGATCGCGGCTTGGACCAGGTGCAGGGCCAGCGCGGAGACCTCGACATGCTCACGGTCGTCGCCGGTCAGGACGCCGGCCTTGCCGTAGAAGATGTTCCAGTTCTCCACCACGTTCAGGCCCTCGTGGATCTCGCGGCGCAGTTCCTTCTCGACGAGATAGTCGCAGATGAAGATGGTGCGGATCACCCGGCCGAGTTCTCAGGCACGTTCGTCACGTGCGAGACCTGCCGCTCAAGAGCGATGCCGTGGCCGGACGAAGGAGGCCCACGACGGTGATCGCCCCAGCCCGTCCCGGCCACCGTCAGCAATCGTCGAGGCCAAATTGGTCGGGGGTTGGTTCACCGCGCGGTCAGGCTCGTGACGAGCGAGGCCACGGCCAGCACGAAGTACACGGCCCACGGGCCGATCCGCAGGGGGCGCGCCCGCACCTCAGGGACGAACGCAACCACGAAATAGGCGACGAGGCAGGCGGCGGCCACCGTCCCGAGTACTGGCACGGCCAGCCCCACCAGCAGCCCGACGGCCCCCGCCCCGAGCACGAACCCGAGCGGGACCTGCCAGGAGACCGGAACACCTTGCCTTTCGGCCTGCGCCCGCCCGTAGGGGTGCCGGGCGAGATTGGCGACGGCGGCCATGCCGACGACCGCAGCCGTCAGCAGCGTAATGGCGACATACATGCCACAAGGACGATCCAGCACGCACAGTTGTGACATCCCGGGTATGTGTCGTAGTGCCGGCATCCAAGGCCAGCCACCAGACCGATCCCCCGAGATCCGGACCAATACATACCGCACACGGTCCGACACGTCCCGCAAACTCCGAAGATCCTGGGAAGTCTCTTCGCAACGGCTCAGTGACCAAGGGAAATGCGATCCCGTGTACCTGGTGACAGCTTCGTTAACGACAGGCACTACCCGCGCGGCGGACGCCGAGCTGGGTGGACGCTGCCGGCCTTTCTGGGCAGCAGGAAACCGGCCAGGAAGGTCAGCGAGATCATCGCGGCGACGATCCACAACGTGTCGGCGGCTGCGGTAGGCCCGGCGCTCAACCCGCTGAAGAACACAGTCCCGAGTACGGCTGTTCCGAGTGCGCTGCCGACCTGCTCATCCTCGCCGCGGTGGGCGCGGAATTCGACGTCATCCATTCCTTGGGTTCCGCCACCACTGCGCGACATCTGCCGGCCTTCCAACGTGCCGGCGCCGCCTCTACCCACGTTGGTACAGGCCTAGACGGAAGTGATGCGCTCCTGAACCAAAGACGGATGCCCGAGCACCGACGGCTTTTCTAGCGTGAGCGGACCGGTGACGATCCGGACCTCTGGACCACCAGGCGCTAAGGATCCTCATGCCCGCACTCTCCACCCCTGCCGCACTGCCGCGGTTTCGGCACCGCTGGGCGGTCGTGGCCGGCCTGCTGGTACTGTCCCCGATCGGCGCGGAGTACCTCATCGGCTACGGCGACAGCATTGATCGGCCACTGGAGCTGCTGGCGGGCCTGCTCATCCTCGCACCGCTCTACGGAACCGTCGCGGTGCTCGTCCGTGAGATCACTCGACGCACCGGTCGCGGCTGGCCGACGATCCTGCTGTTGAGCGCGGCCTTCGGGGTGATCCAGGCCGGCTTGATCGATCAGACCCTGTTCGACAATGAGGTCGGCGCCGATGCCCCAGGCTGGGCGACCCAGGCGCTGGTCACCCTCATCCCGGGCCTGGGAGTCGATGCGGCGAGCTTGCTGAACTATGTCGGGGGGCATGTGATCTGGAGTTTCACCGCTCCGATCGCGGTGGTCGAATCCTGTGCCCCGCGCATCGCGGACCGGCGGTGGCTGAGCCCTGTCGGCGTCGGCATCATGGTGCTGCTGTGGGCGCTGAGCGCCGTGCTGATCTTCAACGACACGGCAGCGGACTCCACCGCCAGCCCGACGCAGCTGATCGGCGCCGCCGTGGTGGCTGGTCGGCGGTGTCATTGGGGCCGTATGGTGCGCCAATCAGCTGCTGCCGGCGACCTGGGCAGGGGTGACGGTGAACGTCGTCGTCATGGCCGTACTCGGCTGGCTCCTGCTGCGCTGGTCGCGCCGCCAGGGCTGGGGCCGCCGACACGTGGTGGCCGCCGCGGGCAGTGCCCTCGTGGTCCGCGCGGGGCTGTCCTTCCTGGTCGAACCGCTCGGCAACGTCGATGACACAATGAAGTACGTGGTCAACGCCGCGATGCTCGGCGGTGTCGCCGCCCTTCTCCTCATGGCTGCCTACCGTCTGCGTCGACAGGAGCCGAGCGCATGCTGACCGTCCGCGGCATCTCCTACCTGGTCGGCGAGGCAAGCACCGATGACGTGCGGCGGGACCTGGAGGTCATCGCGCGGAACCTGCACTGCACCACGGTGATGCTCATTGGGGACGGAAGGCGGTTGATCGATGCCGCCCGTACCGCCCTGGAGACCGGTCTCGGCGTCTACATCCGGCCCAGCGTTCCCGAGCTGCCTCAGCCGAAACTGCTGGAGCACCTGGACGCCGTCGCCGAGGCGGCCGAAGAACTTCGCCGGGAACACCCGGGCCAGGTGACGCTCCTGGTCGGCAGCGAGTTCTCGCACACCGTGCCCGGCATCGTCCCCGGACCTCGCTCGTTCCTGCGCTTGAAGCTCATTGTGCGTTTCCACCGCGTGCTGCGGCGCAGGATCGACAGGCGGCTCCACAGGCTGCTCACCGCCGCCGTGACCACCGCGCGGCGCCGCTTCGGCGGGCCGGTCACCTACTCCGCGGCCGGGTGGGAACACGTCGACTGGTCGCTGTTCGACCTGGTCGGCGTCAGTCTCTACCGGTCCGGCCGCAACCACACCACCTACGCAGACCGCCTGCGCAGTCTGGTTCGCGACCACGACAAGCCCGTCGTCATCACGGAGTTCGGATGCGGCGCCTTCACCGGAGCCGACCAGCGGGGAGCCGGTTCCTTCTGGATCGTCAACTGGTTCGCCGCACCCCCGCGCATCCGCGGCGACCACCCCCGCGACGAGGTCGTCCAGGCCCGCTACGTCGGTGAACTCATCAGCCAGTACGACGCGGAGGGCGTTCACGGCTGCTTCGTGTTCACCTTCGCCATGCCCGACTTCCCGCATCACGACGATCCTCATCTCGACCTCGACAAGGCCGGGTTCGGGGTCGTGGCGGTGACTGTCGACGGTGCGTGCAGACCCAAGGAGGCCTTCCACGAGGTCGCGCGGCGCTACAGCGGCATAGCCGTGGAGGAATGACCGACCGAGACGAGCGGCCAGGGCATCCAATACCGAACCCCAACCCCAGACCAGGCCTGTGCATGAGGGGTGGCCCGCGCCTGGCGTCGGCCACTACTTGGATCAACTGTGCTGACGGCGTTCACCGCCGAGACCATGACGGCCGCCTACGGCCTGCTCCGGTCGCTCGCCCTCAAGAAAGATGAACGTTCATTCTCTAAGTGACCTCGTCTTCGAACGCTGGCACGAGTCACAAGCCAGGGCGTGGAGCGACGTCGCCTGTACCGGACCGGAAGCCGGCGAACTGGTACGGGACGTCTACGTTGAGAACCGTGAGAGGCCGGTGGCGCTCCGTCACATCCTCCGGACGCCGGGCCACCACCTCGTCCTGTTCGCGGCGGACACGACGGACTCCGCCACCCTGGCCGCCTGGCAGGCCTCCGCACACGAGGCAATGGCCGGGCACGGCGAGGTCCATGTGATCACCCGCGGCCACCTGCCACACGACCCCATGGACGGAGTCTTCGCCGACCTGCGCAGCCAGGCGCACAACCGCTACGGCGTGCGCCGCCCCAGTCTGTACCTGATCCGCCCGGACAAGTACGTCGGGTACCGCGGCGACAGCGTCGACTTCGCACCCGTGAGCGACTACTTCCGTGCCCTGGGCGTCCGCCCAGCCATCGCATGTGAAGACGGGGAGCCGGACAACCCCGTGACACAAGAACCGACCGCCCCCAAAAGCCTGGCCGGAATCGGCGCGACCGCCCTGGGCGTGGCCGCGTTCGGCCAGGCAGTGCGGCGCGGGCCCGGTTCAGCTGACTGCCTGCTGCTCGGCGGGTAGTGGCCGGTCAGAGCCCTACATTGCGCATCGCGTTGTCCCGCCAGCGGTCCACGGCTCTGATGTACCGCAGCACCACCGGTGAGGCGGGGGCCCAGCGACCGTGCTTGGCGATGACGGCGACCGGGACGCCGGCGGCGTAGGCGACGGTGGCGCCGCCGGCGCGCAGGCTGTGCGCGGTGATGGTGTCCGCGCCGGGCACGCCGGCGCGGACGGCGAGGTCGCGGACGATGGTGTTGACGGCGTCGGCGCCGAGGGAGGGGCCGATGGTGCCGTGCCGGTTGATGCGGCGCAGCAGCCGGCCTGTGGTGTGTCCGGCCTGGTGGAGGACGTGGAGCCAGTCGCGCCAGGCGGCGACGGGGTCGGTGAGCGGGTGGCTGCCGCGGGGGATGGCGATGGTCTCGCCGGTGGACTCCTTGTCGGTCTTGGAGGTGCGGATGGTGACTTCGAGGCCGTCGGGCACCTCGCGCACGTCCTCCCGCTGCAGGGCGACGAGCTCGCTGCGCCGGCCCATCAGGGCCAGGCCGAGCACGAGCAGCAGCCGGTCGCGTCGCCCGATCGGCGTGTCGAGGTCGCAGGCGGACACCATGGCGCGCAGCGCGTCGATGGTGATGGGCGGGGCCTCGCGCTGGCCTCGGCCGCCGTCCTCGGCGCGCCGGCGCTTGTAGGCGCGCAGCGCCAGCCGGGCGGATTCGGTTTCGGGCCGTCCGGTGTGCCCGGCCAGCCGGTGCATGGTCCGAACCGCGGCGATGGCCTGCTCGATACTGGCCGGGGCCTGACCGGCCTCGCACAGCCGGGAGGTGTATTCGGCCAGGGTGTGCGCGGTGGCGGGCAGCGCTACGCGGCCGTGCTCGGCGCACCAGGCGGTGAAGGCGGCCCATTGCCGGGCGTAAGCGCGCCGGGTGTTGGCCGGCACGCCATCGGCGATCCGCTCCTGGGTGCGCGCGCTGAGCGCGTAGTCCGCAGGAGTATGTCCGTCACCGTGCGCTGTATTTCCTGGAAGCGGGTAGATCGGTGGTCGCTCCCCCGCAGCCGGGGCCGGCAGCGTCTCCAGCTCGTCGTGCACGCCCGTCTCCCCGCCTGTTCGTGGCCCATCCGACACTGTCCGGCACTGCGTTTCTGGCTCGCGATAAGGGAGATTATCACGAGTCAGATCAATCCACTTGATCGATCGCGAACGCACGAAACTACTGCGTTCGAACGTGACGAACGCTACTCTGCTGCTTGTGGCGAACGATCAGGAAATTGTGACGGCGGACGTACCGGCCGAAAATGGCGAACGGGCCGGGAGCGGGACGGACAGGACCAGCGAGGAGCTGCGATGCGCCGGCCCGGGCTGCGCCAAGGCGCTGCCGGGACGCAGCAGCCGCGCCAAGTACTGCAGCGACGCCTGCCGGGCGGCCGCCTACCGGGCGCGTACCGCCGTGCACGCCGCCCCTGTGGCCAACGCGCTGTTGCGCACCCAGGACCTCCTCGACCCGCTGCTGGCCGCGGGCGAGCAATGGCAGGCCGCCCAGGAAGCGCTGCGCGCCCAGCTCGCCGAGCTGAGCGGTGGTGCGCTGGCCCAGGTCGAGGCCGCCGAGCAGGCCGCCGAGGAGGCCCGCGCCGCCGCCGCGGCCGCCGAGCAACGCGTCACCACGACGGCCAACACCGCCGCCGCCCGGATCGCCGCCGCCGAGCAGGAACGCGCCCAGGCCGAGAGTGCCCGCGACCGCGCCGAGGAACGCGAGCAGGACGCCTGGCGCCAGGTCGGCGAGCACCAGAACGCACGCGCTCAGGCCGAGCAGCTCGCCGCCGATGCCGCCGACCGGCAGCGTCGGGCAGAGCACGACCGTGACGCCGCCCGTCGGCGAACCACCGAACTCACCGAACTGCACGCCACCGCGACCGCCCGCATCACCGAA
This sequence comes from Nonomuraea sp. SBT364, assembly GCF_001083785.1. Lineage (GTDB taxonomy): Bacteria > Actinomycetota > Actinomycetes > Streptosporangiales > Streptosporangiaceae > Nonomuraea. The sequence continues at coordinate 60,073 of NZ_LAVL01000021.1, forward strand.
CTGCAACGCCAGGCCGAGGACGGGCAGCACGAGCTCACCGACCTCCGGCGCCAACTGCAGGAGCAGCAAGCCCGGACCCGGAAAACCGAGCAGGAACGCGACCAGGCCCGCGGCACCGCCACAGCGCACGCCGAGGAGATCGACCGGCTGCGCCAAGCGCTCACCGCCGAACAACAGCGACGCGAGCAAGCCGTCACCGCCGCCGCCGTGGCCGAGCAGGCCCGCACCCTCGCAGACCAAGCCAGAGCCGCAGCCCTCGGCGAGGCCGAACGACTGCGAGGCGAACGCGCCGACCTCGCCAGCGCACTGAAGAGCGCCCAGCAGCAGCGCGAAGAGGCCGTCACGGCCGCCGCCGTCGCACAGGCACTCCTGCGCGAGCAGCAATCCCGTCGCGCACCGGATCAGAGCGAATCCGAGGATCTTTCTGGCATCACGACACCAGCAGCATCGGAGTCGGGGCATGACCAGAATCCGAATGAAAAGTCCCGTTAGGGCGTGCTTCAGAAGTGAGTCGAGTGGCAGCCGCCGAGGTGTCGTAGATCGACGAAGGAGGAAGTCTCCGGCAGATGAGTCAACGACCAAAGAGCCCATCTGCACGGGCGAGAGGGGGCTGTACGCCTAAGGTTGGGCACTGCTCCGAACGCGGATGATCAGGTCAGGGAGTTGCGAAGCGCGCGGCGATCGTCCGGGCTGCTTCGTCGACCGCCCGCGACTGCTCTTCCTCGGTGATCGACCACGTACCGTGCATGAGGCGCGGCCAGAAGATCGCGGACGCGATCATGCCGAGGAACTGTGCGGATGCCAGATCCGGATCCTCGATGTCGGCGCTTCCTGCGAAGTGCGCCTCCCGCAGATAGCGCCCCAGCGCCTGCAGCACAGGCAGCGTGCCGAAGTCGAAGGTCCGCTCGCGCAGTTCGGGGAAGTGGTGCGATTCGGCGATCACGGTTCGCATCAGGGCGACCATGCGAGGACGAGTCAACAGTTCCGAATACGCGCGACCCAGCACCACCAAGCCCGCGTAGAGGTCGCCGGTCGGGATCTCGACCGGTTCCGGAGCCGGCGATCCGCCTGCCGCGAGCACCGTTGCCTCGAAGAGCTCGGCCTTGGTCGGGAACTGCTTGAAGAGCGTCGCCTTGGACACCCCCGCGCGCTCGGCGACACGTGCCAGTGGCGTGCGGTCGTACCCGAACTCCAGGAAGAGCTGCGCGGCGGCGCCCAGGATCGCCTCGCGATTGGTCGCGGCCACCGCACGGTGGTACGAGGAGCGTCCACGTGTCATCCGTTCAGTATCTCATCGAGGCGAGTTCCTTGACTCACCATTACGAACACGATTAGGTTGATAGAGGCGAGTCGATCGACTCACCTCTTGGAGATAGGAGCGGCTCATGGCTACCGTGATCGTCCACGCGACCATCACTCTCGACGGGTTCATGGCAAAGGAGGACGGCGGGGTCGACTGGATGTTCGGCCGACCCTCCGCTCCCGAGGATTACGCCGTCGTCGAGAAAGTGATGAGCCGGATCGGCGCGGTGGTCGGCGGCGCGAACAAGACCCAGACCATCGAGGACGGCGAGATCCCGTATGGCGGCATGCTGAAGGTCCCGGTCTACCTGATGACCCACAGCGCCCATGAGCCGATCGAGCGCGACGGCACCACGTACAACTTCGTCGTCGACGACATCAGCGAGGCCGTCAGGCTGGCCACGCAAGCGGCCGGGGACGGCTGGGTCAGTCTGCTCGGAGGAACAATCTCGCGACAGTGCCTGCGGCTCGGTCTCGTCGACGAGCTCCACCTGGACGTTGCGCCGGTCCTGCTCGGCGACGGCATCTCGCTGTTCGCAGGCCTGGGGCGGCACATCGAGCTTGAGCGCCTCGACACCTCAGCCTTCGCCAGCGAGGCTCATCTTCGCTACCGAGTCCTCCGTTAGCCAGAGTTGCAGGTCCTCCGAGCTATCGGGTCCGCCACGAGCCCTCGTCACTTGTCCGCCCCGACCCCAAGCGGGTTCCGGAACCCCATTCCCAGCCGTCGGCCAGTACCCCGCTTCGACGCCGGCGAGCCGTCACCGTGTTCGTCCCAGCCCATCCAGATGAATCGTCGCCGTCTGCATGTGGCTGCGTGTGCTCGGTGGTGACCAGCAGATCGAGCATCCCCAGACAGTCGTCGACCGCCTTGCCCTCCAAGAAGATCGCCGTGGCCGGCGACCGGTGAGCTGAAACCGAGCTTCATGCGCTCGCCACGACGACGCTCGACCAGCTCCCGGTCCTCGTCATCGAGGAAGAACACCCGCTCCAGGTTCGCGCTCGACGGCACTTCCCCGTATCGGCCGGACTCGGGCGCTTCGTAATCGATCAGGAACTCCACCACCGGCATGCGCCGCACAGTAGGGCCAGTCCGTCCACGGTTACTCAATCCGCCGCCATACTGCTGCTCGCCCGCAGCGGGCCGCTGGATGGCGGCAGGTCCGCCGATGTCGATCCGCTACCGCCACTGACCGATTGGTTGCTGCTCAGAGGCCGACCGGTACTGCGCTCTGTGCAGGGCCGCGCGAGATCACCACGCTCGGATACTCCGGCGCCGAGCAGCAGGTGCAACGCTACCTACGGCGCTTTCGCGCCGGTGCCGGCCAGATCGCCGTCGACCTGCCGCACCTGCACGCCTTCACCCGCGCCTGGCAATGACCGCGCCACAGTGAATGCCGCGCTCAGCCTGCCGTTCCACCAAGACCAAGCTCCTCAAACGGCAGATGTACGGCCGCGCCGGGTTCGCTCTTCTTCGCCACCGCATCCTGCTCGGCCAACCACGTTCCGTAACCACCGAAAGTGGGCCAGAGCCGTTGGCACACGCCCCTCGACGGCGTGTGCCATGACTGCTCGTCAACCGATTGCGCAGGAGGAGCGGCACGAGACGAGCCGCAGGATGCCCGCGGCAGCCACGGCGGTGAGCAGAGCTGTCACGAGAGGAGCGAAGGGCATGTCGTAGCCGGGAAGGTAGGCGGCGGTGATGTTGATCATGGCGTGCATGAAGATCGCCGCCGACACGCCGCCGGTGGCAGCGCAGAGGCCGACGATGATCATTCGGCTCGCGACCGTGCCCAGGAACCATCCGCCGATCCAGGCCGCCCCGTGACCGGCCTGCAGGAGCGGGACCAGATGCCAGACAGCCCAGAACAGCCCGAGGAGCAGTCCGGTCCCGAGCGTGCCGAACCGGCGTCGTATCGGATCGCCGGCATGAGCGGCCCAGCCCAGTTCCTCGCATGCGGCCGCTACCACCATCGCGGTGAGCAGCAGGGGCAGCAGAGCCAACGGCGCCGGAAGCACCGGGTCGGCTCGGCCGCCGAGCCACAGCAGGGCCCACGCCAGAAGGCCGACGGCAACGGGAAGGAGCGCCGCGACGGCATACCAGCGGGCCTGCCCCGCGGGCCGGTCTACCACGCGGGCCAGCAGGGCCCTGACCGCAGCCGACCCGCCCTCGCGAAAGACCAGGATCACCGCGGCGAGCCCCGGCAGCACGAACATGGCCGCGCTCGCGGGCAGGTGGAGCGCACCCACGCGGACGGTGGACGACACCGCGCCGAGGATGTAGAAGGGCACCGACAACGCGGTGACGAGGACGAAGAACCGCACCAGGCGAATTCCGGCGCGTTCGCGCGCCGGAATGTCGGTCGTCAGCACCTTCACAGGCTCACCGTCTCTACTTTGGGACCTAATATCTCAAGTACCATAGAATGGATGCGTGACAGCTGAAACACCGGGGATTGGCCTCGCGCGACGCCGCAGGCGACTGTCCGACGAAGAGACCGCGCGACGCATGCTCGACGCCGCGATCGCCAAGGTCGATGAAGCCGGCTTGACAGTGAGCCTGGAACACATCAGCTTCGAGGAGGTCATCCGCGACGCGGGGGTCGCCCGCAGCGCCGTCTACCGCCGCTGGCCGAACAAGGACATGTTCTTCGGCGACCTGCTGCGTGAGCTTGCCAAAGGTGACAGTCCGGCCATCATCGGCGCGGATCCGGGCGCGATACGGTCCGTGGCCCGCACTCTTCTCGCCTCGATCGGCTGGGCCCGCACGCCGGGCCTGCGCCGCGCGCTGGCCGCCGAGGTGCTCCGGGGAAGCGCGCTCGGAGAGTTCGAAATCTTCCACCGGTCGCCGGCCTGGCGTACTTATCTCGCGCTGCAGGCGACCTTCCGCAGCCTGCCCGACGGCGAACTACGGAGCGAAGTTCAGCGATCCCTTGCGGAGTCGGAGCGCTCCATGGTCGCGGGGGTTGCAACGGCTTACGCGCAGGTGGCCCGCCTGATCGGCCTGCGGCCGCAGGCCGGCGTCACCTTCGAGACGGCGGCCCGCCTGGCCATCGCCACCCTGCGAGGGCTCATCCTGATGCAGCCCGCCAATCCGGAGATCAGCACCGTGCGATTCCAGGCCAATCCGTTCGGGGCGCCCGAGCCCGCCGAATGGTCGGAGCCCGCGCTGGCGATCGCCTCCGTGGTGCTCAGCCTCGTGGAGGCCGACCCCGACATCGAATGGACCGACGAGTACGAGCACTCGGTCACGACCGCCCTGCAAGCCGGGCGGTGGCCGATGAGCTGAACGAGCATGGCCGCGGTGTCTTTCTCCCGTATTCCGGTTGCCCCCAGGCACGCGAGACCGGTAGCCGAATTTGATTGACGTCAGTGTCAAGGTTGCATGCTTTGCCGTATGACCTTCACGCAAGCGGAACTTGATTACCTGGCTGGACAGCGCCTTGGACGCCTGGCCACCGTTTCTCCCGCCGGGCTCGTCCAGAACAACCCGGTGGGGTTCTTCGTGGACGCCGCCTCCGGCACGATCACCATCGGCGGGCACGCGCTGGGGGCATCCCAGAAGTTCAGGAACGTTCAGCAGGGCAGCACGGTCTCACTCGTCGTGGACGACCTGGCCTCAGTGGATCCATGGGTGGTACGCGGCATCGAGATCCGAGGCTCAGCTGTGGCCCTGACCGACCACGAGCCGCCGATACCGTATTTCTCGCGTGAGATCATCCTGATCACTCCCAGCAAGATCATCTCCTGGGGGGTGGACGGAGCTCGGTCGAGCCGCAAGGTGTGAAAGCTCGCCAGGGGCAAGGGCTGTACGAACTGGCGGCTTACTTCGAGCATTCCTGGCGATCAACCACCGGTTCACCATCGGCGGATCGGTGAGGGCGGGCTCACCGCGCCCGACGATGGATGACCGAGCTGACTCGGTGCGCCCACCGGGCGACCGTGCGACCGAGTACGACGTGACGCCGGCAATCATCTCATCCGGACTCCTCGGCGACCACTGGCTCCGCGCCCGCCCTGCCATGCCTCTGGCCGAGGCGGTCTACGAATGGGCCCGCCTGCCAAGAACCCTGCACGACTCTTGCTTGGAGATAGCCGTGAGCTTCCACACCGCCCAGGACATTGTCTGTCCTTCGACCCGCAGCGCTCGCCGCAGGGCCGCCGCTGTACGCACCTCCCTAACCCCGGTCAGCGCCTCACTTCGGTGCGCACCGACGCTGACGGTGCGCAGGCATCGGGGACACCGGTGAGCCGCGGGTTCGTGCCCGCCGAGTCAGCCGTCCGCCGGGCGTTGCGCCGGGCCGGGGAGGGACTCGCCCTTGACCCCACTGAGGCCGAGATCTTGCTGCACGCCCGCGGATCACAGTTGGACGAATTGCTGGCCGCCGCCTCCCGGGTACGCGATGCGGGACTCGACGCGGCCGGTCGGCCAGGGGTGATCACCTACTCCCGTAGCGTGTTCGTCCCGCTGTCCAGACTCTGCCGGGACCGTTGCCACTACTGCACGTTCGCCACCGTCCCGGGGCGGGTGCCTGCGGCGTTCCTCACTGAGGACGAGGTGCTCGCCATCGTCCGGCGTGGCGCCGAGCTGGGCGTCAAGGAAGTCCTGTTCACTCTCGGCGACCGGCCGGAGGACAGGTGGACCGCGGCACGCGAGTGGCTCGACGAAGCCGGCTATCCGGACACGCTCTCCTACGTGCGGGCGATGTCCATCAAGGTGCTGGAGGAGACCGGCGTGCTCCCGCACCTGAATCCGGGCGTTCTGACCTGGGCCGACTTCCAGCGTCTCAAGCCGGTGTCGGCGTCGATGGGCATGATGCTGGAGAGCACCGCGACCCGGCTGTGGTCGCGGCCGGGCGGCCCGCACTACGGCTCGCCGGACAAAGATCCTGCCGTCCGGCTACGGGTGCTTCAGGACGCCGGGCGCAACTCGGTGCCGTTCACCACCGGGATTTTGAGCGGTATCGGCGAAAGTCTCGCCGAGCGGGTCGACTCGCTGTTCACGATCCGCAAGGTGGCCCAGCAGTACGGCGGCATCCAGGAAGTCATCGTGCAAAACTTCCGGGCCAAGCCGGACACCGCGATGGCGGGCATGGCCGACGCCACGCTTGAGGATCTGGCTGCGACCGTCGCGGTGGCCCGCTTGATACTGGGGCCGAAAATGCGCATCCAGGCCCCGCCGAATCTGATCGCTGGCGAGTTCGAATTGCTGCTGCGAGCCGGGATCGACGACTGGGGCGGCGTGTCACCGCTGACCCCTGACCACGTGAACCCCGAGCGTCCGTGGCCGCGCGAGGACACGTTGGCCCGGCACACCCAGGCTGCGGGGTTCTCGCTGGAGGAACGGCTGCCGATCTACCCGGAGTACGTGCTGCGCGGGCAGCCGTGGCTGGATCCGCGCGTCGCCGGGCATGTGGCCGCTCTCGCCGACCCGGCAACGGGCCTGGCCAAGCGGGACAGCCGGCCGATCGGGCGGCGGTGGCAGGAGCCGGAGGTTGCTCTGGTCTCATCCGGACGAACCGACCTGCATGTGAGGATCGACACCGAGGGCCGCACGTCAGACCGGCGCGACGACTTCGACTCGGTGTATGGGGACTGGGAGGCGCTGCGGACCGAGGTGGACGCCATGCCTGCCACGAGGGAGGCGAGCCGCCCGACCGGTGGGCTGCGCCGGGAGTTCTCCGCGGCTCTGCTGCGCGCTGAGGCCGACCCGGGCGGGCTGTCCGATGAGGACGGCCTGATGCTGCTGTCCGCCGGCGAGGGCCCGGAAATCTCGGCGCTCGCCGCACTGGCCGACGATGTCCGCCGCGACGCGGTCGGCGACGAGGTGACCTACGTGGTCACCCGGAACATCAACTTCACCAATGTCTGCTACACCGGCTGCCGGTTCTGCGCGTTCGCGCAGCGCCGCACCGACAGTGACGCGTACACGCTATCGCTGGAACAGGTCGGCCAACGAGCGGAGCAGGCGTGGTCGGTCGGCGCGACCGAGGTGTGCATGCAAGGCGGCATCGATCCCGACCTGCCCGCAACCGCGTACTTCGACATCGCCGCCGAAGTGAAACGGCGCGCGCCCGGCTTGCACGTCCATGCCTTCTCACCGATGGAGGTGGTGAACGGCGCGTCGCGGACCAACCTGTCCATCCGCGACTGGCTGAGCGCCGCCAAGGAGGCCGGAGTGGACTCGCTGCCTGGCACCGCGGCCGAGATCCTCGACGACGACATCCGCTGGATCCTGACCAAGGGGAAACTGCCGGCTTCGTCCTGGATCGAGGTCGTGACCACAGCCCATGAACTGGGCATCCCGACGACGTCGACGATGATGTACGGCCACGTCGACAACCCGGCGCACTGGATAGCCCACATCAAGCTGATCCGCGACATCCAGGCACGGACGGGCGGGTTCACCGAGTTCGTGCTCCTGCCGTTCGTCCACACGAACGCACCGCTGTATCTGGCCGGCATCGCCCGTCCAGGCCCCACGCACCTGGAAAACCGTGCCGTGCACGCGCTGGCCCGCCTGCTGCTGCACGGTCGGATCGCGAACATTCAGACGAGCTGGGTGAAGCTGGGCCCGCCTGGGGTGCTCGACGTGCTCCGCGGTGGCGTGAACGATCTGGGCGGCACGCTGATGGAGGAGACCATCAGCCGCATGGCAGGCGCCGAGAACGGCAGCTACAAGACGATCGCCGACCTCGAAGCCCTCGCACACGCCGTCGGCCGCCCCGCCCGCCAGCGAACGACCACGTACGGCGAGGTCGACGCGGAGCGCCTGGCGACAGGACGCGAGCACGACGGCGTATGGCGGCCGAGTCTGCTGCCGCTGATCAGCAACTGACCCCGCGATCTAGCGAAATATCTGGCGGGGTGAGCCGAAGTGGAGCGTGGAGTGGATCTGATCGTCCGATCAAGAGTTTGAACCGGGCCAAGTCGCGATGATCAACATCATGAGCGCGCCGGTGGTGATCAGCGGATGGTGTGTTCCAGAAGGGCGAGGGCGGTCTCGGCGGCGGCGAGGTCCTGGGGGCCGATACCGATGAGCTTGGCCACCGTGATGTCCGCCGGTGTGCGGCGTCCGCGAATCCGGCCGGACAGGATCTCGCCTACCTCGCCGTCGATGCGGTCGCTGGTCACCTCTCCACGGGCGATGGCGGCGTGGATGTCCCCGTAGCGGAGGCTGAGCTCCCGGCTGTCGACGAAGACCTGGGTGGCGCGCCGCAAGCCGGCGCCGTCGAGTTCCCGCTTGGTGGGGTCGTCGGCGCCGAGTGCGGTGATGTGCTGCCCGGGGCGCAGCCAGGAGCCGAACAGGACGGGGGTGGAGCTGGCGGTCGCGGTGATGACGACGTCGGATTCTCGTACGGCCTGCTCCGGGTCCGCGGCGGCGACGACCTCGGTGTGCGGTAGGTCGCGGCCCAGGCGGGTGGCGAGGGCGGTCGCCCGGCCGTGGTCCCGGCCCCACACACTGATGTGCTGGATCGGGCGTACGAAAGTGAGCGCGTGAGCCTGTAGCTCGGCCTGCCTGCCGGTCCCCAGGACGGTGGCGCGGGCTGCGTCCGGGCGGGCCAGGGCGCGGACGCAGACGGCTCCGGCCGCGGCCGTGCGGAGGTCGGTGAGGTGGTGTTCGTCCTCAAGCAGGGCGGTTACGGCGCCGGTCGTCGCGTCGAAGAGCGCGACGAATCCGCCGCCTTCGGGCATGCCGCGAGGCCGGTTGCCGGGGAACCAGTTGGAGATCTTGACCAGGAAGTGGCGTCCCCCGGGCAGGTAGGCCGCCTTGATGTGGGAGTCCCCGCCCTCGGCCAGGGGAAGTACCACGACCGGAGCCTGAGCTCCCTCGGTGGTGCTGAACGCTGCGAGGGCCTCGGCCGTCGGCTCGATCAGGTCGGCGAGGCACACGGCAGTGCGAATCTGGTCAGCGGTGTAGAGGGGGAAACCGGGCATGAGGGTCCTCACTCGGGCAGGGTGTCCAGGGTTCCCCGGGCCACCAGGGTCACGTCGCCGCCGACCCGGACGTTGTGCAGGTCGCCGGGGCGACCCTGCGGCAGGACGGTGAGCAGGCTCGGCCGGCCGGTGAAGCGCCCCTGCCGCAGCAGGAATTCCTCCTCGACGGGCACGATGTGGTGCCTGGCCAGGTAGGCGCCGACACAGCCGGCCGCGCTGCCGGTCGCGACGTCCTCCAGGACGCCGTCGTTGTTCCAGTGGCGGCCTTCCAGAGCTTGGACGTCGACCAGGTAGGCGAACTGCGCGCCGTGACGCGCGATCAGGTCCGCGAAGTCGTCGCGGACGATCTTTGCCCCGGCCAGACCTCCCATCACCGCGACGATGAGGTATCGCAGTCCGGTGGAGACGACTTCCAGGGGAAGCTCGGCGAGCGCCGACTCCGGCAAGGACAGAGCCGTGGCGATCTCCAGCCTGTTCTGCGCCGGTACGGTGGCGAGGAATTCCGGTTTCCCCTGGTCCAGTGCGGCGTGGTAGCCGGTGGCCGTACGGTGCGTGGTCACCGCGACGGTCTTGCGGGGCAGGCGGAAGCGCCGGCGCCGCACGCCGGGCTCCCCGTCGCGCTCGTGCAGGACGGCGGCCGCGCCCAGGACGGGGTGCCCGGCGAAGTCCAGTTCCTCGAAGAGGTCGAACACCCGGGCCTGGACCTCTCCCTCCTCACCCGAGTCGTTCAGGAAGATCGTTTCGAAGTGCCGGAGCTCCTGGGTGATCGCGAGCATCTGCGCGCTGGACAGGCCCGGGTTCGTGGGGAAGACGGCAAGGCTGTTGCCGGTGAACGCCTTGGCGGCGAAGACATCGACATGTCGGTAGCTCAGGGGCATGTGGGTCCAGGGTCGGAGGGGTGGTGGCTGGTCACGGCTCGACGCTAGGCAAGACCGGCCGTCCAGTCATGGTCCAATCTGGTTAAAGTGGCCCATGTGAGTCGTATGGTGCGGCGCGTCCCCGCGTCGCAGTTCCCCCGGCTGCTCGGCGACTGGCGCGTCGGTGACGGCACGCTCGCCAAGCAGTTGGCCGTCGCCATCGAGAAGGCCGTCCACGACGGCCGGCTGCCGCTCGGGGTGCGGCTTCCTGCCGAACGCCTGCTCGCCGGCGAGCTCGGACTTGCCAGGGGCACCGTGGCAGCGTGCTACCACCTCCTGCGAGCCGAACAGCTGATCATCACGCGGACCGGCTCCGGCAGCACCACCCGCCTGCCGCCCCGGCTGCACGATCGCCTTTCGCCGTGGGCCAGTGACCGGGGCCAGGCGGGCAGGAGCGGCGCCGCGCTCGACCTGACCAGAGCGGAGCCCGCGGCGCCGTTCGACGAGCTCCTGCAGGCAGTACACGCGGCAGCCGATACTCTGCCCGCCGCCCTGCTGCACGACACTGCCGGCGGCCATGGACCGTCAACGCTGCACACCGCCATCGCCGACGCGTACTGCGCCCAAGGGTTCGCGACCCACGGCGAGCACCTCCTGCTGACCAGCGGCGCCGACGCCGCGCTCAGCCTGCTCAGTGCGGCATACCTGCGCCAGAGCAGCAGGGTCGTCCTGGACTCCCCCACCTATCCCGGCGCGCTCGCCATCTTCCGCGCCGCCGGTGCCAGGCTCGTCGCGCAACCCCTCAGGTCCAGCGGCTGGGACATCCCCGCCCTCGACCGCACCCTCCAGGCCGCCCGGCCGTCCCTCACCTATCTGATCCCGGACTTCCACAACCCCACCGGCCTGCTGATGAGCGAGGAGGAGCGCGGCGAACTCCGGCGCCGCCTGCGCGCCCACGACACCGTGGTCGTCTTCGACGAGACCATGCGGGATCTCGACCTGCGCGGGCACGCCATCGCGCCGCCTCGCACCGTCACACGGGCCGGCGACCGCAACGTCGTCCATGTGGGATCCCTGAGCAAGGTCCTATGGCCGGGCCTGCGCGTGGGATGGATCCGTGCTCATCCCGACGTCATCCACCGTCTGGCGGCGCTCCCCCTCGCGGCCGCTCTCGCGCCCTCACCGTTCGACCGGCTCGTCGCGGCCCAGCTTGTGGAACACCAGGCGACGATCCTCGATCGCCGACGTGCTCAACTGCGGATACAGCGCGACCACCTGGTCTCCCGCTTGTCCGCGCTGCCGTGGTGCCGCTTCCAGATCCCGCAGGGCGGCCTGTCGCTGTGGCTCGAACTCCTCGACATCGACTCCAGCCGGCTGGCCAGCCGCGCGGCCAGCCTCAACCTCTCTCTCACGCCCGGCTTCTACTTCTCCCCCGACGGCGCGCTGGGCCACTACCTGCGACTTCCCTTCACCCTCCCGCCGGAGGCACTCGACGCCGCGGTCGACAGACTCACCGAAGCCCATGCCGCTCCGTAATACCGGGAGCTGTCGCGGCGGCATCTCTGGGCATCTCGACTCTCTGAGCGACTCAGAAGCGGCGAGGTACGGCCGTTACGACGGCCCGCCCGTCCGCGCCCAGATGGAGATGATCTTCTTCTCGAGAACGGGGACCTGCTCTCCCATGCCGCCTCCCAATGGGGATGAACGAGCACCGACCGGACATCTTGAGATCACCGAAGTCCCCGTCACCATCTCACTGATGAGTACCAGCCGATGGAGACCTCCTCGCCGCGAGCACCACCCGCCCGCTGACCTACTCCCTGAGCATCATCATGCCGGCTCGTATCGCTCAAGGCGGCGGCGCAGCTCCAGATCCTCCACGTGAGCTGCTTCCAATGCTCGGCGCAGTTCCGCAACCTCACGGCGCCGAGCGCCTCGTTCTTCCTCCAGCTTGCGCGCGAGCACCCTCACAGCGGCCGAAGATGAGGCGGCGGGCTCATCATCTGCGGCCGAGGGGCGAGATCTGCCGCGGGACTTGGCTCGTTGCCGTTCGATCTGCGCACGTAGTTCGGGGTGACGATAGAGGAAGTCGGTGCTCACGCCCGCAGTCTTGGAGACGGCGGTGAACCGACGGGCTCGCGCGATGCGGCCAGGCGCCGCGGGGCTCGTCGAGCTTTGTCCTCGGCTGCCACTGTTCGAGCAGCAGCCGCTTGCCTCAAATGCTCGGGCGGGCATGTGCCCGCCCTTCTGGACGCATGCCCACCGAATCCAGCGTGGTCAGGACTTTGCGCAGCGCTGCGGTTTCGGCCGTTCGCCCAGCCAGCCACACATTGTCACTACTCCATGATGGACGTGAACTGCGCCTGCCCCCTACTGATCAACCTCTCGGTTGGTTCGGCGCGCTGAACGTCGCGAAGAGTGTCAGCGGAGAGCGGCTTCGAGCGTGTCCGGTGCGCCGCGTCGCGGGTGACCTCCCGCAGGTGATCGTAGGTGCCTGACCAGTCGAGCAGGGCAGGCCGGATCTCGGTGAGGTAGCTCCAGACGGTCTGGATGCTGCGCGCTCGCTGGCGAGGCCCGCCCTCGTGCGGTAGGCGGGCCCATGCCTCGACGTCGGCGGCGATGCCGGGAGCGAGGCCGCTCAGCTTGCCGGCCAGCCAGCTGTCGAAGACGGGGACGCGGTCATCATCGAGCAGACCGATGCGGGCGAGGACTTCGACGGTGCGTCCGACCAGTGACGCTTAGCCGGGCCCGCCGGGCTCCGCAACGTCACTGGCCGTGCGGATTCTGCTCAAGCCCCGAACGGGTCCCCCACCCAGGACACTCGCGGTTGGTCGGCTTTGTGGAAACCTTCAATGTGCTGTCGCCGGGCGGCTGTCTAGAGTTCGTGACCATGGTTGTGGCGTGGGCGGCAGTACGTGGCATGGTCGGGCTGGTGCTCGGGGCGGTGATGGCCGTGGTCGAGCTGGCGTGGGTCGTCCTCGCGATGCCGCTGCTGGCCATACCCTCTGCCCGGCACTGGTCGTTCCGCGGCGCGCGGCGGCTGGCCGAGGCCGATCGGGTCCGCGTCAATCGCTGGCTGGGTGGCAGCGTCGCCCCTGGTCTGGCTGAGGGGCGGGCGCTGGCGTACGTGGCGATGCGCGGCGTCGTGGGCGGGCTCGGCGGCGGGGTGCTGGTGCTGGTCGGGATCTGGGTGACGCTGAGCTGGCGGGCGCTGTCCGGCGGTACCGAGCAGCGTGCCGAGATGAGCTGGTACGACCCGATCACCTGGACGGCGTTCGGACTCCTCGTCATCTTCCTGGCGGCGCAGGCCCTGATCGGCCTGGCGGCGTTGGAACGGCGGCTGGCGGAATGGGGACTCGCGCCCAGCGACAAGGAGGCGCTGCGCAGCCGCGTCGAGCAACTGTCGCGGACGCGGGCAGAGGTGCTGGAGGCGGTCGACGACGAGCGTCGGCGGATCGAGCGGGACCTGCACGACGGCGTGCAGCAGCGACTGGTCGCGCTGGGCATGCTGCTAGGCCGCGCCCATCGCCTCGACGACTCCGGCGCTGCCGCCGCGCTGTTCCGGCAGGCGCGGGAGGAATCCCGTCGCGCTCTGGAGGAGTTGCGGGAGGTGGCCTGGCGGATCTACCCGGTGGCGCTGGACGACGGCGGGTTGCCGGCGGCGCTGGAGTCGCTCGTCGAACGCTCCAGCGTGCCGATCAACCTGGACTACGACGTTCCGTTCCGGCCGGGCTCGGCCCAGGAGACGGTCGCCTACTTCGTGGTCTGCGAGGCGGTGACGAACGCGCTCAAACACAGCCAGGCTCAACGGGTTGAGGTCGAGGTCCGCCAAGCCGCCGGCACGTTGCGCGTACGTGTCAGCGACGACGGCGTCGGCGGCGCCCGCCCCGACGGCCGCGGCCTGTCCGGCCTGGCCCGCCGGGTAGCCGCCTACGACGGCCGCTTCGACCTTGACAGCCCCGGCGGAGGGCCGACGACGCTGCGGGTGGAGCTGCCATGCGCATAGTCCTGGCCGAAGACAGCACGCTGCTGCGTGAGGGCCTGACCCGGCTGCTGAGCGAGGACGGCCACCAGGTCGTGGCGGCCGTCGGCGACGGGGAAGGGCTGGTGGCCGCGTGTGATGAGCATCAGCCGGAGGTGGTCATCGCCGATGTGCGCATGCCGCCGACCTTCACCAGCGAGGGCCTGCGGGCCGCGCTCGCCGTGCGGCGCCGGCACCCTGGGATCGGCGTGCTGGTGCTGTCGCAGTACGTCGATACGCGCTACACCGCCCAGCTTGTCGACGGCGGGGTACGCGGGGTCGGCTACCTGCTCAAGGACCGGGTGGTCGAGGTCGGCGACTTCCTGGAGGCGCTGCGGCGGGTGGCGGACGGCGGCACGGCGTTCGACCCAGAGGTCGTCCGGCGGCTGCTCAACCGTGCACGCGACACCACATCCCTGGCCCGGCTGAGCGTGCGCGAGCACGAGGTGCTCACCCTGATGGCACAGGGGCATACCAACGAGTCGATCGCCGGACGGCTGCATGTGTCGCGCAGCGCGGTGGAGAAGCACGCCAACGCCATCTTCGACAAGCTCGGCCTCGCGCACGCCGACGGCTACAACCGCCGGGTCCTGGCCATCGTGCGCTTCCTCAACGACTAACCCCCGGATCTGACCACTGGACGGCCGGAGTGCCGCCCGGTCGCTCAGCCCTGCCCTCTTCCCTCCGCCCCTCTGCACAGGAGTACGTGTGAACGTGATGACAAGGCGCTTCATGACCAGCGCGGTCGCCGTGGTGGCGTGCTGCCTCGGCTTGCCGGCCGCACCCGCCGCCGCGGCGGCGCAGCCAGCCCCGGCCGCGATCGCCGAGGTCGTAGCGGCCAATCTCGGCCCCACTCGCCTGCCCGGCGTCGCGGTGGCACTCGTCAAGAACGGGCGCGTCCTGCACACCGGCGGATACGGGCATGACGCGCGTGGCGAGCCGGTCACCAGCCGGACACCGATGCGGATCGCATCACTGTCGAAGTCGTTCACCGCCCTGGCGGTAATGCAGTTGACCGAGGCCGGCGACCTCAGGCTCGATGACCCCGTCGCGCGCCATCTGCCGGAATTCGCCATGGCCGACCCCAGAGCCGAGCAGATCACCGTTCGCCAGCTGCTCGACCACAGCTCCGGCATGTCGGATACCACCCACCCTGAGGCCGGTCTACCCCAGCCGGACTCCCTGCGCCAAGCCGTGGCGGACCTGCGCCGCGCCAGGCTGGCCGCCCTGCCGGGCCGGCGACACGAATACCACAACCCCAACTACTGGGTCGCCGCTCGGCTGGTGGAAGTGGTGAGCGGGCTGCCCTTCGCCGAATACCTCGCCCAGCGGGTGTTCACCCCGTTGCGGATGACCTCGACCGTGACCGTCGACAGCTGGCAGGACCCGGTACCCGGCCTCATCGACGGGCACAACCGCTTCCTCGGGATCACCTGGCCACGCACCGAGCCCGACCGGTTCGTCGCCGGCTCGGCCGGCATCGTCACCACCGCCGACGACCTCGCCAACTGGCTGGCCCTGCACACCCGTGGCGCGGCGAGCACCGTCCTGTCCAAGAAAGGGCTGCGCGAGTTGCATCGGCCCAGCGCACCCGACGGCCGCTACGCCCTCGGCTGGGACAATCCCGACCCCTACGGCGGGCCCCGGCAGATCACGCACCCCGGATCGTCCTTCACCTCCACGGCCACCATGGTGCTCCTGCCCGGCAGCGGGTACGGCATCGCGCTGATGTCCAACAGCCGCATGCCGCTGGAGGCCGACGTCGAGGCCGTCATGGAAGGACTCATCGCCCTGACCCAGGGCACGCCCGGCACGGGCGCCCCGCTCCCGCTCGCCTTCATCGCCGACCTGACCGCCCTCGCCGCCGCGATCTCGATCGCGACAGGCGGGGCCGTCAAAGCTCGCCGGGCGCGCCGTTGGGCGCAGCGCCGCGCCACCGCTGCCCCCTGGAGAACGACGCTCCGGCTCGTCCCCTATCTGCTGCCGTCGCCGGTGCTTGCCTTCCTGCCGCGCATCCTGGAACTGATCACCGGCGGGCGCGGCGTCACCTTTGTCCTGCTGTCCCACATCTGGCCGACCTTCCTCGCCGCAGTCGGCCTGACCGCAGCAACCGGGATCATGGTCACCACCGCCCGCATCCGCGCTCTCCTGCGACAGCAGCGCCGCCAGTCGGCATCCTCTACGACCGGAACGTGAGCACCGGGACTTCACGACTTCCGAGGCTGTTTCACAAGCGGCCGTTGTCTGTAGCGCCTGGCCGCTGTCCACGGCGTCCATGACGAACGGCTCATCCTGTCATCTGTCTGCTGGATCACCGGAGGAAGCATGCAGGCGGCCGGTCCAGCCGATCGAGGCCTGTCTGGCGTACCTGACCGACATCGGACGATCCCCAACACGATCAAGGCGTACGCTCCCGATCTGCAGGACTGCTTCACCTTCCTCGGCCGGCAGGGGCTGGACTGGCGCTTGTCCGCGCTGCTCCACGACAGCGGGATCCGGATCGGCGAGGCGCTGGGCGCGCGCCACCAGGACCTGGCGGCCGCCGAACGGACGGTGACGGTCCAGTCGCGGGTCAACGACAACGGCGCCCGGCCCAGATTCAGGACGCCGTGCACGATCCCGGTCCCGGCGGAGCGCTGACCTGCTCGGCGGTCCACGACCTGGTACGGCGGCTGCGACGCAAGACCGGGATCGCCTTCGACCCGCACTGGTACCGCATCAGGCACTGACCGACATCCCCGCCAGCGCCAGGCCAGGCCACCCGCCTCCAGGGTCTTCGCGATCGATCTGGCCCCAGATCCCCGTCCGTGCTGGGCGCGATCAAGGAGGCGGAGCGCCGTCGCCGTGAAGCCGTCGTGCCGTCGGATCGCTGACGAGACCGGAGCCCCGGCCAGTTCTTCAAGAAATCCGGGAGGTGGTGTCGGATCGGGGCGGTGGTGTTCGTAGCAGGGGTGAGGCCGCCCGCAAGGGGCGGCGCCAAGTCAAAGGAATCGCGATCATGAAGCTGACGACCATGACTCAGGTCACCCTCGATGGCGTGATGCAGGGAAACGGCGCCGCGTCGGATGACCGCAGGAACGGATTCGAGCGCGGCGGCTGGGCGTTGGGGAAAGGCGATGACGAGACCAGGGCGTTCATCACGCAGACCTATCAGCGCGCCGAGGCGTTCCTGTTCGGCCGGCACACCTACGAGCTGTTCGCCGGCTCTTGGGGATCCATCGACCAGATGCGCGCCCATCCCATCGGCGTGGCCTTGAACGAGGCCCCCAAGTACGTTGCCTCGACCACGCTCACCGCCCCGCGCTGGCAGGACACGACCGTTCTCGGTGGTGACCTTGCGGCGGCCATCGGTGAGCTGAAGGCCAGGCCCGGGGGTGAGCTGCAGGTGCACGGCAGTGGCATCCTGGTCCAGTGGCTGCTGGAGAACGACCTGGTCGACGAGATGATGCTGATCACCGTCCCGGTGGTCGTCGGCCAGGGCGCGCGGTTGTTCCCCGCAGCGGGCCCGGATCTTGCGCTCGACCTGGTCGAATCGCGGGTCGACTCCAAGGGTGTGTCGATCGCGGTCTACCGGCCGGCTGGGCGCCCGCAGTATGCGCCAACGGCCTGAACCACGCCGCCTTGACACCACAGGAGTTGATCTTCAGATGCAATATCTGGTTTCCGTGATCGATGACAAGAGCAATCCTGGCAGCACGGACAGGCGGCCTGCCATCAGCGCGTTCAACGAACGTCTGATCGCCGAGGGCTACTGGGTCTTCTCGGGCGGACTCGCGGACACCGACGCCGCCACGGTCATCGACAACCGGGGCGAGCCGGCGGTGTTCAGCGACGGGCCTTTCGTGGAGTCGAAGGAGTATCTCGCCGGCATCTGGGTGTGGGAGGCCCCCGATCTGGATGTGGCGCTCAAGCTCGCCGCCGAGGCGTCGAAGGTCTGCGATCGGAAGATCGAGGTGCGGCCGTTCCTTTGATCGACGCCCGGGAAGCGATCACCCGGGCCCACGAAGAGGAGTGGGCGCGGGTGATCGCCGCCCTGACCAGGCGTTTCGGTGACCTCGATATCGCCGAGGAGGCGGCCGCCGAGGCGTTCGCGGCCGCCGTCGAGCGGTGGCCGGCCGACGGCGTGCCGCCCAACCCCGGCGCCTGGCTGACCACCACTGCCAACCGCAAGGCCATCGACCGGATCCGTCGCGAGAACAAGCGCGACGACAAGCACAAGGAGGCTCAGACGGTGTACGGCAACGACCCGCCCGAGCCTGTCGGCGCCATCGACGACGACCGGCTCCGGCTGATCTTCACCTGTTGCCATCCGGCACTGGCGATGCAGACTCGCGTTGCGCTGACGCTGCGCATGGTCGGCGGTCTGACCGTGCCCGAGATCGCCCGCGCCTACCTGGTGGCCGAGACCGCCATGGGACAGCGGATCACCCGGGCCAAGACCAAGATCAAGGCGGCCCGCATCCCCTACCGGGTGCCATCCGCCGAGGATCTACCGGCCCGCGTCTCCGGTGTACTCGCCGTCCTGTATCTCGTGTTCAACGAGGGCTACCTGGCGACCGGCCCCGACACCGATCCCCTACGTCCCGACCTGACCGCCGAGGCGATCCGGCTCACCCGCCTGATCCGTGGCCTCATGCCGGGCGACGGCGAGGTGGCCGGGCTGCTGGCGCTGATGCTCCTCACCGAGGCTCGCCGCACCGCCCGCGTCTCGGCCGGCGGCGACCTGGTCCCCCTGGCCGAGCAGGACCGCGGGGCCTGGGACGCCGGCCTGATCGCCGAGGGCCACCGGCTGGTGCGTGAGCGCCTCGCCGCCACCGCCGCCGGGGCGGCTCCCGGCCGCTACCAGATCCTCGCCGCGATCAACGCCGTGCACACCTCCGCCCGCGATATCCGCGACACCGACTGGTCACAGGTCCTCGCCCTCTACGACCAACTCATCCGCCTCGATCCCTCGCCGATCATCGCCCTCAACCGGGCCATCGCGGTCGCCGAGTTCGACGGCCCGCAGGTGGCATTGGCGGCCGTCGACCGCCTTGAGGACACGCTGGCCGGCTATCACGCCTACCACGCCACCCGCGCCGACCTGCTGCGCCGGCTGGGCCGCGGCCAGCAGGCGTGCGCGGCCTACGACAAAGCCATCGAACTGGCGGGCAACACCGCCGAGACCGCCTACCTCACCCGCCGCCGCGACCAACTGCGATAGCGCCCACAGCCCCGATCAACCCCGCGCGCAGCGGCGGCCGCCCCCGAGGCGCCCTGCCGATGCATCCGACAACCTGTCGCGTCGACGAAGGGTCTCGCATCACAGCTCCCCGCCATTTCATGCGGCTTTCCGTCAAGCGATGATTGCAGCACGGGCAAACGCCCGGGCTGCGCAATTTCATGATCATATGCACTCCGATCGTCGCCACCGAACAGGCGTGCACCGGTAGGTTGAGGCAGTGACGAACCGACGACCAGCGTTGCTCGACGCCCCTTCCAACCTGGGCCTACGGCCGCCTGCGCCGGGCACCGTGCCCGGCTGCTACAAGCTGCCCGGCGCGTTGCGGGACAACGGCCTGCGACTCCGCCTGGCTGCCGAGGACGCTGGGTGTCTCACTCCGCCGCGCTACGATCGCGGCGAGTGGCGAAGCGGCGACGGGGTGTTCAACGCCGCAGCCATAGCCACGTACACAGTGAAACTGGCCGATCGCATCGAGGCCCTCCTCATGGAGAACCGGTTTCCGGTCGTCCTCGGCGGAGACTGCAGCATTCTGCTGGGCAGCACGCTGGCGCTCTCCCGGCGCGGCCGATATGGTCTGGTCTTCGTCGACGGCCACGACGACTTCCGGCACCCGGGCAACTCCACCGGCATCGGTGCGGCCGCCGGAGAGGACCTGGCTCTGGCCACCGGGCGAGGGCAGCCGGACCTGACCGACATCGAGGGCCGCCGCCCGTACGTGCGCGATTCCGACGTGGTCGTGCTGGGTGTGCGGGACGAGGACGCGAACCAGGACGAATTGCATGACCTCGGCATCCCGGTGTGGAACGTCAGCCGGATCCGGCAGGAGGGCAGCGCTGCGACCACCGCCTCCGTGCTCGCGCATCTGGAGCGAGCCGAGCTGGACGGCTTCTGGGTGCACCTCGACGCCGACGTGCTCGATCCCGACGTGATGCCGGCCGTCGACTCGCCCGATCCCGGCGGGTTGCGGCATGACGAGCTCATCGCACTGCTGTCTCCGCTGCTGGCAGCGCCGGGCTGTACCGGCTTCCAGGTGACCGTCTTCGACCCCGATCTCGATCCGGACGGCCGGCTCGCGCGAGAATTGACCGACACCCTTGTCACATCCCTGCACGGCTGAGGTACAGGAGCTGTCCGTGCTCCTCCGTCGCGGGTCTGACGCACCCGGTGATCGCGAACCCTGCGTACCCCGTCTCAGCGCTTGCCGGCCCGGACGGTCGCGGACGAGCAGGTGGAGGCGGTGGCCAGGGTTCCGCCCGGCAAAGAGCCTCCGGCTGCACCTGCGGTCGACAACAGCCGGTGGGCGCCGTGCACGCGGGTGGTCGGGCGTCAGGGCCAGAGACATCGCCACATCCATGACCAACGTCGGCCGGATGACGTTGCCGGTGCCTGGCCGGCGCACCAGAGTTTCCGTCAGCAGGCTGCCCACCAAACCACCCACCGCCAGGGAGGCGAAGGGGTCCTGGGACATTCCTCAGGGAACAGCGCCAAGGACTTTCCAGAGGTCAGCGCAGGTGCGCTGAGCAGGCCGAGCGGACGCCGGTGGAGCTGCTGGAGGTCCCCGACGGCCGGAGGGGCTCGACGCTGGCGTGAATGCCCGCCACGGTGACGGACGTGTCCGGGACCGGGCAGGGTAAGGCGCTGGAGCAGGTCGAGGCGGTATGGGCGCTGGGCGGCGGCGCGGTGGACACCATGGGGGTGGCGCCGGTGAGGCTGGCCGAGCTCGCCGCGCCCGGGATGTCCGCGAAGGCCCCGAAGGTCAAACAGTTGGAGGCGATGCGGCGCTCGGCCACGTTGCTGGCGCCTGCCGACGCAGCCCCGCACGATGGCCGGGTCCACGACGGCATCGCAGGATCGCCGGCGACCGTACGCGCCGCCGTACCTTCGGAAATTCGGCGAGCCAGGTGCGTTCGGCACGGCCGGCGAGAAGCGCGTTGGGCGGGCCGCCATCGGTCGAGTCCGCCGAAGGGGTGTATGAGCTTGAGCTGATCAGCAGGTGTGGCGTCGTGAAACGAAAAACGGTCAGCGCATCACGCTTCTTGCGGATGGCCAGCCCGAGCGTCGGTCCCGCGACACCTCCGAGCCGGTCAGGCTCACGCGCCGGTAGCTCGTTTCAGCGCGCCGACCAAGGAGGGAGAGAGCTGGACGGGACATACCAGTACCCTCCCAGCCCGTGCAGCCGATCCGTGAGTGCCTTCGCTGCCCTCTCGCGCATCGCCCTGTCGGCGGCCTCGGCCTTCTCCCGGAAGGCGGGCGACGCTTCCTGAGAGCGCTGTACCTGCGCGTCGTCGTCGCGCATCGCTGTGAGCTCGGCCAGGCAGGCCGTCCACTGTTCGTCGATGACCTCCGCGGCGATGAGGCGCAGTGCCTCCCTGCCCACGTTTCCCGGCGGCGCCTGCTCGCCGGTGAACGCCAGGACCGCTTCCAGCGGCTCGGCACCTTCCACCATCGCGCGGCGCTCGGCGTACAGTTGCTCCCGGATCGCTGAGAGAACCGCATCGCAGGCCGCCGCCCGGCGCCGATAACCGGTGATCCGCGCCTCGCATTTCCGCTTGGCACGCTCGACGGTTCTGGCGAGCAGCGCCCCCTCCACCGGCTCGGTGATGTGCTTCAGGAGGAGGCGGCGCGGCCAGTCGGCATCCCGGTGCCAGATCCAGCTCTCGTCCAGCGCCACGAAGATCCGTGTGTCTCCCCGTGCTCCCGCCAGCGCGCGCAGGCGTGCCTCCAGGCGCCTGGTGCTCGGATATTCGGCGCCCAGTACCACCAGCCCACCTGTCTCGACCACCCGATCCCGGTCGGCCGTCCACGCGGGGAGCAGCCCCCGCCTGGCCACGGCCACTGCCTCGTCCCAGGCATCGCCGGAGGCGATCACCGGGTCGAGGCCCGAAGCCAGTACGTGTTCCTGGGCCAGCCAGTCCAGGTCACCGCCCAAGGCGACCTCGCCCTCCACCGCTGGCTGCTTCAACAGGGTGACCGTCGCCGGGCATCCCGCGCGGGCCAGCGGGCGCTCCTGGTGAGGCCATGCGACCGGCAGGCCGCGGGCGGCCAGCAGATCGGCCAGCCGCTCGGTGATCTCCGGGGAGTCCGCGACCACCAGTACCGGCCGGGCCTCGGCGTGGTGACCTGCGATGATCTCGAGAAGGCCGTTCAGTTTGGCCTCGGTCGTGGTGTACAGCAGGTCGGGATGGTCATGCCGCGCGGTCGGATGCGCCGTGTCGACGTTTTCCACGGAAAGCCCAAAGAGGTGGGTGAACTCGGCGGCTTCGGTCAGGACCGTCGGGGCAATCCCTGCCAGGGACTCGTACCGGGCCAGACAGGCGCGAACGCTGATCGACGCCGTGCGGATGCCGTCGCGGTCCAGGGTGAGGTCGGTGGTCGACTGGTCGAGCATGACGAGGTCGGCTTCCATCACGATGGCGCGGTACGGCTCGCGCTGCACCCGCTCGTTGGGGCCCGACACGCGGTTGTCGAACAGGTGATCGTAGCCGAACTCCTCAACCCGTCCCACCGTCACGTCCGCCGCATAGGCGAGTCGTCGCTCGTCCGTCTCCATGTCGTTGGACAGGTGGGCGACCCTCAGCCCGAGGCGCTCACACACCGTGGCCGTGACGGGCGCGCCGTCCCCGGTCATCAGATGGACGCCCCTGCCTGCCACGGCGCCGAGGAAGACGGCGAGCGTCGCGGCGGCGGGCCAAGCCGTGCGATCGGCGAGCTCCACCATGGCTCCGCGGTACAGTGCGGTGCCGGCCTGCAGCTCGGCGGGGGTGCAGCGGTGGCCGAAGATCCTGCCGAACGTCGCAGAAACGAGTGCGAACGCCTCGGGCAGCAGCGCGTCCGGACTTTCTCCTGTGGCCTGTCGCCTGCGTAGGGCGACGGCGCGCGTGAACAGATCAGGGTCGGACGCGTCCGCCAGGAGTGCGGCCATGCGCTCGATCGCCCGAATGTCCAGATGCAAACGGTGTGACACCTTCAAGTGTGTCAGCCGGGAGAGGGCGAATGATCTGAGATGGCCGAGAAGTGGCGAAGAATGGCAGCCGATGCCTCCTTCGGAGATGCGTCTGCTTCGCGGCCATGCCACGCCAACCAGAGCTGGAAGGCCGCGCTTGTCCACACCGCTCACCACATACCCGCCAGTCGCCAGGCGGTCGGCTCTGTCCATGCGGTGAATGCGGCGATCATCAGGTCGTCGCGGCCCAGGGAATCCGCGTACTCCACTGCTTCGCGGCGCGTCTCGCGGGCGGCTGCGACGGCTCCCGCCCGTATCTGCGCGCGCAGCAGCCTGCCGAGCAATTGGACCCGTTCTTCCGGTCCGATCGAGTTGGCGACGGCTCACACCTGGGGTGACACCGGGCAGGAGGAAGGCCGGATCAGCCCTGCGCGGCTGATCCGGCCTCGCGGTGGGGCGACTTCGGCACCGAGGCCCACGGCCGGCACCTCAGCCGCCGGCACTCCTTCCGCCGTCGTCTCCCGGGCGTTCCCGGTGTGTGGCGGTCGCGTGGACGTCCGGGATCACGGGGATCACGGGGATCACGGTCGCAGCTTGTACGCGCGGATCACCGTCTCCTTGACGGTGTTGCCGTCGGCGTCCGTCGCCGACGCCCGCAGTGACACCGTCGAGGCGTTCTTCGGGTGCGACAGCTTAGCCGTGTGGGCCGCCACGATCGGGGCCTGCCGCCAGGTCTTCCCCTCGTCGTAGGAGACCTCGAGCGACAGTTGCTTGGGCCGCAGGTTCGCCCCTCGCTGGTCCTGCAGTTGCAACGGCACGAGCTGGGTCCGGCCGGCCTTCGCGGTGTCGTCCGCCTCCAGCCGCGGCAGGAATCGCAGGAAGATGACGTCCAGCGCGGGAGACTGGCGGTCGCCGACGTGGGCCGAGCGGAAGGTCCATTCCGCGTCGATCCTCGTGCTGAGGTCGAACGCGGTCCCGCGCACCACGCTCGTGGCGAGCCGGTACAGGCCGCGCTGGGGCGGCACGTTCTCGAAGGTTCCCGAGCCGGGGGCGGCGATCTCGTCGATGAGCTTGCCGTTGTAGTACAGCTTGGTCGTCGCCTGGTCGGTTCTGGAGAAGCCGGCGTTGCCGTTGCCGTCCGTGAACATCGGCACGTCGATCGACATGGTGTCGCCGCGACGCAGTGCCAAGGTCGCATTCTCCGAGGCCGCCGCGCCGGGTCCGTACACGGCGTCGATGTAACGGGCGGTGTACCTGTGCCGCGCCCGGTACGTCTGGGCCGGAGCGGTCCACGTGGCGTGGATCCCACCGTCGGTGTCGGTCTGGATCACGGAGCCGGTCCAGACGGTGCCGTCGGTGGAGTAGTGCTCCGTGCGGGCGCCCGGCAGGGGGACGTCCGACAGCAGTGACCAGACGAACGCGTTGCCGGACGTCGGGAAGGGTGACACCGACCGGCGGCCGACATGGCCCTTGATCGTGGCGCCGAATTCCGCACGGACGGTGGCGAGGTCCCGCTTCTGGACCGTCTTGGTGAAGTCGACCGGCATCTTGCCCGCCGGGAACCACGCCAGCCCGTAGACCTCCCCACCTGCGCCGGCCCAGTGAGTGTTCACCTTGCCGGTCAAAATGTCGTCCTTGTGCGGCCGGCCCAGCTGGGCGGTGGTCAGGACGTTCAGATCGTTGATGAGCATCCCGCTGCCGAACAGGCGGGTTCGGCTCTGGATCGCGTAGCCGATGTCCCCGAGTTCGAGCCGCGCGGAAGCAGGTGGTACGATCTTGACCGGCTTGCCGGTCCTGGGATCCATCGTGAACGACAGGTCACGGTCGAGGACCACGCCCGGATGCGCGATCAGGTTGGCACGGCCGTCGGCCTGGGTGTAGACCGCCCCCTCGATGAGGTAGCGCCCCTTCGGCAGCCGGGTCGTCACCGTCCCGTCGGCGTCGTACGGGAAACTGGCATACGAGCTGTCCAGTCCGATGAGGGTACTGGCGTACTCGGGGGTCGGCGCACCGTTCTCGTCGAGAAACGCCAGGGTGAGGTCGTAGCTCTCCGGCTCGCGGTGGATCGCGATCGGGGTGCGGGTGACCGAATCACCTGTGGTGGCGACGACCGCGCCCGAGTACACGCCGTCGGCCGTGCCCCGGCGCGCGTCGCCGGTGACCGTGACCTGCGCCTGGCCGCCCGCCGGTACCGTGACCGTGGTGGCGCTCAGCGAGAACACCTCAGCCGGCGTACCGTCCGGAGCCGCCGCGTCGACCGCGAGGGTCAGGGTGACGGGGCCGCTGCCGAGATTGTGGTACGTGAGCGGCCGCGTGACGGGCTCCTGGGCGTCGTAGGGCCACCTCTGCGTTCCCAGACCGAGGCTGACCGGCTCGGAGATCACGGTCTGGGCCAGGGCCGCGGCCACGGCGATCCGGCCGGCGCCCTGTTCGAAGGCGGTGGCCTTCGGGTGAGGTGACGCCGATCCGGACAGTGCGGCCTTCAGCCGTTCCCCGGTCCAGTCCGGGTGCTTCTGAGTGAGCAGCGCCGCCGCCCCCGCCACGTGCGGGGTCGCCATCGACGTGCCCGACAGTCTGGTGTACCCCTTCTCCACCGGGTCGCCGATCGTGCCGTCGGCGTGCGCCGCCGCCACGATGCCGACCCCGGGGGCCGTGACGTCCGGCTTGATGGCGCCGTCGCCGACCGTCGGGCCCCTGCTGGAGAACTCGGCGAGGACGTCGTCGCGGTCCACCGCGCCCACGGTCAGCGCGGCTGCCGCGCTGCCGGGCGATGCCACCGTTTCGCCGTCCGGACCGGAGTTGCCGGCCGCGATGACGAAGAGCGTGCCGTACTGCTGGGAGAGCCGGTTGACCGCCTCCTCCATCGGGTCCAGGCCGGGAGTGTCGTACCCGCCGAGGCTCATGTTCACGATGTCGGCGCCCTGCTCGGCGGCCCATTCCATGCCTGCGATGATCGAGGAGTCGGGGCCGGAGCCGTAATCGTCGAGCACCTTGCCGTCGAGGATGGACGCCCCGTACGCCACGCCCCGGTACTTGCCGCCGGACGCGGCGCCGGTCCCGGCCACGGTCGAGGCGACGTGCGTCCCGTGACCGACGCGGTCCACGTTGTCGGCCGAGCCGCTGAAGTTGCGCTCGGCGATCTCGCGGTCGGCCAGGTCGGGGTGCGTCTGATCCACGCCCGTGTCGAGCACGGCGACCTTGACTCCGGCTCCGGTGTAACCCGCCGCCCACGCGGCGGGAGCGCCGATCTGCTTGACGCTCTGGTCCAGGACCGCGCGCCGCTTGCCGTCCAGCCAGACCCGCGTGACGCTTTCCTCCAGGGTGCGTACGCCGTCCCCCTTCGTCAGCGCGTCCCACACGGCGCCGGCTTGACGTTTGTCCGCCGCTACCGCGACCGCGTCGATGCTGCGCAGCTCGCGGGTGACGGAGGCGGGCGCGACGTAGCTCTGGGTGATCACCTGGCCGACCGGGTGGCTCACGATGAGCGGCAACGAGGTGCTGTGAGCATCGTCGTAGCCGAGATCCAGCAGCGTGGTCACGTCGAACAGCCTGCGGTCCACGGCGCCAGTGGCAACCAGCCGCTCGGCATCCGCCGGGATCACGTAGACGTGGTCGTCCAGAGTAAAGGTGCGAAAGGCGGTTCCCTCCCGCCCTTTCGCGGGCTGCACCGATCGGGACGTCGCGCCTTGCATGAACACCTGGTCGCCGGTGATGAGCGTGACAATGCGCCGCGGGCCGGCCGCTGGTGCGGCCGCAGCCTGCGAAGGCGTGGCAATGGCGGGAGCCGTGCTCAGCAGCATTCCCAGGAGTAAGCCGCCAACGCCGGCCGTTCTACCGATGTCCACCTGATAACTCCAGTTCGCGGGGCTGGGTGCTCCATCCCGCGGAGTCCAGCCCGATGCTCTAGTCACTTTCGAACGGAGAACGCGTCGTCCGTTCGCGTAACCATAATTTCGGGTAGGACGAAATATGGATAACGGTTTCCCGCCAAAGAATGTGCGAATCGCGCCATTCTCTCCACCCGTGGTGGCGCGGCATGATCATTCAGGTGGGCGTTCGGCGGACGGCGCGGAGTCGGACTCCGGCCTGCCGGTTCGCCGCAACAAGGTAGCCGCGATCCTGCACCGCGCCGTCGAGCGCGGCGGACTGCCTGCCGGCACCGACGTCGAGCTGGGACTGGACTTCCCGGCCGGGCCTCTCTACCGGCGTGTCAGCATCATTCAGGCCGCACCCGACCCGGAACGCATGCAACGCCTCACCGACAAGATCATTGCCGCGCTCAGCCATGACGGCGGAATAGGGCGGACACCCGTCATGGACACGATCCGATCGTAGGAGCCCCCGGCAACGGCCCAGTCCCGTCCTCGGCGAGCAGAGTCGGCCGCAGCCCCATCGCATCCAGGCGGCCGAGCGCGCGGCCCAGGGCGTGGTGGTGTGCGGCCACGCGGACGAGGCAAACGCGAGGCACTCCGCCTGGCCGGGCTTTCCGTCGCGTCGGAATGGTGGACCGCTCCGCTGTGAGCCGAACGAGTCCACCCTCAGACGTACGGGTCCGCGGTGCTCGGCCCGTCTACCGAACCGGCTTGGCCCCATCAGCTCGCGGGCCGCCCGCCGCAGAACAATGCCCGCGATCCAGGTCGCGCCTAGTCTGCCCTACGACGGACGGATCATGGAACGGACCTCCGACTCCATCTCCTGGACCTCCTCGACATCGATCCACGAGACCGCCGGCGAAGATCACTCACCTACGGAGAACGGGGCTGGCGCAGGTCCAGCTCCATCAGCACCGTGTCGATCCAGCGGCCGTGCTTGAACCCGACCGACCTCAGCCGGCCCACCGCCTCGAAGCCGAACTTCTCGTGCAGCCGGGCCGAGGACGGATCCCCGGAGTCGGCGATCACCGCGACGAGCTGGCGGGCCTCCGTCTCACGGGTCGCGTCGATCAAGGAGCCCAGCAGCAGCCGCCCGAGCCCGCGCCCCGTGTGCTCCGGCGCCAGGTAAATCGTGTCCTCCAGCGTGTGCCGGTAGGCGGGCTTGGGCCGGTACTGGGAAACGTAGGCGTACCCCGCGACCTCCCCGTCCACCTCTGCGACCAGGAACGGCAGCCCCGCCCCCGTGATGCCGCCGGCCTTGACCCGCCAGTCGTCCGCCGCCAGAGGCGTCTCGTCAAACGTGGCGACCGTGGTGGTCACGTAGTGGGCGTAGATGCCGGCGATGGCGGGCAGGTCGGTTTCGGTCAAAGCGCGCACTTTCGTCATATGGACATTCTGCTCACGGGCAGATGACGGTCGTGTTTCCGGACCTCCCGGCAAGCTGCTAGCTGTATCGACCACGAGCGTTGTTAACAGAGGAGCTTGATCAATAGAGAAGCCTCCGATGTGGTGAAGGTGTCGAATCTGCACCGCACGGAGGCTTCATGTCCCACCGTAACGCCCGGCTGA
>NZ_LAVL01000220.1 GCF_001083785.1 Nonomuraea sp. SBT364
GGGTGGGGCTGCGCGGGAGCGGTGGGCGTGGCTGGCCGTGGCGGCGGCCGGGTGCCTGCTGGTGCTGCTGGCCGCCGGTCGATCGTGGGCCGACGGCGTGCGGGAGGCCGGCGGGGCCGCCGAGCTCGTCGCGCCCACCGGAGGCGACCTCGGCCCGTCGCTCGCTCCCGTCGCGCTGGCCGGGCTGGCCGGTGTGGTGGCCGTGCTGGCCACCAAGGGCCTGGGCCGCCGCCTCATGGGCGCGCTGCTCGCCCTGTGCGGCCTCGCCGCCGGAGCCGCCACCTGGGCGGCCACCGGTGACGCCGTGGTGCTGAGCTGGCTGCGGGAGCGTAACGTGCTCGCCGGCACGGCCACCCTCACCTGGGACGACGTGACCCTCTGGCCGGTGCTGTGCGGGCTGGGCGCGGCGCTGGTGCTGGCCGGCGGGCTGGCCGTGGTCGTGCGCGGCGGCCGGTGGGCCGGCATGTCCGACCGCTACGAGCGCGACTCCGGCCGCGCCCCCCGGGAGGCCGACGGCGACCGCGCCCTGTGGGACGCGCTCGACCGTGGAGACGATCCGACCGAATCGCGCTAGGTTGGCGAGCATCCGGGTCGGATTCGCCGCCGGTCCGGCTGACGCGCGGCCATGAGCCGCAGCCGGGCGGGGCGATCACACGAGGAGCCAAGCGGATGAGCTACGGGGACCAGGGCAGCGGCTACGGCGCCCAGCCGCCCGGCGGCGGTTACGGCCAGCAGCTGCCGAGCGGCGGCCCGTACGCCTACGGGCAGCAGCCGCCGAGCGGCGGCCCGTACGCCTACGGGCAGCAGCCGCCGAGCGGTGGCCCGTACGGCTACCCGCCCCAGTACGGTGGGCCGGTCCCGCCCAGGCCGACCAGCGGGATGGCCGTCGCGTCGCTGGTGCTCGGCATCGTCGGCCTGCTCTTCTGCGGCCTGACGAGCATCCCCGGCGCCATCGTCGGCCACATCGCGATGGCGCGCATCAAGCGCACCGGCGAGGAGGGCCAGAGCATGGCGATGGGCGGCCTGGTCACCTCCTACATCACGATCGTGCTGTGGCTGATCCTGTGGATCTTCTTCGGAGGACTGTGGCTGGCGGTCTTCGGATTCGCCTCGTCCACCGCCTACAGCAGTTGACGACCGTGTGACCTGGCATAACTTGCGGTAACGCCACGCATGCAGGCAGATTACAAGTTGTCCGCAAGGTGAACGTTATTGCATGTCGCCGATGGTTTGTCGCTAGGCTGCCGCGCGCAAGTCGCCGCGAACATGACGACATGAGGAGTACTTAGGATGAGTTACGGAAATCAGGGCGAAGGCGGCTACGGCGCCCAGCCTCCGGGCGGCGGCTACGGCCAGCAGCCGCCCAGCGGTGGCGGCTACGGCCAGCAGCCCCCGAGCGGCGGCGGCTACGGCCAGCCCCCGGGTGGCGGTTATGGCCAGCAGCCCCCGAGCGGCGGTGGCTACGGCCAGCAGCCGCCCAGCGGTGGCGGCTACGGTGGCTACGGTCAGCAGCCCCCGAGCGGTGGCGGCTACGGCGGCGGCTACGGCGCGCCGCAGACGCCCCCGGACAACCACCTGGTGGCGGCCATTCTCACCACCATCTTCTGCTGCCTTCCCCTCGGCATCGTCTCGATTGTCAAGTCGTCGCAGGTCAACCA
Organism: Nonomuraea sp. SBT364; assembly: GCF_001083785.1. Taxonomy (GTDB): domain Bacteria; phylum Actinomycetota; class Actinomycetes; order Streptosporangiales; family Streptosporangiaceae; genus Nonomuraea. The sequence continues at coordinate 1,659 of NZ_LAVL01000220.1, forward strand.
GAAGTGGTCGGCCGGTGACTACCAGGGTGCGGTGCAGGCCTCGGAGGAGGCCAAGACCTGGTGGAAGCGCGCGCTGATCTTCGGCCTCATCGCCGAGGTGCTCATCGTCGTGGCCTACGTGCTGTTCTTCGTGATCCTCGTGGCCAGCAGCAGCAGCTACTACGGATGACCATGCCCCACGCGAACCTCGAGCGGCGCGGCGCAGACCGGCTCAGGTCGGTGCTCGCGCCGCTCGGCGTGGCCGTGGCGGCGGGGGCCGTGTTCGGCGTCGTCGGCGTGATCGACCCCAACGAACCGGGCCACTATCCGACCTGCCCGTTCCTGTGGGCGACCGGTCTCTACTGCCCGGGCTGCGGGACGATGCGGACGATTCACGCGCTGGCCCACCTCGACCCGGTGGCCGCCGCCGGTCTCAACCCGCTCGCGCTGGCCATGGTGCCGTTCCTGCTGTTCTGGTGGGGCCGGTGGCTGGTGCGCGCCTGGCAGGGCAGGCCCCGGCGCACCACGCTCGCGCACCCGGCGTGGCTGTGGGCGTTCCTGGCGATCGTCCTGGTGTATTGGGTGGTTCGCAACCTTCCGTTCGGGGCGTTCCTGGCGCCGTAAGGCGAGCCCTGTGACGATGTGCTCCCGCCGGGCCGATACCATCGCAAGACAAGCAAGACAAGGCGGGGAGCGGACGCGAAGCGAACTCCCGGCCTCCACCCCCACTGCCGACCGGAGGGACCCCAAGCGCGTGAGTGAGCGGACCGAAGGACCGAGTGTCCTCGACGACATCCTCGACGGGGTGCGCGCCGACCTCGCCACACGTCAGCGGGCCGTGCCGCTTGACGACCTCAAGCAGCGGGCCGAGCGGGCCCCCGGGGCACGCGACGCGCTCGCCGCGCTCGGCGGCGACCGGGTCTCGGTGATCGCCGAGGTGAAGCGCTCCAGCCCGTCCAAGGGCGCGCTCGCCGCCATCGCCGACCCGGCCGCGCTCGCGGCCGACTACGAGGCCGGCGGCGCGCACGTGATCAGCGTGCTCACCGAGCGGCGCAAGTTCGGCGGCAGCCTCGACGACCTGGCCGCCGTCCGCGCCCGCGTCGACATCCCGATCCTGCGCAAGGACTTCATCCTCACCTCCTACCAGCTGTGGGAGGCCCGCGCGCACGGCGCCGACCTGGCCCTGCTGATGGTCGTCTGCCTGGAGCAGCCCGCCCTGGTGTCCCTGATCGAGCGTGCCGAGTCCATCGGGCTCACCCCGCTCGTCGAGGTGCACACCGAGGAGGAGCTCGACCGCGCGGTCGCGGCCGGCGCCCGCGTCATCGGGATCAACGCCCGCAACCTGAAGACGCTCGAGGTCGACCGCGACGTCTTCGCGAAGCTGGCGCCGAAGATCCCCGACAATGTGATCAAGATCGCCGAGTCGGGCGTGCGCGGGCCGCACGACCTGCTCGCCTACGCCAGGTCGGGCGCCGACGCCGTGCTGGTGGGGGAGAGCCTGGTCACCGGCAAGGATCCGCGCAGGGCCGTGGAGGCGCTGGTGACCGCCGGCGCGCATCCGGCGACCCGTCCAGACCACGGAGCAGAGGGATAGCAGTGGCGAACGAAGGCTCCATCCTCACCGCCGCCGACCTGGCGGGCAACGGCGTCCACGGCGACGACCCGGACGCGCGCGGCAAGTTCGGCATCTTCGGCGGCCGTTACGTGCCCGAGGCCCTCATCCCCGCGCTCGACGAGGTCGCCGCCGTCTACGCCGAGGCCAGGAACGACGCGCGGTTCCTGCGCGAGTTCGACCACCTGCTGCGCACGTACGCGGGCCGGCCCACCACGCTGACCGACGTGCCGCGCTTCGGCGAGCAGGCCGGCGGGGCGCGGATCGTGCTCAAGCGCGAGGACCTCACCCACACCGGCGCCCACAAGATCAACAACGTGCTGGGCCAGGCCCTGCTGACCAAGCGGCTGGGCAAGAAGCGGGTGATCGCCGAGACCGGCGCCGGCCAGCACGGCGTCGCCACCGCCACCGCCGCCGCGCTGCTCGGCCTGGAGTGCGTCATCTACATGGGCGCCGTCGACTGCGAGCGCCAGGCGCTCAACGTCGCCAGGATGAAGCTGCTCGGCGCCGAGGTCGTGCCGGTGACCAACGGCTCCCAGACCCTCAAGGACGCCATCAACGAGGCGTTCCGCGACTGGGTGACCAACGTCGACACCACCCACTACCTGTTCGGCACCGTCGCCGGGCCGCACCCGTTCCCGGAGATCGTCCGAGACTTCGCCCGCATCATCGGCGTCGAGGCCCGCCGCCAGATCCTGGAGCTGACCGGCGCGCTGCCCACCGCGGTCTGCGCGGCCGTCGGCGGCGGCAGCAACGCCATCGGCATCTTCCACGCCTTCCTCGGCGACCAGGACGTCCAGCTGCACGGCTACGAGGCGGGCGGCCACGGCCTGGCCAGCGGCGAGCACGCGCTCACCCTCACCTCCGGTTCGGTCGGCGTGCTGCACGGCTCGCGCACGTACGTGCTGCAGGACGACGAGGGCCAGACCATCGAGTCCCACTCGATCTCGGCGGGCCTCGACTACCCCGGCGTCGGCCCCGAGCACGCCTGGCTCAAGGACAGCGGCCGCGCCACCTACCACGGCGTCACCGACGACCAGGCGATGGCCGCCTTCTCGCTGCTGGCCCGCACCGAGGGCATCATCCCCGCCATCGAGTCCTCCCACGCGCTCGCCGGCGCGCTGGAGCTCGGCCGCGAGCTCGGCCCGGAGGCGACCATCCTGGTCAATCTCTCCGGCCGAGGCGACAAGGACATGGGCACGGCCATGAAGTACTTCAACCTCTGACGACCCGCAGCGGGGCGGGGCTCGACGACCTGAGAACGGACCACCAATGACGACTCTCCAGACGGTGTTCGCCAAGGCGAAGGCGGACAACCGGGCCGCGCTCATCGGCTACCTGCCCGCGGGCTTCCCGTCCAAGGAAGGCGCCGTCAGCGCGGCCGCGGCCCTGGTCGAGGCCGGGTGCGACGTCATCGAGATCGGCCTGCCCTACTCCGACCCGCTCATGGACGGGCCGACCATCCAGGACGCGGTGCACCGCTCGCTGACCAACGGCACCCGCATCGCCGACGTCCTGCGCACCGTCGAGGGAGTGGCCGCCACCGGGGCCGCCACGCTCGTCATGACCTACTGGAACCCGATCGACCGCTACGGCGCCGACCGCTTCGCCCGCGACCTCGCCTCGGCCGGCGGCGCCGGCACGATCACCCCCGACCTCACGCCGGAGGAGTCGCAGCCGTGGCGCGACGCCTCGGCCGACGCGGGGATCGACACGGTGTTCCTGGTGGCGCCCAGTTCCACCGAGGAGCGCATCGAGGCCGTCGCCGCCTGCTGCACCGGTTTCGTCTACGCGGCCTCGCTGATGGGCGTCACGGGGGCCAGGGAGACGGTCAACGTGGCGGCCGAAGACCTGGTCAAGCGCACCCGCGCGCACACCGACCTGCCGGTCTGCGTCGGCCTCGGCGTCGGCACCGGCGCCCAGGCGGCGCAGGTCGCGGCCTACGCCGACGGCGTCATCGTGGGCTCGGCGTTCATCCGCCGCATCCTCGACGCCCCCGACGAGGCCGCCGGCCGCGCCTCGATCGGCGAGCTGGCCCGGTCCATGGCCGAAGGCGTCCGCACCCGCGCCTGACCTTCCGCGGAGCCGCCCTCCGGTGGAGGACGGCCCACCTCACGGGCCGCCCTGGTGGAGGACGGCCCGTTCGCGCGCCTCAGCCCAGGTCGGGCTCGGTGCGGATCTCCAGCGTCGCGCCGGGGCGGTCCAGTTCCAGCACCACGATCTCGTTGGCGCCTGCCCGTAGCAGGGGCGCGGGCACGTACTGCGTCCGCTGCGGGCCGCGCTCCCAGTAGCGGCCCAGGCAGAAGCCGTTCACCCACACGTACCCCTTGCCCCAGCCCGGCAGCGCGACGAAGGCGTCGGCGGGCTCGGCGACCTCCAGCTCGAAGCGGAAGAACGAGCACGCCTGCGGCACCACCTCGTCCCCGAACGGCAGCGGCGGCAGCTCGTCCAGCGGGATGGGCCGCGCGCTCACGCCGTGCAGGAACTGATGGCGGTGCACCACGCCGCCGGTGATGCCCTTGCGTTCGCCGAGCAGCGGCCCGTAGTTGGGCCGGCCCATCGACTCCACCAGCAGCTCCACCGTGGCGGGCCCGCCCACGAGCAGTTCGGGCGCGTCCGCGCCGCGCTCCAGGACGGCCTTCAGCTCGCCGTCGACCAGCACGTGCGCGCGATCGTGCAGGCCGAAGACCGTCAGCGGGTACGGCTCACGCGGCCCCGGCACCCGCAGCCGGTAGAGCACGAGCCCCTGGTTCAGCCCCAGCTCCTCGAACGCGGGCGGCGCCGGAGCCGTCACCTCGGCCCCGGCCACCGCCTCCAGAGCGTCCGCCAGCCGTACGGAGCCGCCGGGCGCCAGGACGGCCGGCGGGAGCAGCGGCGCCGGCGGCGGCACGTCGGGCAGCTCCCCGTCCGCGTAGCGCGCGAGCACCTCCCGCAGGGCCCAGAACTTCTCCGTCGCCGCCCCCCGCTCGTCGATCGGCGCGTCGTAGTCGTAGGAGGACACGATCGGCCGCCACTCGCCGAGCGCGGGCTCGCCCTCCCGGTTGGCGCCCGCCCAGGTGCCCGAGCTGGTCCCGCCGTGCGCCATGTAGACGTTCACCGACGCGCCGAGCTCCAGGATCCGCTCCAGCGTCGCGGCGGCGTCCTGCGGGGACCGCGTCACGTGCCCCTGGCCCCAGTGGTCGAACCAGCCGCACCAGAACTCCATGCAGAACAGCGGCTCGCCGGGCCGCGCCGCGCGCAGCGTCTCGAACGCCTTCTCCGGGCCGGAGCCGAAGTTCACCGTGGCCAGCACCCCCGGCAGGGTGCCGCCGGTCAGGTACCAGTCCTCGGCGCCGTCGGAGGTGCACAGCGGCACCTCCACCCCGCGCGCCGTCAGCCCGTCGGCCAGGTGCCGCAGGTAGGCCCCGTCGGTGCCGTAGGAGCCGTACTCGTTCTCCACCTGCACCATGATCACGTTGCCGCCGCGGGTCACCTGCCGCTCCGCCACCTGCGGGATCAGCCGGTCGAACCAGCGGTCCACGTGCCCCAGGTACTCGGGGTCGCTCGTCCTGATCCGGCCGGTCAGCCACGCGGGCAGGCCGCCGTTGTCCCATTCGGCGCAGATGTACGGACCCGGCCGGACAATGGCCAGCAGCCCCTCCGCCGCGGCCAGGTCCAGGAACGCGCCCAGGTCGTCGGCCCGGTGGAAGGCGCCGGGGCGCGGCTCGTGCAGGTTCCACGGCACGTACGTCTCCACCGTGTTGAGCCCCATCGCCCGCAGCATCCGCAACCGGTGCCGCCACAGCTCCGGATGAACCCGGAAGTAGTGCAGCGCGCCGGACAGCACCCGGAACTCCTCGCCGTCCAGCCGGAATCCCTCGCCGTCGATCGTGAAACTACGCATGTGCCTTCCTTCGGATAGGATTTCGCGTCCCGCAGCCTGGCCGAGCCGGTCGCCCGGCCGCCATGGACAAACCCGGGGACTTCTTGGACTTCATCTGCAGCCGGGGGAGAGCGTGACGGCGACGCCGCCCAGGCAGTGGACGCACTACCTCACGCCGGGCCCCGCGCACCGCAAACTGGGCCTGGTCTGCCTCGGCGTCGGCCGACAGGAGGGCAGCGTACCGACCGTCGGGCCGCGCGTCCTCGGTCACCACGTCGCGGTGCTGGTCACCGACGGCAGGGGCTGGTTCTCGCACGGAGGCGGGCCGCCCGTCGACGTGGTGGCGCCCGCCGTCATCTGGCTGCTGCCGGGCGTCGAGCACCACTACGCGCCGTACGAGCCGGGCTGGAGCGAGTGGTTCGTCGACTTCGCCGGGCCGGCCGCGGCCGCCTACCAGGACCTCGGCTTCGTCGACGCCGCCCGGCCCGTCACCCCGCTCACCACCGCCGAGCCGGCCGCGCGCGCCATCGGCCGCATCGCCCAGGCGTGCCACCGGGGCAGCGCCTACCTGGAGGTCGAGACGTCCGCGATCGTGCCCGAGGTCCTGGTGGCGCTGCGGCACAGCCGCGCCGACGAGGACCCGCACGGCGACCCGGTGCTGGCCGGCCTGGCCCGCGACGCCTGCCTGCCCGTCTCCGTCGCCGAGCACGCCAGGCGCCTCGGCATGCCGCTCGCCGAGCTGCGCCAGGCCGTCCGCCGGCTGGCCGGGTGCAGCCCCAAGGACTACCTGATGTCGATCCGGCTCAACCGGGCCAAGGACCTGCTCGCCGGCACCGACCTGCCGGTGGCGGCGGTCGCCCGGCGCGTCGGGTACGACGACGCCGCGTACTTCACGCGGCTGTTCACCCGGCGCGCGGGGCAGCCGCCGAGCGAGTTCCGCGCCCAGCAGAACCGGGGTTTCCCCGCAGGTGACGCGCGGGATGGCGGCACTTAGCAGACCCTTATCCCGAGCGTGATCGGATAGGTCCCGGTACTGTGCGCCTTCCGCACGGAGGAAGAGGAGATGGCTCGTGAACGCGTCACAGGCGTCACACAACGCGAGATGGGCGATACCCTGGGTGACGACCGTCGCCCGGCTGGTCCTGGGCGGGGTGCTGATCGCGGCCGGAGGGCTCAAGATCGGCAATCCGGCCGATTCGGTGGTGGCGGTCAAAGCGTACGAGCTGCTGCCCGAGTCGGTGGCCACGACCGCGGGCTACGCCCTGCCGATCGTGGAGGTCGTCGTCGGGGTGCTGCTGATCGTGGGCCTCATGACCAGGGTGGCGGCCGTCGTGGCCGCGCTGCTCATGTTCGCGTTCGTGTTCGGCATAGCCTGGGCGTGGGCCCACGGGCTGCGGATCGACTGCGGCTGCTTCGGCGGTGGTGGCCAGCTCGGCGCCGGGCAGGAGCCGACCTACCTGCTCGACATCCTGCGCGACTTCGGCCTCGTGCTGCTGGGCGGCTGGATCGTGCGTTTCCCGCCGGGCCGCTTCGCGCTGGACCGGCCGCTGGGGCTGGCGGGTGCGGAGCACCCCATGGACGATGAGGAGAACGGTGATGGGCAAGGCTGAGCGGGCGAAGTCGGCGCGGGACAAGATCAGGGAGCAGCAGGCCGCCGACCGTGCGCGGGAGCAGCGCAAGAAGGTCGTCACCTACATCACGGCCGGCGCCGTGGCCGTCGCGGCCGTGGCCGCGGGGATGTGGTACACGATGAGCAGGTCCCAGTCCGAGCAGGCCGGGGCCGGGCTCGCGCCGATCACCGTGCAGCCCGACGGCAGCGTCATCATGGCCAAGGACGGCGTCACCCAGCCGGTCGTCGACATCTACGAGGACTTCCAGTGTCCCGCCTGCAAGGAGCTGGAGCGGGTCAGCGGCCAGACGTTCAAGAACCTGGCCGCCGAGGGCCTGGCCAAGGTCGTCTACCACCCGATCACGATCTTCCCCCAGGACCCCACCCGCGCCAACTCGGTGCGCGCCGGGTCCGCGGCCCGGTGCGTAGCCGACGGCAAGCAGTGGATGGCCTTCCACGACCTGCTGTTCGAGAACCAGCCGAGCGAGAGCGTCGAGGGCTTCAAGACCGACGAGCTCATCGAATGGGGCAAGGAGGCGGGGGTCACCGATCCGGGCTTCGAGACCTGCGTCACCTCCCAGAAGCACGCCCAGACGCAGCTCGACTACAGCGACAAGGTCAACAAGCAGGAGAACCTGGAAGGCACCCCGACGGTGAAGATCGACGGTCAGATGATCGACAACAGTGTGATCTTCACGCCGAAGGATCTGCGCGATACGGTCACCGGGGCCGCCAAGTAGCCTGACGTCCGCTACCCTCACCTGACATGCCCCTAGCCTCGATTCCCAGCCCCTCCGAGGGGGTCTGGTATCTCGGAATCATCCCGATCCGGGCTTACGCCCTGTGCATCGTGCTCGGCGTGATCGTCGCCGTCTGGCTCAGCGAGCGCCGCTGGCGCGACCGCGGCGGCCAGAAGGGCACGATCATCGACATCGCCGTGCCCGCGGTGATCTTCGGTCTGATCGGCGGCCGCCTCTACCACGTCATCACCGACTGGCAGACCTACTTCGGCGCCCGCGCGATCAAGGAGCCGATCCAGGCCCTGTACATCTGGGAGGGCGGTCTCGGCATCTGGGGCGCGATCGCGCTCGGCGGCGTCGGCGTGTGGATCGCCTGCCGCCGTCGTGGCCTGTCGCTGAGCGCGGTCGCCGACACGGTCGCGCCCGGCATCGCCTTCGCCCAGGCCATCGGCCGCTGGGGCAACTGGTTCAACCAGGAGCTCTACGGCTCGCCGACGACGCTGCCGTGGGGCCTGGAGATCGACCAGGTGCACGGCGGGGAGCCGGGCGTGCTCTACCACCCGACGTTCCTGTACGAGTCGCTGTGGAACGTGGCGCTCGGCTTCGTGCTCCTGTACGCGGGGCGGCGCTTCACGCTGTGCCACGGGCGGCTGTTCGCCCTCTACGTGGCCGGCTACACGCTCGGGCGGTTCTGGATCGAGGGGCTGCGCATCGACCCCGTGGGCGGGGTGGACCACGCCGTCGAGTTCCTCGGGCTGCGGATCAACCAGTACACCTCGATCGCGGTGTTCGTGGGCGCGCTCATCTTCTTCTGGGCGACACGCAACAAGACGGGCGACGAGATCGTCGTCTCCCCGTCGGACGGCGTCGACCCGGCCCACCAGACCGACCAGGCCGACCCCGAAGGCGCCACGTCCACGGCCACGGACGCGGGCGAGGGTGACAAGCCGTCCGCCGGAGCCGCTGGGGCGGACGAGACGGACACCGCCTCCGATGCCGCCGATACCGGCGATGCCTCCGATGCCTCCGAGAAGGACGCCGCCGGGGAGCGGAACGTCACCGAGGAGAAGGACGTCGCGGAGGAGAAGAACGCGCGATGAGCGGGCGCGCGGAGATCCACCACGAACATCGCGACGTCAACGGCGGCTGGCTCAGGCCGTCGGTGTTCGGCGCGATGGACGGCCTGGTGTCCAACTTCGCGCTCATCGCCGGCGTCGCCGGGGGCACCTCCAACACCAAGGTCATCGGCCTGGCGGGCATCGCCGGGCTGGCGGCCGGCGCGTTCTCCATGGCCGGCGGCGAGTACGTCTCCGTCGCCAGCCAGAAGGAGCTCGCCCAGGCCGAGATCCAGGTGGAAGCCCGCGAACTGGCCCGCCACCCGGAGGCCGAGCTGGACGAGCTGACCCAGTCCTTCACCGACCAGGGCGTCGAGCCGGCGCTGGCCGCCGAGGTGGCCAGGCAGCTCTCCCGCGACCCCCGCCAGGCCCTGGAGGTCCACGCCAGGAACGAGCTGGGCGTCGAGCCGGGCAAGCTGCCCTCGCCCGTCCTGGCGGCGGTCTCGTCGTTCCTGTCCTTCAGCGTGGGGGCCGCGCTGCCGCTCCTGCCGTACGTGTTCGGCGCGGTCAGCCTGTGGGTGCCCGCGGTGGTGTCCTGCGTGGCGCTGTTCACCGCCGGTGCCGTCGTGTCCGCCGTGACCGCGCGCAGCTGGTGGTACTCGGGGCTGCGCCAGCTGGTCGTGGGCGTGGTGGCGGCCGGGCTGACGTTCGGGCTCGGCAACCTGATCGGGGCGTCGGGGCTGTGACCGAGACCAGGGCCCGCAAGAGGCGCCGCGCCGCCCGTGCTCCCCGTGCCCCGCAAGCTCCCCGCGCCGCCCGGGCTCCCCGTGCCCCCCGGTCCGAGTGGGAGCTGCCGCTCCTGACCCGCTGGGGGTTCCGGCCGGAGCAGCAACGGCTGCTGGCGATCATCGCCACCGTCGCCGCCGCCCTGGTGGCCGCCGTCGCGCTGGTCGCCGTCGTCGCCTCGCTCGGCTCCTACACCCCCGCGGCGCGGACCGGCGGCTCCGTCCCCACGAGCGACGTGGCGCTGCCGCAGGTGTTCCACGGCTGGGCCTCGCCCAAGCTGTTCCAGCCGGTCGCCGACCGGGAGAAGGACGCCAAGCCGCTCACCGCGAAGGAGGTCTTCGGCCAGAAGACACTCCCCGGCGCCAAGAAGCTCTCGCTGAAACTCGTCGCCAGCCAGATCGACGCCGACTGCTCGGCCGCGCTGTGGGGCGAGGAACTGCTCGCCCAGGTGGCCGACGCGGGGTGCAGCCAGGCCGCCCGCGGCCTCTACACCACCGCCGACGGCCGCTACGTCGGCCAGTACACGCTGCTCAACCTGCGTGACGCCGAGGCGGCCGGCGAACTCGTCGAGTCGCTCAAGACGCTCTACCGCGGCGGCTGGACGGTCCCTCTGGAGAGCGCCGGGGCCGCCTACCCGGCGGGCGGCTACACCGAGGCGGGCGGCTACGCCCTCGGCCACTACGTGGGCCTCGTCTGGCTGGGCCGCGCCGACGGCGCCGAGCCCACCACCAAGGACGACTACGTCTCGCTCGCGCTGACGCTGAGAGGCGCCGAGAAGGCCCTCTACCGGCGCGTGGTCGCCATCACCGGCCCCGGAGGATGACGCTGTCGCCGGCGGGGTGACGACGGGGCGTCGCCCGGCCCGCCGTCATGGGGATGGCGAGAGGCCGCGGTTGTGTGGTGCCATGGGGCGTACGGGGCGCTCGTGGCCTATGGGGCGCCCGGGGCCTACGGGGCGCTCGGGCGGTCGTGGCGGTCGTGGCGGTCGGCGGTCGGGGCCGCTTGGGGGCGAAGGTGAAGACTGTTTCTTTTTCACATCTCCCAGCCCCCCAGAACCGGCTAGATATCGTATGTCGGCTTTTTCTTTTAAAAAAAAAAAAAAATAAAATGCTCAATACTTACTCATCCATATACATGAACATTGTATAATAATGCTGTATGCAAAAGCGT
>NZ_LAVL01000221.1 GCF_001083785.1 Nonomuraea sp. SBT364
CTTCTGGATGGGGTGCTCGCATCAGACCGGTGCGAGGCGCCTCGGTCAGGAGGCCGGGCCGGGGTTGGGAGGGTTGGGGTCCGCCCGTCTGCCGCTGGTGGTGAGTTCAGGGCGGCGTGCTGGGATCTGGTGGGCTCTGGACGGACGGAGGATCACAGGGCATCGGTCAGTCAAGGCCCGCGAACGCTCCCATAGCCGCGCCGGTCACAATCGTGTAGGAACCCCGTGCGAGGGCGGGGAAACACGAAGGAGCCGTGTGGACGACAGCGTGTCGATGGCCCAGCTTGTCCATCGTCTGGAGGAGGTGGTGCGGGAACTACGAGGCATCCCCGCCGACGTCGAGCGGGTGGATGACGATGCGCTCGTCCGGCGGCAGATCGCCGAGGTCGTACCCGTGGCGCGCGAGCTGCGCGCCATGCAGCCGTTGAGCGCGGTGGAAACGGGCTCCGAGGAGCACAAGAGCAGGCGCAGAGTGCTCGACGCCCTGGAGCGTGGCATGACGATGCGTACGGTCATCCACGCGAGCGTGCTGGACGACCTGCGCAAGACTGCCCGGATCAGGCAGTTGCACGCCGCCGGAGACCTGCACCGGGTCGTCGACGAGCCGATTCAGCAGTTGCTCATCTTCGATCGCGCCGTGGCCTTCCTCCGGATGACTCCATTCCCGTACGCGCCGGGCACCCTGGTGATCAGGCAGCAGGGCGTGATCACCGCGCTCATCGATCTGTTCGAGCGGACCTGGGCGGGCGCCAGGGAGGTGGACGAGCCGATGCACACGCTGAGCGCTCGCGAGCGCGAGGTGCTCGCCCTGATCGCTGAAGGGCGTTCCAACAGCGCCGTCGCGCGCGCCCTGGCGATCACGGAGGCGGCCGTCGGGAAGCACGTGGCCGGCGTGTTCGCCAAGCTCGAGCTGCCCGAGACCGCCGACGACAACCGGCGGGTGCTGGCGGTGCTCGCCTACCTGCGCGGCACGGTGCGGTAGCGCCGATCCCGTCACGGACGAGGAGAGGCCCTGCGTGCGTCCAACTGCGACAGGGGCCCTGCTCCGGTGCGGAGTCCGTGTTCCGGGAACGCGGGTGGACGGCTCGCGTTCCCGGTGGGCGGCCCGTCAGGGCGAGGATGGCCGGGACCTCCCGGCCCAAGCCGATCCCCGGTCACGGGCGCCGCGTGCCGGCGGCGACCGTGAAGGTCCTAGCGGAGGGCGACCGGGAGTTCCTTGATGCCGTTGATGAAGTTGGAGCGCAGGCGCCGGGCCGGCCCGGTCTGGGTGAGGCGGGGGTAGCGGCGGGCGAGTTGTTCGAAGAGGATGCGGAGCTCCAGCTTGGCGAGGTGGTTGCCGAGGCAGAAGTGGGCGCCGCCGCCGCCGAAGCCGATGTGCGGGTTGGGGTCGCGGCCGATGTCGAAGGTCTCGGCGTCGGGGAAGACCGCGGTGTCGCGGTTGGCGGAGGAGTAGAAGACCACGACCTTGTCGTCTTCCTTGATCTGCTGGTTGCCGAGGACCTGGTCGGCGGTGGAGGTGCGGCGGAAGAGGTTGACGGGGGAGACCCAGCGGACGATCTCGTCGGAGGCGGTCCGGGCGAGGGTGGGGTCGTCGACGAGGCGGGTCCACTGCTCGGGGTGCTCGAAGAGGGCGAGCATGCCGCCGGAGGCGGCGTTGCGGGTGGTTTCGTTGCCCGCCACGACGAGGAGGAGGACGAACAGGTCGAACTCGTTCTCGTCGAGTGTCCCGCCGTCGTCGTCCGGCTGGATGAGCTTGGTGACGATGTCGTCCTTGGGGTTGGCGCGGCGCTGGGCGGCCAGCTGGTTGGCGTAGGCGTAGACCTCGCCGGCGGCGGCGCTGCCTTCCTCGGGGGTGCCTGCGTAGTCGGGGTCCTGGGCGCCGATCATGCGGTTGGACCAGGTGAAGATCTTGTCGCGGTCGGTGACGGGGGCGCCGAGGAGCTCGCAGATGACGTAGAGCGGGAGCGGCGCGGCGACCTCGGTGACGAAGTCGGCTTCGGTGCCGCACTTGTCCAGCAGGTCGTCGCAGATGTCGCGGATGTGCTGTTCGAGGGCGCCGATGGTCCGGGGGGTGAAGCCGCGGTTGACGAGTGAGCGGCGGCGGGTGTGGTCCGGCGGGTCCTGGTTGAGCATCATCATGCGCTGCAGGGCCCGCTGATCCTCCGGCATCTCGTCGAACAGGGCCAGCCGCCTCGACGAGGAGAACAGGTCGGAGTGCCGTGACACGTGCACGACGTCCTCGTGGCGGGTGACGGCCCAGAAGCCCGGTTCGCCCTCGTGCCAGTACACGGGGGCGTGGGCGCGCAGCCAGGCGAGCTGCTCGTGGGGCGGTCCTGCGGTGGCGTAGCGGTCCTGGTCGACGAGGTCGATGTGCACCCGGTTCACCCTCTTATCAAGCGCTTGGTACAGAAAACCGTACTGAAACGTGTTCTATTACGGCACTGTACGACCGTCAAGGAGCGGTGGCGAACCCGGGGGAGAGGGGTGATCCGATGTTTTGTTGGAACGGTTGAGTACACGGAGAAACGCAGGCATCGGAGTGGCTGGGGGCGATATACCCCCAAAGGCGGCCTGGTGGGTGACCTGCTCAGGTCACGGATCGGATGTATCGAGAGGGGGCCCTTGACAGCACCCTGCGGACGGTATCAGCATCTGGAGAAGAGACATCCGATGTATGTGGTGAAGGGTGCGGTGTGAAGCTGCTGCGAGTAGGACCTGCCGGCCAGGAGCGGCCGGTGGTGATGGACGATGCCGGTAACCTGCGCGACATCGGGGAGCCCGAGATCGACGGGGCCTTTCTCGCGTCCGGGGGAGTGGCACGGGTGCGCGAGGCGCTGGAGCGTGACGCGCTGCCCGTGGTCGACGCCGAGAGCCTGCGGATCGGCGCGCCGATCGCCCGGCCCGGCAAGATCGTGTGCATCGGGCTCAACTACAGCGACCACGCCGCCGAATCCGGGGCGCAGCCTCCGGCCGAGCCCGTGGTGTTCATGAAGGCCGCCAACACGCTGGTCGGACCGTACGACGAGGTGCTGGTGCCGCGCGGCAGCGTGAAGACCGACTGGGAGGTGGAGCTGGCCGTCGTCATCGGCCGGACGGCCCGCTACCTGGAGTCCCGGGAGGAAGCGCTGACGGTCGTCGCGGGCTACGCGGTCGCCAACGACGTGTCCGAGCGGGAGTTCCAGCTTGACCGGGGCGGCCAGTGGGACAAGGGCAAGTCGTGCGAGACGTTCAACCCGCTGGGCCCGTGGCTGGTGACGGCCGACGAGGTGGGTGACCCGCAGGACCTGCCGATGCGCCTGTGGGTGAACGGCGAGCAGCGCCAGAACGGTCACACCAAGAACATGATCTTCGACGTCGCCGAGATCGTCCGGTACCTGAGCCGGTTCATGGTGCTGGAGCCCGGTGACGTGATCAACACCGGTACGCCCGCCGGTGTGGCCATGGGCATGCCCGGTCAGCCGTACCTGCGGGCCGGGGACGTGATGGAGCTGGAGATCGAGGGCCTCGGCCGCCAGCGCCAGACGGTGGGCCAGGCATGACGCACGCGGCGCCGGCCGGCTCGTACCGGATCGCCGGGATGGAGACGCACGACGTGCGCTTCCCCACCTCGCTGGAGCTGGACGGGTCCGACGCGATGAACCCCGACCCCGACTACTCGGCCGCCTACGTGGTGCTGCGGACGGACGACGGGTTCGAGGGGCACGGGTTCGCGTTCACCATCGGGCGTGGCAACGACGTGCAGACGGCGGCGATCAGCGCGCTGGAGCCGTACGTGATCGGCCGGGACGTCGAGGACCTGGGCGCGCTGTACAGGGAGATGGTCTACGACTCGCAGCTTCGCTGGCTGGGGCCGGAGAAGGGCGTCATGCACATGGCGATCTCCGCCGTGGTCAACGCCCTGTGGGACCTGAAGGCCAGGCGGGCGGGCAAGCCGGTGTGGCTGCTGCTGTCGGAGATGTCGCCCGAGGAGATCGTCGCCCTGGTCGACTTCCGCTACCTCACCGACGCCCTGACGCCCGAACAAGCACTGGAAATCCTGAGAAAGGGTGAAAAGGGCAAGGCGGAGCGGATCAAGCGTCTCCAAGCCGACGGATACCCCGCCTACACCACCTCGCCCGGCTGGCTCGGCTACGCCGACGACAAACTGCGCCGCCTCTGCCGCGAAGCCCTCGACCAGGGCTTCGGCCAGATCAAGCTCAAGGTCGGCGCCGACCTGGCCGACGACGTGCGCCGGTTCAAGGTGGCCCGCGAGGTGTGCGGCCCGGACTTCCCCATCGCCATCGACGCCAACCAGCGCTGGGACGTCGAGTCGGCCATCGCCTGGGTGAGCGCGCTCAAGCCGTACGGGCCGCACTGGGTCGAGGAGCCGACCAGCCCCGACGACGTGCTCGGCCATGCCGCCATCGCCGAGGGCATCAGCCCCGTCCCGGTCGCCACCGGCGAACACGTCCAGAACCGGATCGTGTTCAAGCAGCTCCTGCAGGCCGGCGCGATCTCCTACCTGCAACTCGACGCCGCCCGCGTCGGCGGCGTGAACGAGAACATCGCGATCCTGCTGCTCGCGGCCCGGTTCGGTGTCCCGGTGTGCCCGCACGCGGGCGGGGTGGGGCTGTGCGAGCTGGTGCAGCACCTGTCGATGTTCGACTACGTGGCCGTGACCGGAACCATGGAAAACCGGGTGATCGAGTACGTGGACCACCTGCACGAGCACTTCACCGACCCGGTGGTGATCGAGAACGGCCGCTACCGGGCCCCCACGGCGCCCGGGTTCAGCGCGGCGATGCACGCCGGGTCGGTCGCCGCGCACACCTACCCCGGCGGTTCGGTCTGGAGGGACGCATGAGCCTCAAGGCGGTCGTGACGGGCGGCGGCTCGGGCATCGGCCTGGCCACCGCCACCCTGTTCGCCCGGCGCGGACACCAGGTCGCCTGCCTCGACCTGAACCCGCCGGGCGAGCCGTTCATCGGCGTCAAGGCGGACGTGACCGACGACGAGCAGGTGCGGCGGGCCGTCGCGGAGGCGGCCGAGCGCCTGGGCGGCATCGACATCCTGGTCAACAACGCGGGCATCGGCGCGCAGGGAACCGTCGAGGACAACGACGACGCCGAGTGGCTGCGGGTGTTCGACGTCAACGTGTTCGGCCTGGTCAGGGTGGCGCGGGCGGCGCTGCCGTACCTGAGAAGGTCCGCGCACGCCTCGATCGTCAACACCTGCTCGGTCGCGGCCACAGCCGGGCTGCCCAGCCGCGCGCTCTACAGCGCGACCAAGGGCGCGGTGCAGTCGCTGACCCTGGCCATGGCCGCCGACCACGTGCGCGAGGGCATCCGGGTCAACTGCGTCAATCCGGGCACCGCCGACACGCCGTGGGTCGCCCGGCTGCTCGACGCCGCCGACGACCCCGAGGCGGAGCGGGCGGCGCTGAACGCCCGGCAGCCGATGGGCCGCCTGGTCAGCGCGGAAGAGGTCGCGGCGGCCATCGCGTACCTGGCCGGCCCGGACGCCGGCGCCACCACCGGGACCGCGCTCGCGGTCGACGGCGGCATGCAGGGGCTGCGGCTCCGGCCCATCGATCAAGGAAGGTAACCCCCCACATGAAGCTCGGTCCGGTGGCCGCCTGCGCGGCCCTCCTGGCAGTCGTCACCGCGTGCGGCTCCAGCGCCACGCCCTCGGCGGGAGGCGGCGGCGGCAAGGTCGGCATCGACCACCCGCGCGCCGACTCCGACTTCTGGAACTCCTACATGAAGTACGTCCCGCAACTGGCGGGCGAGCTCAAGGTCGACCTGATGCCGGCCACGAACTCGCAGAACGACGTCGGCAAGCTGGTCAGCAACGTGCAGGCGCTGACCGGCCAGGGCGCCAAGGCGATCGTCATGGCCCCGCAGGACACCGGCGCCATCGCCACCACGCTCCAGACGCTGGAGAACAAGAAGATCCCCGTCGTCACCGTCGACACCCGCCCCGACAAGGGCAAGGTCTTCATGGTCGTACGGGCCGACAACCGGGCGTACGGCACCAAGGCGTGCGAGTTCCTCGGCGAGAAGCTCGGCGGCAAGGGCAAGGTCGTGCAGCTGATGGGCGCGCTCAGCTCGATCAACGGGCGCGACAGGGCCGAGGCGTTCGGCGAGTGCATGAAGGCCAAGTTCCCCGGCATCACGGTGTTCGACGAGCCGACCGAGTGGGAGGGCAGCAAGGCCGCGTCCATGCTGCAGACCAGGCTGGAGCAGCACCCGGACGTCAAGGGCGTCTACATGCACGCGGGCGGTGTGCACCTGGCGCCCACGCTGCAGGTGCTCAAGCAGAAGAACCTGCTGCTGCCGCCGGACGACCCCAAGCACGTCTTCGTGATCTCCAACGACGGCATCCCGCAGGAGTTCGAGGCGATCCGCAAGGGTGAGATCGACGCCACCGTGTCGCAGCCGGCCGACCTGTACGCGAGGTACGCGCTGTTCTACGCCAAGGCGGCGATCGACGGCAAGACGTTCCAGGCGGGCCCGACGGACCACGACAGCACGATCATCCAGATCCCGAACGGCCTGGAGGACCAGCTTCCCGCCCCGCTGGTCACCAAGGAGAACGTGGATGACCCCAACCTCTGGGGCAACCAGGTCAAGTAATGAAAAATCATGTTGAAGCCCGAAATATCGTGAAGCGCTTCGGCCCCACCACGGCGCTCGACGGAGCGGGCATCGCGATCGCGGAGGGCGAGACCCACGCCCTCGTCGGCCGCAACGGCGCCGGCAAGTCGACCCTCGTGTCGATCCTGACGGGGCTCCAGCGGCCGGACGAGGGCGAGGTGCGCTTCGCCGGAGAGGCCGCGCCCGCCCTCGGCGACCGCGACGCCTGGCGGCGGCGGGTCGCCTGCGTCTACCAGAAGTCCACGATCATCCCCGCGCTCACCGTGGCGGAGAACCTGTTCCTCAACCGCCAGACCACCGGCCGGCTGATCAACTGGCGGGCGCTCCGATCCAGGGCCCGAGAGCTGCTGGAGACGTACGAGGTGGACGTGGACGCCGCCGCGCTGGCCGGTGACCTCGGCGTGGAGCAGCGGCAGCTCGTGGAGATCGCCCGCGCGCTGTCGTTCGGCGCCCGGTTCATCATCCTCGACGAGCCGACCGCGCGGCTCGACGGCCCGGCCATCGAGCGGCTGTTCACCCGCATGCGGGCGCTGCGCGAGCAGGGCGTCACCATGATGTACATCTCCCACCACCTGGACGAGGTGTACGAGATCTGCCAGAGCGTCACGGTCTTCCGCGACGCCCGGCACGTCACGACCAGGCCGGTCGAGGGCCTGCCGCACGACGAGCTGGTTGCCGCGATGACCGGCGAGGCCACGGCCGCGTACGAGACCCGGCCGCGCACAGCGGGCGAGCGGGTCGTGCTCGGGGCGTCGGCGCTGACGCTCGCCGGCCGCTACCGGGAGATCGACCTGTCGGTACGGTCGGGCGAGGTCGTGGGGCTGGCCGGATCCGCCAGCAGCGGGAAGGTGTCGCTGGCCGAGACGCTGGTCGGGCTGCGCAGGGCCGACTCCGGCACGGTGACGATCCAGGGCACGCCGGTCAAGCCGGGCGACGTGCCGGCCGCGCTGCGCGCCGGGCTGGGGTTCGTCCCCGAGGACCGGCACCACGAGGGCTTCGTGCCGCTGCTGTCCGTGGGCGAGAACGCCACGCTGCCGATCGCGCACAGGCTCGGCCGGTTCGGCACCGTCTCGGCGGCACGACGCCGGGCCGAGGCCGTACGGATGATCGAAGACCTGGACATCAAGACCGAGGGGCCGGACCAGCCCGTCGGGGACCTGTCCGGGGGCAACGCGCAGAAGGTGGTGTTCGCCCGGGCGCTGGCCGACGACCCGGCCGCGCTCGTCGTGATCAACCCGACCGCCGGCGTCGACGTCAAGGCCAAGCAGGCCCTGCTCGGCGCCGTCGAGGACGCCGTGGAGCGCGGCGCGGGCGCCGTGCTGGTCTCCGACGAGCTCGACGACCTGCGCATCTGCGATCGGGTGCTGGTGATGTTCCACGGCAGGGTCGTCAAGGACGTGCCGCGTGGCTGGACCGACCACGAGCTCGTGGCCGTGATGGAAGGCATACAAGAGTGACCGCACTGACTGCGTCCACCCCCCGGCTGCGGCTGGCCAGGTTCCGGGACCTGACGCTGGTCCCGGTGATCGTGCTCCTGTTGATCGCGGGCGCGTTCCTGGACCCGACCTTCCTGACGGCGGGCAACCTGACGAACGTGCTCCAGCAGCAGGCCGCGATCTCGCTGCTGGTGCTGGCCGAGGCGCTGATCCTGATCTCCGGCAAGTTCGACCTGTCGCTGGAGTCGATCGTCGGCATGGCGCCGGCGATCGCGGTGATGCTGGTGGTGCCGGTGTCGGCCGGCGGGTTCGGCATCGAGCTGCCCGGACTGCTGGTGATCCCGCTCTGCCTGCTGGTCGGGGCACTGATCGGAGCCTTCAACGGATTCCTGATCATCAAGTTCCAGCTGTCGGCGTTCATCGTCACGCTGGCCATGCTGATCATCGTGCACGGGCTGCAGCTCGGGCCGACCGAGGGCAAGACGCTGTTCGAGCTGCCCGAGTCGATCCTCTACCTGGGCAGCGCCCTGTGGCTGGGGCTGCCGGCGTCGATCTGGATCGCCGGGCTGCTGTTCGCCGCGGGCATCGCCGGGCTGGCGTACTTCCGGGTCGGCCGTTCCCTGTACGCGATCGGCGGCAACAGCGACGCCGCCCGCGCCGCCGGCATCCGGGTGGACCGGGTGCTGTGGGGCGTGTTCATCCTCGGCGGCACACTGGCCGCCCTCGCCGGGGTGCTGGAGACCGGACGCCTCGGCGCGATCGGCTCCAACCAGGGCGTCGGCTGGATCTTCATGGTGTTCGCGGCGGCGGTCATCGGCGGCGTCAGCATGGACGGCGGCAAGGGCACCGTGCTCGGCGCGCTCACCGGCGTGCTCGTCATCGGCCTGGTGCAGAACCTGCTCACGCTCAAGGGCGTCTCCGGGTTCTGGCAGCCGGTCGTCTACGGTGGCATCATCCTGATCGCGCTCATGATCAGCCGGGTGGCCGGCGGGAAGGCGCAGGACTGATGGACCGCCTCGCGCTCCGCACCCGGCTCAGGCCCGGCTGCGAGGAGCTCTACGACCGCGAGCACGCGAGCATCCCGGCGGAGCTGGAGCAGGCCATGCGCGAGCACGGCCTGCGCTCCTGGCGGATCTTCCGTGACGGGCTGGACCTGTTCCACGTCGTCGAGGTGGACGACTACGCCGCACTTCAGGCCGCGCTCCGCGACCACCCCGCCGACCGCGCCTGGCAGGCCCGCATGAACCGGCTGCTCGACGGCGACTTCGACAAGGACTCCGGAGGGCTCAAGCTGGTCTGGGAGCTCACGTGATCGACCTGCCCCGCCTCGGCTTCGGTGCCGCGCCCATCGGCGGCCTGTACGAGTCGGTCACCGAGGAGCAGGCCCGCGCCACGGTCGACGCCGCCTGGGACAGCGGCGTCCGCCTGTTCGACACCGCGCCGCACTACGGGCTCGGCCTGTCGGAGCGCCGCCTCGGCGCGGCCCTGGCCGGCCGCACCGGCTACGTGCTGTCGACCAAGGTCGGCCGCCTGCTCGTGCCGTCCGGCCGGGGCGGCCGCGACGACGAGGGCTTCGACGTCCCGGCCGGCTACGAGCGCCGGTGGGACTTCTCGCGTGACGGCGTGCTGCGCTCCCTGGACGACTCCCTGACCCGGCTCGGCCTGCCGTACGTGGACATCGCGCTCATCCACGACCCCGACGACCACCTGGAGCAGGCGCTCGCCGAGGCGTACCCGGCGCTGGCCGAACTGCGCGCGCAGGGCGTGGTCAAGGCCATCGGCGTCGGCATGAACCAGTGGCAGGCGCCGCTGCGGTTCGTCCGGGAGACGGACGTCGACGTGGTGATGCTGGCCGGCCGCTACACGCTGCTCGACCGGTCGGGCCTGCCGCTGCTGGAGGAGTGCGAGGCGCGTGGGACACGGGTGCTCGCGGCCGGTGTCTTCAACAGCGGCCTGCTGGCGACCCACACCCCGTCGGGCACGTTCGACTACCAGCCGGCCCCGGCCGCGCTCGTCGACCGCGCCTCCCGGATGGCCCGCGTGTGCGAGGCGCACGGGGTGACGCTCCCGCAGGCGGCGATGGCGTTCCCGCTGCGCCACCCGGCGGTCGCCGCCGTCGTGCTGGGCGCGCGCTCGCCGCAGGAGGTGCGCGCCAACGCCGCCCAGTGGCGGCGTCCGGTGCCCGAGGCCCTGTGGGCGGACCTTCAGCGCGCGTAGTCGACCACCCACAGGCCCGGGACCGGTTCGGCCTCACCCTTGAGGACGAATCCCAGCTTCTCGTACAAGGTCCGGGCGGGCACGTTGTCCCGCCCGGTGGACACCACGATCCGCCGCTCACCGGCCCTGGCCAGGACCTCGGTGACCAGAGCCCGGCCGATCCCGCGCCGGTGCGCCGCCGGGGCGACGACGAGCCGGTCGATGTCCACCTCGTCGTCGCTCTCCGTCCAGGCCACCGCCCCCAGCAGCCGCTGCTCCTCCATCGCGCCCAGCCAGTGCAGCGGCTCGGCCAGCAGCTCGGCCAGGCTCTCGCGCAGAGGCGGGATGCGGTCGTCGCCGATGATCTCGGCCTCGACCGCATAGGCGGCCCGCTGCAGGTCAAAGAGGGCCTTGTCGGGCGATATCTCGGAAATCAGCATCCGACGAGTATCGCCTATCCGACCTCCCACAACGCACTTACGAGCATCGCCCACATGCGATCGCCGAACGGCAAGGTCCTCGTTCCCGTGTTGAACACAATTCCGCGATGAAGTCGTCCCCGAGGCGCTCGGCCAGATGCCTGAGGCCTCTGAAGTCCTCGGCGCGCACGGTGGAGGAGATCCACTCTCTTCGGTCCACGTCAACTGGCGAGCGATCTCCATGAGCACGAATCCCTCCAGCAGGGGGCCGAACATGCTGCCGGGGCGCACGAGCCCACGTGCGTCGGCGCCAAGGAGATTCGCCGCGATTCCCGAGTCCACGAAAGCGACCTTGGGCGCGCCGACCGCACGGTTGCCCAGGTTGCGGGGCCAGGCGGGAATCCGCTTGATCAGGAAGACTTCCTCCAGAAGCGCCAGGTATCTGTGTACGGTGCCGGCCCCACTCCCTCGGGGAAGCCGCCCCGGACCAGGCGAGCGGCATTGTCCGCACGGGAGACATCGGACGCATGGTGGAGACGCGGTCCCTCCGAGAAGATCGTATCGACGAAGCCATCTGGTGAGCCATCGATCTCTCCTTGTGAGAAGGGCCACAGCTCGATCGTCTCCATGCGTCCCGGCAGGGTCCGACGGTGCCGCGTGGCGCGCGGAAGGGTCGTCGAGATCACGCCACTCCGCGACGCTGCCTTTGGCGGCGACTCTGACCAACGTACTTTTTCCGCACTGGCGGGCACCATTGATCAGCACCACCCTGGTGCCGGAGAGTGCCTCAGTAACGGCCGGTCCGGCGTGCCGTGGGATGACGGTGCCGCCGATAATCGGTTGGCGACCCGGCGTCCGCGTTGCTAGGTTGCCGTGCGTGTCCAGCCCAGAGGCGTCAAGACGGTAGCCACCGGTCATCCGGTGGCCTTTCGCCGTTGTCACGAGTGAGAGCTCCGGATCACCGCTGCCGCTTCCTTGTCGATCCTTCTCTGGGTGCGGAGCCTTCTTCATGCCTTTCGTCGTCCATCTGCTCGGGCTTGCCGTGTTCGCCATGGGCACGTCCGAGTTCATGCTGTCCGGTCTGGTGCCGGGCATCGCCCGTGATCTGGGCGTATCCATTCCCGCCGCCGGTCAGCTGACCACGGCGTTCGCCGTCGGGATGATCGTCGGGGCGCCGCTGATGGCGATCCTGAGCCTGCGCTGGTCGCGGCGGCGGGCGCTGCTGGCGTTCCTGGCGGTCTTCACGCTCGTGCACGTGCTCGGGGCGGTCACCACGAGCTTCGACGTGCTGCTGTTCACCCGGGTGGCCGGAGCGCTGGCCAACGCCGGGTTCCTGGCCGTGGCGCTGTCGGCGGCGGCGGGCATGGTCGCGCCCGGCGCCAAGGGGCGGGCCACCGCGGTCCTGCTCGGCGGGGTCACCGTCGCCTGCGTCGCAGGGGTGCCCGCCGGGGCGCTGCTCGGCCAGGTGTGGGGTTGGCGCTCGGCGTTCTGGGCCGTGGCCCTGGTGTCGGTGCCCGCCTTCCTGGCCATCCTCAAAGCCATCCCCACCTCCCCGGGAGCGCCCGCCTCTTCGGGAGCGCCCGAGTCTTCGGGAGCGCCCGAGTCTTCGGGAGCGCCCGAGTCTTCGGGGATGCCCGCGTCTTCGGGGGTGCCCGCCTCTTCGGGGGTGTCTGTCCCTCCGGGAGGGGGTGCTGCTTCTGGTGGTGGA
>NZ_LAVL01000222.1 GCF_001083785.1 Nonomuraea sp. SBT364
ACCCCGCACTCACCCCGGCGACCCCGTCCGGGGCGGCGGGGCGGCGGCGAGCCGGTGGACCTGGTGGGCGGCGGATTGCTGGCGCTGGCGCTGGCAATGCTCGTGGTGGGGCTGTACAACCCGGATCCCGCCAACGCCGTCCTGCCGCCGTGGGGCCCGCCGGTGATCGGGGTCGGGCTGGTGGTAGGGGCGGCGTTCGTGTGGTGGGAGGTGCGCTCCCCGGTCCGCCTGCTGGACCTGTCCCGCGTACGCAAGGGCCCGCTGCTGGCCACGCTGGCCGTGAGCTTCCTGACGGGCGCGGCGCTGCTGGTGACGATGGTGTTCGTCCAGTTCACCGCCCAGACGCTGCTCGGCCTGGACGCGCTGGACGGCGCGCTGGTGCTCGGCCGGTTCCTCATCGCGCTGCCCGTCGGCGCGCTGCTGGGCGGGCTGCTGGCGCGCCGGCTGGGCGACCGGCCGGTGACCGTGGCGGGCCTGCTGGTGGCCGCCGGCGGTTACGCGCTGATGAGCCGGTGGCCGCTGGCGCTGGCGGGCGCGCGGGCGCTGGTCGACGGCACCCTGGTGGTCGCGGGCCTGGGCGTGGGCCTGGTCATCGCGCCGGTGTCGGCGGCGGTGCTGCGGCTCACACCGCCCCGCCAGCACGGGGTGGCCTCGTCGGCGGTCGTGGTGGCGCGGATGATGGGCATGCTCATCGGCATCGCCGCCGTGTCCGCCTGGGGCTTCTACCGCTTCCAGTCCCTCACCGCGCACCTCGACACGCCGCTCCCGTTCGGCGTCGACGCGGCGGTCTACGCCGAGCGGCTGGCCGCGTACACGGCCGAGGTGGAGGCGGCCCTGCACGTCGAGTACACCGAGATGTTCCTGGTGACCGCGTTCATCTGCCTGGCGGGCGCGGGCGTCGCCCTGCTCATGCCGAGGAACGGGTGACCCGCCGGGCGGCGGGTCACCCGTCCGTCACGGCGAGAGGCGGTGCAGGTCGCGCGGGAACGCGGTGACCTGCCGGATGTTGGCGGCGCCGGTGAGCCGCGCCGTCCACCGCTCCAGCCCGATCGCGAACCCGCCGTGCGGCGGCATCCCGTACGCGAACGTCCGGAGGTAGCCCTCGTACGGCTCCGCGCTCTCACCCCGGGCCGCGAGGGCGTCCAGGTAGTCCTGGTGCCGGTGCAGCCGCTGCCCGCCGGTCACCAGTTCCAGCCCTCTGAACAGCAGGTCGAAGCCGTTGGAGTAGCCGGGACGCGCCGGGTCGGGATGGGTGTAGAAGGGCCGTTTGGACATCGGGTAGCCGGTCACGTACAGGAACTCCGACCCGTGCTCGGCCAGCGCCCACTCCGACAGCCACCGCTCCTGGGCGGGCGAGAGGTCCGGCTCGTCCTCGCCCGTCATCCGCTGCGCCTCGGTGAAGTGGATCGCGGGGATCTCCCGCGGCACCTCGGGCAGCCGGACGCCGAGGGTGCCGAGCGCGCCGGCGGCGCGTTCCCGTACCGACTCCAGCATGCCCGCCAGGGCCTCGCGCAGCACCGCCATGACGTCGCGGTGGTCGCGCACGAAGCCGAGTTCGGCGTCGAGGCTCGTGTACTGGGCGAGGTGGCGGACGGTGTCGTGCGGCTCGGCGCGGAAGACCGGCCCCACCTCGTAGACCCGCTCGAACACGCCGACCATCGCCTGCTTGTAGAACTGCGGCGACTGGGCGAGGTAGGCGGGACGGCCGAAGTAGCCGATGCCGAAGACGTTCGCGCCGGACTCGGTGGCCGAGGCGACGATCTTCGGCGTGTGGATCTCGGTGAAGCCGAGCCGGTCGAGCGCGCCCCGGAACCCGGCGACGGACGCGGCGGAGATCTCCAGCGGAGCCCGCAGCGCCGGGTGGCGCAGCGCGGCCGGGGCGTGGTCGAGCACCGTCGGCAGTGTGGCGGGGATCGTCGGCCGGTAGAGGTCGAACGGCGGCGCCTGGACCGGTTCGGCCAGCACGCGTACCTCGGGGTCGGTGAGTTCGACGCCGCCTGGCGCCCGCTCGCCGGCCGTCACGGTCCCGGTGACCTCGACGACGCTCTCCTCGCCCGGCAGGGCGTCGTCCGGGAAGACCACCTGGGCCAGCCCGGCGCGGTCCCTGACGATGAGGAAGGACACGGATTTCAGCAGCCGGCGGCGATGGACCCAGCCGGCGATCGTCACTCGTCGTCCGGTGAACTCGGCGAGTTCGGCGGACAGTACACGAGAGATCATCACAACTCCTTGCGGATTGCATGACCCCTTGGGAGTGCGGGGGAGAAGGGAGCTCCCGGTGCCACCGCACTTTCGCCGCCCGCGAGGGGCGGCCTCCACGACCCGATGACGGGGGTCAGGCCGGCGAGGCATTTCCTCCTCGCACTCGGGAGTGTCTTCACCGGGGGGCGCGGGGCCGCCTTCACAGCGGCCGGCGGCTCTCTCGGACCCGCGCCGGTCCCCGGTTACTCGTCTCCGTCCACGCGTTGCCGTGGATGCTATCCGGATCGGCGGGCGCGGGGCAAAGCGCTGGACGTCAGCGGTCCTTCTTCTGACGCTTCTCGCGGATCTTCATCGTCACCTCGATCGGCGATCCGGCGAAGCCGAACTCCTCGCGGATGCGCCGCTCGATGAAGCGCCGGTAGGTGTCTTCCAGCCAGCCCGAGGTGAACAGCACGAACTTGGGCGGCTCGATGGACGCCTGGGTGGCGAACAGGATCTTCGGCTGCTTGCCGCCGCGCACCGGGGGCGGAGTCTGCTGGATGAGCTCGGTGAGGAACGCGTTCAGCCTGGACGTCGGCACCCGGGTCGACCACGAGTCGAGCGCCTTCTCCAGGGCCGGGACGAGCCGGTCCATGTGGCGGCCGGTCTTGGCGGAGATGTTGACGCGCAGCGCCCACGGGGTGCGGACGAGCTGGCGGTCGATCTCCTTCTCCAGGTAGTAGCGGCGGTCCTCGTCGACCAGGTCCCACTTGTTGAAGGCGACGACCATGGCCCGGCCGGACTCGATGACCAGCGTGATGATGCGCAGGTCCTGCTCGGTGAGCGGGTCGCTGGCGTCGATGAGCACGATCGCCACCTCCGAGCGCTCCAGCGCGGCCCTGGTGCGCATGGCGGCGTAGAAGTCGGCGCCCTGCAGCTCGCGGTCGCGCCGGCGGATGCCGGCCGTGTCGACGAAGCGCCAGGTGCGCCCGCCGAGCTCGATCAGCTCGTCGACCGGGTCGCGGGTGGTGCCCGCCATCGGGTCGACCAGCACCCGCTCCTCGCCCGCGAGCTTGTTGAGCAGCGACGACTTGCCCACGTTGGGCTTGCCGAGCAGCGCCACCCGGTAGGGGCCGCGCTGCTCGCCGAACGTGACCGCGGGCGTCTCGGGCAGCGCGTCGAGCACCACGTCGAGCAGGTCGCCGCTGGAGCGGCCGTGCAGGGCGGAGACCGGGTAGGGCTCGCCCAGGCCGAGCGACCACAGCGCCGCGGCCTCCAGCTCCACCTGCTGGTTGTCGACCTTGTTGGCGGCCAGGATGACCGGCTTGCCGGACTGCCGCAGCACCGAGCCGACGATCTCGTCGGCGTCGGTGGCGCCCACGGTCGCGTCGACCACGAACACGATGACGTCGGCCAGCTCGACGGCGACCTGGGCCTGCTCGGCGATGCGCAGGTTCATGCCGGTGGCGTCGGGGTCCCAGCCGCCGGTGTCGACGACGGTGAACCGGCGGCCACGCCAGTTGGCCTCGTAGGTGACGCGGTCGCGGGTCACGCCCGGCACGTCTTCGACGACCGCCTCACGGCGGCCGATGACCCGGTTGACCAGTGTCGACTTGCCCACGTTGGGCCGGCCGACGATGGCCACGACCGGGAGCGGGCCGCTGTCGGCCGGCTCTTCGGATACTTCGAGATCGTCGAGGTCGGCCTCGACCCAATCCCCCGTTGACACAGTGTTCGTCCTTATGAGTCCCGCACCCTCAGGTGCGCTCCTTGACCAGTCTCAGCACCTCCGCGACGACCTCTTCGAGGTTGAGCGCGGTGGTGTCGAGCTCGATGGCGCCAGCCGCCATCGAGAGTGGATCCGTCTTGCGTGTTGAGTCCAGGGTGTCACGCCTGGCCATGGCCGCGACCTGCACCTCGGCCGTGGTGCCGGTCAGCTCCGCGGAGCGCCGCAGGGCGCGGGCCTCGGCGCTGGCCGTCAGGTAGATCTTGACGGGGGCGCCGGGGGCGACGACGGTGCCGATGTCGCGGCCCTCGACCACGATGCCGCCGGCGCCGATGATCTCCCGCTGGAGCGCGACCAGCCGGGCGCGCACCTCCGGGACCGCCGCGACCGCGGAGACCGCGCCGGTCACCTCGTCCTCGCGGATCGGCCCGGACACGTCCGTGCCGCCGACGTGGATGGACGGGGCGTCGGGGTCGGTGCCGGAGACGATCTCGGCCTCGCCGCAGCGGGCGGCGATCGCGGCCGGGTCGGTGAGGTCGACGCCCTGCTTGAGCATCCACCACGTCATGGCCCGGTATTGGGCGCCGGTGTCCAGGTAGCGCAGACCCAGCGCGCGGGCGACACCCCGCGACGCGCTCGACTTGCCCGACCCCGAAGGGCCGTCCATGGCGACGACGACCAGACCGGTCACGACTCTCCCTCTTCAGGTTCTTCACCCAACCTGAAGAGGCTACCGCCTCCCGTCAGTCGGCGACCCAGCTCCCGTGGAAGCCGAGCGGGACCCGGGCGGGCAGGTGCACGACGGCGACCGGGTCGCCGGTGAAGTCCTGCGCCGGGAGGATCACCAGGTCGGCCGCGCCCCGGTCGGGGTTGTTGACGAAGGAGAGCACGTACCCGTCGTCCTCGGCGTCGCCGGCGGGGACGAACACCGGTTCGCCCACGTACGCGCCGCGGCCGAACTGCCGCTGCTGCTGGGTGCCGCGCGCCAGGTCGTGCTTGATGAGCGTGTTGTCGAACGCCTCGTCGGGCAGGTCCTCCAGCTCGGCGTCGCCGGGGTAGATGACGTCCACCAGGTCGCGGGCGGCGGCGGTGTAGCCGTAGCGGTAGGGCCTGCCGGTGCGCCGCTCGTCCATCCGGGGGAACTCCTGCGCCCGGTCGTCCAGCCGGGTCCGGCTCGCCGTGCCGGTCGCCGGGTCGATCCGCCACCGGTCGAGCGACGGCTCGCCGCCGAGGTCGAGGCGGGCGTCGACGAACCTCTTGGGGTAGCTGACCACGTCGACGACCACCTGCGCGCCGTCGTCGTAGGCGTTGAGCGTGTGGAAGACCCAGCACGGCTCGATCTCCACCCAGCGGATCTCGCCGGTCGCGCGCGACAGCAGGCCGACGCGCGAGCCGTGCTCCTCGTTCCACGCGTACGGCATCGGCGACCCGCGTTCGGCGTGGGGCATGCTGAACGTCACCGGCAGGTCGTACAGGACGACGTAGCGCCCGGTCAGCGCGAAGTCGTGCATCATCGGCTTGTCGGCGATCGGGATGTCGCGCGTGTGGATCACCGTGCCCTTGGCGTCGAGCACGATGTGCTGGTGGTGGTCCCAGCCGAAGTAGTACGCCATCGCGTGCAGCTCGCCGCTGACCGGGTCGAGGTGGGTGTGGGCCGCGTAGCCGCCGGGCAGGCCGCCGTCGAAGTCGCACGGGCCCAGGGTCTCCAGCTCGTAGCCCAGCTCGTACGGCAGCGCGCCGGCCTCCATCGTCGCGTACGTGCGCCCGGCCACGCCGATCACGTGGGTGTTGGGCGAGAAGTCCATGCCCTCGTGGGCCAGCACGGACCTGGGCTGCTCGCCCAGCCGGCCGGCGACGTCGGCGTTGCGGACCCACCGGTTGCGGTACCACTCGGCTCGGCCGTCGCGCAGCCGTACGCCGTGCACCATGCCGGCGCCGAGGAACAGGTGGGCGGCGCCGGGGTCGTCGAGGCCGAGCGGGTTGGGGCCGTTGCGCAGGTAGCGGCCGTTCAGCTCGGCCGGGACGCGGCCGGTGACCGGCAGGTCGTACGCGGTGATCTCCTCGGTCGCGGGGGTGAATCCGCCCCGGTACGGGGTGGCCATCAGCTGATCCTCTCGTCGGGAGCCAGGAAGGGGTGGAGCACCGAGGTCCAGAGCAGCCGAAAGCGCGCCTCGGCCTCCTCCGGCTCGAAGTAGCCGGAGATCTCCAGGCTCACCGCGCCGTGCATGGCCATCCAGAGCACGTCGGAGATCTCCACGGCGGCGGCCCCGCGCAGGCGCCCGTCGTCCAGGCAGCGCTGGACCCAGGTCACGAGCAGGTCGAAGGTCCGGCGCGCCGCCTGCGCCGCCTCGTTGCCGGGCTCGAACCCGGACACCGCGCCCTGGAACATGACCCGGTAGTAGTCGGGCTCGTCCAGCGCGTAGGCCCGGTAGGCCGCGATCCCGGCCAGCAGGCGGGCCAGCGGGTCGTCGCCGGGCACGGACAGCAGCCGCTGCTCGAACCTGGCGAATCCCTCCAGCCAGAGCGCCTCGGCGAGCCCGTCCTTGCCGCCGAAGAGGGTGTAGATCACCTTCGTCGAGCATCCGGCCGCACCGGAGATCCGGCGCACCGTCAGCGCCGCGGGGCCCTCGCTCGCCAGGAGGTGGGTGGCGGTGTCGAGGATCGCGGCCCGGACGACGTCCTGGCCTTCGCGCTGGGCCTGCTGGTACACGGTCACGGTAACACCGTTTCTGTGCGGTAACACTGTTACCGCCTTTCTAACCCATGCCCCGCCGCACCGTCAACGGGAGTAAGCCGTCTCTCACCGGAAAGGTGAGGCCGTGTGACCGACAACCCCGGCCGGGTGACGGTGGTCGTGGCCACCATGAACCGGCTGCGTGCGCTGCAACGTTCGCTTCCCCGCCATCCGGGGCCGGTGATCCTCGTGGACAACGGCTCCACCGACGGCACCTCCGGCTTCGTCCGGCGCCACTTCCCGCACGTGCGGGTGGTCGAGGCGGGCCGCAACCTCGGCGCGCCCGCCAGGAACGTGGGCGTCCGGCTGGCCGAGACGCCGTACGTGGCGTTCGCCGACGACGACTCCTGGTGGGCCCCGGGCGCGCTGGAACGGGCCGCCGACGCGTTCGACGCCTGCCCCCGGCTGGCCGTGCTCGGCGCGCGGGTGCTGGTGGGCGAGCGGCAGCGGCTCGACCCGGTGAGCGAGCGGATGCGGTGCTCCCCGCTCGGCACGGCCGCCGACCTGCCGGGGCCCAGCGTGCTGGGCTTCCTCGCCTGCGGGGCGGTGGTGCGCAGGGAGGCGTTCCTGGAGGCGGGCGGCTTCGACGACGTCATCTTCTTCTTCGGCGAGGAGGAGCGCCTGGCGGTGGACCTGGCCGCGCGCGGCTGGGGGCTGGCCTACGTCGACGACGTGGTGGCCCACCACCACCCGGCGCCGCCCCGCGACCCTTCCGGCCGGCAGTCGCTGGCGGTGCGCAACGCCGTCCTCACGGCCGTCCTGCGCCGCCCGTGGCCGGTGGTGGCCCTGCTCTCGCTCGACGCCGTACGACGCGGCCCGCGCGGCTGGCACGGCCTGCGTACGGCTCTGCCCCGGCTGGGACGGGCCCTGGCGCAGCGCCGGAAGCTGCCGCCCGACGTCGAACGCGCACGCCGCCTGCTGGACAACGGTTACAAATCGTGACGATAGGGTAGCACTGGGTTATGACTACTGCATCGAACCCGATCCAGCTCCAGAAGCACCTCAAGGGCGTCGACTACCCGGCCACCAAGGCCGACCTGATCGCCGCCGCCCGCCGGCAGGGGGCCGACCAGGCCACGCTGAAGGCGCTGGAAGCCATGCCCGACCGCCAGTACGACGGCCCGAACGCCGTCAGCCAGGCGGTCGCACAGCACTGATCATCAGCGCGCGGCGGGTCCCGGTGGGCTTCCACCGGGACCCGTCGCCGTGCTCACGGACGGTGAACCGGCTAGGGCACCTGCCAGCCGCGCTCGACGAGGGCCTCGCTGAGCGGTCCCGCCGAGCCGGGCTGCACCGACAGCTCGGCGACACCCAGCGGCAGACCGGGCGCGTGCTCCAGGCGGACGTCCTCGACGTTGACGCCGACCTCGTCGCAGACCTGGAAGAGCCGGGCCAGCTGACCGGGACGGTCGCCGATGACCACCTGCACGACCACGTACGCCGGCGCCGGGCCGCCGTGCTTGCCCGGGATGCGCCCGTGACCGGCCACGCCACGCTTGAGCAGCTGGGTGACCTCGCCGCCCGCGGCGCCGTCGCCCCCGGCCAGCGCGCGCAGCGCCGTCGCGGCGTCGGCCAGGTCGCGGGAGACCGCCTCCAGCACCTCGGCGACCGGCGCCGCGTTGCCCGACAGGATGCCCAGCCACAGCCCCGGATCGCCGCCCGCGATCCGCGTCACGTCGCGCACGCCCTGCCCCGCCAGCCCGAGCGCCACGTCGGAGGCGTCGGCCAGCCGGGCGGCCACCGCCGAGGCGGCCACGTGCGGCGCGTGCGAGACGACGGCCACGGCCCTGTCATGGTCGGCCGCGTCGACCTCGACCGGGTTGGCGCCGCACAGCTCGATCAGCCTCAGCACGGCCGCGACGGCCTCGCCCGACGCCTCCCCGGTGGGGCAGTAGGCCCACGGCCGGCCCAGGAACAGGTCGGCCCGCGCCGCCCCCGGCCCCGACCTCTCACGACCGGCCAGCGGGTGCGAGGCCACGTACGCCGCCAGGTCGCACCCCAGCCGCGCCGCCTGGTCGATCGGCTCGGCCTTGACGCTGGCCACATCGGTGTAGAAGCGGGCCACGCCGCGCTTCTGCAGCTCCAGCAGCTCGGTGGCGACATGGCCCGGCGGCACCGCGATCACCGCGAGATCGGCCACCGGCCCGTCCGCGCCTTCCGCGCCGCCCGTACTTCCCGTGCCCGGCTGCCACTCCTCGCCCGCGCCGAGCTCGCGGGCCAGCCGCACGGCGCCCTGGTCGCGGTCGGCGAGCAGCACCCGCACGTCCTTGCGGCGCAGGGCCAGCGCCAGCGAGGTGCCGATGAGACCGGTGCCCACAACCAGCACGGTGCGCAGTTCGGTGGCCATTGTCGTCGTCCCGGGATCTATTGAGCGATGTCCTGCCGGAGCGCGACGGCGCCCCGCAGGTAGACGTGCTGCACGGCCGAACGCGGCCGGTCGGTCTCCACGTGCGCCATCAGCCGCACCACCCTGGGCAGCGCGCCCGGCACGTCGATCTCCGTGGTGCAGATCAGCGGCACCTCGTGGAAACCCAGCTTGCGGGCCGCCAGCGCGGGGAACTCCGCGGTCAGGTCGGGCGTCGCCGTGAACAGCACGCTGATCACGTCGTCCGTGGTGAGCTCGTTGCGCTCCATGATCTGGGTGACCAGTTCGGTCGTGGCCTCGATGATCGAGGCACGGTCGTTGGCAGTCACCTGGATCGCCCCGCGGATCGCCCGCACCATGCGCTTCGCCCCTTCGGTAAGCGGGAGAGCCCGTGCGGAGATTCGCACGGGCTCCTGCGTTCTGGGCCAGGTTACAGCTTCACGGCGGCGTAAAGCTCGCCGACCTCCTTCAGGGACAGCGCCCTGACGGTGCCCGGCTTCGTACGCCCCAGCTTGACCGGCCCGAACTCGATCCGGGCCAGGTCGATCACCCGGTGACCGGCCTCCTCCAGCATCCGGCGCACGACGTGCTTGCGGCCCTCGTGCAGCACGACCTCGACCAGCGCCTGCTGGGCGTGCTCCTGCACAATGGCGAAGCTGTCGGCCCTGGCGAGGCCGTCCTCCAGCTCGATCCCCTGCTTGAGCCTGCGGCCCAGGTCACGCGGGATCGGCCCGGGCACCTTGGCCCAGTATTTCTTCTGCACCCCGTAGCTCGGATGCGTCAGCCGGTTGGCCAGCTCGCCGTCGTTGGTGAGCAGCAGCAGGCCCTCGGTCTCGGTGTCGAGCCGGCCCACGTGGAACAGCCTCGGCGCCAGCTCCTCCACGAAGTCGGCCAGGCACGGCCGCCCCTGCGGGTCGTCCATGGTGGACACGACGCCGATCGGCTTGTTCAGCGCGTAGTAGACCAGGTCGGGGGCCGTCGGGATGCGCTTGCCGTCGACGTGGATCACCTGCGCCGCCGGGTCCACCTTGGCCCCGAACCGGCGCACCACCTGCCCGTTCACGGTGACGCGGCCGTCGCCGATCATCTCCTCGCAGGCCCTGCGGCTGGCCACGCCCGCCTGCGCGAGCACCTTCTGCAGCCGCACCCCGTCCGGCACCTCGGTGGTGTCACGCTCGTCGGTGTAGCCCTCGGGGTAGAAGTCCCGGTCGCGCATGGGCTGACGCGCGGTCTTGAACCGGTCACGAGCCGGCCCGCCGCCGTCGCCGCGGCCTCGGCCCTCGCCGTAGCCGCCGTCGCGCTTCCCGCCGTCGCGGCGCGTGCCGCCGATGGTCTGCACGCCGTCACGCCCAGAGGTACGCCCGCCGCGCCCGGAGTCGTCACGCCGGCCGAACCGGCCCCGGGAGCCACCTTGTGCCGCGTCGTCCCTGCGCCCGCTCCGATCGGCCCGGAACCCCCCGCGCTCCCTCGGCTCCGCGGAATCGCGATGCCCGAAGCCGCGCGTACCGGAGTCGCGGTATCCGGGCTCACGGCTACCGCTGTCGCGGGGTCCGGAGGCGTCGCGGCCCTCGTACCGGCCGCGGCCCTCGTACCGGCCGCGGCTTTCGTGCCTGTCGCCGCCGAAGCCCGTACGCTCGCGGGCGTCGCGTCCGTCGGGACGGCCGTAGCGGGCGCGGGACCCACCACGGTCGGCGCGCAGCGCGTCACGCCCGCCCTCACCGCGGAACCCGCGCTCACCGTCGCCCCGCCCCTCAGGACGGAACCCGCCGCGGTCGTCCCGGGCCCCGCGCCGATCCCCGCGGAACCCCTCACGCTCATCACGGAACCCGTCACGGTCACCGCGCCCATCACGGGCCCCGGCCCGCCGGTCCCCCTGGAACCCGCGCTCATCACGCCCCCGGAAGTCTCCTCCACGAGAGCCACCGCGCTCCTGGAACCCCCCGCCGCGCGAACCGGCGCGATCTCCGCGGTCGTCGCGGAAGCCGCCGCCACGCGAGTCACTGCGGCCCTGGAAGCCGCCGCCACGCGAACCGGCGCGGTCGTCGCGGCCGCCGCGCGAGTCGGCGCGGCCCTGGAAGCCGCCGCCGCGCGAGCCGGGGCGCTCCCCGCGGTCGTCGCGGAAGCCGCCGCCACGCGAGTCACTGCGGCCCTGGAAGCCGCCGCCACGCGAACCGGCGCGGTCGTCGCGGCCGCCGCGCGAGTCGGCGCGGCCCTGGAAGCCGCCGCCACGCGAGCCGGGGCGGTCCCCACGGTCGTCGCGGAAGCCGCCGCGCTCGCCCCTGCGGGTGGCGCGGAAATCGTCGCGGCGCGAATCGCCGCGGGTGTCGTCGCGGCGCGAATCGCCGCGCTCGCCGTCTCGGTGGGAACCGCTGCGGAAGTCGTCGCGGCGGTTGCCGCCGCGCTGGTCGTCCGAGCGGAAGGCGGGACGCCCGCCGCGGCCGGAGCCGCCGGTGCGTCCTCGACCGCGTCCCTCACCGGACGGGGTGCTTCGCCTGTTGATCACTTTGTTGTCTCCTCGAGGTTTTCCACGTCGTCGGGGAGGAAGGGCGCGAGCTCGGGGAGCTCGCTGATGTCCCGCAGTCCCAGACGTTCAAGGAAGTATGAGCTTGTCCGGTAGAGCACCGCTTGGCTCTCCGGGTCGGTGCCGGCCTCTTCGACCAGCCCTCTCGCGACGAGCGTCCGCATGACGCCGTCGCTGTTGACGCCGCGTACGGCGGCGACTCGGGCGCGGCTCACCGGTTGCCGGTAGGCCACGACCGCGAGAGTCTCCAGTGCGGCCTGGGTCAGCCGCGTCTGCTGGCCGTCGCGTACGAACCGCTCGACCAGAGCGGCGCAATCGGCGCGCGTGTAGTAACGCCAGCCGCCCGCGACCTCTCTCAGGTCGAAACCCCGCCCGGCCGAAGTGTATTCCCCGGCCAGCTCCCGCAGGGCCGCCGCCACCTCATGCGTGGGTCTCTCCAGCACCTGTGCCAGCGTCACCTCGGCCACGGGCTCGTCGACCACCAGCAGGATGGCCTCCAGCGCAGCCTTCAGCTCCGGCCCTTCACCGGCCGCCGCCTCGATGTCCTCCACCTGTCCATCGGCACCCGCCTCCTCCCGGAGCCCCCCGCGGACCGGCTCCCCGGCCTCCTCCGCACGCCTCGCGCCGGACCCCGCCGTCCCTCCACTCGCCGCACCGGCGCCGGAGGGAGGATCGGCAGCCTCCGCCAGGGTCGCGTCCGATGCCGGCGGGAACTCGGCAGCGTCCGCCGAGGGCACGACGACGTCCAGCGCATCCGGCGGGACCGCAGCGGCGTCCAGCGGACGCTCGGCAGCCTCCGCCAGGGTCGCAATGA
>NZ_LAVL01000223.1 GCF_001083785.1 Nonomuraea sp. SBT364
CAACTCTGGCCTTGGACACACCACCCACGCTGTTGACCAAGGCGGTTGCCTATGTCCCGAGACACACTCTGTTGAAGTTTCCTATGTCTTGCGACATGAGTTTCCTATGTCCTGAACCAGGACACTGTCGCCCCGACCAGCTCAACGGCCACTCCCTGATCGGGAGTGGCCACGCGGCTCCGCCTGCTCGGGGCCGAGGGCCGCCATGAGCCGGCGGGCCTCGTCCCTGCCGAACGCGGAGATGGCGGCATCGCCGAGCCGGGCGAGGTCCGGATGCGGTTCGCTGAGCGGCGCGAAGGTCGCTTCGTCGCTGACGATTTCTTCGACCTCGTCGAGTATGCGTTGCTGCTCCGCGGTCAGGTCCGCATGCGCGGCGCGGTACCGGGACAGCTGCTCTGCCCAGAAGCGGCTGCGTGTCCGTGGCGAGAGCTCTTGGTAGATCGCGCGTCTCCGGGCCATGGGATGGGCGATGAACTCGTCGTAGGTCTCAGGGAGACGATCGCCGCCGCCTGGCCGAGGCAGCTCTTCGTCCATGATCTCCTCCTGAACGAGAAGGCGCTTCCCCGGATCATCCCATGGGGGATGCCGGTCGTCGCGCGCTGTGTCGCAGCAGCCGCGGCGAGCGCGGTCCGCCTCGCCGCAGCGGATGACGCCACGACTCCGTCAGCGCCGGCCCGCGGAGGGTCAGCCGAGCGACGTGACGTAGGCCTCGACGTGGTCGGCGAGCTGGGACTCGGACAGGTTGAGGTGTTCGAGGATGGTGTACCTGCCCGGCCGGGTCTGCGGCGCGAACGCCACAGCCTTGGCGAAATCGGTGTGCGACAGGCCGAGCTCGCCCGGGGTGCGCGGCAGCCCGTGCCGCCTCAGACAGGCGGAGATCAGCTCAACCTTGTCCTCGTCCCGGCGCAGGAATGTGCAGAACAGCGCACCGACTCCGGCGAGTTCTCCGTGGCTGGCCGTACCGGGGTAGAGCTCGTTGACGGCATGCATGATC
The DNA here is from genome assembly GCF_001083785.1 of Nonomuraea sp. SBT364. Classification (GTDB taxonomy): domain Bacteria; phylum Actinomycetota; class Actinomycetes; order Streptosporangiales; family Streptosporangiaceae; genus Nonomuraea. Next base: position 995 of record NZ_LAVL01000223.1, read on the forward strand.
TCGTGGTCGCCGCCGCTGGCCGGTCTGCTCGACCCTGCTACGCCCATCGCCATTCCGGACAGGATCAGCGACTCGGCCAGCACGGTGAGGAATTCGTCGGTGCGAGCCTGTCCCGGCTGGTGCAGGACGGCCAATGCCGCCGATCTGGCCATCGCCACTGCCAGCCCGTCGATGTGCTCGCCGGCTTCGGCAGCGGCCAGTTCCCAGTCGGCCACCGCGGACAGGTCGCTGATCGCGTCGCCGATCCCTGCCGTGGAAAGCGACGCCGGCGCGGATCGGACACGATCGAGATCAACCAGGACGGCCGCCGGCATGACCACGCCGTAGGAGCCTGTGCCCGATTCGTGGCGCAGCGCACTGACCGGTGAGGCTATGCCGTCGTGGCCCAGGCTCGTGGTCACCGCCACCATCGGGATGCCCGCCATGTGAGCGGCGAACTTGGCCACGTCGATGGTCTTGCCGCCGCCGATACCCGCGATCGCCTCGAACCGGCCGGCCCGTAGTCGCTGCCCGAGCTCCACGGCGGCCGCAAGGGTGCCGTCGGGAATGCGCAGCACCTCGGCCCCGTCGATCTGCAGTTCTTCGCAGATTCCGTCACCCTGGCTGGGGCCTACGGCGACGGCCACCCTGCCCTGCCGGGCGATTTGCAGGTCGGTCAGCAGCGTGCCGAGGCTGGCGACCGCACCGGCCCGGACGTCGATGAACATGGGGGCGGAAAGCATGCGGGCCAACAGCGGCATGGTTGTCCTTGTCCTCGTACCGGATGTCGATGTCACAACGCGAACGAGCCGATGAAATCCCCGAGGCCAGCAGCATGCAACGATCTTGGTACGGGAGTGCCCGGCATGATCACGCTTGGTCTGATCACAAGCGGGTGACACCGGTGCTTCGCCGGTGCGCTCGGTCACGGCGTCGCGGGGGTGCCCGGAAGAGCTGCCGAAGCACGTCGCGCGCGAGGCACCCTGGCCTCGTCCGGCCCCGCCCCGGCGGCCGGCGCGAAGATCGGGCCTGCCCCTCCTCGCCTGCTCGGTGGCGCGGAGCGTGGCGACACAGCAATCCTTTGGGGGATTGATGGGTGTTTGGCGTCACATGCCCTGCCTACCCTGAAGGGGAGATGCCCGAGGAGGACCCCATGACCAAGTTCATCGACGTCCATCACGGCATGGTCGGCATCACGGCGGACCAGCTCAGGCAGGCGCACGAGGCCGATCTCGCGATCCAGGGCGAGGAGGGCGTGAGCTTCGAGCGCGCCTGGGCCGACCCCGATCAGGGCTTCGTCTACTGCTTGTCGGAGGCGCCCAGCGCCGAGGCGCTCCAGCGCATCCACGAGCGGACCGGCCACCCGGCCGACGAGGTCCACCCGGTGCCGTTGAGCGTCTGACCCGGCGCCCCGGGGCGAACGAAGGCAGTCACCCAGCGGTGATCCCGCGGCTCAGACCGCCCGCACGTCCGTCGCGACGAAGTCGTAGCCGTCCTGCGGGCGCTGGACGATCTCGAACGTCACGCGCTCACCCGCCTCCAGGCTCCGGTACCCCTCGGCGACGATGTCGCTGAAATGCGCCCAGGCGTCCTGCCCCGCGGGCAGGTCGGGTGAGGAGATGACTCCCCACCCCTGTTCCGCGTGCCATACCTTCACCGTGCCCTCCGCCATGCGGACATCCTGGCACGACGATCGGGCATCCCCTGTACGGGGGAGGCCGATGGCACCCGGGCGGGAGGTGGCGGGGTGGCCGGATCGCGACCATGGGATCCATGCCTGCCAACCTCGTGACCCCCCGCTGGGCGGTGTGGGCCGCCCACGCCGCCGCCCTCGTCGCGCTCCCGTCCGGGCTGTGGCGGATCGGCCTGGTGCTCGGCTTCCCGCTCGGCTACACCGAGCAGGGCCTGCGGGAGCTGGTCGGGCCGGGAATGGCGGGCCCGGTCCACATGGTGGCGCTCAGCGTGCTGACCGAGGGGGCGGGCCTGCTCACGCTCGGCCTGGTGCGGTCCTGGGGTGAGGTGGTCCCGCGATGGGTCCCGTACGCCGGCGGCCGGGTGATCCCGCGCCGGGTGGTGCAGGCGGTCGCCTGGACCGGCGTCGCGGTGCTGACGGTGCTGTGGACGCCGTTCCTGTTCTGGTGGACGGTGCCGCACGACGACATGACGGCCGCCGGGCACGTGGCCGTCGGTTTCCTCTACCTGCCACTGGTGGCGTGGGCGCCGCTGCTAGCCGCCGTCACGCTGGCGTACCGGCGGCGGACGCGCTGAGGCTCAGGGCTCGGTGCGGAACAGGGCCCAGACGGCCTTGCCGCCGCGCGCCAGCGGGTCCCAGCCCCAGCACTGGCTGTAGGTCTCCACGATGTAGAGGCCGCGCCCGTTCTCGGAGATGAAGTCGGGCTCCTTGGGCGTGGGCACGTCGTCGCTGGGGTCCGCCACGGCCAGCAGGACGTGCGGCGCCACGCGCATCAGCAGCAGCGTGATCTCCCGCCGGCCCTGGGCGTACATAGCGTAACGGACCGCGTTCGTCACGAGCTCCGAGACCACGAGCGCGGCGTCGTCGCTGAGCTCGGACAGCCCCCAGCCGCTCAACGTGGTACGGGTGACGTCCCGGGCGGTCTTCACCGAGTCGGCCTGGAAGGGCAGCGGGCACGCGGTGGTGTACGGCTTGCCCGAGGTGAGCAACTGGTCGAAGCCCACCTCACGGGTGATCTGCAGGCAATCGGCAGTGGCCAGAGGATCCTCCACCATCCCGCCGATACCTCCCAGTCGCCATTGGTTTAGTGCATGTTTGGCCCAATATGCACTAGGCCATCATGGGTCACGATCCCGTGTCGCTGCAAGACCCAAATGCACGTGCATGTGCAATGTGCAGCCGCATGAGCGATTTCCGCATACGTATCCGAATCGGACACCAGGTTGAGACCTTGTCATACCCGGCAAACTGATGTCACTGTGTGTGCGGACCTTGATAGGAGGCAAAGTGACGCAGAACCAGCCGGGTTCCGGGCCTACGGCGCTGCGCATCCTCCTGGGCTCCCAGCTGCGCAGGCTCAGGGAAAGCAGGGGCGTCACGCGCGAGGAAGCGGGACACCTCATCCGGGGGTCAGAGTCCAAGATCAGCCGCATGGAGCTGGGCCGGGTCGGGTTCAAGGAGCGCGACGTGGCCGACCTGCTCACGCTGTACGGAGTGGTCGACAACGGGGCCCGCGCCGCCGTGCTGGACCTGGTCGCGACCGCCAACGAGCCCGGCTGGTGGCACCGCTTCAACGACATCCTCCCCACCTGGTTCCAGGCGTACGTCGGCCTGGAGGAGGCCGCCGCCCGGATCAGGACGTACGAGGTGCAGTTCGTCCCCGGACTGCTGCAGACCAAGGAGTACGCGCGCGCGGTCGTCACGGCGGGATCCGCCGGCGTCGGCGCGGAGGAGATCGCACGGCGGGTCGACCTGCGGCTCGAACGCCAGCGCGTGATCGACAGGCCCGACGGCCCGATCTTCTGGGCGGTGATCGACGAGGCCGCGCTGCGCCGCCCCATCGGCGGCGCCGAGGTGATGCGGGCCCAGCTGGAGCATCTCATCGACCTCATGCGCCAGCCGAACATCACGATCCAGATCATGCCGTTCAGCTTCGGCGGCCACAGTGCCGAGGGCGGCGCGTTCAGCATCCTGCGCTTCCCCGACAGCGACCTGCCCGACGTGATCTACGTCGAACAGCTCGCCAGCGCCCTCTACCTGGACAAGCGTGAGGACGTGGACCGCTACACGGAGGTCATGGAGCGGCTCTGCGCCGTCAGCACGACCCCCGATGAGACCACCGAGCTGCTGCGCGTCATCGCCGAAGAGTTCTGAGAGCTGCCTGCTCTGCCCTAGACTGACGAGCGGCGTTTGGATCCGCCGTGGCGGAGCATGCCCGGCGCCGACTACGTGGGCGCGGCGCGCGAGCCGTACCGAATGGACGCGCCCGCGATCACCAGAAGCTTGATCAAGGAGACCACCCCGTGAAGACCGCTGTCGAGGAGCTCAGCCCGACCCGGGTGAAGCTCACTGTCGAGGTGCCGTTCGACGAGCTGCGCCCGAGCATGGATGCGGCGTACAAGAAGGTCGCGCAGCAGGTGCGCGTCCCCGGGTTCCGTCCTGGCAAGGTCCCGGCCCGCATCATCGAGCAGCGCTTCGGCCGGGCGGTAGTGCTGGAGGAGACCCTCAACGACGCGGTGCCCAAGCTCTACGGCCAGGCCGTGGAAGAGGTCGACGTGTTCCCGGTCAGCCAGCCTGACATCGAGGTCACGAAGATCGAGGACGGTGAGCAGATCGAGTTCACCGCCGAGGTCGACATCCGGCCCAGCTTCGACGTCCCCGAGTACCAGGGCGTCGAGGTCACCGTCGACCCCGCCGAGGTCTCCGACGCCGACATCGACGCCCAGCTCGACCAGCTGCGCCAGCGTTTCGCCACGCTGACCGGTGTCGAGCGCGCCGCCGCGTCCGGCGACTTCGTCGTCATGGACCTGCGTGCCGAGATCGACGGCCGCAACATCGAGGAGCAGCAGGCCAGCGAGGTCTCTTACGAGGTCGGCGCCGGCTCCGTGCTGCAGGGCCTGGACACCGCCCTCGAGGGCATGTCCGCGGGCGAGGAGAAGAGCTTCAAGACCGAGCTCGTCGGCGGTGACAACGCCGGCGAGGAGGCTGACGTGATCATCAACGTCAAGTCGGTCAAGGAGAAGGTCCTGCCCGAGCTCGACGACGAGTTCGCCCAGCTGGCCAGCGAGTTCGACACGCTCGACGAGCTCAAGGAGAGCATCCGCGAGCAGGCCCGCCGCAACAAGCTCATCGAGCAGGTCGTCCAGGCCCGCGAGAAGGCCCTCGACACGCTGCTCGACAAGATCGAGATCCCGATCCCGGACAGCGCGCTCAAGGCCGAGGTCGACGCCCGCAAGCACAACCTCAACCACCAGGTCGCCGAGAGCGGCCTGAGCCGCGACGCCTTCTTCCGGCTCTACCAGACGACGGAGGAGGAGCGTTTCGCCGAGTTCGAGACCAGCTCCGCCAAGGCGATCAAGGTCGGCTTCGTGCTCGACAAGATCGTCAAGTCCGAGGAGCTGGGCGTCAGCGAGCAGGAGCTGACCAACTTCGTGGTGCGCCGCGCCATGGAGATGGGCGTCCAGCCCAACCAGCTGGCCCAGCACCTGGCCGACAACGACCAGCTCACGCTGGCCATGGTCGAGATCGTCCGTGACAAGGCCAAGTCCGTCGTCGGTGACGCCGCCAAGGTCGTCGACACCGAGGGCAACGAGGTCGACCTCAAGGCCATCTACACCGAGATCAACGGTGAAGAAGTCGTCGAGGAAGGCGCTGACGACGCCGAGGAGAAGGCCGAGGCCTGATCCCGCCCCCGCGCACCGAAGCCCCCATGCCCCCCGCGGCTTGGGGGCTTCGCGCGTGCGGGAGACCCGACCTGCGCCGTCAGCGAACAGTACGTGGACCGGGCATGACCTGGGGGCGGCGCGCGTTAGGGTCACAAGCAAAGCCCATCGACTACGACGCATCGGAAGGTGACGCTGTGACCAGCCCGCCGACCTTCTATCAGCCTGAGTCGCGAGGCCGTGAGAACGGCACGTCCTTCCGGCTTGAGGACCAGCTTTACCAGCGCCTGCTGCGTGAGCGCATCATCGTGCTCGGGCAGGAGGTCAACGACGAGATCGCCAACCGGATCTGCGCAGAGCTGCTGCTGCTGGCGGCCGACGACCCGGACCGCGACATCAGCCTCTACATCAACTCGCCGGGCGGCTCCGTGAGTGCCGGCATGGCGATTTACGACATGATGGAGTACGTGCCCAACGACGTCTCCACCGTGGTGATGGGCATGGCGGCCTCGATGGGGCAGTTCCTGCTCTCGGCGGGGGCGCCGGGCAAGCGCTTCGGGCTTCCGCACGCCCGCGTCATGATGCACCAGCCCTCGGGCGGCATCGGCGGCACCGCGGCCGACATTGCCATCCAGGCCGAGCAGATGCTCTATGTGAAGAAGACGCTGGCCGAGCGGATCGCCTTCCACACCGGCCAGCCGCTTGAGCAGATCGAGGCCGACTCCGACCGCGACCGCTGGTTCACGGCCGAAGAGGCCAAGGACTACGGCTTCATCGACCATGTCGTGCGCAGTGCTCGGCAGGTGCCCTCGCAGGGCCCGGTTTCCTAGGGGTATCTACTGTGAACATCGAAAGCCGCTACGTGCTCCCGCAGTTCACCGAGCGCACGTCCTACGGGACCAAGACCATGGACCCGTACACCAAGCTGTTCGAGGATCGCATCATCTTCCTCGGCGTGCAGATCGACGACGCCTCGGCCAACGACGTCATGTCGCAGCTGCTGACGCTGGAGTCGCTCGACCCCGACCGTGACATCAGCATCTACATCAACTCGCCCGGCGGGTCCTTCACCGCCATGACGGCGATCTACGACACGATGCAGTTCGTCCGGCCGGAGATCCAGACCGTCTGCCTCGGCCAGGCCGCCTCCGCGGCGGCCGTGCTGCTGGCCGGCGGCACCCCGGGCAAGCGGTTCGCGCTGCCCAACGCCCGGGTGCTGATCCACCAGCCGTCCACCGAGGGTGGCGGCCAGGGCAGCGACATCGAGATCCAGGCCCGCGAGATCCTTCGCATGCGGTCCCTCCTTGAGGACATCGTGGCGAAGCACTCCGGGAAGTCCTCTGCCGAAGTCCGCAAGGACATCGAACGCGACAAAATTCTCAACGCGGACGAGGCAAAGGCGTATGGTCTGATCGACGACATCATCCCGTCCAGGAAGAAGCGAGCTCAGGCCGTCGCTTCCTAGACGAGACGACCCGCACCGGAGCGGTGCCCAATAGGGCACGTTCCGGTGCGACTCGCCGCTAGGGGGCTCACTGAGGGCCCAGAAGACGGTAACGTCGAAACCTGAGCGGTTCGGCCTAGTCCGGAGGATGTCCGGCGACACTGCTCGGTGAGCAGGGCGGTCCCACGCAAAGGAGTATCTGGGGTGGCACGCATCGGCGACGGGGGAGACCTGCTGAAGTGCTCGTTCTGTGGAAAGAGCCAGAAGCAAGTCAAAAAGCTCATTGCCGGTCCAGGCGTCTACATCTGCGATGAGTGCATCGATCTCTGCAACGAGATCATCGAGGAGGAGCTCTCCGAGTCCTCCGAGCTCAAGTGGGACAACCTGCCCAAGCCGAGGGAGATCTTCGAGTTCCTCGACGCCTACGTCATCGGTCAGGACAAGGCGAAGAAGGCCCTCTCGGTGGCGGTCTACAACCACTACAAGCGGGTGCAGTCCGGTGACCGGGGCAGAGACGACGGCCTGGAGCTGTCCAAGAGCAACATCCTGCTGCTGGGCCCCACGGGCTCGGGCAAGACGCTGCTCGCCCAGACGCTGGCGAAGATGCTCAACGTGCCCTTCGCCATCGCCGACGCCACCGCGCTCACCGAGGCGGGCTACGTCGGCGAGGACGTCGAGAACATTCTGCTCAAGCTCATCCAGGCCGCCGACTACGACGTCAAGAAGGCCGAGACGGGCATCATCTACATCGACGAGGTCGACAAGATCGCCCGCAAGAGCGAAAACCCGTCGATCACCCGCGACGTCTCCGGTGAGGGCGTGCAGCAGGCGCTGCTGAAGATCCTGGAAGGCACCACCGCCTCGGTGCCCCCGCAGGGCGGCCGCAAGCACCCGCACCAGGAGTTCATCCAGATCGACACCACCAACGTGCTGTTCATCTGCGGTGGCGCCTTCGCCGGTCTCGAAAAGATCATCGAGTCGCGCATCGGCAAGAAGGGCATCGGCTTCAACGCCGTCATCCGCTCCAAGGAAGAGATCGACTCGGTCGACATCTTCGCCGACGTCATGCCCGAGGACCTGCTGAAGTTCGGCATGATCCCCGAGTTCGTCGGCCGGCTGCCGGTCATCACCTCGGTGCACAACCTCGACCGCGAAGCGCTCATCCAGATCCTCACCGAGCCGCGCAACGCCCTCGTCAAGCAATACCGCAAGCTCTTCGAGCTCGACGGGGTCGAGCTGGAGTTCACCGACGACGCGCTCGAGGCGATCGCCGACCAGGCGATCCTGCGCGGCACCGGCGCCCGCGGCCTGCGCGCCATCCTGGAGGAGGTGCTCCTGTCGGTCATGTACGAGGTACCGTCCCGGCAGGACGTGGCCCGCGTGGTCATCACCCGCGAATCGGTCCTGGAGCACGCCATCCCGACGCTCGTCCCGCGCGACCAGCTCGCCGCCAAGCAGCAGCGCACCCCGCGCGAGAAGTCGGCCTGAGCCGCCGCGACAGCGGCAACGCCCCATGGACGCGGTCCGTGGGGCGTTTCCCTTTCCCGCCTCCCTAGAATTGGTCACTGTGACAACGCCAGAGCTGCCTACCCAGTACACCCCGGCCGACGTCGAGACCCGGAGCTACGAGCGATGGGTGTCCGAAGGCTACTTCCACGCCGACCCGGGCAGCTCGCGGGAGCCGTACAGCATGGTCCTGCCCCCGCCCAACGTCACGGGCGTGCTGCACATCGGGCACGCGCTCGACCACTCCGTCCAGGACGCGCTGAGCCGGCGCGCGCGCATGCTCGGTCACGAGACGCTGTGGCTGCCCGGCATGGACCACGCCGGCATCGCCACGCAGAACGTCGTCGAGCGCAAGCTGGCCGCCGAGGGCCTGTCGCGCCACGACCTGGGCCGTGAGGCGTTCGTCCAGCGGGTCTGGGAGTGGAAGGAAGAGTCCGGCGGCCAGATCCTCGGGCAGATGCGCAAGCTCGGCGACGGCGTCGACTCGGCGCGCGAGCGCTTCACCATGGACGAGGGGCTCTCCCGCGCCGTCCAGACCATCTTCAAGAAGCTCTTCGACGACGGGCTGATCTACCGCGCCGAGCGCATCATCAACTGGTGCCCGCGCTGCCTGACCGCGCTGTCCGACATCGAGGTGGAGCACAGCGAGGACGAGGGCGAGCTCGTCTCGATCCGCTACTCCGACGAGATCGTGGTGGCCACCACCCGGGCCGAGACCATGCTCGGCGACACGGCGGTGGCCGTCCATCCCGCCGACGAGCGCTACCAGCACCTGATCGGCACCATGGTCGAGGTGCCGCTCACCGGCCGCATGATCCCGGTGGTCGCCGACGAGCACGTCGATCCCGCCTTCGGCACCGGCGCGGTCAAGGTCACGCCCGCGCACGACCCCAACGACTTCGAGATCGGCCGCCGTCACTCGCTGCCGTCACTGACCGTCATGGACGAGCGCGGCGTCATCACCGCGCACGGGCCGTTCGAGGGGCTCGACCGGTTCGAGGCGCGGCCCGCCGTCGTCGCGGCCCTGCGCGCCGAGGGGCGCATCGTCGCCGAGAAGAGGCCGTACGTCCACTCCGTCGGCCACTGCTCGCGCTGCAAGACCGTGGTCGAGCCGCGGCTGTCGCTGCAGTGGTTCGTCAACGTGGCGCCGCTCGCCAAGGAGGCCGGCGACGCGGTGCGCGACGGCCGCACCCGCATCCACCCGCCGGAGCTGGCCAAGCGCTACTTCGACTGGGTCGACGACATGCACGACTGGTGCATCTCCCGGCAGCTGTGGTGGGGGCACCGCATCCCGGTCTGGTACGGCCCGGGCGGCGAGGTCGTCTGCGTGGGCCCCGACGAGACGCCGCCGGCGGGCTACGTCCAGGACCCGGACGTGCTCGACACCTGGTTCTCCTCCGGGCTCTGGCCGTTCTCGACGCTCGGCTGGCCCGAGGCCACGCCCGAGCTGGCCCGCTTCTACCCGACGTCGGTGCTCGTGACGGGCTACGACATCCTGTTCTTCTGGGTCGCCCGGATGATGATGTTCGGCCTCTACGCGATGGACGGCGAGCCGCCGTTCCGGGTGGTGGTCCTGCACGGCATGGTCCGCGACCAGTACGGCAAGAAGATGTCGAAGTCGTTCGGCAACGTGGTCGACCCGCTCGACTGGGTGGAGCGCTTCGGGGCCGACGCGACCAGGTTCACGCTGCTGCGCGGCGCCAACCCCGGCGCGGACGTGGCGGTCAGCGAGGAGTGGGCCGCGGGCTCACGCAACTTCTGCAACAAGATCTGGAACGCCACCCGGTTCGCGCTGATGAACGGCGCGACCGTCGGCCCGCTCGAAGGTCTCACCCTGACCGCGGCCGACCGGTGGATCCTGTCCCGGCTGCAGAGCGTGATCACGACCGCCGACGAGGCGTTCGAGGAGTTCGAGTTTGCCAAGGCGTCCGATCTGCTCTACCACTTCGCCTGGGACGAGGTCTGCGACTGGTACCTGGAGCTGGCCAAGATCCAGCTGGGGGAGGGGCTGGAGCACACCCGGCTGGTGCTGGGGCATGTCCTCGACGCGCTGCTCCGCCTGATGCACCCGCTCATCCCGTTCGTCACCGAGGAGTTGTGGCGGGCGGTGACCGGGGGGCAGTCCATCGTCGTCGCCTCCTGGCCGCAGGCCGACCCGCGCTACTCCGACCCGGAGGCGGAGGCCGAGATCGACGCGCTGCAGGAGCTGGTGACCGAGGTCCGCAGGTTCCGTTCCGACCAGGGGCTCAAGCCCGGCCAGAAGGTGGCGGCGCGGCTCGCGCTGACCGGCACCCGCCTCGCGGGACAGGAGCTGGCCGCCCGATCGCTGCTGCGCCTCACCGAGCCCCCGGAGTCCTTCAGCCCCACGGCCAGGTTCGCCGTCGGCGGGGTCGGCGTCGAGATCGACACGGCCGGCGCCGTCGACGTGGTGGCCGAGCGCAAGCGACTGGAGAAGGACCTGGCTGTCGCGCGCAAGGAGGCCGCCCAGGTGGCCGGCAAGCTGGGCAACGAGCAGTTCATGGCCAAGGCGCCGGCCGACGTGGTGGCCAAGGTGCGGGGGCGCGCCGACCAGGCCGCCGCCGACATCGAGCGCCTCGAGTCCCAGCTGGCCGCGCTGGGTTTGAGCTAGCCGGACGAGGGGAAGGTTCATTCGTTACCGGGAATGGACCTTCCACGGTCTGAAGGCTGCTACAGTTTTCCACGCGGGGCGCTTCAGCCCCGACACCCCTTGCAACGGATCTCCGGGCAACCGGCCGTGTCAGAGCGTGATTGGACACGGCGCGAAAGTTCGGGTAAGTTATGAGGGTTGCCTCGGAAGGGGCGTCCGGAAGCTCCCGGATCGGGCGGTTTGACAAGAATCGTCCGGATCTGGTAAGCTAGCGGAGCTGAAACGAGCGCCTCCGGCGCTGAGACTACGGTCTCGGTCAAGGAAGTACGCGTCCGTTTCTTGAGAACTCAACAGTGTGTTAAAAGCCAGTGCATGAAGTTTTTCATGCAACACCTCGTCAAAGTTTTGACGGAGATTATGTTGCCTGGTATCAAACCTTTTTTGGAGAGTTTG
>NZ_LAVL01000224.1 GCF_001083785.1 Nonomuraea sp. SBT364
AGATGTTTATAAGAGACGGGGGGTGGGGGAGGTGCGTACGGCGGTCAGGGCTGGCGGGTGAGCCAGGAGGTGTAGGAGGGGCGGCGGGAGGCGACGGCGGCGTGGGCGGCGCGGGCACTGTCCAGGAGGGCCGGCACGTGGGCGGCGAAGGCGGGCCGCCACACGAGCACCTGCCGCATCCACAGCGGGTTGCCCGCCAGCGGCCGCACGGCCACGCCGGGCCCGGGGTCGTGCAGGGCCTGGCAGGCCGACACCGCGTGCCCGGCGCCGATGAGCTCGCCCCGCACCCCGGCCCCGATGAGCTGGTAGCGCGCCCGGGGCGTGAAGCCGGCCCGCCCGCATGCCTCCAGCAGGTGCTCCGGCCAGCCGAGCCCGTCCGGCGGCGGCAGCACCCACGGCTCGCCCGCGAGGTCGGCCAGTTCCACCTCGGCCCGGGAGGCGAGCGGGTGCGCGGCGGGAAGCGCGACGAACACCGGCTCCACCGCCACCGCCTCCAGCCCGAGCGACGGCTGGGCCCGCAGCTCGTGCCCCGGGTAGTCGGCGACCAGGGCGACGTCGAGCCGCCCGTTGGCCACCATGTCCACCAGGACGCGGACGAAGTGCTCGGTCTGCAGCGTGATCCGCGCCTCGGGGAAGGCCCGCGCCAGGTTCGCGACGAGGGGCACGACGACGGGGTGCTCGAAGCTGCCGATCCGCACCGCCTGCCCGGCCAGCTCGTACGGCCCGGCGGCCAGCAGGTCGTCCACCCCGGCCAGCACGACGCGAGCCCTGGCCAGCACGAACTCGCCGAAGGGCGTGGCGGTGACGCCGCGGTGGTCCCTGGTGAAGACGGGCCCGCCGAGGACCTGCTCGATGCGGCGGAGCTGGGCGGTGAGCGCGGGCTGGGAGACGCCGAGCGTGGCGGCGGCCCTGGTGACGCTGCCCTGGTCGGCGATGGTCCGGAGCGTCTCCAGATGCCGCAGCTCCAGCTTCATCCGGCAGAAGCTATCATGCCGGCGTTATGCCCTTATGGGATGAGACGCCCGGCCCGGCCGGGCCGATAGTGCTGGGCATGCGCACAATCGCGGCCCTCGTGCTGGCCGCCGCAGTCGTGTCCGTCCCTTCCCCAGCGGCCGCCGCCGCCGAGCCCGGCGTCGCCACCGTCGTCCCCGTGCAGGTCACCGGCGCGCCGGAGAAGCGCTTCAACCTGATCGTCATGGGCGACGGCTACACCGGGGCCGAGCAGGCGGACTTCGGCCGGGACGTCGACCGGCACCTCAACGTGATGTGGTCGATCGAGCCGTTCAAGTCCTACCGCAACTACATCAACGTCTACCGGGTCGACATCGTCTCCGGCGAGTCGGGCATCAGCTGCGACCCCGGCCTGACCTCGCCGCGCAGGACGACCCCGCTGAGCATGGGCTTCTGGGGCCGCTGCAACCCGGGCAGCGTGCAGCGGCTCATCACCATGGACAACTCGGCCGCCAACCGCTACGCCAACCTGGTCACCGGCACCACGCCCGGCAACCGGCAGATCCTCGCCCTGGGCAACAGCGGCACGTACGGCGGCGCGGGCGGCTCGTACGCGACCGCGTCGGGCAGCAACGCCATGTCGGCCCTGATCAGCCCGCACGAGCTCGGCCACTCGCTGGGCGGCCTGCAGGACGAGTACGACTACTACCAGCGCGGCGTCCCCGGCGGCGCCTACGGCGGCGGCGAGCCGTCCTCGGCGCACCACACCCTGCTGACCGAGCGGCAGATGAGCGAGCAGCGCGCGAAGTGGTGGCGCTGGCTGGGCGAGCCCAGCGAGTCGGGCGGCCCGATCGGCCGCCACGAGGGCGGCCTCTACGCCACCACGGGCGTGTGGCGGCCCAGCGCGCACTCCATGATGAAGACCCTCGGCTACTACTTCGACCAGGTCAGCCGCGAGGTCATGGTCCAGCGCATCACCGCCAAGACCGCCGTGATCCAGGACGCCACCCCCGCGGACCAGCCGCTCGGCGCTGACCGGGTCCTCTGGGTCGAGCCGATGCGCCCGGTCAGCCACGGCCTGACCACCACCTGGAACGTCGACGGCGAGGACCTGCCCACCGGCGCCGACACGCTCGACCTGCGCACCCTCGGCCTCACCCCCGGCACCCACACGGTCCGGGCCACCGTCACCGACCCGACCGAGTTCGTCCGGGATCCCGCCGTGCGGGCCGCGCTGACGGCGACCAGGACGTGGACCGTCGACACCGCGCTCAGCACGCCGCCGGACGGCGTCGAGCCCGGCTTCACCTCCTCCACCCCGACGGACCGCCCGGCCGGCGGCGAGGACGTCGTCCACGTGGAGACCACCCATCCGGCCGCCACCGTGCCGGAGGTCACCTGGGAGCTCGACGGCGAGCGCGTCGGCGACGGCGGCACCGATCTCGACCTGGGCGAGCTGGACCTGAGCCCGGGCACGCACCGGCTCACCGCGGGCCTCGGCGGCGACACGCTCACCTGGACGGTCGACGCCGTCGCCCCGGCGACCGGCTACGAGCTGTCCGAGCCGCTGGCCGGGGCCGGCGACACCTACGTCTACAACGGGCCGTTCACGATGCGGCTCACCGGCGACGACGACCGCGACGGGTACGTGGTGTCGGAGTCCCGGGTCGACGGCGACGGCTGGTTCAACTACTTCGGCTGGCCGACCTCCTCGGCGCTGCCGTGGACGTTCTCCGAGCAGGGCACGGTCATCGACCACCTCGTGTACGGGAAACTGCCCCGGGGACGCCACACCGTCGAGTACCGCTCGATCGACGCCGCCGGCAACGCGGGCGCGGCCAGGTCGTTCACCGTCACCACGATCGCGCCGCCGCCCGCCTGCACCCGCACGGTCACCGGCGCCCACCGCGGCCCGCTCACCGTGACGGACGGCGTCACCTGCCTCGACGGCGCCACCGTGACGGGGGCCGTCAAGGTGCGGGCCGGGGCGTCGCTGGTGGTCGACGGCGGCCGGATCTCCGGCACCCTCACCGCCTCCGGCGCCGCCGAGCTGCACCTGCTGGGCGCCCGCGTGGACGGCGCGCTGGCCGCCGACCGGACCGGGACGCTCACCGTCGTGGGAGCCGAGCTGCGGGGCGCGGCCGCGCTGACCCGCAACACCGCGCCCACCGTGTCCGGCAGCACCGTCAAGGGCGCGCTCACCTGCTCGGCCAACAGCCCCGCCCCGGCCGACCTGGGCGTGCCGAACAAGGTCACCGGCGTGAGCGGCGGCCAGTGCCGCGACCTACGCGAGGGACCCCGGGGCGAGCGCTACGAGGCGATCCAGCAGGTGGCCCAGTGAGCTGAACGCCGCGTCGCGGACCCGGGCGTACTCCTCCTCGGGGTACTGCCTGGGCCCGTTCTCCACCAGCAGGATCAGAGACAGGTAGGCGCGGTAGAGGTCGAGCCGGGTACGCGCGGACGCGGTGAGCTCCAGCGGGCGCACCTCGCGGTACCCGGCCAGCATCGGATCGTCCTCGCGCAGCTCGCCGAAGAGCGTCGGGGTGACGAACTCGGCCAGCGGGTCTCCCCAGAAGGCCCGCTCGTGGTCGATGATCGCCTGGATCCGCGGCGTCCCGGACACGTCCAGGAACACGTTGCCCGGCCAGATGTCGAAGTGCACCAGGTGCGGCGTCGTCACCTCGTCCAGCGCGGGCGCGGCCGACGTCAGCACCTCCATGATCCGCTCCGGCGGCGCCGGCAGCGGCGTCGGGTAGCGCCCGGTGTCGCCGAGCAGCGCCCCGGCCATGGCCAGGAACGCCTCCCGCCAGGTCGCGCCGGTGATCCCGGCCTGCGGGTAGCCGAACACCTCGCCCGTCACCGAGTTGAACCGGGCCATCAGCCCGCCCAGCTCGCGCCGCAGCTCGCTCTCGTTGCCCGGCTTGACGTCGTTCCACGACACGCCGTCGAGCGCGGCCAGCATCAGGTAGTCGCCGCCGAGCACCGGGTCGTCGAACCCGGCCCGCAGCAGCGCCGCCACCGGCACCCCGGCCGCCGCCACCAGCTCGCAGGCCGCCGCCTCCGTGCGCAGCAGGTTGCGTTCGTAGCTGAGCTGGTCGAACTCGGGCGGCGGCGCCAGCTTGCACACGACCTCGCGGCCGTCGTCCAGGCGCAGCCGCCACACGGCGTTGGCGTAGCCGTCGGTCAGCTCGGTGTGCCCCGCGACCCCGGCGCCCAGGGCGCGGCGGGCGAGAGCGTCGAGCTCGGCGGGGGATAACCGGCGTTTCGTCCTACTGTCCACGCGATCAGTGTGGCGTCAGGCCACGCCGATCGTCCAGCGCGCCTCATGCTCGCCGCCCGGCTTCAGCACCACCAGGTCGGTGCCCGAGTTGAACGCGTCGGGCGGGCACGTCATCGGCTCCACCGCCACGCCCTCGTAGCCGAGCTGACGGCTGGTGCACACCTGCACCCACGGCAGCACCGCCGGGTCCCACGACAGCCGCACCCCGCCGACCCGCACCTCGCCCCGCGCCAGCCCGGTGAACGCGTGGTCGACGACCGTCCCGTCCACCGCCCTCGCGCGGGTGAAGTCGTACGGGGAGCCGGAGACGTCCGCCAGCGCGCGGGGGAGCAGCGCGTCGTCGGGCAGCAGCACCTTCGACGCCGGCACCTCCAGCTCGTCGCCGAGCAGCCACGGGTGCGGCCCGCACCCGTAGGGCGCGTCGTGCTCGCCGGCGTTGCGGGCGAGCACCGTCGTGGTCAGCCCCCGCTCGCCCAGCTCGTGCGTCACGGCCAGCTCCAGCGTGAACGGATAGCCGGGCGCGCCGTCGATCCGGTACGTGAGCCGCACGCGGGAGCCGGTGGCCTCGGCGATCTCCCAGTCGTCGCGCGCCACCAGCCCGTGGATGGCGTGGCCGCGCTCCGGCTCGGTCACGGCCAGCTCGTGCGCGCGGCCCTCGAACGTGTAACGGGCGCCGCCGATCCGGTTGGGCCACGGCGCCAGGATGGTGCCCGCGAAATAGGGCACCGGCCCGCCCTCGGGCCAGGAGGTGACCAGGTCCCGCTCGCCGTGCCTCAGCGTCCTGAGCGCGGCACCACGACGGCTCACCTGCGCGGTGTAGCCGCCACCGACAAGCTGGGGCACGACGGACGTCCTCTCGACGGGGTTGTAAACGGTTTCAGCAATGATAACGGCAGGTCAGGCAGATTCCCGGCGCACCAGGTGGGTGTCGAGGATGACCACCGGCTGGCGCAGCTCCTCGCCGTTGATGCGGGCCACCAGCAGCAGCGCCATCTGCCGGCCCATCGCCTCCATCGGCTGGTGCACGGTGGTCAGCGGCGGGTCGGCGTGCAGCGCCGCCTTGGAGTCGTCGAACCCGATCACCGCCACGTCGCCCGGAATCGCCCGCCCCGCCCCCTTGAGCACCCGCATCGCGCCCAGCGCCATCGGGTCGGAGGCGGCGAACACCGCGTCGACGTCGGGATGGGCGGCCAGCAGCTCGGCCATGGCCGACTCGCCGCTCTCCTCGGAGAAGTCGCCGTAGGCCACCAGCTCCGGCAGGCCGGTGGGCAGGACCGCGTCGCGGTAACCCGACAGACGGTCCACGCCCACGCCCATGTCCTGCGGCCCGGCGATGGTGGCGATCCGGGCACGGCCGAGGCCCAGCAGGTGCTTGACCGCCTGCCGGGCCCCTGCCCTGTTGTCCATGTCGACGTAGCTGTAGGGGGCCGCCGGGCCGACCGGCCGGCCGCCCAGCACGGTCGGCACGCCCATCGCCTCCAGCCGGCCCGGCAGCGGGTCGTCGCCGTGCAGCGACAGCAGCAGCACGCCGTCGACGTGCTGGCCGGTCAGGTAGTGCTCCAGCCGGGCGTGCTCCTGCCGCGAGCGGGCCATCGCCAGGATGAGCTGCAGGCCCGTCTCGGTCAGCGCCGAGCCGATGCCGCGGATGGTGCCGGCGAAGTAGGGCTCGTCGAACACCCGGAACTCCGACTCCGACACCACCAGGGCGACCGTGTCGGTGCGCCGGGTGACCAGCGCCCGGGCCGCCCTGTTGGGCACGTAGCCCAGCTCCTGGATGGCCTGCTGCACGGCTTCGCGGGCCTTCTCGCTCACGTTGGGCGAGCCGTTGATGACTCTCGACACCGTGCCGCGGCCGACGCCGGCCAGAGCTGCGACTGCCTCAAGAGTCGGTCGGTTCATGGGCCCTATTCTGCCGGATGATCTCGGCGTACCAGATCGCGCTGTCCTTCAGCATGCGCTGCTGCGTCTCGTAGTCGACGCGGACCAGCCCGAACCGCTTGCCGTACCCCCAGGCCCACTCGAAGTTGTCCATCAGCGACCAGGCGAAGTAGCCCTCCAGCGGCACACCGGCGTCGATCGCGGTGCGGCAGGCGCGCAGGTGCGCCTCGAAGTAGGCCTGGCGTTCGGCGTCGCGCACGCGGCCGTCCTCCAGCACGTCCTCGAAGGCCGCGCCGTTCTCCGAGACCACCAGCGGGACCGGCGGGTAGTCGCGCGCCACCCGCTGCAGCACCTCGACCAGCCCGTCCTCGTCGATCTCCCAGCCCATCGAGGTGACGGGCCGCCCGCCGTTCACGAACGACACGTGCTCGCTGCCGATCCACGGCGAGCCCGTCTCGGTCGGCGCGGCCGAGGCCGACGCCTTCCCGCCGGACTCGCCCGACACGGTGAAGCGGCTGTAGTAGTTGACCAGCAGCACGTCGATCGGCGCGTTGATGGTCTTCAGGTCACCGTCCTCGATGAAGGACAGGTCCATCCCCAGGTCGTCCAGGACGTCCTGGGGATAGCGGCCCGTCAGCAGCGCGTCGAGGAAGAACCTGTTCTGCAGCCCGTCGATGCGCCGGGCAGCGTCCTGGTCAGCCTCACTGGCCGTGGCCGGGGTGATCGCGTAGAGGTTCACGCAACCCCCCACCCGCCTGGCGCCCATGGCCTGGACCCCTAGTCCATGGGCGAGGTTCAAGTGGTGCGCGGCCCGGATCGCGTTCTCGGGCTCACGGCGTCCCGGAGCGTGCTCGCCCGAGGCGTAACCCAGGAAGGCCGCGCACCACGGCTCGTTGACGGTGCTCCACGTGTGCACGTGATCCTTCAGCGCGTCGTGCACCGCCGCCGCGTAGTCGGCGAAGCGCAGCGCGGTGTCGCGCTCCGGCCAGCCGCCCTTGTCCTCCAGGGCCTGCGGCAGGTCCCAGTGGTAGAGCGTCAGCCAGGGATCGATGCCGTGCGAGCGGAGCTCGTCGGTCAGTCGCTTGTAGAAGTCGAGGCCCTTGTGGTTGACGGGTCCCGAACCGTACGGCTGGACGCGCGGCCACGACACGGAGAACCTGTAGGCGCTCAGCCCCAGGTCCGCCATGATCCGCACGTCGTCCCGGTAACGGTGGTAATGGTCGATGGCCACGTCCGCGTGCTCGCCGCCGACCACCCTGCCCGGCGTCCTGGTGAACGTGTCCCAGATGGAGACGCCGCGGCCGTCGGCCGTCACCGCCCCCTCGATCTGGTAGGCAGAGGTGGCCGCACCCCACGCGAACCCTGTGGGGAATCGCAGCTCGGAGCGGGTCTGCTCCTCCTGAGTCGTCACGCCTTGACCGCACCTTCCATCAGGCCGCCGACGATCTGCCGGCCGAACAGCACGAAAACCACGAAGAGAGGAAGAACCGACGCCGCGGTGCCGGCGAACAGCATCACGTAGTCGGTGCCGTGCGCCTGGTTGAGCGCCGCGATCGAGGTCTGCACCACCGGGTTCTCCGGCAGCAGCACGATGAGCGGCCACATGAACTCGTTCCACGTCTGCATGAAGACGAGCAGCGCGAGCACCGCCATGCCGGGCCGCAGCGCGGGCAGGATGACCTTGCGGTAGATGCTCATGGTGGACGCCCCGTCGACCCTGGCCGCCTCGACCAGCTCGTCGGGCACCGCCTGGGAGGCGTACTGCGTCATCATGAACACGCCGAACCCGTTGACCAGGAACGGCAGGATCACCGCCTGGAGCTGGCCGGTCCAGCCGAGCGTGACCATGAGCTCGTACAGCGGGACGATGCCCATCTGCTGCAACGGCACCATCATCGTCACCAGGATCACGCCGAGCAGCACCTTCGAGCCGCGGAAGCGCAGCTTGGCGAAGGCGAAACCGGCCAGCGTCGAGATGAGCACCACCGACACCGTCACGGTCGTGGCGACGATCGCGGAGTTGATCAGGCCGGTGATGAAGTAGGCGTCCTCGGTGGTCAGCAGGCGCTCGATGTTCTCGCCCAGGTGGCCGCCGGGCAGGAGCGGCGGCGGCACGTCGAGCGCGTCGTCGTTGGTCCGCGTCGCCATGATGAACATGTAGTAGATGGGGAATGCGGACATCAGCAGCGCCAGGGCCAGCACGACCTTGGTGAGAGCCCCCGCTTCCCACAGGCGGCCGGTCGGTTGTCCGACGGTCATCGCGCACCCCCGATGCGGCGTGTGAAGAAGTAGTTGACCATGGTGCCGATCAGGATCAGCACGAACAGCAGCCACGCGGCGGCGGAGGCGTATCCGATCTCGAAGCTGCCCCGGAAGGCCTGCTCCACGATGAACATCGCCACCGTCTGGTACTGGCCGGTGGTGCCGCCGGTCATCATCTGCTCGCCCTCGAACGTCACCGGCTCGGTGAACAGCGTCAGGCCGCCGATGGTGGAGATGAAGACCACGAAGACGATCGTCGGGCGCAGCATCGGCAGGGTGATCTGCCAGAACTGGCGTCGCGCCGTGGCGCCGTCGATGGCCGCGGCCTCGTAGAGGTCCTTGGGGATCGTCTGCATCGCGGCGAGCAGGATGATCGCGTTGTAGCCGGTCCAGCGCCAGTCGACCATCGTGGCAATGGCGATCCAGGAGGACCACTTCTCGTTCTGCCAGGCGATCGGGTCGATGCCCACCAGGCCGAGCACCCAGTTGAACAGGCCGTAGTCGCGGCTGTAGAGCTGGCTGAAGATGACCGCCACCGCGACCACCGAGGTGATCATCGGCAGCAGCACGCCCAGGCGCAGCAGCAGCCGGCCGCGCAGCCGCTTGTTCAGCGCGTTGGCCAGCATCAGCGAGAGGATGATCTGCGGGACGGTGGCCAGCACGAACATGCCGACCGTGTTGAACACCGCGTTCCAGAACTCGGCGTCGGCGATCAGCTCGGCGTAGTTCGCGAGGCCCGAGAAGGTCCGCTCCCCGGCCAGCTCGGCGTCATGCAGCGACAGCCAGAGCGTGTAGACCAGGGGGAAGATCCCGAAAACGGCGAAGAGCAGGAAATAAGGGGACACCAGGAGATAGGGCATCCCCTTGATGTCGAAGCGGGTCATCCGCCGCCTGGGCGCCGCCCGCTTGCCGGACGCATGCCGCGGCGGCGCGAGTTGGAGAGTCATGAAGGGCCTTTCGAGCCGGGGCGGGAGTGAGGTGGCGTCCGCCGTGGGGGAGGACGCCACCCGTTTCCTGAAGGCGAGCCGTCAGCCGGCTGCCTTGACGCCCGCTTCGATGAACTTCGTCCAGGCCTCGTCGTAACCGATGGCGCCCTGGTCCATGCCCTCGAGCACCTTCTCCACGGAGGTCTTGACCTGCGCGTGCTTCTCGCCGAGGAACACCGGCTGCAGGTCCTTGACCGAGGCCGCGAAGATCTCGCCGGTCGGCACGTCGTTGAAGTACTCGTTCTTCAGGCCCGCCACCTCAGGGTCCTGCTGGGCCGGGATGGAGCTCGGGAACGCGCCCGCCTCCTTGAAGGCCGCCACGTGGCCTTCCTTGCCCGTCAGGTAGTTGAGCACCTGAGCGGCTTCCTTCGGGTGCTTGGTCTGCTTGGGGATGGCCAGCCACGAGCCGCCCCAGTTGCCCGTGCCGCCGGGCACGGACGCGACGTCCCAGTTGCCCTTGTTGCCGTCACCGGCGGCGCCGGAGATCACGCCGAGCATCCACGACGGGCAGCCCATGGTGGCGAAGTCGCCGCCCTTGATGGCCTTGTTCCACGGCGGGCTGAACGCCTGCAGCTTGGCCGTCAGGCCCTGCTGGCTGAACTTCTGCACCCAGTCGAAGGACGTCTTGACCGCGGGGTTGGTCTCCAGGACGAGCTGGTTGCTCTTGTCGAAGTAGGAGACGTTGCCGTTCTTCGGCGCCTCCTGCGACAGGATCACGTTGTAGATGGTGTTGGGGCCGTCCATCCACTTGGCGTCCTTGTTGGCGGCCTGGAACTTCTTGCCGGCCTCCATGTACGCGTCCCAGGTCGGCCAGAGCTTGGCGACCTCCTCGCGGTCGGTCGGCAGGCCGGCCTTCTCGAACAGGTCCTTGCGGTAGCACATGGTCATGCCGCCGATGTCGGTGCCGAGCGCGAACAGCTTGCCGTCGGCGTTGACGCCCGCCTCCCACTTGGCGGCCGGGAAGTCGGCCTTGCGGTCCTGCAGGCCGTGCTCGCCCAGGTCGGTGAAGAACTGCGGGCGGGCCGCCATCAGGCCCATGGCGCCCTCGTCGATGCCGACGATGTCGCCGGCGCCGCTGCCGGCCTGCAGACGCTGCAGCAGCTGCGGCAGATAGACGTCCTCGAACCGGTCGGTCAGGTTCGTGTACTTGACCTGGATGTTCGGGTGCTCGGCATTCCACTTCTCGACGGCCGCGTCGTAACCGAAGTTCTCGCCGCCGCCGAAGGTGTGCACGTTGATCGTGACAGGCTCTGCCGCCGCCGTCGTCTCGCCGGCCCCCGCCGGCGTCGTCGGGTCGCCGCCGCCACACGCGGCCGTCGCGACGGCCAGCGCCGCGACCATGACACCGGAGACAGCAAAGCGCTTGTGGTTCATCATTCCGTACCCCTTTTGGGTGTGGATCGTGGGAGGTGCATCGCGGGTTGCGCCGCGAGAGGAGAGTCTTTGGGAGCGCTCCCACAAAGAGTGCCCGTATGGCGTGCGGACGTCAACGTCCCGAAACTCAACCGTTACCTCTGGGGTGTTTGAGCACCCTAAAACAGGATTTTTAGGGCCAAAGCACTCATATAGCCATTTGGGAGCGCTCCCATCTCATGCGCACCTTTTCCGCACCACTCCGGGCGAGTCTGATCAGGTGCAGGCCTCGGCGCGCTCCTCCAGCAGCCGCCGCTCACGCTCGTTGCGCGTCAGGCCCGCCGCGCGCACGAACTCCGCCCGCGCCTCGGCATGCCGGCCCAGCTTGAACAGCAGATCCCCGCGCACGCTCGGCAGCAGGTGGTAGCGGTTCATCGCGGGCTCCCCGGCGATCTGGTCCACCAGCCCCAGCCCCACCGCCGGGCCGTACGCCATCGCCAGCGCCACCGCCCGGTTAAGCTCCACCACGGGCGAGCGCGACAGGCGCGCCAGCTCCTCGTACAGCGCCGCGATGCGCACCCAGTCGGTCTCCTCCGCCGTGAGCGCGCGGGCGTGACAGGCGGCGATCGCCGCCTGCAGCGCGTACGGGCCCATCGCCCCGCCCAGCTCCCCGGCCCGGCCGAGCGCGGCCAGGCCCCGGCCGATGAGCAGCCGGTCCCAGCGGGCCCTGTTCTGCTCCAGCAGCAGGACCGGCTCGCCCGACGGCCCCACCCGGGCCGCCCCCCGCGACGCCTGGATCTCCATCAGCGCGACCAGCCCGTGCACCTCGGGCTCCTTCGGCATCAGCCCCGCCAGCACCCGCCCCAGCCGCAGCGCGTCCTCGCACAATCCCGGCCGCATCCAGTCGTCGCCGGCCGTCGCCGCGTAGCCCTCGTTGAAGATCAGGTAGATGACTTCCAGCACCGACGCCAGCCGCTGCGCCAGCTCCGCGCCCTGCGGCACCTCGAACGGCACCTCGCGCTCCGCCAGCGTCCGTTTGGCCCGCACCACCCGCTGCGCCATCGTCGGCTCCGGCACCAGGAACGCGCGCGCGATCTCGTCCGTCGACAGCCCGCCCAGCACCCGCAGCGTCAGCGCCACCCGCGCCTCCGTCGACAGCACCGGATGGCACGCCGTGAACACCAGCCGCAGCAGGTCGTCCTCGATCTCCTCGGCGCCGGGCAGTTCCTCCTCGTCGTCGAGCTGCCGTCCCAGTTCGGCCAGCTTGCGCTCGAACCGCTCGCGCCGCCGGATCAGGTCGACCGCCCGGCGCTTGCCCACGGTCATCAGCCAGGCGCCCGGATTGCCCGGCACCCCCTCGCGGGGCCACTGCTCCAGCGCCGCCACCAGCGCATCCTGCGCCAGCTCCTCCGCCAGGCCGACGTCGCGCACCATCCCGGCCAGCCCGGCGATCACCCGCGCCGCCTCGATCCGCCACACCGCCTCAATGGCCCGATGGGTCTCCGAAGCCGTCATCCGCCCATGACAACAGCCC
>NZ_LAVL01000225.1 GCF_001083785.1 Nonomuraea sp. SBT364
GGTAGGGCGGGAGCGGCGGCTGGTTTCTCTTTCGGGCGCGTAGGGCGGGAGCGGCGGCCGGTTTCGCTTCCGGGGCGGCTACGCCGTGGGTGGCGGCCCGGTCACCGGGGGCGTCAGCTCTCTCCGAGGGGTGGTCTGGGGCGGTCAGGTGGTGACCTGGGGCGGTCAGGTGGTGGCCGGGCAATTTTCCTGGGCGTCAGCTCTCTCCCGGCGGGCCATCGCCGAAGGGGTGGTGCCTGGGTCTTCGATGGATGACGAGATCGGCGCCAAGCCGGTCGGGTTATCCACAGGGCTGGGCGGTCGGGAGGGGGAGGGCGAGGGCTCGGATAGGGTTTGAGCGTGCGGGAACGGATCAGCTCCGCGTCGCGGGTCGTCGTCAAGGTCGGCTCGTCGTCGCTCACCACCTCCCAGGGCATGATCGACGTGGACCGGGTCGACGCGCTCGTCGACGTGCTGGCCGCGCGGCGCGGCGCCGGGACGCAGATCGTGCTGGTGTCGTCCGGCGCCATCGCGGCCGGGCTGGGCCCGCTCGGGCTGGCGGCGCGACCGCGCGACCTCGCCACGCAGCAGGCCGCCGCATCCGTTGGCCAGGGCGTGCTGGTGGCCCGCTACACCTCGTCCTTCGCCCGCTACGGGCTGCGCGTCGGCCAGGTGCTGCTGACCGCCGACGACATGATGCGCCGCGCCCACCACGCCAACGCCCGCCGCACGCTCGACCGGCTGCTGGAGCTCGGCATCGTGCCGATCGTCAACGAGAACGACACCGTCGCCACCGACGAGATCCGCTTCGGCGACAACGACCGGCTGGCCGCCCTGGTCACCCACCTCACCCGCGCGGACGCGCTCGTCCTGCTCTCCGACGTCGACGCCCTGTACGACGGTCCGCCCAGCCGCAGCGGGTCGCGGAGGCTGGCGGAGATCCACGGCCCCGACGACCTGACGGGCGTGGAGCTGGGCAAGAGCGGCGGCGCGGTCGGCACGGGGGGCATGGTCACCAAGGTGCAGGCGGCCCGGATCGCCACCGGCGCGGGAGTGCCGGTGGTGCTGACCGCCGCCGCGCACGCCGCCAACGCGCTGGCCGGAGCCGACGTCGGCACCTACTTCCACCCGGGCGGCCGGCATCCCGGCACCCGGCTGCTGTGGCTGGCCCACGCCACCACCGGGCGGGGCCGGCTGCACCTCGACGACGGCGCGGTCGAGGCCGTCGTGTCGCGGCGCAAGTCGCTGCTCCCGGCGGGCGTCACCTCGGTCGAGGGTGAGTTCGCCGCCGGTGACCCGGTCGACCTCTGCGCGCCGCGCGGCCTGGTGGTGGCGCGCGGGCTGGTCAACTTCGACGCGGGCGAGATCCCCGGGCTGCTCGGCCGCTCGACCCGCGACCTGGCCACCGAGCTCGGTCCGGAATATGAACGCGAGCTGATCCACCGCGACGACATCGTCATACTGGAGTCCCACAGCTGAGCCCTATCGAGGAGCACGCGATGTCCGAAGAGTTCCTGAAGGTTGCCCGCGCGGCACGTGAGGCCGCCGCCGAGCTGGCCCCGCTGCCGCGGGCGCCCAAGGACCGGGCGCTGCGTGCCGTCGCCGACGCCCTGGTGGCGCACGCCGCCGAGCTGGTCGAGGCCAACGCCGCCGACGTCGAGCAGGCCAGGTCGCAGGGCACCTCCGAGGCCATGATCGACCGGCTGCGGCTCGACGAGGCCCGCATCGGGGCCATCGCCGAGGCCGTACAGCAGGTGGCCGACCTGCCCGACCCGGTGGGCGAGGTGGTGCGCGGCTCGACCCTGCCCAACGGGCTGGAGCTGCGCCAGCTCCGGGTGCCGCTCGGCGTCATCGGCATCATCTACGAGGGCCGCCCCAACGTCACCGTCGACGCCGCCGCGCTCTGCCTCAAGAGCGGCAACGCGGTGCTGCTGCGCGGCTCCTCCAGCGCCTACTCCTCCAACACGGCGCTGGTCAGGGTCATGCAGGAGGCGCTGGCCGGCACCGACGTGCCGGCGGGCGCGGTGCAGCTCGTGCCTGGCCAGACGCGCGACTCGGTCAAGGAGCTGATGCGCGCCCGCGGGCTGGTCGACGTGCTGATCCCGCGCGGCGGCGCGTCGCTGATCAACTCGGTGGTGGAGGAGTCGACGGTGCCGGTGATCGAGACCGGGGTCGGCAACTGCCACGTCTACGTCGACGCCGAGGCTGACGTCGATCTGGCGGTGCAGATCCTGGTCAACGCCAAGGCGCAGCGGCCCTCGGTGTGCAACGCGGCCGAGACGTTCCTGGTGCACGCGGACGTGGCCGACGCGTTCGTGCCGAAGGCGCTCGGCGCGCTCCGGGCCGCCGGCGTGACCGTGCACGGCGACGAGCGGATCGCCGGTTACGGCGACGTGGTGCCCGCGACGGAGGACGACTTCTACGCCGAATACCTCTCGCTCGACATCGCCGCGGCCGTCGTCGGCTCGCTGGACGAGGCCGTGGCGCACATCAGGCGTTACGGCTCCGGGCACACCGACGCCATCGTCACCCGTTCGCAGGCGGCGGCCCGCCGGTTCGTGTCGCGGGTCGACTCGGCCGCCGTCGCCGTCAACGCCTCCACCCGGTTCACCGACGGCGGCGAGTTCGGGTTCGGCGCGGAGATCGGCATCTCCACCCAGAAGCTGCACGCGCGCGGGCCGATGGGGCTGCCCGAGCTCACCTCCACCAAGTGGGTCTACACGGGCGAAGGCCAGTTGCGCACGGCCGAGGGCACGGTAATCCCCGAGCCAGGATGCTGACCGGATCCGGTAGCGGGCGGTGTGTCGGCGGCTGAGGGGCCGCGCGCGCCGCGTTGACTCGGGCTCATGGAGATCGTCATCGCCCTGGGCTCCGCCGCCGCCGTGCTGTTCGGCGCCGACCGGCTGATGCTCTGGCTGGAGAGGCACGGACACGTCCACTGGCGCAGGACGAGCCGCTGGGACCCGGCGCAGCAGCCCACCGCTCGGCTCGACAGCCTGCTGTCCGAGCAATCACCGCGATAAACCTTCGAGTGCTCCGGCGCGCCGCAGGCTTTCCCACTGGCCTCGGCGCTAGGGTTGTATCCCTTATGGGCGCGCCGAGCGGGGAGGGACGGTGAGCAAGCTCGGCAAGGTCGGGCCATACACCCTCCTCGAGCGGCTTGGCCGGGGCGGCATGGGCGAGGTCTACCTCGCCAGCGCCCGCCGTGGCGAGCGTGTCGCGCTCAAGGTCCTGCACGACCTGAGCGAGGACGACTCCCAGCGCATCAGGCTGGAGCGCGAGGTGCGCGCGCTGCGCCGGGTCGAGAGCCCGTACGTGGCGAGGGTGCTCGACGCCGATCTCGCGTGCGCGAGGCCCTACCTGGTGATGGAGCACATCGACGGCGCGACGCTGCTCGACCGGGTGCGCCAGGAGGGACCGCTGGACCTGCCGCGGCTCATGCAGCTCGCGCAGGGCATCGCGGCGGCGCTGGCGATCATCCACGCGGCCGGGGTGGTGCACCGCGACCTCAAGCCGGGCAACATCCTCATGGGCGTCGACGGGCCCGTGCTCATCGACTTCGGCATCGCGCAGGTGCTCGACGCGACCCGGCTGACGATGACCGGCACCTTCCTCGGCACGCCGGGTTACACCGCGCCGGAGATCTTCGTCGACGAGCAGGTCGACTCGCCCGCCGACGTGCACGCCTGGGCGGCGACGGTGGCGTTCGCGGCGACCGGGCGGCCGACGTTCGGGCGGGGGACGGCCGAGGCGCAGATGTACGCGGTGCTGAACGGGCAGGCCGACCTCAAGGGTGTGCCGGTGGCGCTGCTGCCGCTGGTGCGGGCCGCGCTCAACCGCGAGCCGGGCAAGCGGCCGACGGCGGCGCTGCTGGCCGACCGGCTCGCGCGCCTGGCCAAGGCCACCGGCGCCGACCCCGACGTCCGCGCCGCCGCCGTGGCGGACGAGGTCAAGGGGGCCGCGGCGCGGAACCGTACGGTGGAGGACGTGCCGTCGCGGGGACGGACGAACGACGAGGCCGCCGCGTCGCGTGCGGAGGGCAAGGTGCCGGCGCCCCGGCGTACCGGGACGGACGGCAAGGCGGGGCGCGGTCGCGCCGGGCTGGAAGGCAAGACGCCGGCCCCGAGGAACCGCGCGGGCGACACACCCGCGCCCCGGAGCGCGGCCGGTGACGCACCGGCTCCCCGAGGCCGGGGGGGTGGGCGGGCGCTGGCGCGAGGCGGGGGCGGCGATCCCCGCCGGTCTCGACGAGGAGGCCGCGGTCGCCGCCATGCTCGCCGCGGCCGGGGCTCCGGAGCCCGACCCCGTGGCGGTGGCGGTCCTGGAGGAGACGGCCGAATACCTGGGCGCCGGACTGTCCAACCTGATCAATCTCCACCAGCCGGAGCGCATCCTGCTCGGCGGCTGGGCCGGCCTGCAACTCGCGCCGTACCTGATGGACTCGGTGCGGCGGCACGCGATGGCGTACGCGCTGCGCCATCCCGCCGCGCGGGTCGTGATCGAGCCGGGACGGCTCGGCCCCGACGCCGTCACGGTCGGCGCCGCGACGCTGCCGCTCGCCGACTTCTTCGCGCGCGGCGGGCGGCGCGACGAGCCGGTGGGCGAGGCCGGCCTCGCCCACCGCTCACCGCCCGCGGTCCGTCAGGGGTAGGAGACGACCTTGGACGGGATCGTCTCGGTCCCGTACGCGGGTGCGCCGGTGTCGTTGATGACGTGGTTGTAGCGGCCCTTGCCGCCGAGCGAGACGACCAGGAGGCTGTGGAAGCGCACGCCCGGCTTCACCGGCACCTCGAAGCCGTGGTCCACCTGGATGCTCGCGTCGGTGGTGAAGACGCAGTAGCTGCCCAGGCCCCAGCCCTCGTGCGCGTCCACGGAGTCGCCGACCTTGTAGGCGGCCCAGCCCTTGGTGGTCCCGTTCATGTACGCGGCCTGGCTGGGCGGGTCGTAGGGCAGCTCGTTCTGGAAGAAGATCGTCCGCCCGCGCTCGCCGAGCCACTCGACGTTGTACTTCTGGAAGTGCTCCACGAACAGGCCCGTGGCCAGCACGTCGTCGCCGTACACGCGCAAGCCGTAGTCGGCGGTGTTGACCGTCCAGCCGACGCCGTCGCCGTGGTCGGCGCGCCAGATCCAGGTGTGGTCGATGATCGTGTCGTCGCTGTGCACCACCAGGCTCGTGGTGGCCTTCCCGGCGAACTGGCCGCCGATCCTGATGAACACGTCCTGCAGCGAGACGGGGTTGGCGGAGTGGTCGGTGTGCGCGCCTGGCCTGCCGACCTCGAGCAGCGTCGGCGAGTTGACCGGGCCGGCGTCGATGAGGAACCCGGCCAGCTTCACCCCGTCCACGTCGGCCACCCGCATCGCCGTGACCCCGCCCTGCGGGACCAGCGTCGCCAGGCCGAGCCCCAGCACGACCGTGTCGGGCCGGTCCACCTCGACCGTCCGGTCGAGCTGGTAGACGCCCGGCGTGAACAGCAGGTTCAGGCCCTGGTCGAGGGCCCGGTTGAGGGTCGCGGCGGTGACGCCCGGCCTGGCGACGTAGAAGTCGGTGAGCGGGAGTGACACGCCGGGCGTCGGCCCGTTCGCCCAGCTGATGCCGCGCGCGCCGGTCCGCTTGCCGGGCACGAACACGCGGTAGCCGCCGCCCTCCAGATACAGGTACGGCTTCTCCCTGCTGATCGGGGTGGTGTTCAGCGTCGTGTAGGGCGGCTCGGGGAAGCCGCCGGCCGGGGCTCCCTCGACGCCGGAGAACGTCATGTTCCACACGCCGTTGGTCCAGCCGCCGACCGAGCTGTCGCGGGTGTACCACTGCTGCTGGGAGTACGGCCCGACCTGGCCGTCGATCTTGCTGTCCGCGATGTAGCCGCCGGACGCCCAGCCGTACCCGGACGGCGCCAGGTTGAGCGCGCCCTTGATGTGCATCCGCCGGAACGGCGCGGCCTGGGAGACCGCCCACCGGTTGGTGCCGTCGTAGGGCGCGACCGACAGGTTCTCGGTGGAGCGCCAGAAGTTCTGGGTGGCGTTGCCGTTGAACCAGCCCGCGTCGACGCTCACGCCCTTGACCGTGACGTCGTCCGGGTTGCGGCCGAGGCCGTGGACCGAGGTGTAGAAGCCGGTGTCGACGTTGACGTCGTAGCTGCCCGGCTTGAACATCAGCGCGTACCGGCCGGTGCCGAACTGGGCGGCCTCCTGCTGCTTGAAGATCTCGGTGATCTGCGCCTGGATCGCGGACGCCGGCATGGACGGGTCGAAGACCTTGACGTTCGGCCCGAGGTCGCCGCCTCCCGGCAGCTCTCCCCCGCCGCCGCCGTCGAGGACGCGCACGCCGACCTCCCACAGTGAGTATCCGTATCCGGTGCCGCGGGCCGTGCCGTGCACGCGCAGGTAGCGGCCGGAGCCGGCCACCGCGTAGGAGGCGGTGCCGCCGGTCGCGCCGGTGACCTTCTCCAGCTCCGTCCAGGTGCTGCCGTCGGTGGACGCCTGGAGGGTGAAGTCCCTGCCGTAGGCGGCCTCCCAGCTCAGGTCGACCTGGCAGAGGTCCTTCACCGCGCCGAGGTCGACCCTGATCCACTGCGGGTCGCTGAAGGCGCTGGACCAGCGGGTGCGGGGGTCGCCGTCGAAGGCGTTGGCGGCGGCGGTGCCGCCGTTCTCGGTGGAGGAGGCGGTGGCGGGCCGGTTCAGCGCGGCGTTGCCGGCCGCGCACCCGAGGGCGGCGGCCCCGTCGGGGACGGCCACCGCCGTCACCGCCAGCAGTGACAGAGCCGCGAGCGCGGATCCTGTTGTTCTCATGACTTTTCCTGATTCTGTCGGTAGACGCCGAACTCCCACAGCGAGTAGCCGTACGGCGTGCCGCGCTGGGTGAGGTCGAGCCGGACATAACGGGCGGAGGTGCTCAGGTCGATGCCGTCGAAGCCACCGTCACCGGTGGTGGTGGCGAAGGCGGTACTCCAGGTGGCGCCGTCTGCCGAGGTCAGCAGCCGGTACGCCGCGGCGTGGGCGCCCTCCCAGCCGAGCTGGACGTGCCCGATCGGGGTCAGCGCGCCGAGGTCGACCTGGATCCACTGCGGGTCGGCCCATTCGCTGGCCCACCGGGAGGTGAAGCTGCCGTCGGTGGCCCGGTCGGGCGTGAACGGGCCGCCGTCGCCGGTCTGCTGGTAGGAGGAGGCGGTCGTCGGCCTGCCCCGCGCCACGTTCGTCCCGCCCACCGGGGGCGGCACGACGCGGAACGACCGCTGCTCGATGCCCACGTTGCCGTGGCCGTCGAAGGCGTACACGTACACCTTCCACACGCCCATCGCCTCGGGCGCGGTCACGGAGAACCGGCCGGGGCCGGTCTCGGTGAAGCGCACGTTGCGCAAGCCGCGGTTGCCGGTGACGTGCTTGTCGCTGACCATCAGGTTGTAGCGGACCCGGTCGCCGTCCGGGTCGGCGGCGGCGACCTCGACGGTGAACGTCCCGCCGGCCGGGACGGCGGTGCGCGAGCCGACCGTCATGGCGGTGATCTCCGGCGACGTGTTCGCCGCGCGCTGCCCGGTGTACGCCTGCCTGAGCGCGTGGTAGCCGTGCCGGCGCCAGCCTCCGGTCGTGGTGTTCAGCCAGACGCCGCCGAAGTCGTTCTCCAGCCCGTAGTGGAACTCGGTGGCGCCGAGCGCCACCCCGGCATGACCCGCGACGGCGTTCCAGCTCGCGAGGTACATGTCCCGCTTCTCCAGGTCCGTCGGCTCGTCGGGGACGCCGTTGACGTCGGCGGGAACCTCCCACTCGCCGTCCGGCCCGGCCTCGGTGACGATGTACGGCCTGTCGTACCCGCCCTTGATCCAGTCGTCCTTCACGGTGTGGATCGCGCCGTAGGAGTTGACGGCGAGCAGGTCGAGCGCCGGGGAGTGGGCCCGGTAGTACGTCCAGGCGTGGGTGTAGGCGTCCGTCGAGGTCACCGGGTGGTTCGGGTCGGCGGCGTGGATCGCCTCGGCGACCTCGTTGACGAACTGGGCGTAGGCGACGCGCCGCCGCTCGACCTCGTCGGCCGGCAGGCCGTGGTCCTGCATGGTGAGGATGACCTCGTTGCCGACGTCCCACATCAGCACGCCCCGGCGGTTCTTCAGGGCGTTGACCCGGGCCACGATCTCGTTCTTCACGCTGGTCCGGTACGCGGTGTCGCCCGCGTAGTCGGCGCCCTGGTTCAGCCAGTGCCCGACGATGACGCGGATGCCGTGCCGGGCCGCGGTGTCGAGCAGCGCCGGGGTGTGGATGTCGTCGACACCCCAGGTGCGGATCGTGTTGACGCCCATCGCCTTCAGGTCGCGCATGTAGCCGTCGGCGGCGGCCTGCGGCGGGCCGTAGGTCAGGCCCTTGACCAGGTACGGCTCGCCGTCGACGGTCAGCCGCCAGTCGCCGCGGCTGCCGGTCACCTCGACGACGCTCGGGCCGGCGGGGACGGGCGGGTCGGTCATCGCCGGGGGGACGGCGCCGCCCTGCCGGGAGACCGTGACCCGGTCCACGCTCAGCACGCCGCCGGACGTGGTGGCGGCGGTGGGCGTCCTGACGCCGGCGATCGCGTCCGGCAGCGAGCCGCCGACGGCCAGGTCGAGGCGCAGGTAGAAGCCGTGGTGGACGGCGGCCCGCCAGGCGGCGACGCCGACCTGGCTCTCCCGCACGACCCAGGTCTGCTCGCCGTCGAGGTAGAAGCGGATCTCCTCGTCGGTCCTGGTCCGGTCGATGATCTGGGTGTACTCGTGATAGCCGGTCCGGCAGCCGTCGCAGGTGGCGAACCCGCTGCTGCGGCCGGTGTACTCGTTGCACACCCCGTCGGGGGCGGTGCCGCAGTGCAGGGTGTTGGCGAGCTGGCCTCGGCCGTTGACGCCGGTCATGATGTCGGTCTCGCCGACCGACGGCCAGTTGGTGTAGTTGCCCCGGTAGGCGGCGCCGGTCGCGCGGAAGCCCGGCCAGTAGCCCAGGGCGTGCTCGACGTCGGGCTGTCTGAGCCGGGCGGTGAACTTCAGCAGCTCGCCGGGCCTGGGCTCGAAGTCGGTGCGCCGGGTCTCGATCCGGCCGGAGGTCCAGCGGCCCGCGCCGTCCTTCAGCGCCCTGATGTTCAGGTGGCCGTCGCCGTCGAGGAAGACGTTGGCGGTCGAGTCGGTCATGGTCTCGACCTCGCCGGTGCCCCAGTTCGCCGCGCCGCCCGGGTAGGAGGTGCCGGTGCGCATGATCCAGTTGGCGGACGAGGGCGAGGTGCCCGCCGGGCCGGTGAAGTCGTCCTGCCAGACCTCGGTCCAGGGGCTGCCGCCGCTCTCGGTGCCGTACACCTGGAACTCCCAGAGGGAGTAGCCGTAGCCGGTGGCGCGGGTGGTGCCGTGGAGTCGGACGTAGCGGCCGGTGCCGTCGACGTCGAGGGTCTGGGTGCCGCCGGTGCCGGTGGTGGTGGTGTAGAGGTCGGTCCAGGTGGTGCCGTCGCCGGAGATCTGGAGTTCGAAGGCGGTGGCGTAGGCGGCTTCCCAGGTGAGCGTGACACGGTCGACGGCGGCGCTCGCACCGAGGTCGACCTGGAGCCACTGCGGATCACTGAAAGAACTGGACCACCTGGTGCCCGTCAGGTCGCCGTCGACCGCGGCGCCGGCGGCGTAGGCGGCGCCCTCGGTCGACGAGGCCGTCGCCGGCTTGCCCTGCGACAGCGGGACATCGGCCGCGGCGGCCGGGCCGACGAGTGCCGGGCCGGACAGGACCAGGCTCGCCAGAGCGGCGATGACCAGGCCTAACCTGCGAGCTGGGTACACGATCTCTCCTCGGGACAGAGGGCCGGGCAGGGAGAGCGCTCTCCGTGCCGAGGGTGTCCCGGTCACCGGACGCCGTCAAGGCCCATTTCTTCACCGGCCGGAAATCCGCTGCTCACATGGGTGGCCTTGACAACGTCACGGGAGCGGCTCAAGCTCGCAGGGAGAGCGCTCTCCTTTGTCGTCCGCATCGAAGGAGAGATCATGCAACCCTCCCGAAGACTCCGCCCGAGGCTGATCGGCGCGGCGCTGGCGGCGCTGGCCGCGACCGTGCTCCTGGTCATCCCCCCTGCCACCGCCGCCGGCGTCCCGCTCTCGCAGGGCCGCCCGGCGACCGCCTCGTCCACCGAGGGCGGTGGATACGGCGCCGGAGCCGCCTTCGACGGCGACGGGTCCACCCGGTGGTCCAGCGCCGCCGCCGATCCGCAGTGGCTCCAGGTCGACCTCGGCGCGAGCGCCACCGTCGACCGTGTCACGCTCACCTGGGAAGCCGCCTACGCCACCGCCTTCGAACTCCAGATCTCCGGCGACGGCACCACCTGGACCGACCTCTACACCACCACCACCGGCACCGGCGGCACCCAGACCCTCGACGTCGACGGCACCGGCCGCTACGTCCGACTCCACGGCACCACCCGCGCCACCGGCTACGGCTACTCCCTCTGGGAGTTCCAGGTGTACGGCACCGGCGGGGCGACCGGCACCCCGAGGCCGAGGCCGACGTTCACCGACGAGGTGACGCACCACGAGTTCCAGGCCAACTGCTCGGTGACGGCGAACCTGCCCGACGACCCCATCGTCTACCCCGGCCTGCCGGGCGCCTCCCACATGCACACCTTCGTCGGCAACCGGACGACGAACGCGCGCAGCACGCCGGCCTCCCTCCTGGCCGGGGGCACCTCGTGCACGAACCCGCACGACCGGTCGGCGTACTGGTTCCCGAGCTTCTACAAGGCGGACCGGCTGGTCGAGCCGATCGGCGACCAGGTGATCTACTACAAGTCCGGCATCCTGGAGTACTGGCGGGTCCAGCCCTTCCCCCAGGGCCTGCGGTTCGTCGTCGGCAGCCCGACCGCGACGCTGGAGGAGTTCCGCGACTCCCCCGGCACCGTCGAGGGCTTCGAGTGCGGCGACCTGTCGCGCAGCTGGGACATCCCGCGCTCGTGCCCGGCCGGTACCCGGGTCAACGTCCGCTACCAGGCGCCGAGTTGCTGGGACGGCGTCAACCTCGACAGCGCCGACCACAAGCGCCACATGTCCTACCCCGCCGACGGCTACTGCCCGGCGTCCCACCCGGTGGCGGTGCCCATGCTCGAATTCAAGATCGCCTTCCCCGCCGACGGCGACCTGTCGCAGGCCCGGCTGGCCAGCGGGCGGGGCTACACCTGGCATTACGACTTCTTCAACGCCTGGGACGACCCGGCGATCCTCGACGCGCTGGTGACCCACTGCATCAACGGCGGGCTCCAGTGCAACCCGCGCGGCTACGACCTCTACAAGCCGCACCGGGGTGCCGCCCTCACGGAGGACTTCGAGCTCCCCTGACCCCGGCCCGGCCTTGACAGGCGTCCTCCGGAGCCGGGACCCTGCCTCGGAGAGCGCTCTCCAACCTCGAAGGGAACCTGTGTGAGCATCGACGACCTCGACCGCCTCGTGGAGAAGCTGGACCTGGTGCGCAAGGTACGGCTGCTCACCGGGGCGACCGTGTGGCGCACCCACGCCGAACCGGACGTCGGCCTCGCCGCCGTGGTGACCTCCGACGGACCGGCCGGGGTGCGCGGCGAAGGATGGGACGAGCGGAACACCTCCCTCACGCTCCCCTCCCCGACCGCGCTCGCCGCCACCTGGGACGAGCACCTGGCGGGGCAGCTCGGCGGGGTGCTCGCGGCCGAGGCGCGGCGCAAGGGCGTCCACGTCGTGCTCGCCCCGACGCTCAACCTGCACCGCTCGCCGCTCGGCGGGCGGCACTTCGAGTGCTACTCCGAGGACCCGCTGCTGACGGGCCGCATCGGGGCCGCCCTCATCCGGGGCGTCCAGGCCGGCGGGGTCGCGGCGACCGCCAAGCACTACGTCGCCAACGACTCCGAGACCGAACGCCTCACCCTCGACGCCCGCATCGACGAGCGGACCCTCCGGGAGCTGTACCTGGCGCCCTTCGAGGCCGCCGTCGAGGCGGGCGTCTGGGTCGTCATGTCCGCCTACAACGGCGTGAACGGCGCCACCATGTCGGAGAGCCCCCTGCTCGCCGACCCGCTCAAGGAGGAGTGGGGGTTCGACGGCGTGGTGGTGTCCGACTGGGGCGCCGTCCGCACCACCGGCCCGTCGGCCCGCGCCGCCCAGGACCTCGTCATGTCCGGCCCCTCGGGCCCCTGGGGAGAGGCGCTGGTCGCCGCCGTGCGCGCGGGCGACGTCCCGGAGGCCGCCGTCGACGACAAGGTCCGCCGCCTCCTCCGCCTCGCCGCCCGCGTCGGCGCCCTCGGCCTCCCCCACACCCTCCCCGACCGGCCCGCCCTC
>NZ_LAVL01000226.1 GCF_001083785.1 Nonomuraea sp. SBT364
CCCCCCCCCCCCCCCCCCCCCCCCCCCCCCCCCCCCCCCCCCCCCCCCCCCCCCCCCCCCCCCCCCCCCCCCCCCCCCCCCCCCCCCCCCCCCCCCCCCCCCCCCCCCCCCCCCCCCCCCCCCCCACCCCCCCCCCCCCCCCGCCCCCCCCCCCCACCCCCCTCCCTCCCCCCCCTTCCCCCCGCCCCCTCCGCCGCGCCATGATCGTCATGTGAGCAGACACGGCTACGGTCCCTTCGACAGTGACGACGCGCTGGACCTCGGCCACCACCTCCACGGCCGCGCCGACCCCCTCCCGCTGCTGACCGAGATCCTGGAGGCGGTGCACGCGGAGGACAGCCTGATCCTGCCCGACGTCGCCGAGGTCGCCCTGCCGGCCGCCGCCGAGGTGGCCCTGCTCCTCGACCCAGCCCTCGACCCGCACCTCGAACGCCTCCCCGTCGCCGTGGACGACCGGGTTGCGGGTGCTGGCGCTGGAGGTGCTGGAGTCGCTGATCCAGCCGTGGGACCGCCGCACGGGGCCGTGCTGCCTCCACGGCCTGTGGCGCGATCCGGACGGCGACGCGCACTACCGGCGGGCCCTGGAACCGTACCTCCGGGCCCTGGCCGCCGGGGCGCGCACGTCCCTCGACCCGCCGCACGACCCCGGCTACTCCTGGACGGGCGTCCCGGCCCGCGAAACCCGGCCAGACGCCGACTCCACCCCCGGCCCCGAAGCCGGGAACGCCCGCCGGGCCGAGGCGGCACGGCTCTCCGCGCTCGCCACGGCTCCCGCCGAGGCGGCGCTGGTCCGCCGCCTGGGCCTGCCCGGCTACCAGGCGCGCAGGCTGGCGGGCGCCCTCGTGCACGCGGGCAGCCTCCTGGCCGGGTGCCGACCCTCGCCGACCTAGGCCCGAACCGGGCGCCGGCCCTGGCCCAGTTGCCCTGGCCGTACGCCGGGGCCTACGACGCCGCCTTCACCCGGCGCTTCCTCGCCACCGTCGAGGCCGTCGGCCACCGGCTGGCCACGAAGGGGCACCTGCGACCGAGGACACCGGCTGGCGCGCGTCCTGCCGTCGCTCGCGCACCTGACGGTCTTCCCGGAGCCCGTACGGATCCCGCCCGCGCTCTGGTTCAGCCCACCGGTTCCGCCCGCAGCCGGGCCGAGTGCTTCACCAGGGTGATGAGCACCTCCCGGCTGGAGTGCCGCCGGCGGGCGTCGCACAGGATGATCGGCACCGACGTGTCGAGCTGGAGCGCCAGCCGTACCTCGTCGACCTCGAACGTCGGCGCGCCGTCGAAGCAGTTGACCGCCACCACGAACGGCGTGCCGCGCCGCTCGAAGTAGTCGACCGACGGGAAGCAGTCGGCCAGCCGCCGGGTGTCGGCCAGGATGACGGCGCCGAGCGAGCCCTCCGCCAGTTCGTCCCACACGAACCAGAACCGCTCCTGCCCGGGCGTGCCGAACAGGTAGAGGACGTACTCGTCGCCCAGCGTGATCCGGCCGAAGTCCATCGCGACCGTCGTCGTCCGCTTGGCCTCGACGCTCGACAGGTCGTCGACGCCGACGCCGCGGTCGGTCAGCACCTCCTCGGTGCGCAGCGGCCGGGTCTCGGAGACCGCGCCGACCAGCGTCGTCTTGCCCGCGCCGAACCCGCCGGCGATGAGGATCTTGATCGCCGTCGGAAGGCGCGGGCGGTCAGAGCGATCGAAGACCATCGAGCACCGCCCTGTACATCTTCATGTCACGCATGTCCACCTCGGATTGCGGTTCCTGGGCCGAGACGAGCTCCCTGTCGAACAGGTCGCCGAGCAGCACGCGGATCGTGCCCGCGGGCAGGTCAAGGTGCGCGGCGATCTCCGCCACGGATTTCGGCTCACGGCAGAGCCGGAGGATCGAGTGGTGCTCCGGGTCGAGCCCGGCCTCCGGGCCCGGCGGCGGGCCCACGGAGACGGCCATGGAGATCAGGTCGAACCTGCCGTGCACGGGCGCGGTGCGGCCGCGCGTCACCACGTACGGACGGATGATCTCGGGGTCGACCCAGTGTTCCTCGGTCACAGGTCGCTCCCGGCCCGTGCCCCGGAGGTCAGGTACTGGCCGACGCGCGCCACCAGCATCGCCATCTCGTAGGCGACCAGGCCGATGTCGGCGCCCTGCTCGCAGAGCACCGCCAGGCAGGCCCGCTCGCCCGCCACGGTCACGACGAGGAACCGCGAGCGCCACTCCACCACCGTCTGTTTGACCGGGCCGCCGCCCACGTGCTCGGAGACGCCCTTGGCCAGGCTCTGCAGGCCGGAGGCGACGGCCGACAGGTGCTCGCCGTCGGTCCGCTGCAGCGCGGCCGACGAGGCCATCAGCAGCCCGTCGGACGACAGCACGATCGCGTGCTCGGCGTCCTTCACGCGGCCTACCAGGTCGTCGAGAAGCCAGTTCAGGTCTGTGCCGGCACCCGGTGTCACGTATCGCCTCCTGCCCGCTCGTCCATGAGCTTGGCCGCCTCGGACCTGCCGAGCCGGGTGCCCGATTGCAGGGATCCCATCCGTGCCCGGATCTCCTCCGGTGTCGGCTCGTCCTCGTCATCCCCGGGCTCGTCCAGCGTGGCCGGCCCCTCCTCACGCAACGCCGGCGCCAGGTTCGCCTGCGGCACCCGCAACGGCAGCCCTCCCGGCGTGAACTGCGGCGCCTCCGCGCCCGCCTCGCCGTCGCCCTCCGCGCCGGGGACCGCCTCGCCGCCGCCTTCCGCGCGGGCGGCCACGTCGCCGCCGCGCTCCGCGCCCGCGCGGGCCCGGCTCTCGCGCTCCGGCGCGGGGGCGGTCTCGCGCCGGGGGAGCGCGGTCGGCTCCCGGTCCGGCTCGGCGGCCGCCGGGGCCGCGACCTTGAGCGGCCGGACGTTCTCCCCGGCGGCCGGGCGCACGGCCGTGGCCGTGCGGGTCCCGGCGGCGGGACCGGCCGCGCCGGCGAGCGCCGCCTGGCGGCGGGGCAGCCCCGCCACAGGCTCGCCCCCGGGCTCCGGCCCCTCGCTCAGCTCCACGAGCTCCTGCGGCAGCAGCACCACCACCGTGGTCCCGCCGTACGGCGACGGCTTGAGCACCACCTGGATGTCGTGGCGCTCGGCCAGCCGGCTCACCACGTACAGCCCGAGCCGCGCCGTGCCCGTGATCCGGAACTCCGGCGGGTCGGAGATCCGCTCGTTTGCCGCCGCCAGGTCCTCGGGCTTCATGCCCAGGCCCCGGTCCTCGATCTCGACCACGTACCCATTGGCCACCATCTGGCCGCTCACCTGCACGCTCGTGTACGGCGGCGAGAACGACACGGCGTTCTCGATGAGTTCGGCGAGCAGGTGGATGACGTCACCCACGGCCCGGCCGACGAGCACCACCTCGCCCATCGGCATGAGCGTGACGCGCGTGTAGTCCTCCACCTCGGCGAGCGCGCCGCGCACGACGTCGACCATCGGCACCGACCGGCGCCAGGTGCGGGCGGGGGAGGAGCCGGACAGCACGATGAGGTTCTCGGCGTTGCGCCGCATCCGGATGGCCAGGTGGTCCAGCCGGAAGAGCTCCTTCAGCTCCTCGGGGTCGGTCTCGCGGCGCTCCATCACGTCCAGCACGGTGAGCTGCCGGTGCACCAGGCCCTGCGTCCTGCGGGCCAGGCTGAGCAGGATGTCGCGGATGCTGCGGCGCAGCTCGGCCTGCTCGGCGGCGACGCTCACCGCGGTCCGCTGGACGGTGTTGAACGCCTGTCCCACCTGCCCGATCTCGTCGTCGCCGAAGTCCAGGTCGGGCACCTCGCGTGAGACGTCGACGACCTCGCCGTGCCCGATCCGCTCGACCACGCCGGGCAGCCGCTCGTCCGACAGCTCGTGGGCGGCGTCGCGCAGCTTCTTCAGCTGGGCCAGCAGCGAACGGGTCGTGGTGATCGACAGCACGATGGAGGCCACGACGGCGACCAGGCCGAGCCCGCCGGCCAGGAGCAGGCGGACGACGACGCCGACGGCGCCCGGGACGGCCCGCTCGACCAGCCGGTCGCCGCCGTCGATGATGATCTTCTCGATGCCGGCGCGGGCCGGCTCGGCGGCGGCCTGCCACTCGGCGGGGGTCACCGGCGGCGGCCCGGCGTTGTCGATCTGCGCGACGAGCCGCTGCTCCAGCTCCAGCAGCCGCAGCGCGGGCTTGCTCCTGGCCCACGCGTCCCACTCGGCCCGCTCGGCCGGGGGCAGCTGCGCCGCGGCCTGCTCCAGGTTGTACCGGTAGACGCCGCTGCCGCGGACGAACTCGGTGTACTCGGCGGGCGTGAACTGCCCGCGCGCCAGCACCCCCGCCACCATCGCGTCGGTGCGGGCCAGGCTCTCGCTGGCCCGGCTGAGCGCCAGCATGGTACGGGCGTCCTTGGCGATCTCCTTGTCGTCGAGCGAGGCCACGGAGTCGAACATGCGGTAGAGCGAGTCGATGATGTCGTCGTACGAACCCGCCGCCGACGCCCTGCCGTTCCCGGCGGCGTCGATGGCCTTGCGCGCGGCCGGGAGCTTGCCGACGCTCGTGAGCGCCTCCTCCAGGCGGCCGATCAGCGCGTCGTCGGCCGCCAGATGCACCAGGGTGCCGCGCGCGGTCTCCTCAAGCGCGGCGCCGGCGGCGTCGGTCCTGGCCCGCTGGGCGCGCAGGGCCTGGCCGGGCAGCGGGCCGCCCGCGCCGATCCCGGCCATCGTGAGGCGGCGCTCGCGCTGGAGCTCGGCCAGGAGCCGCTCGCTGGGCTGGACCGCCTCGCTGTCGACCGTGGTGGCGCCGATCAGGTTCACGCCTTCGCGCAGCGTCACCCACGCGGCGAACGCCCACAGCGCGACCAGGGACACCAGCAGTGCTGTCACCTTTGTTCGCACGCGCGTATTGCGCAAACGCATATAAGCCGTCCAGGTAAGGGGATTGTGTCAAGCTGGAAGTCGAGCTATTGGGCAGTATTTCCGACATCCAGTGCCGGGCTTACCTTAGCAATGGCTCAAACCCACCTCAAGCCGGGTACGTGCCCATAAATAGCGTTACGTCCGAATTTGTCCTGTCTTTATCTTGGTCTCGCACAGGTGTAACGCCCCCAGCACCGCAGACCGTACGACCGCGATGGGCGTGTAAAGGTCCTTGTCATGCCACAACGGCGGATACTCCGAAATATCCGCTACCGTGTGTAAATACCGGTATCCGCGACCGATGGCCTGCTCGCGCCACTCGTCCAGTTCCCCGGCACCGGCGAGCAGGGTCTGCAGGGCGTACGCGGTCTCCTCCGTGGTGCCCTCCCAGCGGCCCCACGACCCGTCGGCGCGCTGCGTGGACAGCACCCAAGCGCGGGCCCGCCGGATCACCTCCTCCCGGCCCGGACCGCCGTACGCGCCCAAGGCCAGCACGCAGCTCAGCGTCGCGTAGTAGGGGGAGGCGTGCCACCGGTCGTCCCAGCTCCCGTCGGGCTGCTGGCGGTCGGCCAGCAGCGCCGACAGCCGCCGCACCACCGGCGCGTACGCCCGCGCGCGGTCCGGGCGGCGGGCCGAGTACGCCCCGAACGCGTCCAGGACGTGCGCGTTGACGCTGATCGAGAAGCCGTCCTCGCCCTGCCAGGTGCAGAAGTGGGTGCCCGCGTCGAAGGCCAGCAGGCTCGCCGGGTCGTGCGGCTGCCCGACCAGCGACAGCGCGTACAGCGCCACCGACGTCGTGTCGGCGTCCGCCGGCAGCCCCGGGCCGGCCGGCGTCCCCGCGGGGCCGATGGCCGCCCGCAGGTCCGCCACCATCTCCGGCGGCGCCGTCACCGGCACCCCGGCCCTGATCAGCCAGCTCAGCACCCACCCCCGCTCGAACACGGTGATCGGCAGCCCCACCGGCACCGGCCCCCCGAACCGGCTCACCACCGCCTCCAGATGCGCCCTGACCATCTCCCCGTCGGGGGAGACGCCCTCCGGGGCGGCGGGGGCGTCGAGCAGGGCGGTGGCTCCGGGGGTTCCGCGTCGCTGCTGGGAGGTGGCGCCCTGCGGGGTCTCCCGGGCCGGGTGCCCGCCGGGGAGTACGGAACCGAGCCAGGCGGCGGTGGCGGCCGGGGAGGCGCCGATCGTGCCGATGGCCGTCGGCCGCACCGAGCGGGCGTGACCCGCGACGGGCCCCGCCACCTCCAGGGCGTGCAGCAGCTTCTCCGGCAGCGCCACCCCCGAGCGCACGACGTGCCGGATCCGCTCGACCCGGGAGAAGTCCATCCCGGTGGGCAACGGCAGCGGCGCGCCCACCTGGTGCGCGTTGATCAGCGCCACCAGCGACGGCACGATCAGCTCGACCGCCGGCATGTCGGGCAGCTCCACCGGCGCCGCCAGCCACGTCCGCAGCGCCCGCAACCCGCGCCCAGCCGCCTCCCGCAGCACCGCCACCCCGTCCACCCGGCTGTCGGCCCCGCTGCCCGGCGTCCTGTCCGGCGTCGTGTCCGGCGTCCTGTCCGGCGTCCTGTCCGGCGTGCGGGCAGGCTCGGTGGTCGCGCCGCCGGCGGTGCGGAGGGCTTCGGTGGCGCTCAGCGTCGGCACCAGGCCGTAGCCGTCGGGCGCGCCCCAGGAGCCGTCCGGCAGTTGCCGGGCCAGCAGGTACGCGATCCGTTCGCGGTGCCCGGTGAGCCAGGGCGCGAGGGTGACCAGGCGGCCCGTCTCGTAGATG
The DNA here is from genome assembly GCF_001083785.1 of Nonomuraea sp. SBT364. Taxonomy (GTDB): domain Bacteria; phylum Actinomycetota; class Actinomycetes; order Streptosporangiales; family Streptosporangiaceae; genus Nonomuraea. The sequence goes on from NZ_LAVL01000226.1 coordinate 6,652, forward strand.
GACGCCGACACCTGCCCCCACGGCCGCGCCATCAGCGTCGAGACCAGCGCCGCGGCCTCGCGGGCGACGTTCACAACGCCCCCCAGAAGTCCGACAGCCCGTAGAAGCCCGTGTTGAACGTCAACTGTCGCTCCAGGTAGAGGGCGGTGCGCGGGGCGCTCTCGCGCAGCGGCTCGATGAGGGCGCCCGCGCGCTGCGACAGCTCGCCCATCCGGGCCGTAACCTCGGCCGGTCCCGCGCCGAGGGTGAGCGCGTTCACGTCGCCCCAGCCGGCTTCGCGGTCGCGGGTCGCCAGGTCGTTCAGCAGCCGCAGGTAGCGCTGCACCTCGTCGCCGATCGCGCGGACCCGGTCGAGGTTGGCCAGCGTCCACGGGTCGCCCGTGGCGCTCCAGTGCGCCAGGTTGACGAACGAGGAGCCGGTGCTGTCGGCGTTGTCCAGGTACGTCTCCAGGTCCGGCCGGTCGCCGGAGCGCCAGTCCCACTCGCGGGCCATGGCGGTGAGCATGCGTTCGAGCTGCTCGTGCCAGGCGGGCGAGCCGGCCTCGTCGCGCAGCTCGGCCAGGAAGCGGGTGGCCGGGGTGCGCGGCGCGGCGCCGCCCGCCACCGCGAGGCACTCGCCGACGAGCTCGGCCACCTCGTCGCGGGAGGCGGCGACGTGGTCGATGAGCAGGTCCACGGCGAACACCCACAGCGCCGCCCGGTTGACCGCGCGCAGCTCGCGGGCCGTCGCCCAGGGCGAGCCGAACGCGCCCACGAGCGCCAGCGAATGGTGGAACCCGGCGTCGAACGGCCTGCCGGGGAACAGCTCCGGGTGCCGTCCGGCGTCGCGGGCCAGCTCCCGCGCGCACTCGACGGCCAGCGCGCACGTGCGTCCCAGCTCCGCCCCGCCGACGGCGGGCATCGACCCGTCGACGCCCGAGGTCATGATCGGCCCGCCGGGACGAGGGTCATCGTCAGCCCCGCGGCGGGCCGCAGCGTCGAGGCCAGGCGGGGCGCCACCGGCCCGGACGTGTGCAGCACCGGCCGGTATCTGCGCAGGATCCCGGCCAGCAGCAGCTGCGCCTCCATCATGAACAGGTGCGGCCCCACGCACGAGTGCGGCCCGGCGGCGAACGGGAAGTACGCGTACCGCGACCGCCGCCCCTCGTTCCCCGGCGCGAACCGCTCGGGGTCGAACTCCAGCGGCCGCTCCCACACCTGCGGCAGCCGCTGCGTCAGGAACGGGCTCAGCACCACCGTGGCGCCCGCCTCGATCGCCACCCCGTCGATCACGTCGTCCGCGAGGACCTTGCGCGGCAGGATCCAGCCGGGCGGGTACAGCCGCAGCAGCTCGTTGAGGAACATCCGCAGGTACGTCAGCCGCGGCAGGTGCCCGACCGTGACCGGACCGTCGCCGACGACCCGCGTCACCTCCTCGAACACCCTGGCCGCGATCTCCGGATGCGTGTCGAGCACCGGCCAGACCCAGGTCAGGGCCGTGGCGGCGGTCTCCGTGGCGGCCCCGTGGATGGCCACCATGTCGTCGCGGACCCGCCGGTCGCCCTTGTCGGCGTACGGGGCGCGGCACAGCGCGGACACCACGTCGCCGCCCTCGCGCCGCCGGGCGTGCTCGATGCGCGGGTACACCACCTCGTCGATGGTCTCGACGGCCCTGCCGAAGGCCCGGTCGCCGGGCATCGGGCAGCGCTGCGGCACCGACGGCAGCACGAGCCTGATGGCCCGCGCCGTCACGCCGGTGTCGTAGGCGGGCGCCAGCCGGTCGATGTCCGCGCCGGAGATCGACTCCCCGAAGAACAGCCGCACCGTCGTCGCGTGCACGATCGCGGAGACGGTCTGCGCCACGTCGAACGGCCGGCCCGGCGTCAGCGTCCCGTCGACCAGCTCGGCGATGATCGCGGCCATCCGCTCGCCGAGCGCGTCGAGCTGCCGGGCGGTGAACAGCGGCTGCACGATGCGCCGGCTCTCGGCCCAGTCGGGGCCGTCCGAGAGGATGCCCTTGCCGATCAGCGGCGCCAGCGGGTCCCAGAACATGCCCTCGCGCACGTAGTTGGGCTGGTTGCCGCGCAGCACGTGCTGGACGTGGTCGGGATGGGTGACCAGGTACGGCTGGAACGGTCCCATGTTCAGCCGGACCAGCTCTCCGCCCGCCCGCGCGCTCGCCTCCTCGAAGGCGTCGACGGGGGAGCGGCGGTGCCGTGCCAGAGTGCGGAGGAAGGGGAGCGTCCTGGCCCGTCGTGCGGTGCCGGTCCCGATGGACAACGCGGCCCTCCTCCATGTCCGTCTCAGCTGACGGACATCTCCTGACAAAAGTTAAGGATCAGGGTGGAGTATCACATGATGCTGCATGTAGATTCAAGATCGTACATTGGGTAGGAGCTCTCATGAACGCCGGCCAGCCCGTGGCCTCCGGACCTGCCGACGAGGCGATCAGCCGCTGTCGCCGGCTGCTGGAGCCCGCGCTGCGCGAGGCCGTCTCCGGGCTGCATCCGTGGGGCGCCAGGATGGCCGCGTTCACCCTGGGCTGGTCCGACGTGGACGGCCGGCCGGCCGACGGCGACGGGGGCAAGCACCTGCGACCGGCCGTCGCCATGCTGGCGGCCGAGGCCGCCGGCGCGTCGCTGGAGACGGGGCTGCCGGGAGCGGTCGCGGTGGAGCTGGTGCACGCGTTCTCCCTGGTGCACGACGACATCATGGACCTCGACGAGCAGCGCAGGCACCGACAGGCGCTCTGGAAGGCGTACGGCGTGGGGCCCGCGCTGCTGGCGGGCGACGCGCTGCTGGCGCTCGCGGTCGCCCGGCTGGCCGGCACCGACGTGCCCATGCGCTACCTGTCCAGGGCGCTGGTCGAGCTCGTGCAGGGGCAGACGCGCGACCTGGCCTTCGAGAGCCGCCCCTGGCTCGGCCGCGACGCGGTCACGGTCGAGGAGTACGAGGAGATGGCGGCCGGGAAGACCGGCAGCCTGCTGGGCGCCGCCGCCGCGCACAGCGTCGCGCTGGGCGGCAAGCCGGAGCTGGCCGAGCGGGCCTGGGAGATGGGCTGCGCGTTCGGCGTCGCCTTCCAGATCTACGACGACGTGCTCGGCATCTGGGGCGATCCGGCCGTCACCGGCAAACCCGTCCACGGCGACCTGCGGCGCGGCAAGAAGACGCTTCCCGTCCTGGCCGTCCTGTCGGCGGGCGGCCCGCCGGCCCGCGAGCTGGCCCTCGCCCTCGACGCGGCCGCCGAGGACGAGGACGCGGTACGGCACGCGGCCCGGCTCGTCGAGCACGCCGGAGGCAGGCGGGCGGCCCTCGACCTGGCCGCCCGGCACGCCGCCTCCGCCATGGACGTCATGGCCGGCTGCCTTCCCGGCGACACCGCCCTGCGCGCCCTCTGCCTGTCCCTGATCGGCCGCATCGGCTGATCCCCTTATGTGCACGGGACCCGCTCGTGCGCGGCCACCGGAACGCGTACCGCCCGGAAGGACGGAACCGTCAGGGGCGGGAGGCCTCGTCGAGGAGACGGAGCTCCTCGTCGGACAGCGTCAGCTCCGCCGCCGCCATCAGCGGCGCGAGCTGGGTGACGTCCCGCGCGCTGGTGATCGGCGCGGTGATCGTGGGCTGGGCGGCGAGCCACGCCAGCGCCACCGTGGCGGGCTTGACCCCGCGCTCGGCCGCCACCTTGGCCAGCGCCTCCAGCGTGCGCCGGCCGTACTCCAGCTGCAGGTAGCGGGCCGCCTGCGCGGCGCGCGGGCTGTCGACGGTGACGCCCGGCGCGTACTTGCCGGTCAGGAAGCCGCGCGCCAGCCCGAAGTACGGCGTGCTGGACAGCCCCTCGCGCTCCACCACGTCGCGCAGCTCGCCCTCGTAACCGCGCTCCACCAGGTTGTACGGCTGCTGCAAGGCGACGTAGGACGGCAGCGCCTCCTCGCGCGCCACCTTCAGCGCCTCGGCGAGCCGGTCGGCGGCGTAGTTGGAGGCGCCGACGTGGCGGACCTTGCCCTCGCGCATCAGGTCGCCGAACGCGGCCAGCGACTCCGCGAGCGGCGTGTCGGTGTCGTCCACGTGCGCCCAGTAGAGGTCGATCCGGTCGGTGCCGAGGCGGCGCAGCGAGTTCTCCACGGCGGTGCGGATGGTCTGCGGCGCCAGGCCCTTGAGGCCCTCCAGCATGCCGACCTTGGTGGCCAGCACCAGCGTGTCGCGGTTGTGGCGCTTGGCCATCCACTCGCCGATGAAGGTCTCCGCCGTGGACTCGCCGGTCACCCAGTACGGGTAGACGTCGGCGGTGTCGATGAAGTTGCCGCCGGCCTCGGTGTAGGCGTCGAGGATCGCGAACGAGGTCTCCTTGTCCGCCGTCCAGCCGAAGACGTTGGTGCCGAGTGCTATGGGATGCACGGACAGATCCGTGGTGCCGATCGATCTCATCCCGTCATTATCGGCACAGGGGCCCCGCTGATCGGGGAGCCGCGCTCAGGACCTCGTCCCACGCCGGCGCGCTGCACTCGCGGGTCGCCCCGACGTACCGACGGCCCGCGGCGGGACAGGTCGCCCACCATGAGGCTGAGGGACGGGGAGCCGTCATCCGTCGTGGTAGGCGTCGGCCGACAGGCCCTCCAGCAGCTCGTCCAGCGCCGCCCGCAGATGCCCGGCCAGGCTCCACACGTCGGCCATGCGTTCCGGGCAGGCCACGACGCCGAAGTCGAGCATGCCGTCGTAGGAGAAGCAGGTGATGCTGACGCCGCCCGTCAGGTCCGTCAGCACCGACATCGGGTAGTACGACAGCACCCGCCCCCCGCACAGGTACAGCGGGAACTGCGGGCCGGGCACGTTGCTGATGATCAGGTTGATCGGCGGGGCCGCCACCGAGGCCAGCCGGAAGAGCGCCGGCGTGGCCAGGCTGGTGACCGGGGCCGGCAGCATCGCGCAGAGCTCGTCCAGCCAGCGCGCGGGCGCCACCGCGAAGCGCCGCTTGGCCGCGCGCATGGCCGCGCCGACCGCGCGCAGCCGCACCGCCGCGTCCGGCTCGTGCGTGGGCAGTGGGGCGATCATCGCGGAGATCTGGTTGCCGACCACCTCCCGGGCGCCCGCCGTCCGCACCGCCACGGGCACGGCCGCGACCAGCTGCCCGCCGGGCAGCGCGTCCCGCTCAGACAGCCATGACCGCAGCGCGGACGTGCACAGCGCCATCACCACGTCGTTCACGCTCAGGCCGTGGGCGCGGGCGACGCTCTTGACGTCCTTCAGCGACACCGAGCCGAACGCCAGCCGCCGCCCGGCGCTGATCGGGCCGTTGAACGGGGTCCGCGGCGCGACCGGGGCCGGCGCCTGCGGCCGGGGCCGCCGATCACCCGTCAGCGCCCGCGCCGCCCGGGCCACCAGCCGCGCCCCGGGGGCCGCCCCGGCCAGCGGGATCACGTCCAGATCGGCGGCGGCCCTGACCAGCGCCGCCGCCGCCCGCACCGGCTGCCCCACCACCCGCACCACCGCCCCGGCCAGCATCCCCGCCGAGGCCGGGCCGGCGGGGGTGCTGGGCGGCCGTCTCTTTTACAAATATCGCCGTGCCGACGCAAAGGG
>NZ_LAVL01000227.1 GCF_001083785.1 Nonomuraea sp. SBT364
CCCGTCCCCCCGTGCCCGTGCCCGTGGCCGTGGCCGTGGCCGTGGTTCTGCTCGGGGGTACGGGGGCGGCGGGCGGTGTGGAGGAGGCGGAGGCCGATGGCGCAGATCAGGACGCCGCCGGCCACTCCGAGCCAGCCGAGCACCGACTCCCCGGCCAGCGCGGTGAACGCGCTCAGCGCGACCCCCACCACCAGCACCCCGGCCGTGTGCGTCGCCGTCACCGTGGCGCCCACCACGAGCGCGTCACGCGGACGCCCCCGGCGACCGGCCAGGTAGGCGGCCATGATGGTCTTGCCGTGCCCGGGGATCAGCGCGTGCCCCGCCCCGAGCACCACCGCCAGCCCGAGCGCGAGCAGCCCCAGCGGCACGGTGAGGGAGTCGCCCCCCACCAGCTCCGTGAACATCCGGTCGAGCGCCTCCAGGGCATCCCCCACCGGCCCCCCGAACGGCAGCTCGACGGAGATCCCCGCCTCCGGCCGGGCGGCGGCGGAGACCGGGGAGCCCGCGACGGTGAGGACGGCGGCGCGCTGGTCGAGCGGCGACGTCAGGAGGTCGTCGGGGTAGGCGCGCAGCTCGTCGCTCACGCTCTCCGCGGGCACCGGCGAGGCCGCCAGCGACACCCCGTCGCCCACGGCGGTGATCTCCCGCCATCCGATCCGGTCCTGCTCGAACGCGTCGGTGAACTCCACCGTCCCGGTCACCCGCACGTCGGCGACCAGGTCGCACGTCAGCCGGCTGGTCCGCAGCCCGCCCTGCCCCGGCGCGTGGGCGTGCGCCGCACCCGCCACCCGCCACCGTGCCGCCACGCCGTCCACCGTCAGCCGCTGGGCGGCGGCCAGCGCCGCGCACCTGCGGCCCGCGTACGAACCGTCCACCTCGGGCGCGGCCTGCAACGTCGGCAGCTCGGCCAGGTCCACCACGGCCCGGTTCGTCACCCGCTCGGGCAGCACCCGCAGCCCGTTGTAGTGGTTGACCGTGAAGTTCCCCAGCGGATGAACCACCGCCCGGCCGGCACCGGCCGCGTGGGCGGCGGGGGCGATCATCGCGATCACGCACGCCGCCAGCGCCGCGCCGGCGAGTGCCCGGAGGCTGTGGACGGTGTGCCTCATGAGAACCTCGCCAGGGCGGGGAGCGCGGGGTCGAAGCGCGGGTCCAGGGGGGTGTCGCGGCCCAGGGCGCGTTCGATGCGGGCGCGGTGGTAGCGGAGGAGCGGGCTGCGCAGGCCCGAGGCGGTGGCGCGCTCGGCGTACGGCAGGGCGGCGCGCGCGTCGCCGGACCTGAACAGGGCCCAGGCGAGGGCGTCGGCGGCGACCGGGTTGGGGTTGCGCGCGTACTCGGCGCGGGCGTGACGGACGGCCGCCGCGGGGTCGCCGTGGTCGGCCTCGAACTCGGCCCACGTGAGGTCGTCGCGCACCCCGGCGCGTTCCATGAGCGTCCGCTGGGCCGTCAGGAGCGTCCAGTCGGCGGGCAGCCCGGCCTTGAGGCGGGTCTCGCCCTGCTCGATCAGGTACTGGGGCAGGGGGAGCCGCCCGACCACCGTGTCGTACAGGGCCAGGGCCTCGGTCAGTCGGCCGGAGAGCGCGGCGACGCGGGCCCGGCCGGCGAGCGCGGGGGTGTGGGCGGGCGAGGCGTCCAGGGCGGCGGCGTACCACCGGTCCGCGGTGCGCAGGTCGTGGCCGTGCAGGGCCAGCTCGCCCAGGTAGTAGCGGGTGTAGGCGACGTCGGCGGGCCGGTGGGCGTCGTCGTGGGCGTACTCCAGGTACGTGCGCGCCCGGGTGACGTCGCCGCGCAGTTCGGCGGCGTACGAGGCGCGGGCGAAGGAGGCGACGCCGGGGCGCAGGCTCGTCATCCTGGCCACGGCCCGGTCGGCGGCGGCCAGGTCGCCGAGCTGGGTGCGGGCGTCGGCGAGGACGCCGTGCGCGGCCGCGCTGTACGGGTTGGCGTCGATGGCCCGTTCGGCCAGCCGTGCCGCGTCGGCGAACTCGTGCCGCGCGGCGGCGAGCGCGGCCCGGCCGGTCAGGACGGTGTCGTCGCCGGGGTCGAGGCGGGCGGCGGTGGCGAGCGCGCCTTCGGCCTTGGCGTAGTAGGACGGGTCGCCGGTGATCCGGGCCTGGTCGACGTACTGGATGGCGAGCCGGGCCCAGCCCCGGTGGTCGCCGGGCAGGCGCCGGAGCCGCTCCTGCAACGTTTCCGAGGCGGCGGCGGGCCGCCCCGCGACGGGGGCCGGGGCGGCGGGGGCGAGGACGGTGAACATCAGCGCGCCGGCCAGGATCACGCCGGCGGCCAGGAGGAGTGCGCGCATCGAGGACTCCGGTGCTGGTGGTGAGGGACCGGCGGGTCCATGGGGGCCCGCCGGGAGGGGCCGGCGGCCGGGAGAAGGCCGCCGGCCGGGGTCAGCGCTGGTTGACGGCGACGTTGCCGGGGAGCGGGATGTACGGGAACGTCGCGCCGAACGGCTTGTCGTTCCTGTCCACCTTGTCCGTCAGGGCGGGGATGAGCTTGCCGGACCGGGCGGCACCGGCCACGGCCTGCAGCTCGATGTCCACCACGTCGTCGGAGAGCCGCCGCCCGTTCGGGAATCCCTGGAGGTCGCCGCCGAGCACGCCGAGCCGGTGGGGATCCTTGGCGGGCGGGATCGACATGTTGAGCCGCAGCATCTCGGCCGGCCGGACCTTCCCGGCGTCCTTGTTGAGCGACTGCGAGTTGAGGTCGGCGGCGATGGGCCCGTTGCCCTTGGCGATGCCGGTCAGGAAGATCTGCACCAGGTCGTCGCGCGGCGTGTCGGGGGCCTTGATGCCGTAGACGGACTCCAGGAGCCTGGCCACCTCGGGGTCGGTGACGCGCTTGACCAGGGCGGGCACGTCGGCGTCCTTGGCCGGGGGCAGCGCGTTGAAGGCGTCCTTCAGCCCGGCGGGCGAGACCAGTTCGTTCACCAGCGGGTTGCCCAGGCGGGAGACCTGGACGTGGCCGCCGGGGCTGAACTTGTCCGTGGTGGACCAGACGCCGATCACCGGGTTGCGCCTGGCGTCGCCCTTGAGCGCGAGGTCCTCGGCGGGTACCTGGAGGCCCAGGGTGTTGACGTTGTAGCCCTTGGTGGTGTCCTGGCCGACCTCCGACAGGTTCCCGCCGTACAGCAGGTCGAACACCCGCAGGTCGAGGAAGAACGCCTCGTCCGACTGGCCGGCGAACGTCTTGCCGCCGCCGGGCACGTTGGTGATCGACTGGGCGCGGAGCGTGCCGTAGTCGGGCATCGAGGCGGGGCCCGCGTTGCTGGGCGCGACGACGCCGTTGGCGACCAGGGTGCGGGTGCCGTCCGGGGTGATCCGCTTGAGCGTGTAGCGCTGCCGGTAGAGCAGGTTGGGGTCGTCGAGCGAGGTCACCGGGCCGTTGTTGTAGAGGAAGGTGTCGTTGCCGCGCCGGTCCTGGTCGCGGAACGTCCACTGGTAGGTGATGTCCGGCTTGGCGTCGCCGTTGTTGTCGATCTTGATGTTGTAGCGGGACTTGGTGTCGAAGGTGTAGAAGTTCGGGCCGCCCTGGGGTTCCTGGAACGGGATCCAGTTGGCCAGGAGGGTCACGGTGTCCGCCTTGTCGGGGCTGACGAACGCGTACACGTCGGTGTTGTCGTTACGCGGGTCGCCGGCGATGGCGGGAGCCTCGCGGTGCGAGGAAGCGGTGCCGGAGTCCGTGCGGAGCAGGGCGAACGAGGAGGCGGTCAGAGCCGCCGCGACGCCGAGTCCGATGAGAGCGCGCCGGTTGGTCCGGAGCTCCATGTTCGGTCCTTTCGAAGGGCTGATCGTCGGGCTGATCGTCTTCGAGGTTCCGGCCGGGTTCCTCGACGCCCTATTCGTCCCGGGGGCGCCGCTGGATGCGTTCTCCTCCTCAGGGAGGAGGCGTCAATGGAAGTTGACATACTTAGGTCGTCAATTTAGGTTGACCGGTGCGGATTCGGTTCCGTCGTTCGTTGGGGCTTTTCGGGATATGTCGCGAGAGGAGATCGCGTGATCAAGGAGTTGCTCGCCTACCTGCGGCCGCACAGGTTCATTCTGGTCGTGGGCGGGGTGCTGGGCCTGATCGGCTCGGCGGCGGGCCTCGCGATGCCGCTGCTGGCCAAGTACGTGGTGGACGCGTTCGGCGAGGACGCCTCCATGGCCGGGCCGTTGACCGGGCTGACCATCGCGGTGCTGGTCGGGGCCGTGGTGTCGGCCGGTGGCAGCTATCTGATGGAGCGCACCGGCGAGGGCATCGTGCTGGGCGCCCGGCGCAGGCTGGTCGACCGGATGCTCCGGCTGCGGGTCGCCGACGTGGACCGGCTCAAGCCCGGCGACCTGCTGTCGCGGGTGACCGGCGACACGACGCTGCTGCGCTCGGTGCTGACCAACGGCGTGGTCGACTCCGTCGGCTCGGTGTTCATGCTGGTCGGCGCGATCGTCATGATGGCCACGATGGACGGCGTGCTGCTGCTGGTCACGCTGCTCGTGGTGGTGGTCATCGGCGGGCTGACCGGGCTCGTCATGCCGAAGATCCAGCGGGCCCAGAAGGACGCCCAGGAGGCCGTGGGCGAGATGGGCGCGGTGCTCGACCGGGCGCTGCAGGCCTACCGCACGGTCAAGGCCAGCGGCGCCGAGGAACGCGAGATCGGTGTCGTCGCCGAGGCCGCCGAGCGCGCCCGCGACCGTGGCCTGCAGGTGGCCGGCTGGACCTCGCTGGCCGGGGTCGCCACCTGGATGGCCGTGCAGATCGCCTTCCTGGCCGTGCTCGCCGTCGGCGGCGCCCGGGTCGCCTCCGGCACGCTGGAGGTCTCCTCGCTGATCGCGTTCCTGCTCTACCTGTTCTACCTGGTGGCGCCGATCGGGCAGCTCGTCGACGGCGCGGTCCAGCTCCAGCAGGGCCTGGCCGCGATGAAGCGCATCCGCGAGATCGAGGAGCTGCCCGGCGAACCGGTGAGCACCGTCCCGGCCGCCGACGCGCGCCCGCTCGGCGTCCGCTTCGACGACGTGGTCTTCCGGTACGGCGAGGACCGGCCGGTCGTGCACGACGGCGTCACCTTCGAGGTGCCGCCCGGCGGCCTCACGGCGCTCGTCGGCCCCTCCGGCGCGGGCAAGTCCACCGTGTTCGCCCTGCTCGAACGCTTCTACGAGCACCAGGCCGGGACGATCACGCTGGACGGCAGGGAGATCCGCGACTGGCCCCTGGCCGAACTGCGGGCCGCGCTCGGCTACGTCGAGCAGGACGCCCCCGTGCTGGCGGGCACCCTCAGGGAGAACCTGCTGTTCGCCGCCCAGAACGCCACCGAGGAGGAATTGCGCCGCGCGGTCACCCGCACCCGCCTCGACGACCTGGTGGCGCGACTGCCGGAAGGGCTCGACACCGCCGTCGGGCACCGGGGCGTGCTGCTGTCGGGCGGTGAGCGGCAGCGGGTCGCGATCGCCCGCGCGCTGCTGCGCAAGCCCCGGCTGCTGCTGCTCGACGAGGCCACCTCGCAGCTCGACGCGGTCAACGAGCTGCGGCTGCGCGAGGTCATCGCCGAGGTGGCGGCCGAGACGACCGTGCTCGTCATCGCCCACCGCCTGTCCACGGTGACGAACGCCGACCGGATCGTGGTCATGGAGGGCGGCGGCGTGCGCGCGGTCGGCACTCACGACGAGCTGGTCGGGCAGGACGACCTCTACCGGGAGCTCGCGGCCACCCAGTTCCTCGTCAGCTGAGCCGTTGTACTCTTCGGGTGACAAAGGTGAATGTGTTCATTCAGGAGGGTCACCATGGGCCGCACCGTCCGCGCGCCGCGAGGCGCCACGCTCACCGCCAAGGGCTGGCCGCAGGAGGCCGCGCTCCGCATGCTCCAGAACAACCTGGACCCCGAGGTCGCCGAGCATCCGGAGGAACTGGTCGTCTACGGCGGCTCGGGGCGGGCGGCGCGCGACTGGCCCTCCTTCGACGCGCTGGTCAGGACCCTCACCACGCTGGAGGGCGACGAGACGCTCCTGGTGCAGTCGGGCCGGCCGGTCGGCGTCTTCCGCACCCACGAATGGGCGCCGCGGGTGCTCATCGCCAACTCCAACCTGGTGCCCGACTGGGCCAACTGGGAGGAGTTCCGGCGGCTGGAGGCGGCCGGGCTGACGATGTACGGCCAGATGACGGCCGGCTCCTGGATCTACATCGGCACGCAGGGCATCCTGCAGGGCACCTATGAGACGTTCGCGGCCGTCGCGGCCAAGCGGTTCGGCGGCACGCTGGCCGGCACGATCACGCTGACGGCCGGCCTCGGCGGCATGGGCGGCGCCCAGCCGCTGGCCGTCACCATGAACGGCGGCGTGGCCATCTGCCTCGACTGCGACCCGCGCTCGGTCGAGCGCCGCATCGAGCACCGCTACCTCGACGTCCGGGCCGGCTCCCTCGACGAGGCGCTGGAGCTGGCGTACGAGGCCCGCGACGCCCGCCGCCCGCTGTCGATCGGCGTGGTGGCCAACGCCGCCGAGGCGCTGCCCGATCTGCTCGCCCGGGGCGCCGGGATCGACATCGTGACCGACCAGACCTCGGCCCACGACCCGCTGATGTACCTGCCGGTGGGCGTGGCGTTCGAGGACATGGCCGCCGAACGCGACAAGGACCCGGCGGGCTTCACCGGCCGGGCCCGCGAGTCGATGGCCCGGCACGTCGAGGCCATGGTCGGCTTCCAGGACGCCGGGGCCGAGGTGTTCGACTACGGCAACTCGATCAGGGGCGAGGCCAAGCTGGCCGGCTACGACCGGGCCTTCGACTTCCCCGGGTTCGTGCCCGCCTACATCAGGCCGCTGTTCTGCGAGGGCAGGGGCCCGTTCCGATGGGCGGCGCTGAGCGGCGACCCGGCCGACATCGCCGCCACCGACCGCGCCATCCTGGAGCTGTTCCCGGAGAACGAGCCGCTGGCCCGGTGGATCAGGAAGGCGGGGGAGAAGGTCCACTTCCAGGGGCTGCCCGCGCGCATCTGCTGGCTCGGCTACGGCGAGCGCGACCGGGCGGGCGAGCGGTTCAACGACATGGTGGCCTCCGGCGAGCTCAGCGCCCCTGTCGTGATCGGGCGCGACCACCTCGACAGCGGCTCGGTCGCCTCCCCCTACCGGGAGACCGAGGCCATGGCCGACGGGTCCGACGCGATAGCCGACTGGCCGCTGCTCAACGCGATGCTCAACACCGCCTCGGGCGCCGCCTGGGTGTCCATCCACCACGGCGGCGGCGTCGGCATCGGCCGCTCCATCCACGCCGGGCAGGTCACCGTCGCCGACGGCACCGCGCTGGCGCGGGAGAAGCTCAACCGGGTGCTCACCAACGACCCGGGCACCGGCGTGATGCGGCACGTCGACGCCGGCTACGAGGAGGCGGCCGCGGTGGCGGCCGAGCGGGGCGTCCGGATCCCCATGCGCACACCCCGGCCCGGAGGTGCGGATCCCGGGACGGGAAAGTGAAATTTCCTGTTACGGGATGAGATTGCCGTGGCCGTGGTGTTGGAGGAGGCGTGACGGGCGCATATCACGGCGGGCTGGACGGGCTGCTCGACGGCCGGAGGCTGTCGCCGGTGCAGCGCAGGATCGCCCATTACCTGTCGGAGCACCTGGAAGAGGCGATCTTCCTGTCCAGCGTGGAACTGGCCGAGCGGTCCGGCGTGAGCCAGCCCTCGGTGACCAGGTTCGCGATGGTGCTGGGGTTCGCCGGCTACCCGGAGCTGCGTCAGGCGCTGCGGCCCCTGGTGCTCGGCGCGCCCGCCGACCGGCCGCAGGAGAGCCTGCTCAAAGGGGCCATCGACCGGGAGATCAGGAACCTGTCGCTGGTCCGCGAGCGGCTCGGCAGCCTCCCGCTGAAGGAGCTCGGCGAGTCGCTGGCCGCCGCCGAGCCGCTGCCCGTGCTGGGGCTGCGGGTCTCGGCGGGGCTGGCCACCACGTTCGCCTATTACACCCGGCGCATCCACCCGGACGTGCGGCTGCTCACCCACGGCGGGTCCGAGCTGGCCGACGGGCTGCACGCGGCGCGCCGGGCCGGGGCCGAGTGGCTGGTGGCCGTGGTCCTGCCGCGCTACCCGGCCGAGGTCATGCAGGCCCTGGAGTACGCGGAGAAGCTGGGTTACCGGGTGGCGGCGATCTGCGACAGGGCCGACTTCCCCGCAGAGGTGGTGCTCGACGCGCCGGTGGGGGACCGGCTGGTGTTCGACTCGCACGCGGCGCCGCTCGCCCTGGCGATGGCCCTGGTGGAGGCCATGGCCGACGCCGCGCCGCTGCGCACCCAGGCGCGGCTGGAGGAGTACGAGCGGATGACGGACGAGACCGGCACGTTCCTAACCGGCGATCCGCCTTAGCGAGCGCACCGACCAGGTGACGGTGAGCGCGGCCAGGCTCAGCATGACGGCGAACGCCAGCGGGATCGACAGATCCGCCAGGTCGCCGGCGAACAGCGCCCGGCCTGCCTCGACCGGATGGTAGAAGGGCGTGAACCAGGCGACCCGCTCCAGCCAGTCGGGCCCCAGCGCCATCGGCAGCAGCGCGCCCGACAGCAGCATCAGCGGCAGCGCGAAGAACTGCATGATCTGCCCCATCGCGTTCTCGTCCTTGAGCCCGAACGCCAGCCCGTAGGCGACGCCGGAGGAGAACAGCCCCGTGACGCCCAGGAGCAGCAGCATGAGCAGCAGTCCCGCCGGGCCGATGCGCAGCCCCATGAGCACCGCGATGAGGATGACCATGAGCGACTGGACCATCAGCACGGCCACGTCCCGCAGCATGCGGCCGAGCACGATCGCCGGCCGCCAGGCCGGGGTGACCGCGATCCGCTCCAGCACGCCGTTGCGCATCTCGTAGATGGTGCCGTAGGCGACGCCCATCGAGCCGAACAGCGCGGTGATGACCAGCATCCCCGGCGCGAACGAGGTCAGCGCCTGCCCGAGGTCGCCGCCGAACCCCATGCCCGCGTACAGCGGCCCGAACAGCAGCAGGTACATCACCGGCTGCATGATGCCGAACACCGGCCAGATCGGGTTGCGCAGCGTGCCGCGCATCTCGTGGCCGAGGAAGAGCGTGGTGTCCCTGATCATGCGGCGGCTCCGGTGTCACGGAGTGAGCGGCCCGTCTTGGCCAGGAACACGTCGTCGAGCGTGGCCCGGTCGAGCGAGATGGAGGCGATGTCCAGCCGCTGCTCCTGCAGCGTGCGCAGCAGCACCGGCAGCATGTGCTCGCCGTCGTCGACGTAGACGCGCAGGACGTCGTCGTCGACGCGGGTGTCCTTGGCCAGCGGCGCCAGCGTGGCGACCGCCCGATCCGCCTCGGCCAGCCTGAGCGTCACCACGTCGCCGGACACCTCGCGCTTCAGCTCGGCCGGGGTGCCCTCGGCGACGATCACGCCGTGGTCGACGATCGCCAGCCGGTCGCAGAGCGCGTCGGCCTCCTCCAGGTAGTGGGTGCTGAGCAGGACGCTGGTGCCGCCTTCGCGCAGTTCCCTGATGCGGTCCCACAGGTTGGCGCGGTTCTGCGGGTCGAGGCCGGTGGTCGGCTCGTCCAGGAACAGCAGCGGCGGTGCGTGCACCAGGCCGAGCGCGATCGACACCCGCCGCTTCTGGCCTCCGGAGAGGGTGCGGCCCGGCCGGTCGGCGATCTCCGCCAGGTCGAAGCGCTCCAGCACCGCGTCGGTGGCCCGCTCCGGCCCGGCCACGCCGTAGAGCTTGGCCGCGAACACGATCTGCGCCCGCGCGGTGTTCTGCTCCTCGATCCCGCCGGTCTGGCTCACGTACCCGAGATTGCGCCGGATCTGGGCCGGCTGCTTCAGCAGGTCGTGGCCGGTGATCGTGGCGGTGCCCGCGTCGGGCCTGATCAGCGTGGCGAGCATCCGGATCGTGGTGGTCTTGCCGGCGCCGTTGGGGCCGAGCACGCCGTAGATCTCGCCTGCCTTCACCTCCAGGTCCACGCCCCTGACGGCCTCGACCGTCTGGGGGCCTTTGCGGCTCTTGGTGGTGAAGGTCTTCTTTAACCCCTGTGCTTGAATGATCATGCTTCTCCCTAGGGAAGCTCGTCGTCTTCCACCTTCCGCATCGCCTGCTCGCACCATTCGAGCTGGACGCGCAGCGTGCCGATGTTGAGCTTGAGGTTTTCGTCGATGTGCCGGGGGGCGCCGTAGCGCTGCTTGGCGCCGAGCGCCCGCTCGGCGGTCGCGATGCCGAGCTTGAGCTGCTCGATCCTGTTCTGCATCGCGGCCAGGATCTGAGGCTTGCCGAGCCGGTCGAGATAGGTGACGGCGACCTGGAACGGGTCGACGATCGGCTGGAGCTCGTGCCAGGTCAGCATGAGCAGCCGGTGGAACTCGAACCGGCCGTCTTCCGTCAGCTGATAGACCGTGGACCCGCCCTTGCCGCCCTCGACCACCTCCAGCAGGCCCTCGTCGGCCATCTTGCCCAGGCCGTGGTAGATCGAGCCGAACTTCACGTTGGCCCAGGTGTCGGTGCCCCAGGTCTCCAGGTGCCTGCGCACCTGGTAGCCGTTGAGCGGGCCGTCGAGGAGGGTGCCGAGGATGAGGATGCGGGTCGTGGACACGCTCAAATTTGTATTCAAATTTGAGTTCCGTGTCAAGCGTGAGAGGCTTCCCGTCATGAGCGAACGACCAACGGCCCTGATCACCGGGGCCTCTCGCGGGGTTGGCGCGGCCGTGGCCAGGGCCTTCGCCCCGACTCACCACGTCATCCTCGGCGGGCGCGACGAGAGCGCGCTGGCGGCGCTGGCCGCCGAGCTGCCCGGCGCGCGGGCCTGGCCGGTCGAGCTGACCTCCGTGGCCGAGCGCGACGTCGCCGGGATCGACCGGCTCGACGTGCTCGTGCACAGCGCGGGCCTCACCCGGCTCGGGCGGATCGGCGACCTGCCCGCCCCGGTGTGGCGCGAGACGATGGAGCTCAACCTGTTCGCGGCCGCCGAGCTCACCCGGCTGCTGCTGCCCGCCCTGCGGCGGGCCCGCGGCCACGTGCTCTGCGTCAACTCGGGCGCGGGCCTGCGGGCCAACCCGGGCTGGGGAGCCTACGCGGCCAGCAAGTTCGCGCTGCGCGCGTTCGCCGACGCGCTACGCCAGGAGGAGCCGGAGCTGCGCGTGACCACCGTCTACCCGGGCCGGATCGACACCGACATGCAGCGCGGCGTACGGGAGCAGGAAGGCGGGGCGTTCGAGCCGGAGAAGTACCTCACGGCGGAGAGCGTGGCCCGCGCGATCCTGGCCGCCTGCACCGCCGGTCCCGACGCGCACCTCACCGAGCTCACCCTGCGGCCGATCGAGGGGCCGGTCACCTGATCTGCTGAATGGATCCATTCACTACAGTGGGTCCATGCTTGGAGATCTCGCGCGGGTGGGCCGCGATCCCGCCACCGGTGGCTACGTACGGGACGCCTGGTCGCACGCCGACCTCGAACTGCGCGGATGGTTCGCGGGCGAGGCCGCGCGCCGGGGGCTCGACCTTCGGGAAGACCGCAACGGCAACCTGTGGGCGTGGTGGGGCGACCCGTCCCGCGAGCCCGGCGTCGTCACCGGGAGCCACCTCGACTCCGTGCGCCAGGGCGGCGCCTACGACGGGCCGCTGGGCGTGGTGTCGGCGTTCGCGGCCATCGACCTGCTGCGGCGGCGCGGGTTCCGGCCACGGCGGGCGCTCGGGGTCGTGTGCTTCACCGACGAGGAGGGGGCCAGGTTCGGGGTGCCGTGCGTGGGGTCGCGGCTGCTCACCGGGGTGCTGGCGCCGGAGCGGGCGCTCGGGCTGACCGACGACCACGGCGACACGCTGGCCGACGTCCTCACCCGGGCCGGCCGTGACCCCCGCGCACTGGGCGCCGACCCGGAAACGCTCCGCGCCGTGGGCGTGTTCGTGGAGCTGCACGTCGAGCAGGGCAAGGGGCTGGTGGAGCACGGCCGGCCCGTCGGGGTCGCCGGCGGGATCTGGCCGCACGGGCGGTGGCGGTTCGACTTCCGGGGGCAGGCCAACCACGCGGGCACCACCCGGCTGGGCGACCGGCACGACCCGATGCTCGCGCTGGCCCGCCTGGTGCTGGCCGCCCGCGACCACGCCGCCCGCCGTGACGTGGTGGCGACCGTGGGCAAGGTGCTGGTCTCGCCCAACAACGCCAACGCCGTCCCGGGGCTCGCGTCCGCCTGGCTCGACGCCCGGGGCCCCGCCG
>NZ_LAVL01000228.1 GCF_001083785.1 Nonomuraea sp. SBT364
GTCCTGTCCACCTATTCCGACGACGAGACGGTGTTCGCCGCCCTGCGCGCCGGCGACGAGGGCGATGGCCTTGGCGAGGGATTCGGCGTCGGTGTCCTTGGTGAGGTAGCCGCGGGCGCCGGCGCGCAGGGCGGCGAACACCGTCTCGTCGTCGGAATAGGTGGACAGGACCACGACCTCGGTGCGGGGGTGCGCGGCGCGGATCGCCCTGGTGGCGGCGACGCCGTCGAGGCGCGGCATGCGCAGGTCCATCAGGACGACGTCGGGCGACAGGGCGGCGACCATCCGGATCGCCTCCTCGCCGTCGGCGGCGGCCCCGACCACCTCGGTGTCCGGCAGCAGGCCCAGGAGCAGCACCAGGCCCTCGCGCACGACCGTCTGGTCGTCGGCGACGAGCACCCGCACGGTCATGCCGGCACCCGCAGGAGCACCGCGAACCCTTCCCCGTCGGTGCCCGCCTCCAGCGAGCCGCCGATGAGCTCCGCCCGCTCGCGCATCCCGATCAGCCCGTAGCCACCCGCCGGAGACGGGACGCCGGGGCCGCCGGCGCCGGTGTCGCGGACGCGGAGCTCGCACCAGCGGTCGCGGTGGCGCAGCGAGAGGGTCACGGCGGCGCCCGGGGCGTGTTTGCGCACGTTGGTGAGGGCCTCCTGGGCGGTGCGGGCCACGGCGAGCTTGGCCTCGGCGGTGAGGGGGCCGGGCCCGGGGTCGAGGGTCAGGGTGCAGGAGGCGCCCGTGGTGGCGCGGAACTCGGCCGCCAGGCGTTCGAGCCGCTCGGGCAGGTGAAGGTCCTTGCCGCGCAGGGTGTCGAGGGCGCGGCGGGTCTCCTCCAGGCCGGCGCGGGCCAGGTGGATGGCACGTTCGACCCGGTCGAGGGCGGCGGCCGGGTCGGCGCCGGACTTGAGCAGGACGCGGGCGCTCTCGAGATGGACGATCTGGGCGGACTGGGAGTGGGCGAGGATGTCGTGGACCTCGCGGGCCAGCCGCGCCCGCTCCGACAGGACCGCCTCGCTCGCCCGCGCCTCGGCGACCTCGGCGGCCTGCCGCTTGCTGGCCGACAGGTGCCAGGTCAGGAACGAGAAGAGCGCGGTGTAGACCATGCCCGTCGCCATGCCGACGGCGGTGCCCATGTCGAGGCCGGTCAGGTGGGAGACCAGCGGTGTCCCGAGGATGGGGATCAGGACCAGGGCGGCGCCGAGGCGTGGCCGGACGCGGTGCGGGGCGACGAGGATGGCGAAGAAGTAGAAGGCCGTGCCCGTGTAGGGCTCGACGGCGTGCATGGCCAGCGCACTGGACAGGGTGAGCAGGAGCAGCCAGGCGTTGCGGGCCGACACCTCGCGGGAGGCCAGCAGCCACAGCGCGCCGCCGAGCGCCGCGGCCCCGACGGGCAGCGCGAGCAGGGCGTCGAGGAGGGTCGGCCGGGCCCTGACGACCTCGGCGGACCCCCACGCCAGGTAGACGACCAGGAGCGCGATCAGCGTGGCGCGGACCGCGGGACGCCGGAGGAATGCCACGCATTCAAGGTAGCCGGGCAGGCCGGGGACGACATCAACCCACGGTTGGAGTTGAGGAATCCACCCGTGCTCCCATGCGGAAGGGGCGCCGGGCGGCGCACCGTACCGAGGTATGACATCCATCAGCGTCGATCACGTGAGCAAGACGTTCGGGAAGGTCGTCGCCGTCGACGACCTGTCCTTCGAGGCGCCGGCGGGCGCCGTCACCGCCTTCCTCGGCCCCAACGGGGCCGGGAAGACCACCACGCTGCGCGTGCTTCTCGGCCTGGTCACGCCGACGGCGGGCGAGGCGACGATCGGCGGCGCGCCCTACCGCGAGCTCGGCCGCCCCCTCGAACACGTGGGTGCGGTCCTGGAGTCGTCGGGGTTCCACCCGGGGCTGACCGCCGCGACCCACCTGGAGGCGGTCCGCACGGCGGCCGGGCTCGCCGCCGCGCGGGTCGGCGAGGTGCTCGACCAGGTCGGCCTCGCCGGCGCCGCGCATCGCAGGACGGGCGGGTTCTCGCTGGGCATGCGCCAGCGGCTGGCGCTGGCCACGGCGCTGCTGGGCGAGCCTTCGGCGCTGGTCCTGGACGAGCCCGCCAACGGCCTCGACCCTGTCGGCATGCGCTGGCTGCGCGGGTTCCTGCGCGCCTACGCGCACGACGGCAACACGGTGCTGATCTCCACGCACGTGCTGTCCGAGGTGGAGCGGATCGCCGACCACGTGGTGATCGTCTCGGCGGGACGGCTGCGGTGGAGCGGGCCGCCGACCGCCGGGTCCGGCCTGGAGGACCTCTATCTGGAGGTGGCCGGATGAACCGCCTGGTACGCGCCGAGCTGATCAAGGCGCGGGCGAGCCGGGCGACGATCGCGCTCGGGGCCGTGGCGCCGGTGTTCTGCGCGTCGTGGGTGGTGCTGCAGGTGATCGTGCCCGCCGCGTCGGACGCGGACCGGGTGGCGAACGTCTACAACATGGCCCAGCAGGCGTACGTGTTCACCATGATCCTCGGCATTCTCGGCATGGCGGGCGAGTTCCGGCACCGGACGATCACCTGGAGCTTCCTGGTCACGCCGCGCCGGGGCCCGGTGCTCGCGGCCAAGCTGATCGCCTACGGCCTGGCCGGGCTGGTGATCGCGGTGCTGTCGGCGGCGGCGACGCTGGTCGCGGGCCTGGTGCTGCTGCCGGCGAACGGCCATCCCGCGCTGACCTCCGGCGTGCCGGCGGTGCTGGCGGGCGCGGTGCTGAGCACGACCCTGTACGCGCCGCTGGGCGTGGCGCTGGCTGTCCTGGTGGGCAGCCGGGTCGTGGCGGTGGTCCTGGCGGCGCTGCTGTTCATGTACGGCGACGGGCTGCTGGCCTGGCTGGCGCCGGAGGTCTTCCGATGGCTGCCGACCGGGGCGGCGCGGGCGCTGGGCGGCATGCGGGCCGAGGGCGGGGCGCTGCTGCCCGCGTGGGGCGGCGGGCTGCTGTTCGCCGGATACGTGGCGGTGACCGCGCTGGCCGCCCGGCTTCTCACGCTCCGGCGCGACGTCACCTGACGGCGGGGCCGCTGAGGCCGTGCAGGAGGAGGTCGGTGAGGGTGTCGAGGATCTCGTCGTCGTGGTGGCCGGGCCGGGCGTAGGCGAGCATGGCGAGCATGGCGCCCATCGCCGCGGCCACCAGCGCCGGGTCGCCCGGCAGCGGGTGGTCGCGCCGGCGCAGGTACTCCAGGTGGTCGCGGAGCATGTCGGTGTCCTCGCGCAGCATCCGCCACACCTCGCCGCTGGCCGGGCCGGTGGCCATCGCCGACTCGAACAGCGCCAGCGTCACGGGCCGGTGCTCGTTCATCAGCTGCCAGCCGACGGCCAGGTGGTGGCGCAGCTGGTCGCGGTCGGTGAGGTCGTGCGGGGGGTGCTCGGCCCCGGCGAGGTCGTGCGCCTGGGCGTGCATGTCGGCGAGCAGGGCGCGCAGGAGCTCGTCCTTGCTCGCGAAGTGGTCGTAGAAGGAGCCGGTGGCGCGGCCGGCGGCTGCCGTGATGTCGGTGATCTTGGTGTTGAGGTAGCCGCGTTCGGCGAACAGTTTCCTGGCCGCCTCCTTCAACGCCGCCTCGGTCTCGGCCGCTCTGGCCTTGCGCACGCCCATCCGGATCCTCCGCTTGACGACTCTTCTCCGGGGACAGCATACTGAACGCCGTTTCACCGAATATAGATTCAGTGAATGGAGATTCGGTATGCGGGTGGTAGTTGCGGGAGGCGGGGTCGCCGGGGCGGCGTGCGCGGTGGCGCTGGCGCGGATCGGCGCCGAGGTGAGCGTGCACGAGGCGTACGAGGATCCGGCGGGGACCGTCGGGTCGTTCGTGAGCCTGCCGGTGAACGGGCTGCGGGCACTGGACGCACTGGGCTGCCTGGCGGCGGTGCGGCGGGCGGGATTCGCGGTCGCGCGGCAGCGCATGTGGTCGGGACGGGGCAAGCGGCTCGGCGACGTGGCCCGGGGCCGCCGCCCGGACGACCCGCTGCTCAGCGTCACGCTCATGCGCGCCGACCTGGTCACGGCCCTGCGCGGGCGGGCCGTGCGGGCGGGCGCGCGCATCGTGACGGGCCACCGGCTGACGGGGGCGGACGACCCGGCGACGGCGGGCGCCGACCTGGTGGTGGGCGCCGACGGCATCTGGTCGGCCACCCGCGCCGCCCTGGATCCGGCGCGCCCGGTCTACGCCGGCCTGTACTCGGTCTCCGGCACCATCCCGCGCACGCCCGCGTACACGAACCTCTACGGGACCGGGACCGGGACCGGAGCCGGGGGCGCGGGCGGCGGGGCCCGGGAGGAGGGTGAGGCGAGTTTCAACATGGTGTTCGCCAGGAACGGCGCCTTCATCCACCTGCCCGCACCCGGCGGGCAGGTGTGGTGGTCGGCGCAGATCGCCTCGGCCGAGCCGCCCGCCGATCTGGCCCGGGTGGACGTCGCCGGCGCGGCCACGCTGTTCCCCGAGCCGGCCGTGACCGCCGTCCTGGGCGGCGGTGGCGCCGGGGCGCGGGTGGACAGCGCGACGCCGCTGCACGTGCTGGCCCCCCTGGCCCGCCGCCAGGACGGCCGCACCGTGCTGGTCGGCGACGCCGCGCACCCGGTCGGGGCCGGGCAGGGGGCGTCGATGGCGCTGGAGGACGCGGTCCTGCTGGCCCGCGCGCTCGGCTCCGGCCGCGACGTCCCCGCGGCCCTGGCCGTCTTCGACGAGGTACGGCGCGGCCGGGCGGGCAAGCTGGCCAGGAGCGCCTCGGCCAACCGTGACGCCAAGACCGCCGGCCGGGTGGCGGCGCGGCTGCGGGAGGTGTTCATGCCGTTCTTCTTCGACCGCTTCTACGAGCGGGCGACCGGCTGGCTCTACGACTACGACCTGTCGGGCGAGCTCGCGGTTGCCCGGCCGTAGCGCGGATTCGGGTCGCATATACAATGGCTGACCGTGACGACATTTCGGATCAGCGAGGCCGCGGCGCTGCTCGGGGTGAGTGCCGACACGGTGCGCCGGTGGGTCGACGCGGGCCGGTTGGCCGCGGAGCGGGACGAGCACGGGCACCGGCTGGTGGGGGGCGCCGAGCTGGCCGCGTTCGCGCGGGAGCGGATCGAGGCCGGCGACGGCGGCCGCTCCTCGGCCCGCAACCGGTTGCGCGGCATCGTCACCGAGGTGATCCGCGACGCGGTGATGGCCCAGGTGGAGATCGCGGCGGGCCCGTACCGGGTGGTGTCGCTGATGAGCCGTCAGGCGGCCGACGAGCTGGAGCTGGAGCCGGGCGTGGTGGCGGTCGCGGTGATCAAGTCCACCAACGTGGTCGTGGAGATCCCCGGCCACGCGCGCGTGCCGAGCCCGTGAGGAGGCCCATCGGTGTTCAGGCGTCTGTCGCTCCTGGTCGTCGCCGTCGTGCTGGCCGGCTGCGCGCCGGGTGAGGCGGGCGGCCGGGAGCTGACGGTGTTCGCCGCCGCGTCGCTGACGGGCACGTTCACCGAGCTGGGCAAGGTGTTCGAGGCCGGCCATCCGGGGACGAGGGTGCGTTTCAACTTCGGGTCCAGCGCCACGCTGGCGCAGCAGATCACGCAGGGGGCGCCCGCCGACGTGTTCGCCTCGGCGAGCCCGGCCACGATGAAGGCCGTCACCGGCTCCACCGGGGCGGCGCCGGTGACGTTCGCGCGCAACCGGCTGGAGATCGCGGTCCCGGTCGCCAACCCGGCCGGGGTGGACGGGCCGGCGGATCTGGCCGGCCCCGGGGTGAAGGTCGCGCTCTGCGCCGAGCAGGTGCCGTGCGGCGCGGCGGCTGCCAGGGCGCTGGAGGCCGCCGGGGTGAAGGTCACCCCCGTCACCCTGGAGCGGGACGTCAAGGCGACGCTCACCAAGGTCGAACTCGGCGAGGTCGACGCGGCCCTGGTCTACCGGACGGACGTGATCGCCGCGGCGGGCAGGGTGACCGGCATCGGCTTCCCGGAGGCGGCGCGGGCGGTCAACGACTACCCGATCGTGGCGCTGACCTCGGGCCTGGCCGGGGAGTTCGTCGGCCTGGTGCGCTCGGCGCGAGGGCGGGACGTGCTGACCGGAGCGGGGTTCGAGGTCCCATGACGCCGTCGAGCCCGCCCCGCGGGACGGCGCGGCCGGCGGTGGGGCGGCCGCCGTGGGTGCTGGTGGTGCCGGCGGTGCTCGGGCTGGCCTTTCTCGTGCTGCCGCTGGCCGGGCTGCTGGTGCGGGCGCCGTGGGCGACGCTTCCGGAGCGGCTGGCCGAGCCGCAGGTGCTGGAGGCGCTGCGGCTGTCGCTGGTGACGGCGACGGTCGCGACGGCGGTGTGCCTGCTGCTCGGCGTGCCGCTGGCCTGGCTGCTGGCGCGGGTGTCGTTCCCCGGCAGGCGGCTGGTGCGTGCCCTGGTGACGGTCCCGCTGGTGCTGCCGCCGGTGGTCGGCGGCGTCGCGCTGCTGCTGGTCCTGGGGCGGCGCGGGGTGGCCGGGCAGTGGCTGGAGTCGGCGTTCGGGGTGACGCTGCCCTTCACCACGGCGGGCGTGGTGATCGCCGAGGCGTTCGTCGCGATGCCCTTCCTGGTGATCAGCGTGGAGGGCGCGTTGCGCGGGGCCGACCAGCGGTTCGAGGAGGCGGCCGCGACGCTGGGGGCGTCCCGCTGGACGGTGTTCCGGCGGGTCACGCTGCCGCTGGTCATGCCGGGGATCGTGGCGGGGGCGGTGCTGTGCTGGGCGCGGGCGCTGGGCGAGTTCGGGGCGACGATCACCTTCGCCGGCAACTTCCCGGGCCGGACGCAGACGATGCCGCTGGCCGTCTATCTGGCACTGGAGACCGAGCCGGAGGCGGCGATCGTGCTCAGCCTGGTCCTCCTGGCCGTCTCGGTGATCATCCTGGCGAGCCTGCGTGACCGGTGGGTGAGCCCGTGACACTGCGCGCCCGTCTGGTCGTCGACCGGCCCGCGTTCGCTCTGGACATCACGCTGGAGGCCGCGGCCGGGGAGGTCGTCGCGCTGCTGGGCCCCAACGGCGCGGGCAAGACGACCGCGCTGCGCGCCCTCGCCGGGCTGACGGGCCTGTCCGGCGGGCACATCACGCTCGACGGCCGGCCCCTGCACCACCTGGCGGCCGAGCAGCGGCCGATCGGCATGGTGTTTCAGGACTACCTGCTCTTCCCGCACCTGTCGGCGCTGGACAACGTGGCGTTCGGGCCGCGCTGCCGGGGCGCGTCCAAGGCGGCGGCGCGTCGGGTGGCGGCCGAGCTGCTGGAGCGGGTCGGCCTGGCCGCGCACGCCGCCGCCCGGCCCGGCGCGCTGTCGGGCGGGCAGGCCCAGCGGGTCGCGCTGGCCCGCGCACTGGCCGTGCGCCCGAGGCTGCTGCTGCTGGACGAGCCGCTGGCCGCGCTGGACGCGCACACGCGGCTGGAGGTCCGCTCCCAGTTGCGCCGCCACCTGGCCGGGTTCGGCGGGGCGACGGTCCTGGTCACGCACGACCCGCTGGACGCGATGGTGCTGGCCGACCGGCTGGTGGTGATCGAGGACGGCGCGATCGTCCAGGAGGGCTCCCCCGCCGACGTCGCCCGCCGTCCGCGCACCGCGTACGTGGCCCGGCTGGTGGGGCTCAACCTCTACCAGGGCCGGGCGGAGGGGCACCGGGTCAAGGTCGGCGAGCTGCTGCTGACGGCGGCCGAGCGGCTGGACGGGCCGGCGTTCGTGGCGTTCTCACCGGCGGCGCTCGCCCTCTACCGGTCCCGGCCCGACGGCAGCCCGCGCAACCTGTGGCAGGCGACGGTCGACGGCATCGAACGGCACGGCGACAACGTCCGCGTCCACCTCGACGGGCCGATCGCCGCGTTCGCCGACGTCACCCCGGCCGCCGTCGCCGACCTGGACCTGAGCCCGGGCCGGCCGGTGTGGGCGGGCGTCAAGGCCGCCGAGACGCACGCCTACCCGGCCTGACGCGCCCGCCGCCAGCGGGCCCGCGCGGTCCTGGCCACCGTGGGCAGCAGCGCGCGCAGCCCGAGCGCCCGGAACCCGGCCAGCGGGCTCCAGTAGTCGCGCCAGGTGACGATCTCGCCGCCCCTGGCCCTCAGGAGCTGGATGTACGTCATGCGGTACGGCCTGCCGGTGCTCACCACCCGGCCTCGGCCTTCGTACTCGGCGATGACGACCTCCGGGTCGCGCGTCTCGTGCACGGCCAGGTCGTGGAAGCCGGTCAGCTCCATCGGCGTGGCGGTGATCGAGGTCAGGTAGCGCCTGATCTCCTCCCTGCCGCGCAGCAGTCTCGGCACCCCGGGCGGTGCGAACGGCAGCTCGTGCGTGCCGTCGGCGGCGAACAGGTCGGCGAAGCCGTCCAGGTCCTTGCGCAGGAACAGCTGCTGCGCGCGGTCGAGGAGGGCGCGCGGGCCCGTGTCTTCCATGGCGTACCCCTTTCGGTCTACGAGCGTTGACCGAACCGTAGCACATCGGTCAACGGCTGTAGACTGAACGGCATGGCACTCACCCGGGCCGAGCAGCGCCGGCAGACCGAGGACCGCATCCTGGCGGCCGCGCGGCGGCTGTTCGCCGACAACGGCTACGACCGCACCACCATCCGGGCCGTGGCCGCCGCGGCGGGCGCCGACCCGGGCCTGGTCATGCGCTACTTCGGGTCGAAGGACGAGCTGTTCGCCCGCGTCGCCGAGGTGCCGTCCGACGGGCCGGTGAGCGGCAGCCCGGAGGAGGTCGCCGAGCTGCTGCTGGCCGCGCTCGACGGGAAGCTGCGCGGCGACCTGTCCGGCACGCTGGCGATGCTGCGCTCGATGCTCACCCACCCCGACGCCGGCCAGGAGATGCGCGCGGCGATCAGCGGGCAGCAACGCCAGGTCGCGGCGGCCCTCCCGGCCGACGACGCGCTGCTGCGCGCGGGCCTCATCGGCGCGCTCACCCTGGGCACCATCATCGGCCGCGACCTGCTCGGCCTCGACGGCGTACGGGACGCCGACGTCGCCGACATCGTGCGCGTGCTGCGCCCGGCGGTGCACGCCATCGCCCGGCCGCCCGGCTAGATCTACCTGCGCCTGCCGGATCCGGCGCAATCCTTCACGCCGCGGTGCCCGTACCTGGGGAGGTCTCCGGTATGACCGTCACCAGAGAAGAGACCAGGGTCCGCGGGCACGAGCTGACCGACAAGATCAAGCAGGTGATCCACGAGGGCAACGTGCGCCGGATCATCGTCAAGGACTCCCACGGCAACACCGTGCTGGAGGTCCCCGTCACGGTCGGCGTCGGCGCGCTGATCATCGCCCCGGTGATCACGGCCGTCGGCGCGCTGGCCGCCATGGCCGCCGAGTGGAACATCGCGATCGAGCGCGCCGACGACGGCCCGCAGACGCCAGCGCCGCCGCCGCACGAGCACATCGGCTAGGGCGCCCGGACCACGACGAGGGGGCAGGGCGCGTGCTGGAGCAGCGCCTGGCTCACCGAGCCGAGCACCATCCCGGCCAGCGTGCCGCGTCCGCGCGAGCCCGCCACGAGCAGCTCGGCTCCGGTCGCGGCCTGCCGCAGCGCCTCCACCGGGTGCGCCCGGACGGCCTCCTCGATCACGGGCACGCCGGGGTGGCGCTCGCGCGGCCCGGCGAGCACCTCCCGCAGCACCGGCCGCTCACCGTCGTCGAACGGTCCCGGCCGGTTCCAGGCGTGCACGACGCGCAGCCGGCAGCCGCGCAGCCGCGCCTCGGCGAAGGCGAAGTCCAGCACCCGGGCCGAGGCCTCGGAGTCGTCGACGCCGGCCACGATCTCCTGGCGCGGCGACGACGGCAGCTCGCGGACGAGCACGACGTCGCAGGGCGCGCGGCCGGCGACGCCGTGGGCGACCGAGCCGACGAGCATGCCGCGCACGCCGCCGATGCCGTGGCTGCCGAGGACGAGCAGTTCGGCGTCGCGCCCGGCGGAGATGAGCGCCTCGCGCGGGTCGCCGGCCAGCAGCGTCGTCCGGACGGCGGCCTCCGGCAGGTCACGGCCGGCCCGCTCCCGCGCGGCCTGCAGCACCGACCGGCCGCCCTCGCGCATCCACGCCGCCACCTCGGCCAGCCGGCCCTCGCCGGTCTCGACGGCCCAGCGCGTCATGGCATGGGCGAGGAGCAGCGGCACGCCGCGCAGCAACGCCTCGCCGGCCGCCCACTCCGCCGCTTCCAGCCCCGCTCTGGACCCGTCAACCCCCACTACGATCACGTCCTCCCCCTTTCCAGGGCGGCGGCCCGCTAACGGGACCGGCCGCAAAGGAGCCGCGCCGCGCCCAGGTCAGAGGCCCTGTCGCCCGGCGGCCGGGAGCGGGAACCGCGTGCCGGTCAGCCGTTCCGACACCTCCCACAGGCGGCGGCCGGCCTCGGCGTCGGAGGCGGCCGGGGCCGCCGGCCCGCGCTTCGGGGCGCCGCGGCAGCTCGGCGATGCCGTCCGGCCCCGGGAACGCCCCGCTCCGCACGTCCGCCGCGTACAACTGCGGCAGCGCGCCCTGGTCCGGGGACCGCCCGAGCGGCGTCAGGATCCGGCCGTACAGCAGCTTGAGCAGGCCGGACGTCGTGGCGCCCGCGCTGGACGCGCGGGTGAGCCACGAGGCCGGGGGACGCGGGCGGAGGGAGTGGCGGCTAGGGCTTGACGAGGATGACGTTGCCGAGCGAGCGCTGCCCGGCGGCGTCGGAGGGGCGGTTGACGATGCCCGTCCCGGCGGTGGCCAGGACGCTGGAGCCGCCGCCGTCGAGGTTGAGCGCTTCCACCGCGCCGAGCCGCTTCATCAGTTCGGCGGTCCCGGCGATGCCGAGGCCCTCGCTGTAGCCGGCCTGGCGCCCGTCGACGACGACGAGCATGAGCCGGCCCCGGCCGTCCATGCCGATCATGGAACGCGGGTTGGCGCGCAGGGTCCAGTTGTAGGTGAACGTCTGGTCGGCGCCTTCGCGGATCAGGCCGTCGGCCTCGGCGTTGACCGAGATCCGGCCGTCGCGGACGAGGGTGGGGCCGACCTGGAGGATGGTCGTGTCCGGGGTGAGGGGGACGCGGCGGCCCCGGCTGTCCTCGACGCGCTCGGAGACGCGCAGTTCGCGTCCGGGGCGGGCGTGGGTGAACAGCCAGGCGGTGCTGTCGCCGATCGCCTGGATGGTCGAGCCGCCGGGCGGGACGGCCGCGCCCCGCGTGGAGTTGAGCGCGAGCACGGTGCCGTGGGCGTCGAGCACCGCCTCGGCGCCTTCGCCGGTCGGCGGGACGCCGAATTCCGGGGTGAAGCGCACGAGCTCGCTGGAGTCGGTGCACTTCAGGTCATGCTGGGCCTTCTGGGTGGGCTGGTCGCCGCCGAGGCCGCCGCAGTTCCAGATCTCGCCGGGCAGGCGGTTGACGCCGTCGAGCTCCACGGTCTCGCCGCCCGCGTGGAGCGTCACGCGCGCGGTGTAGGCGTCGACGTCGACGCGGCGGCCGCCATGCGTGATCCTGATGCCGCCACGGCCCTGGGTGGCCGACCCGATGAGCTTGCCGTTCTTGACGTACAGGCCGCCGGGGGCGCGGTTGTAGAACCACTGGGCGTTGACGCCGGCGGCGGCTCCGGAGGCGGCGATGAGGTCGGTCAGGGGCTCCATGCCGTTCAGCGCCGGCCCGAAGCCGGTGTCCACGGTGCCGTGGAACCGGCTGAAGTCGACGCGCAGGACGTGGACCCGCTGGGGCGCGCCGGGGTCGGTGCCGTCCTGGGCGGTGTAGCGGGTGCCGCCGGCGAAGCCCGCCGCCCTGACCTCGGCCAGCGCGGCGGACGCCGCGTCGCTGGTGGCGTGGCGGCCGAGCCGGACCGTCCAGCCGAGGACGCCGGCCGGGCGGTCGGCGAAGGCCGGCGCGCTGACCTGTTCGACGCGGGGCTCGAAGCCCTTGTCGCGCAGTGCGGCGGCGACGCGGTCGGCGATCTCCTTGCGCCCGAGCGCGGTCCCGGCCGTGCCGAGCGGGCCGTCGGGGGTCGCCGGGAGGTAGACGTGCACCGTCCAGAAGTCGTCGGCGTCCTGCGCGCCGAGGGAGAGCGAGGTCAGCGTGACACCCGGCGGCAGGGCGGGCTGGGTGGCGGGCGGGGCG
>NZ_LAVL01000229.1 GCF_001083785.1 Nonomuraea sp. SBT364
ACGCGGCGGGCCCCGGCGCCGGCGGCGCCGCCGGCGTCGTGCGGGACGGTGCGCAGCTCGCCGTCCGCCACGACGGTGCGGCCGCCGACCAGCAGCCGGGCCAGCGGCGGCTGGGGGCCGAGGACGAGCGCGCACACCGGATCCTCGACGGCGGCGGTGAAGGCGCCGTCGACCCGCCACAGCGCCACGTCGGCCAGCTTGCCGGGCTCCAGCGTGCCGAGCTCGGCCGCGCGGCCGAGGTTGCGGGCGCCGCCCAGCGTGGCGAGCTCCAGCGCCTGCCGGGCGGTGAGCGCCGTGGGCCCGTTCCTGGCGCGCTGGAACAGCAGCGCCTGGCGCATCTCCCCCGCCATCGTGGTCAGCTCCGAGGAGGCGCTGCCGTCGACGCCGAGCCCGACGTTCGCGCCCCGCCGCAGCATCTCCGAGACCCGCGCCACGCCCGCGCCGAGGCGGCCGTTGGACGACGGGCAGTGCGCGGTCCCGGTGCCGGTCGCGGCGAGCCTGGCGATGTCGCCGTCGCTCAGGTGCACCCCGTGCGCCACCCACACGTCGGGCCCGAGCCAGCCGAGCTTGTCCATGTACTCCACCGGCCGCACGCCGAACTGGGCCAGGCAGTGCTCCTCCTCGTCCAGCGTCTCGGCCAGGTGGGTGTGCAGGCGCACGCCCTTGTCCCTGGCCAGCCGGGCGGCCTCGGTCATCAGGTCGCCGCTGACGGAGAACGGCGAGCAGGGCGCCACCGCGATCCGCAGCATCGAGGAGAACGACGGGTCGTGGTGGGCGTCGACGGCCTCGGCGGTGGCGGCGAGGATGCGGTCGATCGGCTCGACGACGTCGTCCGGCGGCAGCCCGCCCGCCGACCGGCCCCGGTCCATCGAGCCGCGCGCCGGGTGGAAGCGGACGCCGACCTCGCGGGCGGCCCCGATTTCGGCGGCCAGCAGGTCGCCGCCGCCCCGGGGGAAGACGTAGTGGTGGTCGCTGGAGGTGGTGCAGCCGGACAACGCCAGGTGGGCCAGTCCGGCGAGCGCCGCCCCGTGGACGACCTCGGCGTCCATCGCGGCCCACACCGGGTAGAGCGTGACCAGCCACTCGAACAGCGTCGCGTCCTGGGCCAGCCCCTGTGTGGCCCACTGGTAGAGGTGGTGGTGGGTGTTGACCAGGCCGGGCGTGGCCAGGCAGCCGGTGGCGTCGATCCTGGTGGCGGCCGGCAGGGCGGCCGGCAATGTGGCCAGCAGGGCGGGCAGCCGGTCCATCGGGCCGAGCCCGGTGATCCGGTCGCCGTCGATCCGGAGGTAGCCGTGCGGGATCTCGGGGCCGGCGACGGGTGCGAGGTAGGCGTTCTCGATCAGCAGGGTGGTCATGCGGACGCCTTGCGCTCGGCCGCCAGCCGGACCGCGTCGAGGATCTTCTCGTAGCCCGTGCAGCGGCACAGGTTGCCGGCCAGCGCCTCGCGGATCTCGGCGTCGGAGGGCCGTTCGACACGGGCGAGCAGGTCGTGCGCCTGCACGACGAGCCCGGGCGTGCAGAAGCCGCACTGCACGGCCCCGCACTCGACGAACGCCTCCTGCACGGGGTCGAGCCGGTCGCCCTCGGCGAGCCCCTCGACGGTGCGCACCCGGCGGCCCTCGGCCTGCCCGGCGGCCACCAGGCAGGCGCAGACCGGGACGCCGTCGAGGTAGACGGTGCACGATCCGCACTCGCCCTGCTCGCAGGCGTTCTTGGAGCCGGGCAGGCCCATCCGCTCGCGGAGCACGTACAGCAGGCTCTCGCCCTCCCAGACGTCCTCGACGGTCTCCTCGCGGCCGTTGACGGTGCATGTCAGGCGCATCAGGCGGCCCTCCTTCCCAGATGGTCGTGCCACGCCCAGGAGAGCGTGCGGCGGGCCATGACCGCGACGGCGTGGCGGCGGTAGGCGGCGCTGCCGCGCACGTCGTCGATCGGCGAGGCGGCCCGCGCGCACAGCTCGCCGAAGCGGTCCAGCAGCGCGGGGGCGAGCGGCGCCGCCCAGTCGAGCTCCTTGGCCAGGAACTCCTCCGCCTCCGCCGCCCGGCGCGGCGTCGGCGCGGCCGAGCCGAGCCCGGTGCCGACGCGGCGCTCGCCCGGGTGCAGCGCGATCGCGAACGAGCACACGGCGATCACCATGGCGTTGCGGGTGCCGACCTTGGAGAAGTACTGCGGACCTGTCGCCGGCGCCATGTGGAAGGCCCTGATGAGCTCGTCGGGGCGCAGCGCGTTGCGTTTGACGCCGGTGTAGAACCCGTCGGCGGGGATCATGCGGACGCCGCCGTCCCGCGACTCGGCCTCGATCAGCGCGCCGGCGGCCAGCAGCGGCGGGTGGCTGTCGCCGGCGGGCGAGGCGGCGCCCAGGTTGCCGCCGACGGAGCCGCGGTTGCGGATCTGCGGCGAGCCGACCGTCCGCGCCGCCTGCGCCAGCCCCGGCAGCTCGCCGCCGAACCGGTCGATGATCACGCTGTACGGCACGGCGGCGCCGATCCGGTGGCGCCCGTCCACGCTCGTCCAGGTGCCGAGCTCGGCCACCCGGGTGAGGTCGAGCAGCGCCACCGGCCGGCGCACGCCGAAGTTGATCTCCACCATGACGTCGGTGCCGCCCTGGACGGGCACCGCGTCCGGCTGGTCCGCCTTGGCGGCCAGCGCCTCGGCCCACGTGGTGGGGCGCAAGAAGTCCATCGTCCTACTCCCAGGCGAATCCGGCGTCGGGGGCGTCCTCGCGCAGCACCGTGCCCTCGATCAGGCCGTAGGGGCGGTCGGCGGCGTGGAACACCTCGTTGTCGTTGTCCAGCCCGAACGGGGTCAGGTCCACCGCGAAGTGGTGCCTGTTGGGCATCGCGAGCCTGATCTCGCACACCTGCGGGCAGGAGGCCAGCACGCGCTCGCCCATCGCGTACAGGGTCTGCTGCAGCGAGAGGCTGTACGTCCCGGCGAACGCCTCCAGCAGGTGACGCCGTACGGTCGCGTGGGCGGCGCGCTCGCCTTCCTGCCGCCAGCGGGCGTCGATCGCGGTGGCCAGGACGCGGGCGGCGGCGGGGCGGAGGGTGGTGTACTCGTCCACGGCGAAGCCGCGGAACTCCGAGCCGGTCGAGTTGAGCACCACCAGGCCGGTCAGCCCCGACACCACGGTGGTGCGGCCGTCGCGGTCGTGGTGCACCAGGCAGGTGCGCGCCTCGCCGCCGCCGCGCACGAACGAGTGGTCGCCCAGGCGGTCCCAGGGGTACTCCTCGATCTCGACCCTGGCGTGGTGGACGGCCGGCTGGGTGCCCACGTAGTGGCGGGCCAGCAGGAGGGCGAAGTCCTCTATCTCGCCGACGCCGTGCCTGGCCGCGAAGGCGTAGACGGTGTTCTTCTGCGTGTCGGTCGGCAGCACGGCCGCGTTGTCGCCGGTCAGGTGGACGGCCGTCATGTCGCCGGACAGGGCGCAGCTGACGTTGAGGTCCTTGAGGTGGTGCACGCCGCCGTCCCTGGTGACGCGCACGAGCCTGGTCTCCGCCTTGCCGTACCGGTTGGGTCCCAGAACGATCGCCATCTAGCTCCCTCGGTAGGTGGAGTAGGCGTACGGGCTCAGCAGCAGCGGCACGTGGTAGTGCTCGCCGGGGTCGGTCACGCTGAAGGTGATGACGACCTCCGGGTAGAAGGTGTCGGCCAGGTGGCCGCCGGTGTCGAACACCACCCGGTGCGTGCCCCGCCCCGGTTCCCAGCCGGTGATCCGGCCGTCGCCGTCGGTGCGGCCCTCGGCGACGGTCCGGCCGTCGTGCTCCAGCCGTACGCGCATCCCGGCGGCGGGCCGCCCGGTGACCGCGTCGAGCACGTGCGTGGAGAAGCTCATCGCCGCTCCGCCAGGAGCTTGCCGGCCCGCAGCTCGGTGATCTTGGCCAGTTCGTCGCGTACGGTGCGGCGCTCGGTCTCCTCGTCGTCCGTCAGCCGCTCGCGCAGCCTGGCGAGCATCTCGGCGCCGGTCAGCCCGGTGGCGCAGATCAGGTAGACGTGGCCGAAGCGGCGCTCGTAGTCCCGGTTGGCCTCGGCGAGCCTCGCGCGCAGGCCGTCCTCGACGCCGGACTGCTCCTGCCGCGACCAGGCGCCTGCGGCCCGTTCGCCGATCCTCGGGTGCGCGGCCAGCGCCTCCAGCACGTCGCTCCAGGGCAGCTCCCGCACGGCCCGGCCGGCGGCGTCCGCGAGGTCGCCGGCGGTCCGGTAGGGGCGGCCCGCCGTGACCCGGCCGGCGAAGGCCGGGGAGGCGCAGCAGGCCAGCAGGTCCCGTTGCGCGTCGTCGGGAGGCAGGGCGTTGAAGCGGGCCAGCGCGTCGTCGGGCATGACTCGAGTACACACATGGCGGTGGTGCCCGGTCCATCCCCGGGAACTCCCAACCGGGGCGGCGGTTGGCCAAGTCTTTTGTGTCATGCTCCAAGGCCCGCATCCGGACAGGTCCCGGGCCCGCCATAGACTGAGACCCATCATGACCCCTACCTCTCTGATCGGCGGGCACGTCTCCGTCACGGGCGGCCTGGCCAAGGGCGGGCTCGCCTGCATGGCCGAGATCGGCGCCGAAATGATCCAGGTGTTCGTCACCAACCCGCGCGGGTGGGCGCTCGCCGCCGGCCGTCCCGACCAGGACGCGCTGCTGGCCGAGTCCGGCGTCGACACCTTCATCCACGTGCCCTACCTGGCCAACTTCGGCTCGCCCAGCCCCGAGACGCTGGCCAACTCGGTCGCGATCGTCCGCCACACGCTGCGGCGCGGCGTCGACATCGCCGCCAAGGGGGTCGTGGTGCACACCGGCTCGGCGGTGTCGCAGTCACGCGACGACGCGCTGCGCCAGTTGCGCGAGCACCTGCTGCCGCTGCTCGACGAGATCCCCGACGGCGGTCCCGACCTGCTGCTGGAGCCGATGGCCGGGCAGGGCGCGATGCTCTGCGCGACCGTCCAGGACCTGGAGCCCTATCTGGCGGCGCTCGACTGGCACCCCAGGGCCGGGGTCTGCTTCGACACCTGTCACGCCTTCGCGGCCGGGCACGACCTGGCGGCCGAGGGCGGGACGCGGGAGACGTTCGACCTCCTGCACAAGATCGCTCCCGGGCGGCTGAAGCTGATCCACGCCAACGACTCCAAGGACGCGTGCGGGTCGAAGAAGGACCGGCACGAGAACATCGGCGCCGGCCTGATCGGCGCCCCGGCGTTCGGCGAGATGATGCGCCACCCGGCGGTGGCCGGCGTGCCGATCTGCATCGAGACGCCCGGCAAGACCGACAAGCACCGCGAGGACATCGAGACGCTCAAGCGGCTGCGTGACGGCTGACGGGGTGCGCACGGTCGCCCCCCGCGCACGCCCTTGACCTGTCGTGACAGGGGTGCCCGCCGGCCCCATCCGGCCGCCCCCGTCTGGCCGGATCGAGCCACGGCGGGCACCCCCTCACGTAGTCGGCCGGCGGGCCCTACCCCCCGGTAAAGGGCCCGGCAGCCGCGGTGACCAGTGTGGTCACCAGGAATCCGGCGCATCGTCCCGGGAGCCTCGCGGCCCGCCTTCCGATGTTCCGGAGTGGCTTCCGATGCCGAAACACTACGGTTGCGATCTTGCGGGCGAAACCCACTTGGCTGACAGCTCGCTGAACGGTCAGTAGTCATCGATGTACGGAACGTGTCCGCGCGACGGGCGGTCATCCGGGCGCGACGAGCGGTCGGGTGGTGGGTTCTCCGGGCTGCCGGAGGACGGATCGGCGGGTCGGGGCGGAACGTACCCGACCGGTGTGACCTGGGAAATCGTCACCATCACGGCACACGTCACGGGCGCGAGGCAGGCTGCCGCCGCGCTCCCGTTCACGCCCGCCCGGCGCGCCCGTGCGGGATCCGTCAGGTGATCGCGCCGCGGTGCTGGCGGACGAGCTGCTCCCTGACCTGCCGGGTGTGCCGGCGGCTGACCTGGAGGGTCTCGGTGCCGACGGTGAGCATCACGCGCCCGCCCTCGAAGCGCAGCTCGGTGACGTGCCGGGCCGACACCAGCGTGCTGCGGTGCACCCGGATGAAGCCCGCCTCCGCCCAGCGGCGTTCGAGCGCGGCCAGCGACATCCGCACCAGGTAGCTGCCGTCGACCGTGTGCAGGCGCACGTAGTCGCCCTTGGCCTCGGCGAAGCGCACCGCCTGCTGCGGCACGAAACGGGTACGGCCGCCGAGCTCGACCGGGATGACGTCGTCCAGGCCGGGCTCGGCGGGCGGCCCCGGCGCGGAGGCGACCTCCAGCCGGCGCACCGCCTCCGACAGCCGCTCGGCCCGGACCGGCTTGAGCAGGTAGTCGACGGCTTCGAGCTCGAACGCCTGGACGGCGCACTCGTCGTGGGCGGTGACGAAGACGAGCTTGGGCGGGCTGGGGAAGCCGCCGACGAGCCTGGCCAGGTCGAGCCCGTCGAGGCCGGGCATCCGGATGTCCAGGAACACCGCGTCGAGCCGCTCGCCGCCGCCGATCATCGCCACCATGTCCTGCAGCGCCGTGACGCCGTCGCAGGCGGTGCGCACGTGCTCGATCCGGTTGTCCTGCCGCAGCAGGTAGGCCAGCTCCTCCAGCGCGGGGACCTCATCGTCGACGGCCAGGACACGTAGCATGACCTCTACGCTGCCGTAAGAAAGCCGTGCTCACAACCCCAACGGCTACGTCGGGTAAAGATTCGGTCACAGAGGGGATCGGGGCGGGCCGAGTTGCGCCTTCGGCACGCGCAGCCGCACCTTGGTGCCGGCGCCGGGCGCCGACTCGACCACCAGGCCGTAGTCGTCGCCGTAGATCTGGCGCATGCGCAGGTCGACGTTGGCCAGGCCGATGCCGGTGCCCTCGCGGGCCGGGTCGTCGTCGAGGACCTTCCTGGCCCGCTCCGGGTCCATGCCCACGCCGTCGTCCTCGACCGTGATGTGCGCCTCCGGGCCCGCGTCGCGCGCCACGACACGCACCTCGCCGGTGCCGCCCCGGCCCCGCATGCCGTGCTTGATGGCGTTCTCCACCAGCGGCTGCAGGCACAGGAACGGCACGGGGACGGGCAGCACCTCGGGCATCACCTGGAGGCTGAAGCGCAGCTTGTCACCGAATCTGGCACGTTCCAGAAGCAGGTAGCGGTCGACGCAGGTGAGCTCGTCGGCCAGGGTGGTGAAGTCGTGCGCCCGGCGCAGCGCGTAGCGGGCGAAGTCGGCGAAGTCGAGCAGCAGCTCGCGGGCGCGCCCCGGATCGGTGCGGACGAACGAGGCGATCGTGGTCAGCGCGTTGTAGACGAAGTGCGGGGAGATCTGCGCCCGCAGCGCGCGCATCTCGGCCTCCAGCGCGCGCCGCCGCGAGGAGTCGAGCTCGGCCAGCTCCAGCTGGCCCGACACCCATCGGCCCACCTCGGTCACGGTGCGCACCAGGGCGGCGCTCAGCTCCCCGTCGAAGGCCGCCAGCGCACCGATGATCTTGCCGTCGGCGGTCAGCGGCACCACGACCGCGCCGTACGGCTCGCCGGGGAAGACCTGCGCGCGCCCGGCGGCCAGCGTGGTGCGGGCGTAGCTGAGCACCTCGTCGGTGCAGGGGCCGTCCCAGGCGAGCGCGGCGTCGGTGGAGGTGATCGCGACGGAGTGGGTGCCCAGCAGGGCGCGCAGATGGCGTACGGCCTTGCGGGCGGAGTCGCGGTGCAGCCCGGTCCGCAGCGCGGGGGCGGCCAGCGCGGCGGTGTGCAGCGTGGTGAAGGTCGCCTCGTCGCCGGAGCGGCCCTCGTCCCCGGCGCGGCGCCGGGCCAGCGTGTAGCCCAGGACGAAGGCGAGGAGGGGCAGCACCACGCACGCGGTGGTCAGCATGCGGAAACCGTAACCAACAACGCCCCGTGTTCGGGCGGAAACCCTACGGCGGGCCCTCGCCGGGTTCCTCCTGGTAGGAGTAGCGCTGTTCGCGCCACGGGTCGGCGACGTTGTGGTAGCCGCGTTCCTCCCAGAAGCCTCGGCGGTCCTCCAGGAGATATTCCACGGCGCGCACCCATTTGACGCTCTTCCACGCGTACAGGTGGGGCACGATCATGCGCACCGGGGCGCCGTGCTCGGCGGTGAGGGGGGCGTCGCCGAACTCGGTGGCCAGCAGCGTGCCGGGGGCGGTGAAGTCGGACCACCGGAGGTTGGCGCTGTAGCCGTACTCGGCCCAGATCATGACGTGCCGCACGCCGGGGCCGGGCGGCGCGGCCGCCATGAGGTCGGCCGGGCTGACCCCGCGCCACCGCTGGCCCGGCAGGGAGAACTTGGTGACGCAGTGGAAGTCGGCCACGACGTCGGTGCGCGGCAGCCGGTCGAAGTCGTCCCAGCCGAAGCGGTGCTCCTCCCCCGACGCGGTGGCGCCGGAGACGCGCAGGTCCCACGTGTCGGGCTTGAACGGGGGGACCCTGCCGTAGTGGATCACGGGTAGGCCGCGGGGCACGTACTGGCCCGGTGGCAGGCGCGGCTCCTCCACGATCACTCTCCTCACGGTCAGACGGTCCCGACCATCCTGCCACCGGCCGCGCGGCGGTTCGTCAGCGGGTCGAGTGCGCTACCATTGGCGCACTATGCGCACCGCGTTCGTGTTTTTTTATGGCGACGGACCCCCAGGTCGGACCGTTCGCCACCTGACGCTGCGCTAGCAGACAGGCGAGCAGAAAGGCCCCGGGTCCACCAGGACCCGGGGCCTTTCCGCGTTTTCCGGAGGAGTACAGCATGGTGATCGTGATGGGCCAGGAGGCCACCGGCGGCGACGTCGCCTCGATCGTCGCCGTCGTGCGGGCGGCCGGCGTGGAGGCGTTCGTGAGCAGGGGGGTGACGCGGACGATCGTCGGCCTGGTGGGCGACGTGACGCAGCTCGACGCCGCGAACCTGCGCGGCATGCCGGGGGTGCGCGAGGTGATGCGGGTCTCGACCCCGTACAAGCTGGTGAGCAGGGAGAACCACCCCGAACGCTCCACGGTGCGGGTGGGCGGGGTGCCGATCGGGCCAGGCACGGTGACGCTGATCGCCGGGCCGTGCGCGGTGGAGACGCCGGAGCAGACGCTGCAGGCGGCGCGGATGGCGCAGGCGGCGGGCGCGACGCTGCTGCGCGGCGGCGCGTACAAGCCGCGCACGTCCCCGTACGCGTTCCAGGGACTGGGTGAGAAGGGGCTGCGGATCCTGGCGGACGTGCGCGAGGAGACGGGCCTGCCGATCGTGACCGAGGTGGTCGACGCGCGGGACGTGGAGCTGGTCGCCTCCTACGCCGACATGCTGCAGGTCGGCACCCGCAACGCGCAGAACTTCGCGCTGCTGCAGGCCGTCGGCGCGGCGGGCCGGCCGGTGATGCTCAAGCGCGGCATGAACGCCACGATCGAGGAGTGGCTGATGGCGGCCGAGTACGTCGCGCAGCGCGGCAACCTCGACGTGGTGCTGTGCGAGCGCGGCATCCGGACGTTCGAGACCGCCACCCGCAACACGCTCGACATCTCGGCGGTGCCGGTGGCGCAGCGGCTGTCGCACCTGCCGGTGATCGTGGACCCGTCGCACTCGGGCGGCCGCCGTGACCTGGTGCTGCCGCTGACCAGGGCGGCCCTGGCGGTGGGCGCCGACGGTGTGATCATCGACGTGCACCCGCACCCCGAGCAGGCGCTGTGCGACGGCCCGCAGGCCCTGGTCGACACCGACCTGGGCGAGCTGGCGCAGGTCATGCGGGACCTGCCGCCGCTGCTGGGCAAGTCGGCGGCGGCCCCGGCGGCGCTGATCTAGAGCGTGTATTCCTGGATCGAATCGGCGAGCTGGACGGCGAGCTCCTCGGCGTCCAGCCGCTTCTCGATCTGCTTGAGGTCCTCGATCTTGGCCCGGGTCTCGGCCCGCTTGGGCGCGAGCAGGCTGCAGCAGTCCTCGTCGGGCAGCTCGGAGATCTCCAGGGTGCCGATGCGGCGGGCCTCGGCCATGATCTCGGTCTTGTCCCAGCCGACGAGCGGGCGCAGGATCGGCAGCTCGACCGCGTGGTCCTGGGCGGTGATGTTGGTCAGCGTCTGGGAGGAGACCTGGCCGAGCGCGTCTCCGGTGACGAGGGCGGCGGCGCGGATGCGGTGGGCGACCTCCTCGGCCGTCTTGAGCATGAGCCGCCGCTGGGCGATCACCGCGAGCCGGTCCTGGCCGGAGTTGCGGATGGACTGCTGGGCCTTGCCGAACGGCACCACCCACAGCCGCGACTTGCCCTGGAACCGGTCGAGCTTCCTGACCAGCGCGTAGGCCTTGTAGATCGACTCGGAGGTGGTGAACGGGATGCCGGAGAAGTGCAGGAAGTCGACGTGCAGGCCGCGCCGCATCATGCGGTAGGCGGCCACCGGCGAGTCGATGCCGCCGGACATGAGCACCAGCGCCCTGCCGCTGCTGCCGACGGGCAGGCCGCCCTGGCCGGGCAGGCCGCCGGTGAAGACGAACACCTCGTCTCGGTCGACCTCGATGGACAGGGTCAGCTCGGGCTTGCGCAGGTCGACGGGCAGGCCGTAGGCGTCGTTGATGGCGCCGCCGACGAACCGGTCGAGCTCGTTGGAGCGCAGCGGGAAGCGCTTGTCGCGGCGGCGGGAGCGCACCGCGAAGGTGGCCTTGCGCGCGACTTCCTCCTCGCGCTCGCCGATGAGCTCCACACCGGCCTTGAGCACCGCGTCGGGGTCCTTGGCGACCCGCCAGGCGGGGTGGATCCACACCAGGCCGGGCACGTCGGCGACGCGCTCGGCCACGGCCAGCGCCTGCTCGGCGGACGAGCCGTCGGGCAGGAAGATCGCGATGACGCCGTGCCGCCGGCGCACGTCGAGCTTCAGGCCGAGCTCCTGGAGCGCGTCGCGGATGTTGCTGATCAGGCGGCGTTCGAACAGCTCGCGGTTCTTGCCCTTGAGGACGATCTCGCCCAGCTTGAGCAGAACGCATGGCTCGCCCAGGGCGGACATCGTCATGGTGGAACCTCCGGGAAGACAGGGAATGTGCGCGCTCGTACCAACGCGGCGACCCATCGAGTTTAGTCCGTGACCGGCCTCCGGCGGATCCATGAGCACATCTCACGTTTCCGACACGCCAGGTTGACAGATAGTCGAGGTATCCATGCGAAAGGGACAGTGCTCCTGGCACAATCCGGAGACCCCTAATGCAAGGAAATTCACCACATGTCCGCTGTTGACCATTTCACCCACGGTCCGCTCACGCCGGTGCTCGCCTACGTGATGTCGTGCATGGGATCGATGCTCGGACTGCGGCTCACCGCCCAGGCCCACGCCTCGCGAGGCGCCTCGCGGATGCGCTGGCTGCTCGGCGCGGCGATCTCCATCGGCGGTACCGGCATCTGGGTCATGCACTTCATCGCCATGATGGGCTTCGAGGTCGAGGGCACCCAGATCCGCTACGACGTCCCGCTCACGGTCGCCTCGGCCCTGGTCGCGATCATCGTCGTCGGCACCGGCCTGTTCCTGGTCTCCTACGGCCGGGGCCGGGTGCCCGCCCTGCTGGGCGGGGGCCTGCTCACCGGGCTCGGCGTGGCGAGCATGCACTACCTGGGCATGTACGCGATGAACATGTCCGCGCACATCTCCTACGACCGCACGCTGGTGATCGCCTCGGTGGTCATCGCCGTGGTCGCCGCCACCGCCGCCCTGTGGTTCACGCTGCGGGTCAAGCGCACCATCTGGATCACCGCGGCCGCGCTGGTCATGGGCCTGGCCGTGGCCGGCATGCACTACACCGGCATGTTCGCGATGATCGTGCAGATCCACCCGGAGCCCGCGGCCGTGGCCGGGGCCGACGCGCTGGACTTCCTGGTGCCGCTCATGACCGTGATCAGCCTCATCACGCTGACCATGCTGCTCATGGTCATCCTCTCCCCGTCGGAGGAGGAGCTGAACGAGGACGCCGAGCTCGTGGCCCGCCTGGAGCGCCGCCGGCGCGCCGCCCAGGAGCAACAGCTCACCCACCCCGTTCTGCTTTGAAAAAAAAACAGAAAC